>JBATVD010000001.1:0-52316 GCA_049671565.1 Nonlabens sp.
ATTTTAGCATCGGAAACCATAAGAGAGTTTTTAGTTAATTAATTGTATTACAGGACATTAATATACTAATTATCTCTCTTTTTCCCTATAGCTAATCTCGTTTTCTTACGTCGAACTCACGTTAAAATAAAAAAAGGCAGCTCCGCTGGGAACTGCCTTTCAAATTTAATGATTCTGTTAGACTATTTTGCTGGCATAACTACAGTGTCGATAACGTGTACCACTCCATTAGATTGCTTTACATCTGCAACGGTTACTGTCGCGGTTCCACCTTTGGCATCCTTGATCATCACTTTTCCATCCTTTACCATGGCAGTGAGTTCTCCACCGTTTACGGTTTTGAATTTTGCTGTTCCGTTACCATCCTTGATCATCTTTTGAAGATCTGCGGCCATTACTTTTCCTGAAACTACATGATAGGTAAGGATTCCAGATAGCTTTTGCTTGTTTTCTGGCTTGAGTAAGGTTTGTACCGTTCCGTCAGGTAATTTGTCAAAAGCATCATTAGTAGGTGCAAAAACCGTGAACGGTCCATCGCTATTTAAAGTTTCCACTAATCCAGCTGCTTTTACCGCTGCTACAAGTGTAGAAAGATCTTTACTGTTTGAAGCGTTCTGTACGATGGTCATATCAGAGTACATTTTTGCTCCGTTAATTTCCATTGCGCTTTCCTCACGCTCTCTCATTTTCTTTTCGGCCATGGCGGTAGAATCGGCTTTTTTCTGAGCCATTTCTTCTTCCTGTTTTTCCATTTCCATTTTTTCCGCTGCTTCTTTTTCGGCAGCTTCATCCTTACAGGAGATCATCGCCATAGATGCCGATAATAATACTACTCCTAAAATTCTTGTGATTTTCATAATTAGTGATTTAGAGGTGTAATATAATGTGATGCGATGTAATCTGAAAGATAATGGGAGTAGCTTAGCTGTTGTTTAATAGAGGTTTAACTTCTTACGTTGCTTTGTTTAACTCTTTGGTTAAATACGGTATTTAAGTTACTATCTAAAACGGCAACGGCTTTAATTAATGCAAATGTTTTACCGCTTGAAATGGTTATTTTAATGCCAGAAATTAAGAATTGGTAAAGAGGTTAATCCCAAACTTTGGTTTTATTCTGTTAAGTTTTTTTTCATAGAGTTGCTTTTAAATGAGGGATAAGAAGATCATAGGTTTAAGGGTTCTAATTAGCGTGAGTGTTAGAAGTATTAAGAAAGAGAATTCAATCATTATAGTTGTTTTTGTGAAAAATACTATGCTTATTTATGAAATCAGAATGCTTTATCTGTTATAGGGGTAATAACTGATGAATCTGTGAACGTCACATTATATTAGGCTTTGTCGGGTAAATGTCGGGTCAAAGTCATTTATAAAATAGTAAAATTGTTAATGATCGGTTTATCATTGTACCTCACAAAAACACTCAATTATGAATCAGCCCGATTTAGGAATTCTCATCGCAGACTTAAGAAAAAAACAAGGTCTTACCCAGGAAGAGCTCGTGGAACGATGTAATATAAATGTAAGAACGATACAACGCATTGAAGCTGGTGAAGTCAATCCACGCAGCTATACCATCAAGAATATTCTGGAAGCTTTGGGAACATCGATCGACGATGTGTTCCAAGAGCAAAAATCGTCTAGAGTCAATGAATCCACTCAGATTGATGTAAACGAGATTATTTCTAACGAAGCTGGGAATTCTTGGTATCTCTCAGGTGCTATTTCTGGCATCTTTTATTTGCTTTTGTCTACTGTAATAGTGGTGTTGAGCCTGAACCATCAATTTGGCGGAGATAAACTTTTGTCTACCCTAACTTATATTATTTTAAACATTTCCAGTTTTGCATGTCTCTCTTGGTTTTATTTCAACCTTTACAAGTTAGGATCAGCTAGAATCAGCAACCTATTTGCCTATAGCTGTCTCATTATGATATTGGTCAATCTTCTAACGAGTATATGGGATGTGAACATTTACGCTTCTGATATGATAGACAACTCATGGGACGAGCTGGTTGTCGCCATTCCCTCCATGTTTGTTTATGGTTTGACTTTTGTTTTTTTGGGAATCGGATTGTTTACCGAACGCAAGAGAATGGGGGATACCATAAAGTGGACGGGTATTTTCGGGATTATCGGCGGTTTTGGTTTTGCGACGGTTATATTATTTCCGGTAGGAATTATCGCGACTTTGATCTTTGAGACTTTGTTAGTTGTATTGCTTTTTCAAAATGGTAATAAAAAAACGTTCTTGAGTTGATCTCTAGAACGTTTGGATTCCATTTTGAGCGATAATCTCTAATGCTGAAGCACAATTAGAAATTGAAAGAGGAATTATCAATCTGACCTTGAAACAATTTTGGCTTCTTTCTTCTGATCCAATGTAACTTTCTCAGCAGTCGCTTCCTCTTCAAGACTTAAAGTTTTTGACTTACATTCAATAAGTAGGTCATTGGTTGCAGCATATTGATGCTCTAAGTCAGTAAATTTTTGCTTGCTAACTCAACTTATTGCCAACAGAAACGTCAGTAAAAGAGTATTATAAATGTATGATTTCATATCAAAAAAATAGACGGCAAAAGGGGTCTGATTATAAGATAGTTGTCATGATTTATGTTTTTTTCAATTATAACGTTGTAAAAATGAAAAGTAAAGAATTAATAACGCTGTTAGAAAATGATTTTTTCAAAGGTTTTATCAAGTCTACGCTACATGAGCACGCTCATTAATATAATTAAAACCAATAGACACCTGATTCTAAATCTAGTTTGAAACAACTGGAGTTGCCCTGTTTTCTTCATGCGCAACAGAGTCCTTTTGTTGGTTCATTACCAGAGTGGTCAATTCGGACTCAAGTTCTATGGCACTTGCCTTATACCTTAAAAGTTCGTTGTTTGTAGCTTGGTACTCTTTTTCTAAGTCTAAATATTTTTGTTGCGACACGCAGCTCGTGAAAAATAAAACAACTGCTCCTATTATCGTGATTTTTCTAAAATTCATGATCGTTTTCTTTTTGGTTACTCTTTATCTACGATCACAATTTTAACGCGGTTTTCAGTCTAGGAATATTTTAACATTTTCACTGTTTAGAATTGTTTTTATTGAGATTGAGTGAATTGTCAAACTGTAGTGTTCTTATAGGGAATGGAATATTAATATCATTGGCATCGTATGCCTTTTTGATAGCCATTACACCTTTGCTCAAGGCTACATGTTTGTGTTTAGCCTTAGTTGCATCTGTCCAAAACCTCAACATGAAATTGATGCTACTATCACCAAATTCATTGTAGAAAAATTCTACTTCTTCATTACCTCGTTGTTCAAATTCTGAAGTTATTGCATCAACAGCTAGTTTTTTTGCTTGCTCTAAATCTGTTTCATAACCTACACCACAGTTAACTACAATTCTCATCCTATCAGTAAGAGAATAATTCAACATAGGATTATCAATAATCGTTTTGTTAGGTATTACAACAATATTGTTATCTGCTTGTTTTAAAATAAATTTATCAAGCTGGATCTCCATAACCTCTCCAGAATAATCATTAGTTTCAATCCAGTCACCTACTTTTACTTGCTGTCTAAAAGATAAAATGATACCGCTCACGATATTAGAAAGTGATCCCTGAAGTGCAAGACCTATTACAAGTCCAGAAACTCCTGCACCTGCAATGATTCCTTGGACCACGTTGTTTAAGTCTAGAACACTCATTGCTATAAATATTCCTCCTAGAACGACTATTATTGCGACCGCTTTACCTGCTAATCTCCGCACCGACGATTGAGACACTCTTTTTTTCAGAAGTTTCCTTACGCCCTGATCTACATACTTACTAATAAAATAAGCAATGATCAATACAATTATAGCGATACCCAGATTGGGTAACATTTTCATAAATGAATTATACCATGAAGAAATCTGCTCCCAAATAAGTGTTCCACTATCCTTGAGTTCGGCAGTATTTTCTGATGTGTTCTCTTGAAAATTGATCATAATGTTTTGAATTGTGACTAAAATAAAAGTTTAGCGATGTTCTTCATAGGGATTAACACCGTTCTAACTCTAAATCAAAAATTAAGTTTGCAAAATAAACTATCTAGCTAATTCAAAGAATCAAATAGCTTACAAAAATATATTTTGAAGCTTTTCCCATATTACCGATAGATCTATAAGTAAAATTGAAAAGACACCGATGGCGATAATCACCTTCAAAATAAAGTGAATAAGAAGATACTCACGTTTTCGTTTTGAATTCCACAACAATGGCAGGCAGACTAACAAAGCTCCAGATATAAATGTAAAGTAATACCCCATGTTCCCTATAGAAAAGTAACCTATCAGGACAGCTATGGGGATAATCGTAAGAATGGTGAGCAACGTGTAGAATTGCTTTGCTTTTTTTTCTCCCAGCACAACAGGGATGGTGTTGTATCCTTGAGCAAGATCACCCCTAAGATTTTCTAAGTCCTTAATAATCTCCCGCATTCCTACAATCAAAAACAAGAAAAAGCCATGCACAAATATGATCTCGTAGAAGTTTTTAAAATACATGAATAATACAAAGAAGGGCAAGACTGCGAGCAGTGCCGCGATGAGATTGCCTATAAATAGAAGTCGTTTAAGCTTGTGGGAATAAATCCACATTAAACTTATGTAGCCTATGTAAAATAAGCCAGCTTTGAATGAGACGATCCAACCCAAAATAACGGCAAGACCATTCACCGTGAAATAAACACTCCAAAGGGTTTGTCGGCTTATTTGATTTTCTAGAAGAGTCTTTTGCGGTCTGTTGATCATGTCCTTCTCACGATCGTAAAAGTTGTTGATAATGTATCCACCTGCTATGGATAGCGCAGAGGCAAAAATCAATAACCACAACTTTATATCCAAAACTACCTGGGAAATCAATTTCTCTGGCGCTATGATAAAAATAGCGGCAAGTAGTTGTGCCAGCGCAATGATTGCAACATTATATACCCGTACAGAACTAAACAAGCTCACTACCTTGATAAATATTGATTTATCGGGCAGTTGATCAGGGGATGTTCTATCTCTTGCTTGTGGCACAATCCAAAAGTAATGTATTAGATAAATAAAAAGCACCCTTAAGAACTCTTCAAGGTTTTATGACCACATTAGAACTGGAACTGTAGGATTTAAAATCTGGGTTGTACATGGTTTCAAGCACTGTAAAGCCATTTGTAAAGTTACCTGGATTATTGCAAACTACTTCATACTCCAAAACGTAAGAGCCCGCTTTCATATATTCAAAATAATAATGGTGGCTTGCATCTCTAATGGATTTGTAGAACACAGCCCCATTGGTAGAGTGATGCCCAGAAGAAAACTCAATAGGCTCAAATCCTGATGCTCTCAAGTCCTTTATGTGAACGTAAGAAATATTTTTGGATGTTTTGACGAGCATCCTGATCTTGACCTTATCGCCTACTTTTAAGCTGCCATCATTCAATGGCACCCAACTCATTTCATTACCTGAATAATTCTCTATAAACAGTTTTTTGTCAACGGAGATAAAATCTTTATTGAGTGCTTTTACGTTGTTCAAATCGGTATGATAGTCCCACGAGATGGAGCCCATTATGGGTTCATCAGACCTGTTTCTTATTGATGCTTTAGAATATGTAGGCTCAATTTGAGATACTGGCAAAGTATGCGTAGCGATTCCGAGTAGTTTGTTCTCAGACTGCTTAATTGAACCGTCTTTCCTCACCTTCTCTCCACCCCAGAGCATTTTGATTTTGGAAAGTTTTCCTGAGACTGATTTATTTTCTACTAAAACGTTGCAGGCCGCCACCGTAGATTTTGTCGTTCCCCAACCCGTTGAGCTTTTATTGTTAAGCAACCAGATTTTCAGACCTTCGACTACGGCATCATCACTTGTAATATCTCTAAATGACTGTATGGCCAGCGCTTGAGTTTCTATGCGGTTACCATACCAGCCGTAATTGGAATTTATTTTCCAGTACATTCCCTCGTCATCATTTTTGACAGCTATTTGCTTTAATCCTTCCATGATGGTCTCGGCATCTGCTACTTTTCCATTTTTGAAAAACACATTGGCAATGAGGAGTTGTTTGTAAATGGTTTGTGAGGCAAAATTTGTTCTCGCTTTCGCGAAAGCGATATTCCTTCCAGCATCATACACATCTTTATATTCTTTTTTCATATCACAATCATCGCAGTAGATGCGACTATTCAGATAATCCCAGTAAGAAGTGTTGAATTTGAAATTTGCTAGAGAACTATCATTCCGTTTTAAATGATTTTTTAATTCATTTGCCCAATACTGATCCAGCCCTTTTATAGCGTTTTTGTACATCATTGCAGGGAATTTATCATCGCTTAAGGCTTTACTTTCTTTGAGAACGCCCAGGCCTTTTACAATGTGCTGGGTAATGGAAGGCGCGGCTCTCCCATTGTCAAACCATGGGAACATCCCATTGCTGAGCTGCATCATTTTTAACCGATTGATGAATTTGGTTTGATTTTCTTCAAGGATTTTTGGATCAAGATATTTTTTCAGTTGCTCGATCTTTTCTTGCGGAGTCAATAGTTTTTTAAACCAGGGAGATTTCAAAACCATGTTTCTTTTCAAAATTTCTTTAGCATCTTTTTCAGTCGTAGTTGAACCGTCATATTCTTGGATGAATGTTGCAAGATCAGGATTGCTTTTAATGAGGTGCGCTCCCATGGCGTTGGCATATAGTTTTGAAAAGGTTTGCTCAGAACATAAATGCGCATAGTCCATTAAATAAGGTAGCGATTCAAGAATAATACTGTTTGTATTCGTCTTGACTTCGAGAGCGAGATTGAGACTTTCGGATTGATCAAGATTTTCCTGAGTGAGATTGCTTAAATTCAATTCTTTCTCTGAATCTGGAGCCACCCAAATAAGTTCTGTATTGCTTAATAATATCTGATTGCTTAAAACAGGTATGACATCTTCTTCTCCATCCTGAAAATTACCTGCTACCGCCACGATTTTGTAGGTGATCGCAGGTATATTAGACGGGATTTTTACCTTCCAACTGAGACTTGAGCTGCTGTTTGCCATCAGATCAATTTTTTGATATGAAGAAGAATCGATCATGAACATTTCCAGTTTTTTGGAGGTGTTTGAGTCATAGAATTCAAGTTTACAGCTGGCGTTTAGGTTTTCCTTGGTTAAGTTGACCAGTTTTGCACTGAGCGTAATCTCATCTCCTTCCCTAAAAAAGCGAGGCGTGTTGAGTACTATATTGAGATCTTTTTGAGTGACCACTTCTTTGGTCAATAGTCCAGACTCCGCGTTTTTATTATGTGCGAGCAATTGAAGTTTCCATCGAGTGAGCATTTCTGGACTTGTAAAAGAAAACTTTAGAAGCCCTTTTTCATCTGTATAAAGTTCGGGCAGGAAAAAGGCAGTCTCATCTAGATTTTTGCGGGTTTCCACTTTGGACAATTTTTCAATAGCCATGAGATCCTGATAAGTGAAACCTTGTTTCAATTCTATAATTATTACACCATTCTTGCCTATATTACCGTAGATCAATACTGCTTCATTTGGTTTTAGAACTTTTAAACTATCGATCATTTCAGTTGAAATCATACTAAAATCGGGCTCGGAAACGGGAATATCATCAATTATAAATAATGGCTCTGTATTTCCATTAATAGAAGACACACCTCTTAATTGAATCAAAGAATTTGCGCCAGGTTGACCATTTGCAGTCTGTACCTTGACTCCAGGTATTTGACCTAAAAGTCTTTGGAGGGCAGTGGAGTTGGGAGTTGGGGCTTTGGCTACACTATATGCGTGTACCATTATAGGCTCGTTAGATGAAGACATCTCTATTTTCTTGTAGGTTTCGGTTCCTATTACATGTTGTATAGAATCATAACCCGTATAACTAATCTGGATGGTGTCTCCCTTTTTTGCATCAATACGGAAATTCCCATCAAAATCTGTGGTAGTAAAGCTTTTCGTTCCCATTATATGAACGGTCGCTCCAAGCACTGGAGAACCATCTAGATCAATTACTAATCCCGAAAAACTGCCTCTGCCAGTAATTGCTTTTTTCTTTTTCAAACTTAAACGCTTGAGGTATGCGCGATATAAATTTTCATAATTTACTTTGAGTAATCCATGAAAGTTCCAGCTGGGTCCTTTTGAATGGAAAAACAGTCCCTTGCCTCTATCAATCACACCATTAAACCTATATCCGTAAGAATTGTTTAAATTCTCGTAATACTTAAAAGGCTCATGTTTAGGATAAAAGCGATCGTTAAATACACCTATGTTTTGCCAAACGTTATTTTCAAATGCGTCCAAACTAGAGTCGTACATGCTGGCCAAAGCCTCGATTTCAAATGGATTTCCGTTTTCATTTTCTAATTGAAAGCTCCACTTCTCTTCAGTTCCAGGCTTTAATTTATTCCTGAAGCTTGCTGTTTTGATACTAATTTCTGCTTTTTCTTTGACCGCTCGCTCAATTGAAATTAAACCACTACCTCTAACGCCATGTTTTAGGGTTTCATATTTAAATTTTGTTACGGAACCAAGGGGTTCAGAATAAGTCGTTTTGTAGGTGGTTTTTCCTTTGTAGATGGTAAAGGTTTCTTCTCTAAGATCTTTGTCTTCTTCAAAGACATACATATTTACGTAAGTGCTATCAGCAGAAGTGTAAAAGTCGATGTCAATCCCATCATCAGTAAATCGATATTTATGAGATATAAGCACAGGCTCAAGTGGTGAGTTTTTATCAATCCAAAAGGGGATCAATCTGTTTTCTTTTATAGCGTCATCTTGATCACTTGCCCTAATCTTTTCTACTTCTATTTTGTAGTATCCATTTTGCCACGCTTTAGTGAGAGGAATGTCAATCGTACTTACAATTTTGTTATGAACTTGAGTCCTGTAAACCAAAGAGTCCTTTGGCTTACTCATATTAACTTTATAATTGATATCGTCTTTAAAAATAGAGTCCATTTCTTTTTCACTCATTCCAGTGTCGTCATACCTTTCAGAATAGGGATTCCTTTGTGATCTAAAGATCTTGATTAAATATGAACTTTCTATTTTTTCTCTTTCTAGATTTTCAGTGTAAAAAGAGATGGTTCTGTTGTCTTTATTAATTTCTTCAGGTACATTTAGGACTAATTGGTTTTCCGTGGCACTAGTTTGCACCACCGTCTCAGCCTCATGTATCTCTCCATTGATATCAATAACTTCAACCTCTACCCGATAGGTATAGTTCAGGGGTGTTTCAGCTTCATTTTCTGCATTAACACTAGGTTCTACCAAAAAATCTATGTAAAACTTGCCATTTGTATCTGTAGTGATGCTATCATTTTTATAGGTTTTGCTTAAAATAAGATCATACCCATAACTATAAGAATTATATCCTGATCGTGTAATTTTTCTGTAAATGGAATAATTGACCCGAGCTCCATCAATGGCCGCTCCAAAGAAAGCCTCAGCATTTACGGTTAGGTCCACTGTTGACCCCATGAGAAAAACCTGATCATTGCCCGTAATCTCTACTTCAAAACGAGGTCTCTTGTATTCTTCAACCTTAAATGTTTTAGCCGTTTCATATTCATTCGTAAGTTCTACGTTGTCCCAAAAGGGAGTTTCTTCGTCTGACTCTACCTCAATGTCAAACGTTCCTAGGCCTATATTTTCCGGAATGGTAAAGCTACCGTGAAAACTCCCATACTCGTTTGTGGTTTGATAAACGTTAAAGATTTTTCTGCTGTTTGCAGAATCAACGTAAAATTTGAATTTTTCATTTGCTAGAACTTTAGTCTTTCCATTTTCCTCTATAACGGCTATAACTTTATAGAATACCTCTTGTCCAGGTCTATAAATTCCGCGATCCAGATATACGTAAGTTTTTACTGATTTTTCGCTAGGTTCATCTTCTCTATCACTAAAATTGGGATCTAAATAATAATTGTCTAGGACTATGGAGTCCTGATCTTTCGTAAGTAAAAGAGTAAAATCATCGCTAAAGTCTTTGACCTTTGCTTGCGCTTTTCCTGTCTCATCCGTTTTTATTTTTAAAACGGGCTTTTCGTCATCCTCTTGACCCAAAATGCCAACACCTTCTAAGGGATAGCCAGACTTTTTGTCCAGCACTTTAAAATATGCCTGTTCCGGATCATAAGTAGCCATAGGATATAGTGATGTATTGCATAGAGTCTCGTAATCTATTATGGTGATATTTTTATAGCTATAAAGAAAATAAATAATGTAGTAACCCTCTTGCTTTGGTGTTTGCCATAAGATCGATTGTTTATGTCTAAAACCGGCTGCTTTGTGGCCTAAAACAATAGTCTGAGATTTCTCAAAACTGTTTTCTTTCAGAGCCTTTTTATAAATAGCATCAGATAGGGAATCGTCCATACTGATCTCATTCTTTAAGCTTATCTTTTTCCATAAAACTTTCAGGCTATCAATATTTTTATATTGCATTGATGCAAATGAAGGCTGGCCTGGATATAAATCACCCTCATACCTTATATCGATAAGGCTTTTGTCCAGTTCTTCTAGGAGAGCTTTGCACTGTCTTGCTCCAAAACTTTTTGGGAAATCTTCAATGGCGTGGGAAGCAAGTTCAATTGCTTTTTCCCTATTAATTATTCGTTGCGAGGCAGCCTTGTAATCATCTGAATCTTCAATCGGATTTTGAGTCTGTGCTTTTTTAAAATAGTGAATGGCAAGCTGATAGGTCGCAATTGTTTGAGAAGGAAAGAATTTGTATTCTTCAATAAGGTTTTGGAGTGTGCTCGTGTATTTGCGCTGGAAAGGCTCTTGATCTATTATCCCATTAACAAAAGCAAGTCTTTCTGTTACCGCTTTCAGATACGCGGGTATATTCCCGGAGGATTTATGTTCTTCTTCAAGATTGCTGTAGATCTTAAGAATCTCTTGAAGTTTTTGACCCTCATAAGAGTCAAAATTTGAGGGTCTTAACTTTAAATCTATTTGGAGCGCGTTGATAAGTAAAGAGCTATCAATATTTATACGTCGAAAGTAATAGCGGTCATTAGTTAAATACGCAAGAGTTTCTCGCGAAAGTAGATCTAATATTGTAGGTTTCCATTTTTTAGAATAGGTGGTGTCACTAACTACAGCGGCATATTTATTTATACTGACCGTTCCTAATGTTTTATGATTCTCTACAGAGCTCAGATAGAGTTTTCTGATTTTTCCATCTAAAAATTCCAAATCCCATGTAAGATGATCCAGTGAATCTATTTTGATATCAAACTTCTCTCGCTGTCTTAAATTATACCGTTTCTGATCCCTGTATTTGTTTAGCATCTTAGCATAAATCATCTGGTAAATATTCCTAGATGGGCTGCTGCTGGTAGAAATTAGTTTTTGAAGTTCTTTTTCAATTTCAGAAAAGGCTCCTTCCGAATTCATTAAATCAAATTTTGATTTATACAAAAAAGCCTTGATCAATTGATCATCATCGCCTCGGCGCTTTGCCTTTCGATCAATGCGTTGTACTATTTTTTGAGCATCTTCTATTTTATTTTCCAGTTCAAGCTCTTCAACTTTTTCCCATTTCTTTTCATATCTGCCTTGGGAGTAAAGACACTGAGATAAAAACAAAATGGCAAGTATTGGTGCAAATTTCATAAGTCGGTTTTAAAAGTGTGGTCGATTTAAATCAAATCTATCATTTGTTCTGTGACGACAAAACGGTCATTGAGTGAAACATCCCTTTCAATTAGTTAGCGTTGATTTATTTGAAACCCTATTCAAGTTACAAAACATTGTTTAAAATGCATAAGGAATAGTTTTCATACTCATAATTAATTAGGTGCTTGCGGCAGCAGGTCATATTTTTGGCAGCATGAAGACTTGGATAGCTTTATTATTTATTCTTAGCAGTTTTGCAGTCTGTGGTCAGTCCGCTTTCGCGACGGTCGCTGAGCGAAGTCGAAGTGAAGCGGAACAACTCTTCCAGCAAAAAGAATATACAAAGGCTCAAGTAGCTTTTGAAAAGATTCACAATTCCAAACCTTCAGATCTGAAAGTCATAGAAAGGCTGGGCGATGTTCAGGGGCATCTCGGCAATTTTGAAATTGCTGCTCTTTGGTATGAAAAGCTGACTGAAAAGAAACCTCAAAATGCCGATTATCATTTTAAGCTAGGCGCAGCACTTGCCCTACAGGCTCAAAATGCCTCAAAGATCAAGGCAGTCTTTTTGCTTGGATCGATTAAAAAACACCTTAAAAAAGCTGCCCGACTTGATTTGGATCACATCAATTCCCGCCATGCATTATCTCAACTCTATGCTCAACTGCCCGGCATTTTGGGCGGTTCCATCGCAAAAAGCAAAGACTATGCGGCTGCACTGTTAAAAATTTCCAAGATCGATGGCTATTACGCTTATGGATACATTCACAACTATGAGGAAGAATACTTGGAGGCAGAGAAATGGTATGAAAAAGCCGTAAAGCTAGGCGGTTCCATTACTGCGTACACAAAACTGGCAGAGCTTCAAGAGAACAAAATAAAAGACAAAGATGCCGCGCTCAAAACCTATACAATGGCATTGTTTAAATTCCCTCAAAACAGCTATTTCAAGAAAGCGGTAAAGCGGCTATCTGAATCGTAATTACATTATCGAAATTTATGCGATCTCTATTTTTGAGCGTTACTTTTAAAACCAATATTTTATTTCTACAAACCTAGATACTTAGTGGTTTACAGATTTTTTAAATTTTCCCTCTTCCCACATTGAACTTCCCGCATCCCGCAACATTTATTTTTCATTTTATTTTTTCCCTAATTCCCTAATTCCCTAATTCCCTAATCTTCCACAAACACCAAAAAATTATAAATCCAAAACAAAGCTGCCTGAGGGGTCAAATTCTGAGACAATTAATGCCTGATCTCTCGCAAATCCTTAGTTTTACATTTCAAAGCCACATCATGCGAGTACATTTTATAGCGATAGGAGGAAGTGCCATGCATAATCTTGCTCTTGCGCTTCATCATAAAGGGTATCAGGTTACCGGAAGTGACGACACCATATTTGAACCTAGCAAAGCCCGTTTAGAAAAATATGGGTTGTTGCCTGAGGAATTTGGCTGGTTCACGGAAAAAATAGATCAAGATCTGGACGCGGTCATTTTGGGAATGCATGCAAAAGCAGATAATCCTGAACTGCTCAAAGCTCAAGAGTTAGGTCTCAAGATCTATTCCTATCCAGAATATCTTTACGAACAGTCTAAAAACAAGACTCGAGTAGTCATAGGAGGCTCTCATGGCAAGACTACCATCACATCTATGATCTTGCACGTCTTGCATTATCACGGTCACGATGTGGATTATATGGTAGGAGCGCAGTTGGACGGCTTTGATACAATGGTACATCTTACAGAAAACAACGAGTTCATGATTCTGGAGGGAGATGAATATTTGTCTAGCCCAATAGACAGGCGACCAAAATTCCACCTTTACCAACCCAACATTGCATTGATTTCTGGAATTGCATGGGACCATATCAATGTGTTTCCCACTTGGAAAAACTACGTGAGCCAATTTGAGGGTTTCGTAGACCAGATGAAAAACGGCAGTATTCTCGTTTACAATGAGGAAGATCCAGCCGTCAAAAAAATTGCTGAAGAAGCTACAAAACCCACTCGCAAACACGCTTATTCCACACCCGCACATCAAATTATAGATGGAACAACCTATCTGGAAACTCCTGAGGGCGATATGCCTATTGAGATTTTTGGCAAACATAATTTGAGCAACCTAGCGGGAGCCAAATGGATTTGCCAGCACATGGGTGTGGATGAGGAGGATTATTACGAAGCCATCGCCAGTTTTAAGGGAGCATCAAAAAGATTGGAAAAAATCGCCGAAACTAAAACGGCTACTATTTATAAAGATTTTGCCCACTCGCCTAGCAAAGTGGCTGCAACCACGGCTGCTGTTAAAGAGCAATACGAGAAAAGAGATCTAATAGCTTGTCTGGAACTTCATACCTATTCCAGTCTCAATCCTGAGTTCTTAGAAGAGTATAAGGGAGCGCTCGATGCGGCAGATACGGCAGTGGTGTTTTACAGTCCTCATGCGGTGGAGATCAAAAAACTGGAACTGGTAAGTAAGGATCAAATCAAAAATGCATTTCAGCGAGATGACCTGATCATCATGACCGATCCAGCTGATTTTAAAGGCTGGCTTTTTCAGCAAAACCTAAATGATTCCGTACTGCTTCTTATGAGCAGTGGTAATTATGGCGGTCTTGACTTTGATGAATTGAAAAAGCTGATTTCCTAAGGATTTTTACAAATATCCACCCGTGTAGGGATGCCTGGCAAGCGTCCGCAAGTGTCCAGCGACCACAATGTAGGGACGCTTCGCAAGCGTCCGCATTTGCAAGCGTCCGAAAAAAAAATAAAAACCATGAGCGCAAAAAATCAGAAGCACCATAAAAAATCATACGACAAAGGCGTTCAGGCAAAAAAGCACTTGGGGCAGCACTTTCTCAAAGATGAAGAAGTTGCACAACGCATTTCAGAATCACTTACCTACACTGGCTACGATGAGGTACTGGAAATAGGTCCTGGAACGGGAGTGCTCACTAAACACGTACTTAGGAAAGGCATCAAGGTAACGGCTATGGAACTCGACTCAGAGTCTGTGGTGTACTTGAAACACAGCTTTAGCCTAGAGCATCCCAAGCTGGTCAATCAAAAGACTTTTGAGGTCGTCGAGGCCGATTTCCTCAAGATTAATATCACTGATATCTATCGCGATCGAGAGTTTGCAATCATTGGGAATTTCCCATACAACATAAGTACTCAGATTGTTTTCAAAGCCATTGAGCATCGTGATCAAGTCGTGGAATTTGGCGGAATGTTTCAAAAGGAGGTCGCGCAACGTATTTGTGCATCCCATGGTTCAAAAACCTATGGAATCCTGTCCGTTTTGGCGCAGGCTTACTACGATGCGAGCTATCTCTTTACGGTGGGTCCACAGGTATTCAATCCGCCGCCACGTGTGGATAGTGGAGTATTATTGCTTTCGCGAAAGCGAGGCTACGACAAACTGCCTTGTTCTTACAAAATTTTGAGTAGAGTAGTAAAGCTTGCTTTTCAGCAACGCAGAAAGACTTTGCGTAATTCGTTAAAGTCATTAGATTTAAGCGATGAGATGCGTGCACGAGAATTATTTAGCTTGAGACCTGAGCAAATTTCAGTGGATCAATTTGTAGAATTGGCTACTGAGATTGAGTCCATTCAAGCTTAGATTTTGTAGATATTCACTTTTGAATCTACGCTTTATGCATTCCAATTAAGGTGAAAGTTGCAAAAAAAAGAACTTTGAAAAACCTATTGATCTAACCTTATATTTGCCTCTTATACCCGATTTATGCAGTTTGCCATAACCCAAGATTTTCTAGATAAGATAGAAGGTTTGATCCAGAGTGAGGATAAAGCCCAACTCAATAGCATACTGGAAAATATGCACTTTGCCGATATCGCAGAGATTATAGATGAGCTCAACCTTGAGCAGGCGGTTTTTCTGGTAAAGCTTCTTGATTCCCAAAAGACTTCTGAAGCACTTATGGAGCTGGATGCAGATCAAAGGGATCGCATCCTTAATGAATTAAGCCCAAAAGAAATCGCAGGTGAGCTTGAAGAGATGGATACAGATGATGCTGCAGACATCTTAAACGATCTACCAGATGACATCGCACAAGAAGTTATCAATGAAATAGGGGATGAGCAACATGCTGAATACATCGTTGATCTACTGCGCTATGAAGAAAACAGCGCAGGAGGATTAATGGCAAAGGAACTTGTGAAAGTTAACATGAACTGGACGGTAACGGGATGTGTGAGTGAGATGCGCGCACAAGCAGAAAATGTGACCCGAGTCCATTCCATCTACGTGGTAGATAATGGCAATCACTTAAAGGGAAGGTTATCGCTCAAAGATTTGCTTACCAGTAAGGAAACGACGCCCATTAAAGAAGTTTACATACCTCAAGTAGATAGCGTGAATGTAAATACCTCTGGAGAAGAGGTCGCACGTATCATGCGTAAATACGATCTTGAAGCCATTCCCGTGGTTGATGAGCTGGAACGCTTGGTGGGTCGCATTACCATTGACGATATTGTCGATTTTATTACAGAAGAGGCTGAGAAAGATTATCAACTTGCTTCAGGTATCTCCCAAGATGTTGAGGCAAATGACAGTATCTGGCAGCTTACCAGAGCAAGATTGCCTTGGCTGGTATTGGGTCTTGTAGGTGGTATAGGAGCTGCCGCCATCATGGGCGGTTTTGAACACATGATCGCAGAGCACGCGATTCTATTTTTATTTACTCCTCTTATTGCTGCCATGGCTGGAAACGTAGGTGTGCAATCCAGTGCCATTATAGTTCAGGGAATCGCCAATGATGATTTGAGGGGAAGCATAGGGAATCGATTGCTGAAGGAGGTTCTACTGGCAATGCTTAATGGTATCATATTGGCAATTTTATTATTCGGCTATACCTTTGCCACAAAAGGAGAAATTCTGACTTCTGCGGCTATTTCAGTGTCACTTTTTGTGGTGATAATTGTCGCAGGTCTTATAGGTACATTTGTTCCATTATTTCTTCATAAGCGCGGTATAGATCCAGCTTTGGCCACCGGGCCATTTATAACCACGAGTAATGACATTTTTGGAATTTTGATCTATTTCACGATTGCAAAAACGATAATAGGTATATAATTGTTATAAGGAGGCATTTTTCGCTTTCGCGAAAGCGTATAAATTCAAGTTCCCGTTTACTTAGCAGCTATTGATACCAATTAACTTGTGTTTTAAATAATAGCCGAGAGGTGTGAACTTAACCACTTTACCGAAACCTACAAAACTCAAACCATCGATTCATGAAAGCAGCGGGCGTAAGAGAGATTAAGAAAGAGCTAACTTACAGGAACAATGAAGATCTTATAAGGATTATTCTACGCTTGTCTCGTTTTAAGAAAGAGAATAAGGAGTTACTTACCTATTTACTTTTTGAGTCAGAAAGTGAAGAATCTTACGTTGAGTCTATCAAAGACTATATAGATGTTGCGCTAGACGGGATAAAGACAGCCAGCCTTCATCGAGCCAAAAAAGCCGTGCGAAAAGTTCTGAGGGATACTAAAAAGTTTGTGCGTTATTCTGGAAACAAGG
Organism: Nonlabens sp.; assembly: GCA_049671565.1. Lineage (GTDB taxonomy): Bacteria > Bacteroidota > Bacteroidia > Flavobacteriales > Flavobacteriaceae > Nonlabens. Next base: position 17,205 of record JBATVD010000001.1, read on the forward strand.
AAACTGAGGTACAGTTACTCATACATTTTTGCGCACAAATGCGGGATCGACACCCGAAATTAATGCGTAGTAAAGTCTTGCGCGACCTTATTGAAAGACAAAAATTATTAGCAAGGGTACGCATCTCTACGCTGCATGAAGACTTGCAGCACGATTATGAGAGGGAGTTGAATTTACTGGATTAGTCAGTAGTTTGTTGACGCTCCTTGATCTTAAGGCTAATCAACATTATACCCATCAAAACTGACACACAAAGTCCAGCGACAATGCTTATGGCGGCAATCTGACTATCGCCTTGAAAAGGAGCATTGAAATTTAATTGTGTGAAGTTAAAAGCGATGCTTAAAACGGAGAGGGCGAGAAGTATATAAAACACGTATTTCATTAGAACAGCTCTTTAATATTTGTTGCAAATAGTTTTACGGCTATGGCTAGCAAGATAACACCAAAGATTTTCCTAACCACGCCAATTCCTTGTTTACCCAATACTTTCTCGATACGTCCCGAATTTTTGAGTACAGCATAAACAAAAATAATGTTAACAATTATCGCAATTATAATATTGATGGCGTGGTACTCTGATCTTAATGAAAGAACAGAGGTTAGTGTACCCGCTCCTGCTATCAAGGGAAAAGCAATGGGTATGATTGCAGCTGTTTCTGGAGCATCATCCTTATACAGCTGAACGCCAAGAATCATTTCTAGTGCAATGAAAAATATAATAAAGGCACCTGCAACGGCAAAAGAATTCACGTCGATACCTATGAGGCTCAACATGCTCTCTCCAACAAACATAAAAATGATCATTAATATTCCAGCTACAACCGAGGCTTTTTCACTTTGGATATGACCTACCTTGCGCCTTAAGTCAACGATAATGGGAATGCTACCCACAATATCGATCACAGCAAATAAGATCATAGAGGCAGTAAATGTCTCCTTGAAATCTACAGCATAGAAAAAATCTATAAGATTTTGTGTGTTCATCTTCAAAATTTTAAGCGTGCAAAAGTACTTCTAATTTCGAGATGATGGTGACTAGCAATGAGTTAATTAAAGGTCAAATTTTCAGGTTGAAACCTTAAGTTTTTTAAATGATATTTTTACCACACCATCTTATATAGCATCGCATCTGTTTCTACCTTATCGTTGCCTATTTTGATCTTTGCTGATTCACTGGTGAGATAATAAACATCCTTGCCGTCATCATTTGTGTATGCATAGGTGATCGCCTCCACTTGTGCGCCGTTTTGAATGGGTAGCTCAAAGCGCTCTCCAAAATCAAAGGAACCTTCCTTATATTTAACAGGAATCACAAAAGGGATAAGGTTTGAATTGTACCCACAAATCATGATCTGATTCTTGCCATCATAAGTCGCTCCAGTTACGAGCCCCTTTACATCGTGAATTGCAACGGTTTTGGCTTTTTGGTTTTTTCCCTGCTTGTCAAATTTGTAAACCGCTGTTTTTAAGTTTTTACGATCTTTTGTGAAAACGAAGAGATTTTCATCTATAGCAATCAAGGCCTCTGCATCGAATGAATTATCCTTTTTCTTCATGTCAAAGATGGTTTGATCAGGATACGATATGCCTAAAGTTTTGAAAGAGGCGTTTTTCTTGTTGATTTCCGATAGGTCAATTTTATAGATCCTCAAATCCTTACGGTCGCCACGATTATTTCCCGTATCCGCAATGTAGAGGTATTTTTCATCTCTAGATATATCTTCCCAATCAATCGCAACGATTTTTTCAAACTCATTCTCACTTTCTAGTTCTCCATTTTCATTTAAAAAATAAATGCGTGCTTCATCGCCGCTATCATTATGGGTGATGAGTTTACCATCATAGTATTCCAGGCCAGAGGTTTCACTAATATCATCATCCAGCTCTTCAATTACCTCAAAGGTGAATGGGAGTTGAGAATCAACGATTTTATTCTGCTCTTTCGTGCTTTTACACTGTATCAAAAGCAGACCGATCATTAAGCTTATCAGTGTTTTTTTCATATATACAAGTTATGTTTTATAGTGATGCTTTCCAATATTAGAAACGTTAGAAATAGATAATAAAAAAATCCGCTTCGTTAAAAGCGGATTTTGATAATTATTTTAAACTAACTTTAGTTTAAGCTCATTGAGCACTTTGACTTGCTTGGTTTGACAAGTAGTCGATGATTAAGCTATCGACACTCTTTTGAAACCTACTACATCGGCATCTTTAGAAGACACGTATTCAGAAACAGTTTTCTTGTCGTCCATGATAAAATCTTGGTCTAGAAGAGCTTGTTCTTTGTCAAGAGTTGAATTGTCAGAGATGTAACGATCTAACTTTCCTGGAATAATACGATCCCAGATTGCAGCTGGTTTCCCTTCTGCCTCTAGTTCTTTTTCAAATCTTGTTTTCGCGGAAGCGATAGCATCATCAGTCAACTGTGCTCTTGAAATAAATTCAGGAACATTCTTTTGTGGTTTGCCCAAACGACCCAACTCGATATTGTCTTTCTCAATCGCAGCGATACGAGCTTCAGTTTCAGCTTGTACATATTCTGGATCAAAATCTTTATAAGACAATGTAGTTGCTCCCATAGAAGCTACCTGCATGGATACAGACTTTGCAACCTCGGCAGCATTATCGCTTTTAGTGGAAAGTCCAGTTAGAGCACCGATTTTCTTACCGTGTACATAAGCACCCACGTAAGGAGCTTCAAGAACTTCAAAACCTCCTATTTCTAGTTTTTCACCTATGACACCAGTCTGTTCGATCAATTTCTCCTCAACAGTCATGTCTCCCAGTGAAGAAGCAAGAAGTTCTTCTTTATTGTTACTCTTAAGCGCGTTCTCACCTATCTGGTTAGCAAGCTCAAGGTAAGAATCGTTCTTTGCAACAAAGTCAGTTTCACAATTCAATGAAAAGACTACACCACGTGTGTTGTCATCATTGATATTTGCTACTACTACACCCTCAGCAGATTCACGATCGGCACGCTTTGCAGCTACCTTTTGACCTTTTTTTCTAAGGATCTCGATTGCTTTATCAAAATCACCTTCTGCTTCTACGAGGGCCTTTTTGCAGTCCATCATACCAGCTCCGGTACTTTTTCTAAGTTTTCCTACGTCAGCGGCGGATATTTTAGCCATTTTAATAAGTTTTAATCTAGATTAACTAGTGTTATTTATTCTTCTTCATCTTTTGCTGGAGCAGCAGCTTTTGCGGCTTTGGCTTCAGCTTTTTCCTTTGAAGCCTGCTCTTCAGCATTTTTCTCAGTCTTGCGATCTTGATGACCAGCAACGATAGCGTCTGCAATCTCCTTCACGATAATATCGATAGATTTTGATGCATCATCATTAGATGGAATCACAAAATCAATTTCTCGTGGGTTAGAGTTTGTGTCTGCCATTGCAAAAATCGGGATTCCCAATTTCAATGCTTCTTTAACTGCGATATGCTCACGTACCGTATCTACGATAAAAAGTGCAGCAGGCATGCGAGTCATGTCAGAAATAGAACCAAGGTTTTTTTCCAACTTTGCTCTCATACGGTCTACTTGAAGACGTTCTTTTTTAGAAAGAGTTTCATAGCGACCATCTTTTTTCATGCGATCTACAAGAGCCATTTTCTTAACAGCCTTACGTATGGTTACAAAATTAGTAAGCATACCACCGGGCCATCTTTCTGTGATGTAAGGCATGTTTGCGTTACCAGCGTGCTCTGCAACGATGTCTTTTGCCTGCTTTTTAGTAGCAACAAAAAGAATTTTACGTCCAGAAGCAGCAATTTTGCGCAATGCAGTTTTTGCTTCTTCCAGCTTAGCAGCTGTTTTGTAAAGATTGATGATATGGATCCCGTTACGTTCCATATAAATATAAGGAGCCATGTTAGGATCCCACTTACGGGTTAGGTGACCGAAGTGCACCCCTGCGTCAAGTAGTGACTTGACATCTGTGTTATTTGCCATAATAATTAGTTTACGTTCTGTCGATAGCAATATCTAAGTGGTTGTAACGCTATGGCGTTACGCGCCTCAAATATTTAGATGCTAAACTTAGCTCTGGTGGCAACCAGGCATGACAGCAAATTAAAAAAATAAAAAAAAGAACAAATCCCGATCAAATTTAAACTTGATCGGGATGATATATAATAATATATTAACGCTTAGAGAACTGGAATTTCTTCCTTGCTTTCTTCTGACCGAATTTCTTACGCTCGACCATTCTAGGATCACGAGTCATAAGACCTTCTGGCTTGAGGGTAGCTCTATTCTCCTCATCTATTTCAACTAGAGCTCTAGAGATAGCAAGGCGCACAGCCTCTGCCTGTCCAGTGATACCACCTCCGTTTACATTTACAGAAACATTATAGTTACCCATAGTTTCAGTAAGTGCAAATGGTTGCGTCACTTTATATTGAAGCATACCGGTTGTAAAGTAATCTTTAAGATCTTTTTTGTTAACCGTTACATTACCATCTCCTTCAGTAAGGTAGACACGTGCTACAGCAGTTTTTCTTCTACCTATTTTATGTAATGTTTCCATATTACTTTACTTCGTTAAGATTAATGACTTTTGGTTGTTGTGCATCGTGACCATGCTCGGCACCTGCATACACTTTTAGGTTACGATAAATAGCGCTCCCTAATTTATTCTTAGGCAACATACCTTTTACCGCTCTCTCAACCACTCGAGTAGAGTCTTTGTTAAAAAGCTCTTGAGCAGTAAGACTGCGCTGTCCACCTGGATAGCCCGTGTGTCTAATGTATGTTTTCTCGTTCCACTTATTACCGCTTAACTGAACTTTGTCAGCATTGATAATAATCACGTTATCACCACAATCTACGTGAGGAGTAAAGTTAGTCTTGTACTTTCCTCTTAGAAACTTTGCAGCGATTGAGGACATACGTCCCAAAGCTTGGTCAGCAGCGTCTATCACTACCCATTCTTTGGATACTGTCGCGCTGTTTGCTGATACCGTTTTATAACTTAAAGTATTCACCTTGAAATAATTTTAATTCTTATTTGATTTTAGAAGCTAAAATCGGGCTGCAAATGTAATCTATTAAATTTGAATGACAAGAGGGTTAAAAACTTTTTTCTCAATGTTTTGAAAGAACCTTTTAAAAGTAAGTTACTCAAATCACACATTTCTTTGTGGATTGTTCTCGCTTTCGCGAAAGCGATATTCTTATATCTCTGAAGAAGTTCTCGTATAATTACACTATTGAGTCTCTTAAGAGTTTGTAATTACTCTACCACTTTAACCCCTTTCCAGAATGCAACATGTCCCTCAATTTCTTTTGCAGCGTGTTTAGTTTCTGGATAATACCATGCAGCATCCTTATTTTCCTTCCCGTTCACTTCTAATGAATAGTAACTCGCGACTCCCTTCCAAGGGCAGTTGCTTTGTGTGGAACTGTTTTTATAATATTCCTTTTTTATACTGTCTGCAGGGAAATAATGGTTGTTTTCCACAACTTTTGTATCGTTGCTTTGTGCAATAATCTGGTCATTCCAAATAGCTTTCATAAAACTTTTTTAAACGGTTTGTGTAATCTGTATTCCGGTAGATCTATTTGATCAGTCAATGGTTTAAAGATAAGATTTGCCATAGATCTTTTATGTCGTACGTAACAGTAAAGATTAACAGGTGCTGCTCCCAAGGTACTCTTAATTTCACCCGAGGTTCTTCCAAGATTAAGTTTTGTGCATTTTCTGTGGATCGTTTCCTTTACATAGTCGTTGAGTATGCGAGGGTAGATGCTGTGATCCTTGTTGAACTTATAGTCTATCCCAACAAAATGCGCCACAAGCTCATCCCTATTGTGAAAGCCAGTGGCAAAACCTACCATCCTGCCTTCTAAATAATACACATTGAATAGCAATTCACACCCAAAGCTCTCCTTCAACGTCGAATAGGTTTCAATATTAAGATCTATAGTTTTCCATAATGCTTTATCTGTAATGTTTTCCAGTAGTTGTTGCAACTCATCTTTATGCTTTATTATCTCCTCAGAACTAAATGGCTGGATTGAAAGGCGTTCACTTAATGTTTCTGCTCGATTTATTTTGACTCTATACTTGGATTTAAGCGATTTTTTATAATCATCAAACTGCTGCCAGTCGGAAGATATGTATAAAGCCATATTAGGCTCCACTGCAAAATGATGGTAACCCAATGCCGTTTTTATTTTATTTTGAGTGGGTAGTTTATTGCCAAGATCTTTTAAGAAGTTGAGCGAGGCTTCTTTTTCTTTTTTTAGGTAATCTGCAACGATTTTGATTGCTTCTTCCAGATACAAATTATCAGACGCACAAACACCGTAAGAGCCACTCAAAAAAAGGTTTCCACATATATTGATTTTTACAGATCTACCGTGGATGAAGCATCTTAGGTTTTTGGCGACCGAATTAGTGATGGATACATTTTCAGTTGCCTTGTCCAGATGGATAACGACTTTTTGAATGATGCCTAAAGCAATAAAAGAACTGGTTTTAAGAACCAGATAGTATTGTGTAAGCTGTTCATTACAGGTTTCAAATGCTTTTACAAATTCTTCTTTAAAGAACAAGTCTCTCTTGGGGTTCACCACGCCCCATATTTCTGCAGGGACTTCAGCCGCGGTGAGATAACGTTCTATGTTCAGAGCAATACTAATAGATATGGTTTTTGAGGAGGCAATATAGTCTTAAACAGATAGTGCTGAGGAGCACCTAAATTATTAAAATCCTCGAAAAAGAATTATTTGTTATCAACTGTCAAGAACAGATAGTTTTTAAACATACGGTTTTGATCCTCATAAATGGAGTCGATCTTCAATCCAGCCTCTTGAGCCAACCAATTCACTACATCATCATCATATTTTTGTGAAATCTCGGTGTGGATGGTTTCCCATTTTTTGAAACTCGTCGTGAAGTCAAGTTTTTTGATGGATACTTCGCAAGGTTCTGTTGCAATTAAATAACTTTTGGCCGTTCCTGTTTCGGGATCATATGACTCCCAGTGATCAAATATATCCACTTCAAAATTGGCATCCATCTCTCTGTTCAAACGGTGCAGCAAGTTGCGATTGAAAGCTTGCGTAACCCCAGTTTTGTCGGCATAGGCATTTTGAATTGTAAGTGGATCTTTTTTCTGGTCAAACCCCATAAAAAGAGCATCCTTTCCAGACATTAAGTTCCTGAGCTGATTCAAGAAGTCTATAGCCTCTGGATGTTTTAAGTTCCCTATGTTGGACCCCAAAACCAAAATTAACTTAGGTCGCTCGTTATATTTTGCTAAGTCTTTGAGTACACTGAAATATAATCCCTGCTCTCCCTGAACATCCATTTGAGGGTAGGTTTGTTTTAAAGATTTTGTCAGTTCATCAATGCTGTGCTGGCTTATATCGATGGGGATGTACGTAAAATCAACCTGATCTTTATGGAATTGTTCTAACAGTAATTTAGTTTTCTTACCGTCACCTGCACCTAATTCAATCAAGTCAAAACCTCCCACTGTTTCAAACCGCTGGCTGATCTCCTTTTTATAGGTGTCTATTATATTATACTCCGCATTTGTGAGATAATATTCTGGCAAATCCATGATCTGCTGGAACAGCTCATCGCCGCGGTCGTCATAAATGTACTTTGAACTCAAGAATTTGGGAAAGGCAGAAAGACCCTCTTTTACATGATCTTGAAATTCTTGTTGGAAAGTTTGTTGTTTAGTCATAAAGATTTTGCGAGTCTCAGACCCGTAAATTGCCATCTAAGATGTGCGTGAAAAAAATTGCGGTAGCTAGGTCGTATGTGATCATTTGCCGTGGCGATGGACTTACCTCTCAATACCTTCTGATTAACCATAAATTTACCGTTGTACTCTCCTAGAGCGCCATCAGGTTTTTTGTAGTTTGGGTAGGGGAGATAGGCACTTTCTGTCCATTCCCAGCGTTGTCCGTAATCAAGTTTGGCTTGAGCGACCTCCCATTCAAACTCGGTAGGCAAGCGCAGGCCCTTCCATTGAGCAAATGCAAAAGCCTCATAATAGGAGATGTGGGTTACTGCGGCTTCAGTATTTATTGTCTTTATGCCTCCTAAGAGATATTGGCTCCAGTTTCCTTCTTTCTCAAACCAATACATGGGGTGATGAATATTGTTTTTTTGAACCCAATCCCATCCTTCAGTATGCCAGAGCATGGAGTCTTCATAGCCTCCATCTTCCATAAATTCCAGCCACTCGCCATTTGTGACCAGTTTGTTTGAAATTGCATAAGGCTCTAGAAATATGCGGTGCCGCGGCAACTCATTATCATAGCTAAAACTATCATCATCATGACCTATATGATAAATGCCCTCATTTATTTCAAGAAAATCCATTTCCCTGTCTTCAATGAGTTCCTCATCACTCACTTTTTCATAAATAGGTAGCAAGGGATTGTGCCCCAAGATGTACTTTATATCGGTGAGAAGTAATTCTTGATGTTGTTTCTCGTGGTGGATGCCTATTTCCAGAATATACCTGTTTTGTTCATTGAGGTATTTCTGGCAAAAGGTTTTCATATACTCAGTGACATGTTCACGATAGGCATAAACTTCTTTCACGCTGGGACGGGAAAGATTACCACGATCCGTCCTAACGACTCGCTTACCGATACTCTCATAGTAACTGTTGAATACATAAGCATATTGGGAATGGTAACGCTTATATCCTGGTACGTAAGCGTCAAGTAAAAATTCTTCAAAAAACCAAGTGGTATGTCCCAGGTGCCATTTTGGCGGTGAAACATCTACTATAGGTTGTACGACATAATCTTCTGTCTGCAGCGGTTTGCAGATCTCTTGAGTTTTATTTCGTGTGGAGGTAAATAGTTGGGAAAGCTCTTTTATAGAAAACATCTGCTCAAAGATATGGGGGAATTTGAGATATCGCTTTCGCGAAAGCGTCAACATTTTCTTAAAAAGTAAGCGATGAATTGATCAAATTAACATTCCAAAGAATCTCAATAGGTTTTCTGGACTAAATTGCCTGAATAAATTAGATCTAACTTTCTAAATTAAGATCATATCACTGATTTCAATCAAATTGATCGTTTGAAACGCAACTTTGTTGACTATATATATCTGTAAAGAACAGTAGGGTTTAAACCCTCTACTTACTCGAAAAGATAAAGACTAAAACATAATCCTATTATATCCTCCTGCGCTAATTTTTTAATTGATTATGAAGTTTGCAGCATTCCAAAATTTAATTTATACACTCTGGCTGAATCCTTTTGCTATTAACTCAAATAGCTTAAATTCTCAAATGCGTTTTTTGGATCTTAAAACACAAGATTGCATTTTAATTTCTTGACAAAGTGGTATTATCAATCTTCTTGAATTATAAGTTCTTCATTTACAGAATATTTAGGAATCACGATCTAGTGGTATATTTATTTAAAATATATGAAGTCTCAAACCTGTGTCACGGCGAAAGTTGCATTACAAAAAGTAGCCCATAGGTGACGTTGACAGGCTTGCCTTTTTGGCGTCCTGGTTCGAATTTAGGTAAAAGTTTTAAGATTCTCATGATCTCATCGTTTAAATCTTCGTGATCTGAGTAGGCTTTTATATTTGTGATTTTTCCTTTTGTGTTTATGGTAAACTCGCTTGAGATTTTGACGATTTCTTTTATTTCAGACTTAAGAAGTTTCTTGTTCAATCGAGAACTAATAAAATTTGATATCGTGTAGCTCATACACGCTTTCAGTTCTGGATTAGTGCCTTTACAGCCTGGATATACTGGAATATCTTCAATAATTCCGATGTCCAGTGTTTCAACATCAGCTTTTGACTCTGGTTCTCGCATTGGCCTGTAAAACACATTGATTAGATCTTTCCCACTATACATTAATTCGTATCGCAAAGCAGCATCAAAACTCGTGGCGACTGGCTTCCCATCTTGATTTACCGGCATATTCATTTTTGGGAGATTGGCACTAACCAAGTTAAGCGTTTTTGAGCGTACGGAATCCACTGGAGTGCTGGCGGTAGCTTTTTGAAAAATTCCAGTTTCATCAAAATGTAATTGTGTAATTATATAATCATAGATTTTACCATCCAATGTGTCTTTAGGTTCAAAGAAATCCTTATTCAGGTTTTTTAAATAAAATCGTCCTAATTGATTATTCATGCAACGCGCTCTGTCGTTAGCACGATCACATCTAGGAAATGTAAGGACTCCAAATAATTTTTGATCAGAGCTTGTCTTATCATCTACCTCTTGCGCACTAATATTTGCAGTTAAGGTAATTAGGACTATAATAGTGAATAGTTTTGAAGCCATGTCTTGCGGTATGGATAGGTTTTACTCTGAGCTTTACTTTATTTAAATCAAAAGTTTGTAAATGAACTCTGGATCTTTTGTGTAATTAAATTGTTTAAGCTAAGTGGTCTGAGAAACAATTTCAATAATAACTAGTAGCTACCTGCTTTAAACGGCAACTACCCCTTTTATGGCAGGATGCGGATCATAATTTTCTAAGGTGAAATCTTCGTACTGAAATTCAAAAATATCAGTCACCTCTGGATTGAGAATCATTTGAGGAAGTGGTCGAGGATCTCGGGTAAGCTGCAGCTCCACCTGTTCCATCAAATTGTTGTAAATGTGAACATCGCCAAAAGTATGTATAAAGTCTCCAGGCTCTAAACCACAGACCTGAGCGACCATCATTGTGAGTAGTGCATAACTTGCAATGTTAAACGGAACTCCCAGAAAAACATCTGCACTGCGCTGATATAGCTGGCAGCTCAACTTACCATTTACTACATTAAACTGAAAAAATGCATGACACGGCGGTAAGGCGGCTTTGCCATTGGCTACATTTTCAGAAAAACTTTTGGAAGTGTCTGGCATAACGCTCGGATTCCATGCGCTTACCATCATTCTGCGACTGTCGGGATTATTTTTCAAAGTATGAATGACATCCTTGATTTGATCGATACCTTCACCATTCCAATTGCGCCACTGGTGTCCGTAGACAGGGCCCAAATCTCCGTTTTCATCGGCCCACTCATTCCAAATGCGTACGTTGTTTTCTTTGAGATATTTGATGTTTGTATCGCCATTCAATAACCACAATAGCTCATGAATTATGGACTTGAGATGTACCTTTTTTGTAGTGACTAATGGGAAACCTTCAGATAGATCAAATCTCATTTGATGACCAAAAACACTTCTGGTACCAGTACCCGTGCGATCTCCCTTGTCAGTTCCCTTGTCAATAATAAGCTGCAGTAAATCTTGGTATTGCTTCATTCCTTTGTTATGAATTATTCATACATTTTAAAGAAAATGATTCCTGTATGAAGTCGAAAAATAAAGCTTAATATTAAGGAAAGGAAGAAATCCGTGGTCTTTTTATTAACCTGTAGCGTTGTTTTTAGCAAAGGATTGAGCCCAAGAAACGGCGCTATCTAAATTGTCAAAAAAGCCGAAGGACCCTGCGTACATGCTTTGTTCAGTGGCGGCCTGAACTCTTTGTTCCTGACCCTCTGCGACAACCGCTATTCCTACTAGTTTTTTTGGGTCAACCAGCTTGTAAACCTCAGGATCCACATCATGAGAAAATTCACGATTAGATATATAAACCACCTTTCCATTACCATAACATTTTTTGATGTCACGCAAAAGTACCTCTGCAACAGAAGTATCCACCTTTTTGAAATCACCATTTAAATGACCTATGACGTAGTTCTCGTAACAATAAAGTTTTCCGAAATGGTACTCAAAAGAAGTATGATAGCCAGTAAATTTCACTTAGCGGTTAATAACATTAGAGCTATTTCTACCACAAAAATAATAAAAATGTTAAAACTATGTTCTAAACCTAAAAATTTTTGAGCACTATCCAAATAACATACCAGCGATAGTTGCCGTCATTAATGCTGCGCAGGTACCACCTATTAACGCCTTGATTCCAAAAGCAGCCAGAGTTTTGCGCTGGCTGGGAGCTAGCACACCTATTCCACCTATTTGAATACCTATGGAAGCAAAATTTGCAAAACCGCAAAGAGCGTAGGTTGCAATAATTATTGATTTAGGATGTGCAATTTTACCAGCCTCTTTTAAATCTTTCAAAGAGCCATAGGCAATAAATTCATTGAGTATGGTTTTTTCACCAAGCAACTGACCTACAAGTACGATATCATCAGTATGCACGCCGATAATCCAAGCAATGGGTGCAAATAAATTCCCTAAGATATATTGCATTGAGAATCCATCATATCTACCGTTGCTAGAGGATTCAATGACCTCGTTCAATCCACTGTACTCGCCTAATAAATCTTTAAGTCCAAAATTGACCACAGCAATCAGAGCAGTAAAAACCAAAAGCATAGCACCTACATTAACGGCGAGTTTTAATCCGTCAGTTGTACCTCGCGAGATAGCATCAAGAATATTACTTCCAATTTTTTCTTTGGAGACTTTCAATGATCGGTCTATTGCTGTTTCCTTATCTTCTGGATAGAGCATCTTAGCAATTACTATGGCTGCCGGTGCGCTCATTATAGAGGCTGTAAGAAGGTGTTTAGTAAAAAGTATTTGCTGGGCCTCACTCTCACCACCCAGAAAACCAATGAACGCGGCTAGAACACCACCTGCGATCGTTGCCATACCACCCACCATTAAACAGAGAATCTCAGATTTGGTCATTTTATCAAGATAGGGCTTCACTACCAGCGGCGCTTCTGTTTGTCCTATAAATATGTTTGCAGCGGCTGCAAGGGATTCTGCACCACTCAAGCGCATAGTTTTACTCATGATCCACGCGAGTACATAAACCACTTTTTGTAAAATTCCTAGATAATATAATAGCGAGGTAAAAGCTGAGAAAAAAACGATTGTGGGAAGCACTTTAAATGCAAAAACATAACCCCAGCTCTGGCTAGAGTCAATAAAGCTGCCAAATACAAACTCAGCTCCAGCTTCACTTACGTTTAAAAACATTACAACCCCTGTAGAAATGCTATCAAATAGTGACGCTACTGTTTCAAATTTTAATACTGCAATTGCAAAAAAGATTTGAAGCGCGATGCCTACTATCACTAACCTCCAATCTATTTTTTTTCTGTTTTTACTTAATAAAAAGCATAGGCCCAAAATGAAAACCATTCCTATAACACCACGGTATAAGCTCTGTAAACTAAAGCCGAGATCGTCTTTTATTTCTACATTTTCTGGTTCTGGGAGTTTATTAGTTAAAAACTGATAGTTAACACCCCTGCTCTTTAAGCTAAGACTGTCTGCAGTGGATTTGACTATCTCAAAGGAGTTTGTGTTATATAGATTGGTTTTGGGAAATAAAGCAATGAGATTGCCCTGTATCATAAAATTTCCCTCGCTACTCAAGCTGTCTATAGCACTATATAGATTGTACTTTTGATTTTTAAACTCAAGGCTGTCAAGAACTAGATATTTGTCTGAGACAGCTTCAACTGACTTTTGAGATTCCAATATCCAAGTACCCTGAACAGATTCTATATCTTGAGCGTTTGTTAAAAACCCAAAACAAAAAAACATCAAAAAAGCAATCAACCTAGTGGGGGTAGGGCTCATAATTGTTGGATGGGTTAGCGTTTTGAGATCTCATCTCTTATTCTAGCGGCAATCTCATAATTTTCATTTCCAACTGCCTCTTCCAGCATCTCATCGAGTTCTTTTACGCTATATTTACTATAATCAGTAGGTTGCTGTGGCTCATTGATTAAATCTTCAATTAACTCATCTTCCTCATCAAGTTCTGCGACCTCTAATTCTTTATCTGGCTTTATTTTTTGTTGTATACCTGCTTCGTCCAGAATATTCTCATACGTAAATACAGGAGCTTTAAACCTTACTGCTAAGGCAATGGCATCGCTTGTACGAGCGTCTATGATTTCTTCAATCTTATCACGTTCACATATCAAACTACTGTAAAAAACACCATCGACAAGTTTATGGATTATGACTTGCTTCACAACTATATCATAGCGTTCTGCAAATGTTTTAAAAAGGTCATGGGTTAGGGGACGTGGAGGGCTTATCTCCTTTTCTAGAGCTATCGCAATACTTTGGGCTTCAAAAGCTCCAATTACTATAGGCAGCTGCCTAGTGCCACCCACCTCTTTGAGCACCAGCGCGTAGGCACCATTTTGGGTTTGGCTGTAAGATATACCTCGTATATTAAGTCGCTTCAGACTCATTAAAAATATGATGGAATTAAAAAAGCTGTGCAAAAATGAGGTTTTTCTCTTATTGCACAGCCTTAAATCTAATAATTCTTATTCAAATATTTATGTGATTAAGAATTTGCTTCTTTAAATGCCTTAAGTTTTTCTGTCAAAGCAGGGACAACTTCAAACGCATCTCCTACCACCCCATAATCGGCAGCTTTGAAAAATGGAGCTTCTGGATCAGTATTAATAACCACTTTAATTTTTGAGGAGTTTATTCCTGCGAGGTGTTGTATAGCACCTGAAATTCCGATCGCGATATATAGGTTTGATGCAACAGGTTTGCCTGTTTGACCTACGTGCTCGCCATGGGGTCTCCATCCCATATCACTCACTGGCTTGGAACATGCGGTTGCTGCTCCCAAAGTCTCAGCAAGATCTTCAATCATGTGCCAGTTTTCTGGTCCTTTCATTCCTCTTCCTGCACTTACCACGATCTCAGCATCTGCGATCGTCACTTTATCAGTGGCTTTGTCTACAGATTTGACCTCAACCTTAAAATCAGAATCACTTAAGCTAGGAGAAAATGATTTTACCTCACAATCTGTGGGATTTTCTTTGAGTCCATAAGCATTTTTGCTCAGCCCGATCAATTTTACATCAGTTGATATTGATGTATTTGCATAAGCTTTGTTTGTGAAAACATGTCTTTTGACTGTAAATGGATCTCTACTTGAAGGCAGTTCAGTCACATTTGAGACATAGCCCGCCTGCATATGTACACTTAAAAGTGATCCCAAATATTTTGAATCGGCACTGGAGCTGATGATTACGACTTTAGCACCTTCAGCTTTTGCAGCTTCGGCGATCGCTTTTGCGTAAGCTGAGGCATTGAATTTCTCTAAGTTTCCTTCTGTTACGTTATGCAACCTGTTAACTCCATGAGTTCCTAGTTCTCCCGCATCTGCAGCATGAAATGCAATGGCAGCCACGTCGGTTCCCATCATATCTGCGATCCCCTTTGCATAACTAGCTACTTCGTAGGCCGTCTTTTTAAATTTTCCGTTTTCTGATTCTGTATATACTAATACTGACATAATTTCTTTTTTATGGAGGTTTTATTTGAGTTCCGCTTTCGCGAAAGCGAGACCATCACAACCTGCCTTGTTAGTTTATATGGCTTTTGCCTCGTTATGGAGCAAATCAATAAGCTTGTCCAGATTGTCTGCATCTACTAGGGTAACCTCGCCTTTAGGAGCTGGTTTCTCAAAAGATTGAGTAGCAGTTTCGTTATTGCTGTCAATAGCTGGCTTCACAGCCAATGGCTTTTTGCGAGCCATCATAATCCCCCTCATGTTGGGAATGCGTAGATCGCTTTCTTCCACAAGACCTTTTTGACCACCAATAATGAGTGGAAGGGTTGTGATTACGGTTTCTTTACCACCATCTATTTCTCGTACGGCAGTCGCGTTATCGCCATCTACCTCTAGTGAGATACAAGTATTTACAAAGCTGGTGTCTGTCATCGCGGCAACCATTCCAGGAACCATGCCTCCGTTATAATCGATGGATTCACGACCTGCGATTACTAAATCGTAACCACCGTCTTTTACAACTCCCGCAAGCTGTTGAGCCACAGAATAACTGTCACTGGCTGGCATATCCACGCGTATGGCGCTATCAGCTCCTATCGCGAGTGCTTTGCGCAAGGTAGGTTCAACTTCTGCACCTCCTACGGTAACCACTTCTACTGTGGCCTGTTGTTTTTCTTTAAACCACATGGCTCTCGTCAAACCAAATTCATCATTTGGGTTGATTACAAATTGAACACCGTTTGTGTCAAATTCTGTGTTATCGCTGGTGAAATTGATTTTTGAGGTGGTATCTGGGACATGACTGATACAAACTAATATCTTCATATTTTATAACTTATTTCTAATTTTCAAAGGATTGCGAAGTTAAACAAAAAACATAAATAAACTATGCGTGCATAGTAAATTTAGTAAAACATTTGTCTTTTCTTATAAGAGATGGTGGAATCGTAGCTTGAATTCTTTAATGCTTCATAGCTCTGTTCCAAAATAAACAATTAAACTAGTGATGATTTTAAGGAAAAAGTATAGTTCTAAAAGCTTAGGTGTCTTATTTTTGATTCTTTAAACTTCATACGAATATTATATGAAAACCATACAGTTTAGAGAAGCAGTCTGCGAGGCGATGAGTGAAGAAATGAGAAGAGACGAGAGCGTCTATCTCATGGGTGAAGAGGTAGCAGAATATAATGGTGCCTACAAGGCTTCTAAGGGAATGTTGGATGAATTCGGCGCTAAGCGTATAATTGATACACCAATATCCGAGCTTGGCTTTGCGGGAATCGCGATAGGTTCTACCATGACGGGTAACCGTCCCATCGTTGAATATATGACGTTCAACTTCTCGCTGGTAGGAATTGACCAAATCATCAATAATGCGGCAAAAATACGCCAGATGAGTGGTGGGCAATTGAAGTGTCCCATCGTTTTCCGCGGTCCTACGGCAAGTGCGGGTCAGCTTGCAGCAACACACTCACAAGCTTTTGAAAGCTGGTTTGCAAATACTCCAGGTCTTAAAGTGATTGTACCGTCAAATCCTTACGATGCAAAAGGATTGTTGAAAGCCGCGATACGCGATGATGATCCGGTAATTTTCATGGAATCTGAGCAAATGTATGGCGATAAAGGAGAGGTGCCTGAAGATGAATATGTATTACCCATAGGAGTCGCCGAGATTAAGAGAGAAGGAAGCGATGTAACTATCGTTTCTTTCGGTAAGATCATCAAGGAAGCTTACAAGGCAGCTGAGGAACTTGAAAAAGATGGGATTTCCTGTGAGATCATCGATTTAAGAACCGTACGTCCTTATGACAGAGAAGCAATTCTCAAGTCGGTAAAGAAAACAAACCGATTAGTAATTCTTGAGGAGGCATGGCCGTTTGGAAACGTTTCAACAGAAATTTCACACATGATACAGGCTGAGGCTTTTGATTACCTCGATGCTCCTATTTATAAAATCAACACACAAGACACTCCTGCGCCATATTCTCCAGTTCTACTGGAAGAGTGGTTGCCTAATGCGCAAGATGTCGTGGATGGTGTGAAGAAAGTGATGTATAGGAAGTAGAATTTGAACATTAAAATGATATAAAATCCCTGCTCAATAGAGTGGGGATTTTTGATATTAGTTATTTCAATCATTTTCCTCCCTTTGCTGATAGGTAGCTTTCGCGAAAGCGAATTACAAGAATTATTTACTGGGATATACTTTATGGCATGAAAAAGAGTAGGTCTCGTTTTGGCACCATAGTTAATTATCAATCGCCGTAAATAAATCTCCACTCAGCAATCAATACCACTACTCCAGCAGTTTGTCTAAAGTCACGTATTTAATATCGTAAATTTAGAGCTTAAGATACCTGCGTTGAAAACACCATTTATATATATACTCTTTCTATGGTGTTGTCTTACAACGGGACAGGAACCAGTTACGGTGCATTTGACCGAAAAGGACGGCTTGCCAGACAAGGAATTCTATGGCATCGCAGAGGACAGCAAGGGATTTATCTGGCTGGCGGGAAACAGTGGGCTTACAAGGTATGATGGTAAGGAGTACACTACCTACAGCCATCCATTGAAAAGAGGACTCTCCGTTTTTGAATTACAGATCGACTCACGCGACAGGGTGTGGTGCATTAATATCTCTGGACAGGTATTTTACTTTGAGGACGGCGAGTTGCATCTCTTTAAGGATCTTCAAAAAGAGCTCAACGGGACCTTGCCCTCCATGAAAGTGGTTGAAGAAACCCTCATGCTTGTGACTCATTTAAACACCTACCTATTCAATACTGCCGATAAATCTCAAGAGCCCCAGGTTTATTCCAATCTCTATCAACCTTTTTTAAAACCGCTGAAACACCAGGGGAAGTTGCTTTTTTACCATCAGGATCGATTTCTGCATGCGCAAACCAGCAAAGAAACCGATTTGAAAAAGTTGCCTCAGAATTTCAACGCTGAAATTATGTCGCTAAATAGTCAGTCCAAATCAGCAAGTTTCAGGGATCAGGTTTTTATTTTTTCGCAAAACCAGCTGTCATTTAAAAAAGCATACCATTCCACAGCCGCTGGCTGGAGTAAATTACCCATTCCTCCAGAACTGGAAGGTTTAAGAATTATAAAAACGGTTGCCATTGACGGCAAATTATGGATAGCGACTAACAATGGTGTCTTTCTCTGTGACTTTATTGATAATGCGCTGGCAATTGAAAAACGATTCTTTCAAAATTCTTTTATCACGGCCGTTCTTAAGGATAGGGACGCAAATTACTGGTTTACCACGCTGCAGGATGGTATTCAGATCATACCAAATATTCACATCAACAAGATAAAAACCCCAGAAGATCTGGGCAGGATTTCAAAAACCATTGCCACACTTGGCGATAAATTGATCATAGGTTTTGACAGTGGAAATATTACAGAGTACGACCAGCAGTCTCAACAGTTTAGGAATTTTGATAGTCAAAGTTTAAAAGCCGTGACTGAAATAGTTCTGGATACTTTTAGGGATGAATACCTCGTAGTTCATAAATTGAAAGCGACCAGATATAAGGCAGGAGATCTCCAGGTCGTGGATACAGACCTTAAGTTATCTTCCTCAAAAAAAATTGTTCTAATAAATAAGGACACCGCTTTGTATGTGAATTCTCATAATGGACTGCTGTCGTCCTATCCCAGTTATGAAATTAACCCTGCTTTATCTGCACCTATCAATGTTGAAAAGAGAGGTTATACCTGTATTTATGATGCTGTGGAGCGTATAAGTTATTTAGGTATGGTGGATGAGCTCGTATCCTATGACAGCAAACTTGAAAAAACCGTATTGAGGTTTAAGGATAAAAATATCCTCACTAGGTCGATGGTTCTCGCCAGCGATGGTGGCATCTGGGTGGCAACATTTTCAAACGGTTTACTCCATATCAAAAATGGAAAGGTGGTTCAGCATATAAGTTCCGCTGAGGGTTTGTTGTCCGATAATGTACAGCAACTAGCCGTAGATGGGGAGTATCTATGGATGGCCACAAAAAAAGGAATCCAAAAGGTCCATCCCAAGACGTTAAGCTATCAATGCCTCACAAAGCGCGATGGGGTGTTGAGCTATGACATTAACGATATCATCGCACAGAAAGCACAGGTCGTTTTTTCAAGCAGTGAGGGGATTTTCACGGCAGATAAGAAGAAAATGTTCAAAAAGTTCCGACCGCTGGACGTCTATGTAACATCCATAAAAATCAATAAACAGGAGCGCGAGGTTGCTGGTTTCTATGAGGTGGACAGTGATAAAAGTGCCATTTCTATAAGTTTTAACTCGGCCGGTTATCGAGGCAGCTCGAGCGGGAGTTACCAGTACCGCATGTTGGGACTGGATCGTGGCTGGATCACGGTACCGACGGGCAACGATTTGATCCAGTACGGTAATCTTCTCGAGGGAGACTACACTTTCCAGTTAAAGGCGACCGATCCCGTGGACGGTACAAATCCCTTGAAAGAGATACAGTTTGAGGTTACCACGGTAGTTTATAAGAAGCCCTGGTTTTGGATGCTGCTGTTGCTCGCTGCCGTGGTGTTTATCGTGATCTATTATAGGAGGAAGTTACGCTTTCGCGAAAGCGAGAAAAACAAACAGCTCTCTCAACTACAACGAGACAAGGAGATGATCAACCTAAAACTGGAAAACCTGCGCTCGCAGATGAACCCGCATTTTGTGTTCAACGCGCTCAATTCCATTCAGGATTACATTGTGAGAAACCATAAAAATCTTGCCAGCGATTATTTAGGGAAGTTTGCAGACTTGATACGCATCTATTTGGAACACAGTGTAAAGTCCAGAATTACGCTGGCCGAAGAAATGCAGACGTTGGAAATGTATCTGGAACTCGAGAAACTGAGGTTTGAGGATAAATTAAATTACCAGATCAAATTTGATGCTACCGAAAATCCAGAACGCATCTCCATTCCCACCATGCTGGTGCAGCCCTATGTTGAAAATTCGCTGAAACATGGCCTGCTTCACAAAAAGAGCGATAGAAAATTAGAGATTCATTTTGAGTATTGTAAAACGCGTGAACTTTTGACCTGTACCATTACGGACAACGGCGTGGGTAGGAAAAAAGCACGGGAGATCAAGGCAGATAATCCTTTTGGGAGGGCCTCTTTTGCAGCAAAAGCGACCGAAAATAGATTGCAGCTGCTCAATCAGGGCCATTCCCAAAATATAGAAGTAGTAATAACAGATTTGGAAACAGATGGAAATGCCACTGGAACCAGCGTGGTCGTTACCATTCCACACAAAATAACAGGCTATGAAAGCAATCATAATTGACGATGAACCCAAGGCGAGGCAGGTATTGCAGATTTTACTGGAAGAGAACTGTCCCGATGTGCAACTGCTCGCAACCGCAGAGGATCTTTTGAGCGGGATCGAACTCATAAAATCACACCAGCCAGATCTGGTATTTCTAGACATAGAGATGCCAGAACATTCTGGGCTCAAGATCATGGAACTCATGCAGGGTCATCCCATAGATTTTCAGATCATATTTACCACCGCCTATTCTGAATATGCGGTACAGGCTTTTGAGCTCTCGGCGGTAGATTATCTACTCAAGCCGCTTAGACCAGAAAAACTGAAACTAGCCGTGCAAAAAGCCATCGATTCCCATGGCAATAGCCAGATCAATGAACGCCTTACAGAGTTGAGAAAAAGCCTCAAGGATTCCAACTTTAAAAAAATAGGACTGCCCTATGCAAATGGGATCAAGTTTGTGGAGATTTCAGATATTATTACTTTAAAAGCCAGCGGTATGTATACTGAAATTGAAACTGAAAACGATGGCAAGATTGTCGTATCCAAGCCCCTAAAACATTTTGTCGAGCTGCTGGAAAAGTTCCATACCTTTTATAGATCCCACCGATCCTATGTAGTCAACCTTACCCATCTTAAGGAATACGTCAAAAAAAGCGGTGGTTTTATAATTATGGACAACGGCTCTGAAATACCCATCGCAAACGATAAAAAGGAGGAGTTCATGACCATCGTGCAGAATATATAGTTTGTGAGTTTTTGAGTTTTTGAGTCTGTGAGTCTTTGAGTTTTTGAATTTTTGAGGCTCTGGGTCTGTGAGTTTTTGAGTCTGTTGGTACTTTGATAAAATCAATGTTACACTTCTACCATCATTTTCTGGCAATAAGTAGGCTATGGCACTCTTAGTAATCCACTCCATTTCAATTTTTTTTCTTGTATTTAGATCTTGAAACCATTTTTTCTCCTAATTCCTAATTCCTAATTCCTAATTCCTAATTCCTAATTCTTGTCTCTTGTCTCTTGTCTCTAGTTTCGATTTAGACTTAGATTTAAGTTTAATTTTTTTTGAAAGCTTCAGCAACTAGAACCCCTGCCTTAGCAGTTTTACTCTTTATCAGTCCTTTATCTCGGCATTTTTGTAATCGTTAAACCATTTAATAATTACAAAATGAAAAAATCATTACTTCTTATCGCATTCCTGTTTAGTTTGTTTGCGAGTTCACAGATTGTCTATGTGGATATTAATGCTACCGGCGCAAATAACGGTTCTTCATGGACAAATGCCTACACCGACCTGAATGCCGCTATAGACGGCGCAACAAATACCGAGGTATGGATTGCAGCTGGTTCTTATTTGCGTGCGGGAAACAGATCAACGGCTTTCAATTTGGGCAGCGGGATGGAGCTTTACGGAGGTTTCAATGGTACGGAAGTCACACGAGATCAGAGAGATCCAGAAACTTTCTTCAGCATCCTGACTGGAGATATTCAAAATAATGATATTCCAGTAACCTCGATCGATTTTAATGATACCAGCCGTAGCGAGAATAAATATAATATAGTCAATATCGACGGAGATAACGTTGTTCTGGATGGGCTGATCGTGTCTGGAGGTAACGCAAACGGAGCTAATTTTTTTGAACAGGAGGGATCAGCCATAATAGTCAACGATTCAGAAAATCTGCGTATCAATAATTGCACGGTCAGCAATCAAATCAACAATAGAGGTGCTGCCATCAGAGCGTTTGCCTCAGACGCTAACGCGACAATGTCTTTATTCATAGATCGATGTCTGTTTACAGAAAACCTAGCTCGATTTGGAACTTCACTACTGGTTAGTACCACATCTTCATCAAATTATGATACTGTCATTTCTAATTCTGTTTTTACCAGAAACGAGACCAAGAATATAACAGGAAACGACGGAAACTCTGGAGTCATGTGGTTTAGAAATGACACTGGTAATAATAATGTTGCCACGGTGGTAAATTGCACTTTTACAGATAATGATTTTCAAGGTACAGGATATTCGGGAACGGGTCCCATGATTGCAGCCAGCAAACTGGGTAATTCAAATACAGAACTGTACGTGTTCAACTCTATTTTTTGGAATAACCAGTTGGCTGGAAGAGGTACGGCAATGACCGCTATAGGAAATTATGGACAAGAATCTGCGCAGATCTATCAAATTAGAAACTCGCTGTCTCCAGAGGGTTTCAGTAACATTTCAGATAAGGCAAACACCATTATTTCTGATCCTCAATTCAATGATCCATCTATAGGAGATTACTCTTTACAGTCAGCTTCTAATTGTATTGATAGCGGTAATGAAATTCTCGTACCGATGGGAGTAGCGCAGGATTTTGAAGGTAATGTCCGTATCCAGGGTGGATCAGTTGACAGAGGTGCTTATGAAACCAGTGATGGAGGCAATCCTGTAGTTGTTTATGTTGATGCAAGTGCCACCGGAGCAAACAACGGTAGTAACTGGACTAACGCTTATGTTGATCTACAATCTGCATTAAATTCCAGTTTGCAGCGGTATGAAATATGGATTGCTGCCGGCACTTATTCTCCAGGGAATGCAAGAGCCGATAGCTTTAATCTTGCTGGATCTAGGATAAGTTTATACGGTGGTTTCAATGGAACGGAAACAACATTGTCACAACGCGATCCAGACATAAACATAACCACTTTAACCGGCGATGTGAATAGAGATGACTCAGG
This sequence comes from Nonlabens sp., assembly GCA_049671565.1. Classification (GTDB taxonomy): domain Bacteria; phylum Bacteroidota; class Bacteroidia; order Flavobacteriales; family Flavobacteriaceae; genus Nonlabens. Next base: position 40,490 of record JBATVD010000001.1, read on the forward strand.
AGTGGATTACACGGGTGTCAATAGAGATGAAAATAATGTTCATGTTATTACCATAACCACCGCAGGAGAGGCAAGAATAGACGGTATAACCATCTCTGGCGGTCACGCAAACGACACCAGCAGTAATATAGGTCAGGAAGGAAGCGCCATACTGATTGAAGTTAGTAGCGATGTGATTATATCAAACTGTGTTATTGAAAATAACGTAGTCACTAGAGCTGGAGTCATCCAGAAAGTAGACTCAAACGGTACTTTAAGCATCAACAACTCTAGGATCAGCGATAACTTAGGAAACAGTGCGGTAATACTCTATACTCGTGCCACTACTGGTGTACTTGATGTAAATCTAGATAATTGTTTGATCAATAATAATGTAACGGAAGGCTTAGCATCCACTAATCGATCTGGGATCATATGGTTTAGACAGGACGCAGATGGGACGACAAATTCTACCATAACTAATTGTACCGTAGTCAATAATAACAATCCCACGGCTCCCTTGAGATCGATTTTATTGTCGGCATCTAGGTTGAACGGTGGATTTAACAATGCTTCTATCTACAATTCTATTTTTTACGATAACAAATGGGGTGGCTCAAATGATGTCGTTCAGGCCGTAGGTGGACAATTTGGTCAGAATACCGCAAACAATTTCACGGTAAGAAATTCAATTGATGAAGATAACTTTTCAGACATCACAGATAATGGCAGTACTCGTGTGAAGCAAAACGTTTCTACATCAAATCCTTTATTTACGGACGCTTCCAATAAGGATTATACACTGTTATCGACCTCCCCTGCAATTGACGCTGGAGACAATTCATTTGTAAACACCACATCAGATCTAGTAGGTAATAACCGTATCGCAAACACGAATGTTGACATGGGCGCATACGAGTTCGGTTCTACAGCTGGAATAGATGAGGTCACGATTGAGGAGATTAGATTGTATCCCAACCCTGCCAGTACTATTCTTAATGTGGGTGGAGTTCACGCTTTCGCGAAAGCGTACCTATTCAATCTTCAAGGCCAGCTTATGATGGAGTCTTCTCAGAAAAAAATTGACGTTCAGGAGCTGAAAGCAGGCATATATCTGATCAATATACTGGATGAAAACGGTGTGAGCACCACAAAAAAGTTCGTAAAGAATTAGGGGTGCAACAATCCATATCATTTAAGGGGAAGGAGTCGCGTTGTTGCGGCTCTTTTCTTTTTAGGTGAAATCTTGCGGTCGTTTGACGTTTTTCCAAAATTATATTACGGTCTATTGCATAAGCGTTATATCTTTCGCAACTATTAAAGCAATCATGACCATCCATTTCAACCTTGTGCCATTGCGAGCTAGACCGCTTATTTTTTGTATAGTTTTCTTGAGCTGCGTTTTTTCTCAGGCACAGACTAAGGTAGGTGGAGTGGTAAATGATGAATACGGCGATCCCGTAGCTTTTGCAAATGTCTTTTTCCCGGGAAGTAATGATGGAACGATTACCAACGATAACGGGAGGTTCTACCTGCAGTCTGATGGTACTTACGATACCGTTACCTTTTCATTCGTAGGCTATAAATCCATTACACTGAATCTAGAAGATCGGGTAAACCTTAAGATGGAAGTCGTACTCAAAAGCGATACCGAGGCTCTTAACGCGGTAGTCGTCTATTCAGGTAAAACGTCCAAAAAGAACAATCCTGCAATCGACATCCTGCGCAAAGTGTGGGAGAATAGGAGAAAAAACGGTTTGAGCCAGTTCAAGCAATACCAGTACGAGAAATATGAGAAACTGGAATTTGACATGAATACCATCGACAGTGCGATGATTAATTCAAAACTGTTTGATGGAATGGAGTTTATCTTCAATTATGCCGACACCAGCGCGGTTACTGGAAAGACGTACCTACCCATTTTTATCAATGAGTCTTTGTCCACGGTTTATGGCGATAATGAGGAGAATAAAGAGAAAACGGTTCTCAAGGCAAACAAGAACAGTGGTTTCTCAAATAACCAGACCATAATAGGACTAATCAAGGATCTTTACACAGATATAGACATCTATGACAGGCACCTCAAGTTTTTTGAGAAGAGCTTTGTAAGTCCCATAGGCAGGGCAGGGATCGATGCCTACAACTATGTATTGAGAGATACAGCCGTGGTAGATGGAGTGGAGGCCTATAACATTGTTTACTATCCGCGTAGAAAGGGAGAACTTACATTTAAAGGAGATTTTTGGGTAGGAACGGAATCCTATGCGATTAAGGAAATCAACCTCCAGGCCACAAAAAGTGCTAACATCAACTGGGTAAAGGAAATCTACATCGAGCAGGAATACGATGTGCTCAATGATAGCTTGTTTTTGATCACGCGCGATTACTTTATGAGTGATTTTGCCATCAGTAAAAAGGAAGAGTCTAAAGGAGTCTACGGCAAGCGCACCACACTTTTTGACCAGTACGAGTTCAATAAGAAGAAAGAGGAAGGTTTCTACCGCAGGCGTGTGAACGATTACGATCCCATGATCTATAATCGCGATGAGGCCTACTGGGACGAGAACAGGCTCGAGAAACTGAATCAGGATGAGAAGCAGATCTATTCCATGCTGGATACGCTCAAACAAAACAAGAAGTTCAAGCGTCTCTATAATCTTGGTACCATCCTGGCCTCAGGCTATTATGAGCTGGACGGCTTTGATGTGGGGCCCATTTTTTCCATATTCGGTTACAACGATGTTGAAAAGCTACGCTTGAGGGCTGGAGGCCGCACCTATTTCACGGCAAATGACCTATGGAGGCTGGAGGGATATCTGGCCTATGGTTTTGGCGATAATCAGTTCAAGTACGGTATCTCTGGTAAATGGATGCTGGATAAACGCAGTAGGCTCACACTATATGGCGGTAATCGTAGGGACATTGAGCAACTTGCCGCGAGTCTTACAAATACAGACAACGTGCTGGGAAGAAGCCTAGCCTCAAGCGCACTACTGTCTACGGGTAACAATAATCGTTTATCATCTATCAACCTGTCAACGGCGGGTATCAGCTTTGAGCCACTCTACAATCTACAATTCAGGCTTAATGGGAGCTATCGTACCATAAAATCTGCAAATAGTCCCGATTTCAGTCTCAACTATCTGGATCCAGATACGGGAATAGAGCGATCTCAGGTAAATCAGAGTCTGGTTTCACTAAGTACGACCTACACACCTGGTCGCAAGACCTCAAATTATGGAGTGGATAGAACAGTGATCAATGTGGATAAGTTTCCTATTCTACATATAAATTATTCTAGGGGTGTCAAGGACTTTTTGGGAAGTGATTTTAATTATGACCGTGCGCAGTTCTATTATACCCATCCCTTTCAGATAGGAGGTTTTGGGCTGCTTCGCGCACGTATTGAGGCCGGAAAGACATTTGGTCAGGTACCACTCGCATTGCTGGATGTGATTCCAGGGAACCAGACCTATTTCAATATTTCAGGGGCGTTCAATACCATGAATTTTTACGAGTTTGTAACCGATCAATACACTACGCTGCACTTGACCCATAATTTCAATGGAAGACTGTTCTCAAGAATCCCTTGGCTGCGTGATCTTAATCTTAGGGAGCTCGTGGGTGTAAAAGCAGTTCATGGCACCATCAGCGACGAGAACATCGCCATAAACAGAAGCAACATAGAATACCGCGCGCCTACAGATATCTACTGGGAATACAGCGCTGGAGTTGGGAATATCTTCAAGATATTAAGAATTGACGTCAACTTTAGAGGGAGTTACAATTACCTGCCGGATGCACGGAATATAGGCGTTACGGGTAGTTTTGGGTTTAGTTTCTAGGACCTAATATTTTGATGCATTAGTTCCGCTTTCGCGAAAGCGTATTTACAATAGAACTTCATATTCATCTAAAGACTTTTTCTTTGGTCGTGATGTAACTCATGCATCTTATCACTATTAACTAAAGCTTTCCGAATCAGTTAGAATTTAAGCTTGCTTTTGCATAATTGTAAAATAACTGAATTGCTAAAGTGAATTCCCTCAACAACCAGTTCAGATATTATCAATATCGCAATCTCTAGTGTTTTGTTAACATTAGTTTAGTACATTAGCCAAAATTTATCTAAACAAACTAAACTTTATGGAATCATACATGATTTATATGCCGGTTGCTCTGGCATTAATTGGATTGCTTTACATGACCGTGAAAAAATCATGGGTCATGAAACAGGATGCTGGAGATGGAAAAATGAAAGAGATCGCCGATCATATTTATGAGGGAGCGCTGGCATTTTTAAAAGCGGAGTATAAACTCCTCGCCATTTTTGTAGTCATTGTAAGTGTTCTTCTTGCCATAGTAAGTTTTATTGTTCCCACAACGCACTGGTTGATAGTTGTTGCATTCATTTTTGGTGCAGTGTTTTCGGCATACGCGGGAAACATCGGTATGAAAATCGCCACCAAAACTAATGTGCGTACCACACAAGCCGCTCGTACTTCTTTGCCCAATGCTTTGAAAGTATCCTTTGGTGGAGGAACGGTAATGGGACTGGGAGTCGCTGGGCTGGCAGTGTTGGGACTAACGGCATTCTTCATCCTTTTTTATTGGTTTTTTATGGGTAGTGAATGGGTCTCTGCAGATTACGAGGGAGTTTTAAAAACCCCCACGGAACTAATGACGGTTGTTCTGGAAACCCTTGCAGGATTTTCACTCGGAGCAGAATCCATCGCGCTTTTTGCTAGAGTAGGCGGAGGTATCTACACAAAGGCCGCCGATGTAGGAGCTGACCTTGTAGGTAAGGTGGAAGCTGGAATCCCTGAAGATGATCCTCGCAATCCAGCCACGATTGCTGATAACGTGGGAGACAACGTAGGAGACGTTGCGGGTATGGGAGCAGATTTATTCGGCTCTTATGTAGCAACGGTCCTTGCCGCGATGGTCTTAGGAAATTATGTCATACGCGATGTGGTTACTTTTAACGGAGAATTGCAGGGAGTTTCCGGATATGGCTTTATGGATGATTTTGGTGGGATCGGCCCTGTGTTGTTACCCATGGCTATCGCAGGAGTAGGAATCATTATTTCCATGATTGGTACTATGCTGGTAAAGATCAAAAGTAACGATGCCAAGGAATCTCAAGTGATGGGAGCCTTGAACGTAGGGAACTGGACTTCCATTGTTCTTGTCGCCGCTGCCTGTTATGGACTCTGTATGTGGATGCTTCCCGAAACCATGGAGATGAAATTCTTTGGCGAGGATGGTAGCGGTTATCTCGTGGTATCATCTATGAATGTGTTTTTTGCTTCATTGGTAGGTCTCGTAGTTGGAGCGGTAATTTCTTCTGTAACTGAATATTATACAGGATTGGGTAAAAAACCAATTCTGAAAATCGTTCAACAGTCATCTACGGGTGCAGGAACTAATATTATCGCGGGATTGGCCACAGGTATGATCTCCACCTTTCCATCGGTAATTTTATTTGCTGGTGCTATCTGGGCATCTTACGCTTTTGCTGGATTCTATGGAGTAGCTCTTGCCGCTAGTGCGATGATGGCAACCACGGCTATGCAACTGGCGATTGACGCTTTTGGTCCTATTTCAGATAATGCTGGTGGTATCGCAGAGATGAGCGAGCAAGAACCTATAGTAAGAGAACGTACTGATATTTTGGATTCCGTAGGGAACACCACCGCTGCAACGGGTAAAGGATTTGCAATTGCTTCTGCCGCATTGACTTCGCTAGCTTTATTTGCAGCCTACGTGACTTTTACTGGAATCGACGGAATCAACATTTTTAAGGCACCTGTTCTGGCGATGTTATTTGTGGGCGGAATGGTTCCTGTAGTATTTAGTGCTTTGGCAATGAATGCAGTTGGAAAAGCGGCCATGGAAATGGTGGAAGAAGTAAGAAGACAGTTTAGAGACATTCCCGGGATTATGGAGGGAACTGGTAAGCCAGAATACGATAAATGTGTAGACATTTCTACTAAGGCATCACTTAAAGAAATGATGCTACCTGGCTTGTTGACTATTGGTTTCCCATTAGTCATCGCTTTCGTGCCTATGGCAATCGGCATGGACAATCTTGAAATCGCCGAAATGCTGGGAGGTTATATGGCCGGTGTTACGGTAAGCGGAGTCCTCTGGGCAATTTTCCAAAATAACGCCGGTGGAGCTTGGGATAACGCAAAAAAATCGTTTGAAGCTGGTGTAGAAATCAATGGAGAGATGACATATAAGGGATCAGATGCTCACAAAGCTGCGGTTACTGGAGATACAGTCGGAGATCCTTTTAAGGATACTTCTGGACCATCCATGAATATATTGATTAAACTAACCTGTTTGATAGGCTTAGTAGTTGCTCCAATTTTGGGAGGGGATGCTGCTCACAACTTGACAGCATCTGCTTCTGAAAAAGTGATGGAAATATCAAAACCTAATGAGGAAATTATCGAAGTTGAAGTCAAAAAAGAAATCGATGAAACCACTGGTACGGTAACGGCGTTTGTTATAACTAAGTCGAAAATCAACGGAGCCATAGTTTCTAAAACGCAAGAATTCTTTGGGACTGAACAAGAAGTAGAAGAGAAGATAGAAGCTTTGAGTATATAGTCTTATCCTTATTTAGGATCAACTAAACCCTCAGTCTCAGTTATGAGAATGAGGGTTCTTGTTTTTGATAAAATTGTACCAAAGAAATAATACCATAACAGTCGATGTAGATTGTAAAAATAACATCGCTGTGTAGCGACTTTGAAAAATAGATTCTCTAAATAAGTCAGTCATGGCTAGGACCGACAAAGAACCCCCAATAAACCACATCAACGTAAAGGTTAGTACTATTCGTATAGATGGGTGGGTAAAAAATGTTTTGTGATTATCCTTCTTCATTTATTTAGGTTAACATTGCTGTTTTCAAAATCTCCACAAAACGATAACAATCTTCAAAGCTGTTGTAAAGTGGCACCGGAGCAACACGTATAACATCGGGTTCCCGCCAGTCTGCGATCACTCCCATTTCAGTAATTGCTTCAAACAAACTCTTATCGGCATTCTTAACGGCTAGAGAAAGCTGGCATCCACGATCTTTTGAGTCAGATGGTGTGATGATTTCAATGCGGTCGCCGTCTATTTCATTAAGAAGATACTCAAGGTAATTTGTGAGCATAACGGACTTAGAACGAAGTTTTGAAAATGACGCCTCCTTAAATAGATCCAAACTACTGCGTATCGCAGCCATACTCAATATCGGCGGATTGGACAACTGCCATCCCTCAGCGCCATACATCGGGTCAAAGTCATCACGCATTTTAAAACGGGTATTGCTATTGTGCCCCCACCAGCCGGTCAAGCGAGGTAAGTCATTGTTCTCTGCGTGACGCTCATGAATAAAACAGCCACCCAGACTTCCAGGTCCAGAATTCATATACTTATAGGTACACCATACGGCAAAGTCTGCACCAGAGTTATGGAGGTCGAGCTCCACATTTCCTGCTCCATGAGCACAGTCAAAGCCTACTTTACAATCATAAGAGTGCCCTAATTCTGTTATCTGTTTTAAATCAAAAAACTGTCCCGTATAATAATTTACTGCGCCCACCATAATCAGAGCTATTTCATCGCCACTGTCTTCTAGTAGTGATTTCAGGTCTTCGATTTTTGGAGTGTGATGTCCCGGTTGAGGTTCCCATAAAATTAGATCATGATCCGGATCGCCGCCATGAAGCTTAATTTGGGACGCTACTGCAAAACGATCGCTTGGGAACGCATCTGCCTCGATCAAGATCTTCTTTCTCTTTCCTCGAGGTTGGTAGAAACTAACCATCATCAAGTGAAGGTTGGTGGTTAGCGTATTCATCACGACAACTTCGTGAGGTTTTGCACCTACGATTTCCGCCGTGGTTCCTGCAAGCGCCTCATGGTAAGGCATCCATGGGTTCATCGCCTCAAAATGACCTTCCACACCTAGTGTTGCCCAGTCCGTCAGCTCTTGATCAATATATTTTTTCGTTTGTTTAGGCTGTAAGCCCAGTGAGTTGCCACAAAAATACACGGACTCTTTGCCATCTTTGTGTTTCGGAATATGGAAGCTTTCGCGAAAGCGAGACAACTCATCTTCACGATCCATTTTTTGAGCAAATTCTAATGATGTGTCAAATTTCATTATACCTTATTAAAAGAGTTTGTTTTGTTTTTATTCAAGCAAAAAGAAGAGATGTGCTTAGATCTAAGAATCAACCCTTTATAAAGTCAACGTCGGTAAAGTAGATATTCAATGATCCATCAGGGCTTTTATGATCCATCGCGACTCTTATTCCATTGATGGTCTTGTAATTTTCAAAACTTGTAGTCATCGCTGGTTGGTCAGCGCCAGCAGGATAATAGTCCCATGAGGTAATTTGATTGTTCTCGTTTACGGTAAAATCATACCGATCTCCTGGAGTGTAACCTCCATCGCCGGTATATTGTAGTTGCATAGTTTGTTCATTTGGGAAGCTGATTTCAGTACCTTCATCCCATTGTGTTTTAAACTGTGGCAGCAACCAATAAACGTCGTTTACAAAAGCACGATCTGTGCTTTTAGCTAAACTATCCAGCTTTGCGTTACGATTGTAAACTACAGTCTCCCCTTTTGATTTAAGAGTAACTTTGTCTGTTTTTGGTAACCAGGTCCACGCTCTTTCGGTAAGTTTATCATCGTTTTTTGAAACAACAAATGTAAATTTCACAGTATCAACGGCAGGCCACTGCCTTATACCTGCTTTTTTTGCTACTTTATAATCTAGGGATTGAGGCGCATTGGTTCCTACGATTTCTTTGGAATCATCTACGCTTTCTAAATCCTTATTTTGATCCTCCTTACAAGAGATGAGCAAAGAAATCAACAGTATAGTCAATAATATATTTTTCATAATTGATTTTGTCTTACAAATATAGGGGAATGCTAAATGGTAAACCTTTGTGAAGTTCATTTCAGTCATTATATATAGGAGTAGTTTTGCGGCGTGAAAGCAAAAATTGTTAAAAAAGGACAGTTGAGTCGTGGGCGCAAAGCAAGTATAATCTTAGTCTTGGGTACACTCATAGCGATCGGTCCATTTTCCATAGACGCTTATCTACCAGCTTTTAAGCAAATAGCAAGGGATTTTCGGGTAGATACAAGTGTCGTAGGATTAACTCTGACTACCTACTTCATTGGAATTGGCCTTGGGCAGTTGGCTTATGGCCCTCTCATGGATCGCTTTGGAAGGCGTAAGCCTCTCATCGTTGGATTAATTTTATATATAGTCACGAGCATAATGAGTGCCTATGCCTGGAATGTAGAGTCACTGGCGACGCTGAGGTTTTTTACATCTGTGGGTGCGTGTGCGGGAATGGTAGCGAGCAAGGCAATTGTAAGGGATCTTTTTGAAGAAGAAGATGTCGCAGAAGTCCTCTCAACACTTATGCTCATTATGGGGATTGCGCCTATAATAGCGCCTACGATCGGCGGCTTTGTAATAGAAAACTTTCACTGGGATTTTATATTTTATGGTTTGGCAGCGTTCGCGTTTCTAATGCTTGTAAATGTTGTTTTTATTTTACCTGAAAGCACCAGTCCTAATAGAGAACAAAGCTTACACCCTTTACCTGTGTTCAGAGAGTATTTAGAAATATACCGCAATACAGATTTTTTTCTATTTTCAACTGCCCGTGGATTCGTAATCGGCTTGTTGCTGGGGTACGTCGCAGCGGCACCATTTGTCTTTATGGAATATTTTGAGATGTCCCAATCGCAGTTTGGATATATCTTCGGTGGGAACGCAGCTGGATTAATTGCAGGTAGTCAGGTTAATCGACTTTTGCTCAAGCGATACACAACTTTTGAAATCACGTACGTCGTGAGTTTGCTTCTGGTTATAGTCACCGTATTTGGTTTAGTGTATATCAATCTTTTTGATATCAATTTTTGGGTGGTTTATCCAGTGTTATTTCTCATGCTAACATTAGTTGGTTTTCAGAACCCTAATGTTACGGCACTTTCACTTCGTCCGTTCACAATCAAAGCGGGTAGTGCTAGTGCATTAGTCGGCGCTGTCAGTATGATATTTGGATCACTCGCCAGTTGGATCGTCTCTCATTTTCTCAATGCTGATTTATTGCCTCTATTTTTGATGCTGGCAGTCAGTGCTATTTTTGCTCATATAGCTGTGGAGCTCTATCGCAAGAAATTTGCCCATGGATACGCATTTGCCAAAACTTATATAAAACACCCCAGATATAAGGGTAAGAAGAAGCATTCGTTTCAGTAGTGTTTGCTGATTATTTCGCTTTCGCGAAAGTGAAATTTCAATAGCACCACATTCCTTGTAATTAAATGTTACAAATTAACCAGATATAAACTTTTGATTACTCTCTGATCAAGAAAAGGATTTAAAAAGTATTGAATTAGAATGATTTCAATGCAGTGCAGCCATTAAATCACTATTTGAATGTAATTTTAAGTCAATAAATGACAAACTGTCCTTAAATAGTTGTTGGTACAAATATTGTCTAAAATTGAACAAATTATTTATTATGAAAACTTCAATTTATAGATCAGAAGATAGAGGACATGCAAATCATGGGTGGCTAGTAGCTAGACATTCCTTCAGTTTTGCGTCTTGGTACAATCCAAGCCAAATAAATTTTGGAGTCCTACGCGTTCTTAATGATGATATCATCGCAGCAGGTGCAGGTTTTCCAACACACCCTCATGATAATATGGAAATCATAACAATTCCCTTATCTGGAACTTTAGAGCATAAGGATAGCATGGGGAATAAAGCTCAAATTAAAACAGGCGAAGTTCAAGTCATGAGTGCTGGAACGGGAGTGACTCATTCGGAATACAACGCTAGTCAAACTGAAGAACTCAAACTCTTTCAAATTTGGCTGTTTCCCAATAAAAAAAATGTAGAACCACGTTATGATCAGCAATCCATAAACACAGATCTAAAAAATGAATGGCACGATGTAATCACTCCTTCTAAATCAGATGACTCTATGTGGTTGCATCAGGAGGCTTGGATGAGCATTGGAGAATTCGATGCCAGTTCAAAATTGAGTTACGATCTACGTGGTAAAAATTCAGGAGTTTATATTATGGTAATAGAAGGGTCTATTTCCATAGGCGATACTGAATTAAAAAAACGAGATGCTATAGGAATTGAAGAAGTGGGTAAGGTACATATCTCAGCTACTAAGAATGCACGCATACTACTTATGGAGCTTCCCATGGAAATATAGTGATAGTTCTTAAGTGAATTACAAGCCTTATGATCTAGGAGTAGATCATAAGGCTTTTTTGTCTAAGGAGTTCTTTCATTTGTGAAAAGCTTGCTTTCTCGAAAAATACAAGTTGCTATACCCTTTTGCCTGGACAATCTATCCACACCATTCAGACAATATTAGTTAGTAGTACTGAAACTAACATCTAAAAGCTTTTACTTAATAGAATGTAGCTTCCTCTTATTTATGATATGTATGAGTAGAGGTTCTTCTAAATAGCCTCCATCACCCATTACTCCTTTAGGAACTACGAGTTTAAGGTAATGATCTGTGAACAGGTTTTATACTATATAGGACTAATGATATCACCAACTACCGTGATCCTATGAATCACGATAAAAAGGGGGTAATCGATCACTCCAATTGCATTTATCCTTCAGACAGGGAGTAATCACAAAAAAGGTCAAAAAAACTTTTGGGTCTATCGATCACGTTTTCAATGCTTTGAAATTTTTTTCTAAAAAAGATTGATTTTTTTTGGTTGAAAGTTTGGTTGGAAAGAAATAGTGTCTGTATATTTGCACCCGCTTAG
>JBATVD010000002.1:0-58146 GCA_049671565.1 Nonlabens sp.
ATTTTAGCATCGGAAACCATAAGAGAGTTTTTAGTTAATTAATTGTATTACAGGACATTAATATACTAATTATCTCTCTTTTTCCCTATAGCTAATCTCGTTTTCTTACGTCGAACTCACGTTAAAACGAGATCAAGGTCTCAGCGAACTGAACGCGAAAAGTTAGAAGAAGAGAGGGGATCATCATTGCGTGCACGGAGCGCGGTCGAATTTGTTGACGAAGTCAAAGCTTCTACGTATATCTTGACCTTGCTATATTGCTTTTTAGCTTTCTGATTAAGTATTAAATGTATGGAATTGTAAAATTAGGACGTGTACAGCTCATATCCAGAGATTTGCTCAATCCAAGTAAAGGTATATTTAAAAAATTGCCAAATTTTAAATTTACTGTTCTTGCTGTCTTGGTTTAGGTAGCAATGAGTCCTGCGGTAGACGACTTTCCAATAAAAAAATTCCGATTACGACATAAAAAAGCCAAAACTTATAGATAACACGTCTATAAATCATGGCAGTTTAATTTACTGAAAGTATGCTTATACGTTTACTGCACTTATCTTATCTAATGCTTTGCCTATAAGCGTGTCACCTTTAATAATTTCAAAAGTCTCACCGTTTGCTACATCATCGTTTAAGGTGTGGACTAGGGTTTGAGCAACATTTTCTCTGCTAATTTCTCCCATCTCATCCAGCTTTTTGCTTAGAGTTATGGTATTGGTTAACTCATCATCAGTTAGTGATCCTGGACGCACAATGCTGTAGTTAAGACCACTATTTTTTAGATGCTCATCAGCTTTATGCTTTGCTTGTAGGTAATCTTTGAGATCATCAGCCTCTTGAGGATTATCTGCTCCCATTGAACTAAGCATCACAAATTTGCGGATGCCTTTATTTTTTGCTGCATCTACCATCTTAATGGCTCCGTCACGATCTACCGCCTCTACTTTTTTACCTCCTGAGCCAGCGGCAAAAATAACTTTATCGATCTGCCTGCCTTCAAATGCGTGTGAAACATCCTGCTCGAGGTCTGCTAGAACGCAATCAATTTTTTTTGCTTGAAATTGGGCTTTTTGCTCTTCCTTTCTCACCATTGCAATGGGATTGAAATACTGCAATTGACCCAATAGATTTATGATTTTATTTCCGGTGGTACCCGTGGCACCTGCTACTAATACATTTTCCATACCCCATGATACCACTAGCCCACGCTTCTCGCAACTTTCTTGAACTGTTTAACTTAAGATTCAGTTTCTGGGAAGGAAAATTATCAATTCTTTAATGTTACAGTGGTTCTCGCTTTCGCGAAAGCGGAATTATACAAAAACCCCCTACTCCTTTTTAAAGTATCCAGATTCAAAGTTCCTTTACATATCACGCTCCTAGAAAATCATAAAACCACAATCATTTGGGATATTATAATTTCATAACTCTTTATCAAAAACCCTATTTTTTCTGCTCCAAAAGTTGAAATGAGGCTGCTTTTGCATATCCAGTGAGAACACCTTCTCGACTGTTTTTCATCGCCGCCGTGTAGAATCCTTCATCAGAAAGTTTATGCCATGTAGTTCCCTGATCCCCACTCCACCATACACCTTGCGTTGCTAAGGCAAGTATTTCCCTACCCTCAGTTCCGGGAATAAATAAAACATCACTGCAATAACCGGGACCAGAACCCTCTGCAAGTAGATTCCATGTGGCGCCGCCATCGTTGGTTATGGCCATGTTTTTAGAATTGTTTTCTTTTTGAGACCAGTCACCACCTACAATTATTCCTAAACTCTTGTTGTAGAAATCCATGGCAAAAATTCCGGTCATTTGCCCTCCAGAAACTATGGGCGTTTCTTGGACAGTCCAGCGCTCACCACGATCTTTACTATACAAAACTCGAGCTGCTGCACCACCGGTGGCTATCAAAACCTTATCACCTCCCAAAACTATATTTGAATTACTGGCTGCAAATCCAGCCTCACCCTCTACAAAGTCTGGTAAACGCTCACAGGATATTTTTTTCCAAGTTGAACCACCATCTATGGTTTTGAGAATGGAAATACACTTGGACTGACCCTGAGCCGTGGGATCACCAAAAACAATACCTTCCTCATCATTCCAAAATTTCATACTATCATAAAACACTCCTTCCCCATTTTCAGTATAGACCTCATGAACATCCATGGTCGCGTGATTAATTTTGAAAATATGTGCGGGAGCGCCAGCGTTTAAAATATAGGTGAAGTTCTCTGTCACCGCTATGGATCTAAATTCTAGACTGGTGGTATCATTGTCAATTTCAAAGCTTTCGATGGCGTTAGTTTTTGGATCAATAGTTCCGTAGGTATTTTTACTAGCGGCAAACCAATATTCTTCATTAAAATCCAGCGATCTAATACTTATAGAATCTACGGCAATTGATTTTAATTCTAGTTTCACACTCGTCCTAGAGGGTTTATCGAGGGTGGTCTCGTTAACTTGAGAACTTTGGTCTTTGCAGGAAATCGCCGTAATTAGAAGAATGGCTATAAGAAGAGGCGTTTTTTTCATAGGTTTAAAAGTATGACAATTTCAATCGTGATGTGCATCACTGTTCTCATATTCACATGAACTAAAATTGAACCTCTAGAGTGTTGAATCGCCTATTTTTTCACATTTGGGATAACTGGATAAACGACATCAACGCAAGGCGAACCTGAGAAAGAACTATGATTGTAAAGTATTTATTAATGGTTTTGCGCCTTATTATCGGCAAAGGCACGCTTTCGCGAAAGCGAGAACTTCTCAAAAGTCAAAAATTGAATTAAACTATTGCTGGACTCCAGATGCATTCTAGATCAAAATTCAGGTTGTAAAAACCTAGCCTACCTTTCTGTAATGGTCTAGGATAAACGTATTTTTGCAAAATGAGATTTCATCATAATTTATTACAGGCCACGGTTGATGCGCTGCACCAGATCTTCAACGACGGCAAATACGCAGATCAAGCCATACAACGCATTTTGAAACGTGATACCCGCTGGGGATCTAGAGATCGCGGTTTTATTGCAGAAACTACTTACGACATAGTGCGTTACAAAAGGTTGTATTCAGAAATTGTAGGTGCAAAAACTCCTTATAACCAGAGAGATTTATGGAGACTCACGTCGGTATGGATCGTGTTGCGCGGGCATGAATTGCCTGCCTGGGAAGAATATTACAATACGCCTGTAAGACGTATTAAAGGTAAGTTTGACGAGCTTTCAAAAGAATTGGTTTATAAGGAGTCGATTCCAGACTGGCTCGACGAAATGGGACGGCAACAAATGGGCAATTTATGGCCTCTCGAAATTGCTGCTCTCAATAAGCAGGCACCAGTCGTATTACGTGCCAACACGCTTAAAATAGATGTAGATACATTACGTGAAAAGCTGATTGCTGAGGGACATGCCACAACAAAGACCGATCTTCATCCGGAGGCTCTGGTATTGAATGAACGAGCCAATGTTTTTAAAACAAATGCTTTTAGTGATGGTTTGTTTGAAGTGCAAGATGCCGGGTCTCAGATCATCGCTCCTTTTCTCAATGCTACCTCTGGACAGCGGGTCATGGATGCTTGTGCAGGTGCTGGTGGAAAGTCTCTACACTTGGCAGCAATCATGGAAAACAAGGGACAGATTATCTCAACCGATATCTATTCCAGCAAGCTTAAAGAACTCAAGAGACGCGCGAGACGCGCAGGCGCTCATAATATAGAAACTCGTCTAATCGATTCTACAAAAGTTATTAAAAAACTGGCTGGGAAAATCGATGCTCTTCTTATAGATGCTCCATGTAGCGGTTTAGGTGTTTTGCGACGCAATCCCGATGCAAAATGGAAACTCTCTCCTGAATTTATGGAGGAGGTCACAAACACGCAACAAGAAATACTTCAATCTTACAGCCGTGTCCTAAAAGATGGAGGCGTGATGGTTTATGCGACTTGCTCTATCCTACCCTCTGAGAATGAGCATCAGGTTGAAAAATTTTTATCGAGTGAAGCTGGAACAGGTTTTAACCTAGAAGAAACTAAAAACCTATACGCGCACCGGGAAGGTTTTGATGGTTTTTTCATGGCGCGTTTTACAAAACAAAAAAAATAAATTTCATTATGAAAATGAAATCTTTAATAGTCGCTTTTTCAATATGCGCAATGGGTTTTGCCCAAGTACCATCAGGTTACTATGATACCGCAAACGGCTTGACTGGATTGACGCTTAAAAGTGAGCTTGCCCGTATAATTTCAGCCAATTATAACGCACAGTCTTATAATGCTTTGAGAAATCTCTACGCGATTTCTGACAACGATGAGTATTACGATAATGGCCAGCAAACTGGGACGATACTAGATATTTATTCAGAAAACCCAGCAGGATCAGACCCTTATAATTTTTCTACAACAAATAATAACGATCGATGTGGCAATTACAGTGGTGAAGGTGACTGCTGGAATAGAGAGCATATCTTCCCACAAGGTTTTTTCAATCAGCGTGAACCTATGCGCAGTGATGCACACCATGTGGTGCCCACTGATGGTTTTGTAAATGGAGGTCGCAGCAACTTACCTTTTGGGTTAGTAAGCGATTCCGGTTCTGGAAGACGAGTTTATGCTAATGGCAGTAAAAAAGGTGCTTCTGATACTCCAGGTTACAGCGGTCAGGTTTTTGAGCCGATAGACGAATTTAAGGGGGATGTGGCAAGAATGTTGTTTTATTTTGCAACCCGCTATGAAAACAACTTCAACGATAATTCTTGGGATAGTCCTAATGCGGCCAATGACCCTCGTGATGGCTCCAAAGGTGCATTTTACGAGCAATGGTATGTAGATCTTCTACTGGACTGGCACAATCAAGATCCCGTAAGCCAGCGGGAGATTGACCGCAACAATGATGTCTACAATTTTCAGAATAATGCAAATCCTTACATTGACAATCCGCAATTTGTTGATATGATTTGGACTTCCAGTACCGCTCCAAGTGGGAGTCTCATGGTAACCATGACTGCCAGTTACAATGATTTGGATAACAATGGATTTGATCAAGGTGATGAGATTACCTATGATTATACTTTGGAAAACACGGGCTCCTCTACCTTATTTAATGTTACCATTAATCAAGATCGAGGATCCTTCTCTGGCACTACAAATGTGATTAGTTCGATAGCTGCCAACCAAACTTTGAACAATCCCTATGGAAGTTTGACGGTAATTTTGGGTACTCAAGATATTGCTCCTGCAAATACTCTCTGCCTCGTTTCAAATCAATTGACTGTAACGGCAGATTATAACGCTTCTGGATCGGGAATGGGCTTGACGATTTTGAGTGATGACCCTAATGATTCCAGCAATGTTGATTCAAACAACGACAATATTCCTGATGATCCAACGAATGTTGTTGTTTGTGGATCTACAGTAGGTTCTCCTAACGATTTGTTTATTAGTGAATACATAGAGGGATCAGGAACCAATAAAGCCATAGAAATAGCTAATTTTACAGGTAGAACAATATCATTAAGCGATTATACCGTGCAGCGTGATGCCAACGGAGGCGGATCATGGTCAGGGTCTATTAGTTTAACGGGAAGCATAGATGACAATGAAGTTCATGTTATTGCTCGAGGTAATGCAGATACTGGAATCTTGAGTGAAACAGATCAACTTATCGGTAGCGGATCGGCATTGGACTTTAATGGTAATGATCCTGTGGGTTTATTTAAAAATGGTGTCTTGATAGATATCGTAGGAGTCTTCGGCAATGGAAATAGTGATTTTGCCAAAGACGTGGTTCTTGTTCGCAAACCCGATGCAGTGGTGCCTAATCTTGATTTTAACCTTACGCGTGATTGGAACAGCTTGGGTCAAAGTGATTATTCTGACCTGGGAAGTCATACGATAGCTACTTTGAGCAGTGCAAATAGCGAGCTAGAAAGATTCAATATATTTCCCAACCCATCTAGTGATGGAGTGTTTTATTTGAAAAACATGTCAAAAAATGCTTCCGTGTATTTATTTGATATGTCTGGAAGATCGATTGATTGTGAAATTCAAAATCAAGCCATCCATATCTACAAAACTGGAATCTATATTTTACGCATCAATTACGGCAATGCTTCTACCTCGAAAAAACTAATCGTTCAATAAAGAATATTTGTTTATTCTGTTTTTTTGAATGGGAATTACTTCATTGTGCAGGATTTTAATCCTTGTCAACTTTTTGTAAGCTGAATCTAGTCATAACAAGTTATCAATGAATTGCCTGCTAAACTTAAGTATGTTTAGAACTATCATAAGGTTCCAAAATTTCCTGTCCCTACCTTAAAACTTTCTATGCTATTTAGAGTTCTTTCCTATCGCCTTGTATCCTTGAGTGTTTATTAAAAATCTAAAGAATCTACCCGATTCGCTAATGATTTCTTAAAACTAAAACTATTTGTTATTAATAGTATTACTTTTATTATAACTAAATGACGGGCATATGGTATTTTACGATAAAATCAAATGGGTCATGGGCATTTTGATGATTTTTGTGCTCATCATTGCGACCAACTTAATCGACCGTAACAATTTTGAGCAAGTTAGGGATACCGCGACTACAATTTATGAGGATCGGCTGGTCGCAAAGGATCTGATCTATAAAATGGCTGATATTACGCACCAACTTGAGATTGCTGTTCTGTCCAAAGATTCTACCGCATATGCACAAAATAAAACCCGTTCTATTTCAGAATTGAACTCTTTAGCTTCTAGATTTCAAAAAACTAAACTGACTAAAGAGGAAAGTAAAATTTTCACCGAGCTAAATTCAGAGATTACAAGTTTAGCTTCCATGGAACGATCTTATCCGAAAAATACAGACAATCAGATGCTATTAAAAAATCATTTGATCGATATCGATGCACACTTAAAAAGTTTGTCGCAAATTCAAATGTCTGAAGGTAGAAGGCAAATGAATTTGAGTAAAAAAGCGGTGGATATGGTCGATTTATTTACCCAACTCGAAATTTATGTGCTTGTTTTCTTAGCAATCGCCATTCAGATTATAATTCTTTATGATCCCAAAGCCAAAAAGCAAGAAAAGGTGTAGGACTTGATATTTACTAGGTTTTTTAGTTTGAGTGCGAAAAACTCCTCATCATAATTACTTGTTATAGATGAACTTTGATCAAAGACGTTTGTTAGAAAGAGGTCTCAAAAAATCACAATTAACAATAATCTTCTCGAAGAAAAAGTAAGATATAAAAATCCCCACATCTTTAGAAAAGTTGGGATTTCTAGTTACTGTAGAATTTCTTATTTAGACATGTTTAGAACGGCTCTAAATCTAGCCTTGTTGTCCATCATTTTCTGATAGGCCACAGGAGCATCGTCTAGAGAAAACTCTTCAATCATTGGCACTGCACCTGTTCTTGAACTAAAGTTGAGCGTATCTTCACTATCTGGAGCTACGCCACTAGGCCAACCTTTCAAACTTTTTCGTGCTTGTAAGAGTTGAAGTGGCGTTACTTTCACTTCTTCACCAGCTGCAGCAATTAATAACATGGTTCCATCAATACCCAAACCATCCACGACACTAGAAATAGCATCTGCATGCGGAGCTGTCGCAACAATGAGATCTGCACCGCCGAGACTTTGAAGTTTCTCCACAGGGTCATCATTGTCAGTAGCTATAAAATGATCTGCTCCTAATTCTTTTGCGAGATCTTCTTTGTCTGCACTCGTGGATATCGCTACGGTTTGCATTCCCATTTTGTGCGCAAATTGTATTGCTAGGTGACCTAGACCGCCTATACCTTGCACTGCAACTGTATCACCGGCCTTCAATCCCTCAACATTACGCATTCCGTTAAATACCGTGATTCCAGCACATAATAAGGGTGCTGCCTCCGTACTTTTGAGGTCTTCAGGAACTTTTGCTGCGGCCTCATAGGGAGCGACCATATATTCTGCATAACCTCCATCATAGGATATGCCAGATATTTTTGCTTTCTCACAATTAATAAACTTTCCTCTTCTGCAGGGATCACAGGTAAAACAGTGGCCTCCGTGCCATCCTATTCCTACACGTTGTCCTTTTTCTAGGCTTGTTACATCTGCTCCAAGCTCCTCAATAATCCCAACAACTTCATGTCCCGGAGTTCTAGGGAAATCATTGCCCATAGCACCTTGCTGGGTAAACATATCGCTATGACAAACCCCACAAGCCTCTATCTTAATAAGAATTTCATTATTTGCGGGAGATGGCTTATCCATATCCCCTACGGTTAAATCTCCACCTTGTTCTAAAAATCTTGCTGCTTTCATTTTCTTTTTTCTTAAAACTAATGGTTCTAAAGCATGATAGCTGTTAGCGTAGGGTTAAGTTTTCAAATCTCCTACCAGGCATTTGATTTTTCTATTTAAAATGATATGTATATCAAATAGTTTGACCTAAAAGTAAACCTAATTTTTAATTTTATCTATAGCTGGTTTCTGACCGCTTTCGCGAAAGCGAAAATCAAATAAACTCCCCAAATATAAAATCCTAGAAAATTATTTAAAACCAGACGGTAGAGTTACCGCTCCCATTCATAAATAAGTTCCCATGCATCAGCAGAACGCTGGGGTTGATCTGTCGAAGTAATTCTAGCCTGAAGTCCTTTTTTTATTAATGCCTCGTTCATTTTTTCCGCAGCAAGACGACCAAAATTATCGGATAGGTAAACTTCTTGTTTGTGCGTTATTAGGGGAGCGCTACTGGGGCGCTCGATAATTTTATCATCAACACTGGTAGGATAATCATAATCAAACAGCACAAATCTGAATGTATTAGTATCATCATAGGCTTCAACGATAAGTCCAGGAAGCCCGTGCAATTTCCAAGGACCGAATGGATAGGGAATATCTGGAGTGAACCAGGCGTGGTAATCCCGACCTCTGAAAGTTCCCGTGGCAAGAATACATTTTAAGCCTTCTAGCTGTTTGGTTTTGTCGCGATGGATATTCCAGTCGATTTCGATCCATCGTTCCTCTACTCTAAACGCATCACTAATTCTGCTGGGTGGCCTGCGAGTAATAAATTCTTTGGTCTTTATGTTTCGATACAACCGCTGGCCCAAGCTGTCCGTACGCGACCATCCCTTGCGCTCTGATAATGGAGTAGAGATTGATTCCTTATATACATTATCTTCTTTTAAAATGACCTCTAAACTTTCAGTAGCATTGAAATACAGCTCTCTCTCAAATGGGCCTCGCTGGATGCCTCTCTGTTTGCTATAGGTTTCATAAGTAACGTAACCTATGTTTGTGGATTGGGACGTTGCAAACGAAAGAGTAAAAAACGTGAGTAGGAGGTTTAAACCATGATCAGCATTAAAAAATCTTTTGAACATTTCCATTTATTTTGACCCAACTCAGCTCAAATTCACTCCTTCTAATTCCCCACCTCACTAATAAATTTCAATCGATACAACCGAATCTCTTCCTCCTCATAATCGCCGTCAAATTCCTCATAAGCCTCATCAATCTTATCGGTCTCGGATTCTATGAAGTATTCGTGTAATTCTTCCTGTTGATCTTCGTCTAGAACCTCATCAATCCAGTAACCAACGTTGAGCTTGGTGCCGCTATACACAATGCTTTCTAGTTCACCTACAAGTTGATCCATACTCATGCCTTTAGCCTTAGCCATATCGTCAAAACTCAATTTACGGTCAATGCTTGTGATAAAGAAAAGCTTATTGCTACTTTTAGTTCCTGTACTTTTGATAATGAGGTCATCGGGTCGTGTAATGTCGTTATCTTCAACATATTTAGAAATTAAGTTGATAAACTCCTTACCGTATTTGCGAGCCTTTCCCTCTCCTACTCCATGAATATTCACCATTTCCTCTAGAGTTATTGGATATTTCGTCGCCATGTCATCCAGAGAAGGATCTTGAAACACTACATATGGAGGTACCTGTTTCTTGGTGGCCACCTTTTTACGCAGATCTTTCAAGTATTTAACCAACTGTGAATCTACTGCTCCACCTGCCTGACTACCACCAGCATTGTTATCTTCATGAAAAGTATGATCATCAGTCATCATGAAAGTAGTACCATTCTCGACAAATTCGCGTCCTTTAGTGCGTACTTTTAATACACCATAGGTTTCAATATCCTTACGCAAATAACGAGCAACGATGACCTGTCTGATCAATGCAGTCCAATAACTAGCTTCTTTATCTTTACCACTTCCAAAATAGTCGTGCTGATCCAGTTTATGACTGGAGATCATGGCATTACTTTTACCCATGATTATATTCACGATGTCTTTGGACTTATATCGCTCTCCAGCTTCATCTACCAGCTTGATTAGTTTTTTCACATCCTCAACGGCCTCTTTTTGAGGTTTGGGATTGCGCATGTTATCATCCATATCACCTCCCTCACCCGTTGCTGGATCAAATTTTTCACCAAAATAGTGGAGTATGAACTGCCTGCGGCTCATGCTACTCTCTGCGTACCCAACCATTTCTTGTAGCAGTGCGTGACCTATTTCTTGCTCTGCAATAGGTTTACCACTCATGAACTTTTCCAGCTTTTCTATATCCTTATAAGAATAATAGGCAAGGCAATGACCTTCACCTCCGTCACGACCTGCTCGTCCCGTTTCCTGATAATAAGACTCAATACTTTTGGGAATATCATGATGGATTACAAAGCGTACATCTGGCTTGTCGATCCCCATACCAAAGGCAATAGTAGCCACTACCACGTCAGTATCCTCCATGAGAAACATATCTTGGTGTTTGGCACGCGTTTTAGAATCCAGACCGGCGTGATACGGGACGGCTTTGATACCGTTAACCTGTAAAACCTGAGCGAGTTCTTCCACACGCTTGCGGGAAAGACAGTAAACAATTCCAGACTTGCCTTCATTCTGTTTGATGAAACGGGTAATATCTGAGTCTACCTGAGCAGTTTTGGGGCGCACCTCGTAATATAGATTTGGTCTATTAAATGATGCCTTGAACGACGTCGCATTGGGAATCTGGAGGTTTTTCATAATGTCCTCCTGAACCTTGGGAGTCGCTGTTGCAGTGAGTCCTATTATAGGTATTTCTTTCCCGATGCGATCTATAATGCGTCTCAAATTTCTATACTCTGGGCGGAAATCATGCCCCCACTCACTAATACAATGGGCTTCATCCACTGCTAGAAACGAAATATGCTGCTGCTTGAGGAAGTCTACATACTCATCCTTAGTCAGTGACTCAGGTGCTACGTAGAGCAGTTTTGTGACTCCATTCTCTATATCGGCTTTAACTTGGGCGATCTCAGTTTTGGAAAGCGAGGAGTTGAGCACGTGGGCGACTCCATCATTATCAGAGATACCACGTATGGCATCCACTTGATTTTTCATAAGTGCTATAAGAGGAGAAACTACGATCGCTGTTCCCGGCTGCATAAGAGCGGGCAACTGATAACATAAGGATTTACCACCTCCCGTAGGCATTATTACAAATACATCTTCTTTGTTGAGCAGGGATTTAATTACGCTCTTTTGAAGTCCTCTGAACTGGTCAAAACCAAAAAACTTTTTCAGGTTTTCTTCTAGCGCTATTTCTGTGTTTGCCATAGTGGCTGTTGCGTTTTTAACTATCTTTGTATGCTAAATTTACGACTTAATTTCGTTTTTACAAATTCAAAAATCCCAACACTTGCAAGACGAGAAACATATACTAGAAGTTGCCCATCGTACAATTGAGATAGAGCACAGGGCTATTCTAGGACTACTGGATAATTTAGATCTCGCTTTCGCGAAAGCGGTACAACAAGTACATCAATCCCAAGGCAGGGTGATTATCACTGGAATAGGCAAAAGTGCCATCATTGCCCAAAAGATCGTTGCCACTATGAATTCTACAGGGACGCCAGCCATATTCATGCATGCCGCAGATGCGATTCATGGTGATTTGGGTAATATTCAAAAGGATGATGTGGTTATCTGCATTTCAAAAAGTGGTAATACGCCAGAAATAAAGGTTCTAGTACCATTGATTAAAAATTTTGAAAACAAATTAATAGCGATTACCAGTAACAGAGATTCATTTTTAGGACGCGAGGCAGATTTTGTACTATTTGCAAAAGTAGATCAAGAAGCCTGTCCAAATAACCTTGCTCCTACAACAAGTACCACTGCACAGCTGGTGATGGGAGATGCATTTGCGATTTGCCTATTAGACTTAAAAGGTTTTACAGATCAAGATTTTGCACGTTTTCACCCAGGAGGTGCTTTAGGCAAGAAATTATACATGCGAGTTAGAGATATGACAGCTCAAAATGCAAAGCCAGAAGTAAATGAACATACTAATCTGCGAGATGTCATTATCAATATAACGGAAAACCGTCTTGGCATGACTGTAGTTACTGAAAATGGTAATGTAATGGGAATCATTACTGATGGTGATTTGAGACGCATGCTATCTACCGGGAAGGATATTGATAGCCTTATTGCAAAAGATATCATGAGCTCAAACCCAAAAACTATTGCCCAGAATGCAATGGCCGTAAAGGCAAGAGAAATTATGGAAGAATTCAACATTTCCCAACTTGTTGCCGTAGAAAACGAAAGTTATGCTGGAGTGGTTCATATTCATGATCTTGTAAGAGAAGGAATCGTATAACCATGGCACGCAAAAAAAACGATCCCAACAACATGTCGTTCTTGGATCATCTTGAAGAATTAAGATGGTGCATTATAAGAGCTCTTATAGGAATCGCCGTAGGTGCTGGACTGGCTGCTTTTTTCACAGAATTTATTTTTGATACGATCATCTTCGGCCCTAAAAATGCTGATTTTATTACCTATGAGTACTTTTGTAAAATAGGTAGGTTGCTGGGTGTTGAAAATGATTTTTGCGACCCCTCATTTCAATTTAAGGTACAGCAACGTGAGATGTCTGACCAGTTTTCCACACATATTTGGACATCGATTCTCGTAGGATTTGTTGTGGCGTTCCCTTGGGTTTTATGGCAAATATGGAAGTTTGTATCTCCAGGACTCAAAAGTAATGAGCGTAAGTATAGCAGTGGCTTTATTATCATTTGCTCGTTACTTTTTTTTATTGGAGTCACCTTCGGCTATTACATAATCGCACCACTTTCTATACACTTTATGGTGACATATGACCTGAGTAAAGAGATAAGTGTAGAGCCAAGTCTTAGTAGTTATATCGCTTATGTGCGCGCCAGTATTCTAGCGAGCGGTTTACTTTTTGAACTACCTGTAATTATTTACTTCCTTACTAAAATAGGCCTGGCAACACCTGCGGGATTGCGTAAAAACAGAAAGATTGCATTGGTTGTCGTTTTGATCGTTGCGGCGGTTATCACACCTCCAGACATCGCGAGCCAAATCATAGTTGCCATTCCGGTACTTGTTCTTTATGAAGTAAGTATCTGGATATCAGCCTACGTAATTAAACGGCAGGAAAAGAGAAATAAAAAACTAGCTTCAAATATATGAATAATCCAGTAGATGAATTTAATGAGTATCGCGCACGCATGAATGACGCTATACTCGAGGATAATAACAAAATTATCAAGCGTATTTTTAATCTGGATACTAACGCTTTCGCGGAAGGTAAGCTGGATAAAAAAACCAAAGAACTTTTAGGACTTGTCGCAAGTACCGTACTACGCTGTGATGATTGTGTAAAATACCATCTGGAAGCTAGTCATAAAGCAGGACTGGAAAAAGATGAAGTGGTTGAAGCCTTATCCATAGCAACTCTTGTAGGCGGAACCATTGTAATTCCACATTTGCGCAGAGCTTATGAATACTGGGATGCGATTGAGCGAAAAGCACAAGAGGTTTAAACATGCTCAGCTTTTATGCAGATAAAGGCGTCATTTTACTGACCGATCTTAATTCTTTTAATTCATCAGAGTTTCTCAGAAGCAATTACGATCAAAATGTACCTATCGAGCCGCAAAAAAGAGCTGCGATTAGGTTTTCAATTCTATTGATCGCAGGTATTATAGAGCTGGTACTTCCTGCTCATCTATTTTTTGACGGTAGGTGGTTTTGCATTTATTTCATTGTACGGTTCCATGAATTATAAGGTATATGAGATCAGGCGTGGGCAAATTTTAGAACGATTTTACCGATGGAATAAATTGAAAAGGAAAGTTGAATTGACCACTCCTGTTTCAAGGTTATTCATACTCAAAGAGTTTAAGAGTCGAGCCAAAACACGTTATGTCGTTCATTACCGCTCTAGAGCTTTGGGTACTCTAGATGCAGGATCTACCACAGCACTGAAAACATCTCTAATCGAGCTGGGCTGGGAAGTTGAAATAAGGTGAAGTGCATTTATTATTTTGAGTAAATAAGAGAATTCTTTAGCTAAATGAGGTTTTGAGCAATTATACTTTGAACATATTGATTAAATTCTAAAAAAAAAAGAATATGAAAAAATGCGAAGCATGATTAATTTTCAATTACCTCTACCCTTTCAAGTTCAATATCACTCACTTTGACCAGCTCGTTCTTCTCAAATAGTTGTGCGAGATCTTGAATTTCAGGATCTAGGTTTCTCGATTTGTAATTGTGGTAATCCTGTACAATCATGCCGTTTAGGTTTCTGCGGTTGTAGCTTTCGCGAAAGCGGTAACCACATTCCTCTTCACAAAATGAGTAGGCCAAATAATCAATCAAGTAGGTGCCTTTATTGACCCAATAAATGAATACGTCTTCGTGATCTTCCCCTCCTCCATCTTCATCAAAGGTGACCTTGATCTCGTAATACGATTCATCATCAATTGAAGTAGACCCCAATAGTTCCTTATAAACTGCATCGCCGTCCAAACTGTAGGGCAACTGTGCAAAATAAATAACTGAATTCAAGCTGGAGGTCCAGCGCGATTCTTTCTCATCGTTAGCAGAAAATTGATCGCCATTGATAAAACGTTTAAAGCCATCGTTATTCAATTGATCAACCACGGTATCAGACTTTTGGTACGTGGTGCGGCGGTATTGATAACTCCCATTATTTCTCTTCACGGCATAATCTATACCCCTAAAACTAAATTGCATACTGCTATTATCCATGATTTGAGAGCCATGAGCCATCATAGATTTTTCTATGATCTGGTTTGCGCTTTGATCTTTTTGATCGCAAGAAACCATGAGTAAAACCAATAAAACAGAGATCAGTAGGGAGTATTTCATTTTGCAAAGATATAAGAGATCGCTATTTGAGATCAAGTATATTTGTAGAGTTATATGGAATTTAAGAATAAGATACAGATCAAAAATCGCAAGGCGCGGTTTGAATACGAGATTCTCGATAAATACATTGCCGGTATCGTGCTCGTGGGTACTGAAATTAAGGCAATAAGATTGGGAAAGGCCAGTATTGCAGAAAGTTTTTGTGAATTTAAAAATGGTGAGCTTTGGGTAGTTAATATGACGGTACAACAATATTCCCACGCGACCTTTTTTAATCATAAACCTAAACAAGAGCGTAAGTTGCTCCTTAATAAGAAAGAGCTGCGCAAGCTGGAAAAAGAATCGGTCAATTCAGGTAATACCATCGTACCGCTGCTTTTATTTATTGATAAAAATGGTCGGGCAAAACTACAGATCGCTCTTGCCAAGGGAAAAAAACTTCACGATAAGAGAGAAACCATCAAGGATCGGGACAACAAGAAACGCCTCGATCAGATCAAGAAGATGTATAAATAGAACTCTTTGATTATCAAGGTCGTAAGCTCATAGTTTGACGTTTATGACGAACAGCTCAAATTCAAATTATCAATTTGTGGGCGCGTCGCCAGCAAATCACTTTAATATAAAATAACTTTCAGGCAACTCTTTTAAAATGATCTCGTCTTATGTATAGGAAAAGGATATATTTAGTCCTTTCTTAATCAACTAGACCGATCACTTATGAGAAAATCACTACTTATTTTATGGACTGTTGTTCTTGTTTCCGCTTTCGCGAAAGCGCAATTAACAGGAAATCTAACCGATCAAGAGGGAAATCCCGTTGCATTTGCCAGCATTTACATCAAGAATACCTACACCGGCACCACTACAAATAATGACGGTAGCTACGCCTTAAAACTGCCAGAATTCAAAGAATACGAAATTGTATTTCAGTCGCTGGGATACAAAACCGAAAACCGAATCGTTGATTATTCGCGAGATGGTCAGGTACTGGATGTAACGCTCACTGAAGAAGTGGCAAGCCTGGACGAGGTGGTGGTCAATAGTGGTGAGAATCCTGCGAACCGCGTGATCAGGGAAGCGATCAAAAAACGGGAATTCAACAAAAACAAGACAAACAGCTACACCGCAGATTTTTATTCGCGAGGAATATGGCGTATGGAAGATGTTCCAGAAAAATTTCTGGGAGAAGCAATAGGCGATTTGGATGGTTCGCTCGATTCCCTGACCCGTAGCGGAATCATCTATCTTTCAGAGACTTTCTCTGATATTTCCTATCAAGCACCCGATAATTTCAAGGAACGTATCATCGCGAGCAAGGTAAGCGGCAGCGACAATGGTTTTAGTGCAAACAGCGCAGAGGAGGCCGATTTCAATTTTTATGAAAACAACATAGATCTGAACAACCGCATCATCTCCCCTATCGCCGATTATGCTTTTTCTTATTACAAATACAAGTTGCTGGGAACGTTTTATGACGAGAATAAATTTTTAATAAATAAAATTCAGGTGGATTCTAAAAGGCCCAAGGACAATACGTTTAATGGAATCATCTATATCGTGGAGGATCAATGGACTATTTCTGGTCTCGAGCTGAAGACACTGGGCGAGAATATCAATGTGCCGGTAATAGAGAGTCTTACCTTTAATCAAGATTTTACCTACGATAAGGACAGTGACGACTGGGTTAAACGTACTCAAAGCATTGATTTTGCCTTTAAATTTTTGGGTTTCAAAGGAAATGGACGTTTTATCGCAAACTATACCGATTATAATTTCAAACCTGATTTTGAGAAAAAGTATTTTGGCGCAGAAGTTCTTATCATGGAACCTGAAGCCAATAAAAAAGACAGCACATTCTGGGCGTCAAAAAGACCCATACCACTAACCTTGGAAGAACAAAAGGATTATGTAAAAAAGGACAGCATCGCTGCCGTAAGAAATGATCCCAAGTATAAGGACAGCGTGGATCAGGTCAGGAATAAGTTTGGCAAGTTTGATGTTCTTACAGGATATTCGTATCGTAATACTAACGAGCAGTCACGATTTACCTATAAGGGACTTCTCACAGCAGATGCTTTTAAAGGTTTCAATACAGTACAGGGTTTTGTAGTGGGGTCTGGATTTTCTTATTCAAAAGGATTTGATGAGGATTACAATCGATCGATGTATATAGATTCTGACATCAATTACAGTTTTTCTGACGATCGGTTGCGCTACAAGGCTGGTTTCAACTACCGCTTTAACCGAACCAACAGGCGCAGTCTGGGATTATATGCGGGAACAGAAGTACGTCAAATCAACAACGGCGATCCCATAAGTACGGTTGAAAATACCATCGCAACACTATTTTTTGAGCGCAATTTTGCCAAATTCTACGAGACCGACTTTGTAAGCGCGAGATATTATGAAGAAATAAGCAACGGTTTTTATCTGTCTGGAAATGTATCTTATGAACGCAGACAGGGCTTGAATAATACGACTGATCAAGTCTGGTTTCCGTGGGATGATTATGAATACACCAGCAACAATCCATTACAGTTAGACAACAATAGAATAGGTTTTATAGATGATCATGAACTTTTAAAGGTGGGCGTGAACCTTACCATAAGACCTGGTCAAAAATTCCAAAGCTATCCAGATAGGAAATACAATATAGGAAACGAGAAATACCCTACGATAAGCTTGCGCTATGAGGGAGGTTATGCCGGCAGCGAGAGTGGCTTGGACTTTCATCAATTGAGCACCAGCATCTATCAGAGTTTTGATATGGGTAATGTGGGTCGCAGTAGTTATTGGGTTAATGGAGGTACTTTTCTGAATGCAGATGAAGTCTCATTTGTCGATTTTCAACACTTCAATGGGAACCAATTGAGGTTAAAAGCAGAAGCGTTGAACCCCTATGGTTTTGGACTATTGAATTATTATGATTATAGCACAAATGATAGCTATACTCAAATTCATCTACAGCATGATTTTAAAGGATTCATTCTCGGTAAAGTTCCAGGTTTGAACCGGCTCAACTACGACTTAATTTTAAGTGGAAAGGCTTTATTTACAGATCGTAATCCTTACTTTGAAGCCAGCGCAGGTATTGATAACATCGGTATCGGGAAATTTAGGCCTTTTAGGATCGATTATGTGCACAGTATAACAAGTGACCGCAATTATGGAGCTTTTATCCTTGGGATTAATTTAGACATTTAAAGGAAATGAAAAGATGATTACTAGAATGCTCCATCGACCTGTAAACAGCTTTAAAATTTCAGATCCTGAATAGTTTATTATTAAAACCTAACCAACCAAAAATCTAACCAACCAAAATCTAACCATTATGAAAATCTCAAACCTTATTTTGATAGGGCTGCTCTCCTATTGCTCTTTCTCAAGTGCCCGGGACTCTCGACTTGTGGATGAAATATGGTACTTTCAAAGTTCTGCTCAAACAAGTTTGAACCTAGATTCTTCACACTTCATGAGTGATCTCCCTACGCTAAAATTCTCTGAGAATGGTGGGTTTCAATTGGAAATGTGCAACCTGCTGCTGGCAAACGTAGAGTACATAGGTCTTGACCAATTTCAAACCAATGAATTTTTCAATACGTTTAAAAATTGTGAGTCAGATAACGCGTACCATTTTGAAAATGAACTCTTTGATCTTTTCAGAAACAATCTAATCAACAACGAACCAAAGACGTTCAACTATAACATATCGCTTATTTCTAGTAAAGAGCTGCATCTTGAGATTACTAATGAACTGGGCAAACCAATCACATTCACAAATTTGCCAAACAACAGGAATAAATTCTCGCTCGATGATCTCGATATTATTAGCTTAAGAGATAAAAATAAAATTGAGATAAGCAGTCCTATACAATGTAATGAACTGGATTTCAAGATTTTTGATTTGTTGGGTAATCGAGTTACCTCTGGTATGCAATCTATGCGATCAAAGAAAACTCAAATAGATATTAATTCTTTGAAAAGTGGGATCTACATACTCGCCATTGAAAGCAACAATGGGAACAGGCGATGTTATAAGTTTTTGAAGTAGATATTAATTGTTAGTTTTAGCATTCATATAATTGATTTTAATTCAAATGAGACTCTTCACAAAATTACCCTTAATCATTTTCATTTTATCAATTGCATCCTGTTCCAGTGATTCAGAATCAACTCAACAGGAGGATCGAGAAAAGCTGAATAGACATATGGAAATAATCATGGAACTATCGCAATCCATGGACTGCATGGATGAAAGCAATTGGGATTTCACGGCGATAGGATCAAAAGCATGCGGCGGCCCAAATGGATATATCGCCTACTCGACTCAAATAGACACAGATGATTTTTTAAATCGCGTGGAACGGTATACTAGAAGCGAAGCCGATTTCAACGAGAAATGGGGTATTATTAGTGATTGTTCTCTACCACCTGTTCCCTCAGGTGTGACTTGTGAAAACGGCGTCGCCGGTTTGATCTATTGATCAGTATTGAATTATCTATCAGATGACCTGATTTTTTGAGTTGGTTTTTGACGATACCAAGGTAAAAGCAAACTTAAATAAGGTCATCTCTTCAAATAATAATAGTAATACTATCTCTTTTTATTTTCGCTTCATTCTGTAAATCAAATAAATACGATTTCGGCACGCTGATTGATTAGTTATAATTGTACGATAACGATGTCGTACGGTAAATAACTTAACTATGAAAAACCTATCTAATCTTCTTGTATTGTTCCTAATAGGAATTCAATCAAGTATCGCAGCATTGCCAGCCGAGGACAGAGGTTATCGTGGTTACAACAACAGTTTTATCTTTCAAGATTCAGGGATAGAGTTTGCTGTTTTTCCAGATGGTCAGTTTGACTTCAATTATTTGGATAATGGTCCCAATTTCAACATTGGTTTCAATACACCTAACGCAAGCTTTTCGTTCAATACCGGATTTAATTATGATCGCTACGTTCAGTACGATACCTACGGAGCGGTAATTCAAATAGAGAATGTACCCGTATTTTATGATCCTTACGGAAGAGTCAACCAGATAGGCGACATTTTTATTGATTATAGAAATGGATTTGTCAATCGTATAGGAAATCTTAATGTTTTTTATAGCAGACCTGGAGTAATCGTCAATTATACTGGATTTATCAATACGTTTAATTACGGATATGTTTACAGGCCATGGCACGACTTCTATGCCGTACCAATTGTAGATCGAAGAATATTATGGAATAATCCATACCGTCGATTCTATAATCCGGTAAGGTTCTCTTGGAACTACCACCGTAACTACTGGAACAGACCAGGTTATTATAATGGATGTTTTGTCAACGTAAACGTGAGACGCGATTTCTACAGACCTTATCACAGGGTAGATTACAGACGTTTCGAGCGAGGAAGAAGAGACTCCCGTGGTAGAGCGGTCGCCTACAATAGCAGATCAAGAACCGAACGAACTGCGGTAGTCAACGGCCGACGCGAAGTTAAGCGTAGTGCTAACGACCGAAGCGCCGCTACTAGAAGTGATGTAACTTTAAGTCGCACTAGATCAAACAATCGTCGCGCGGTTGCTGCTAGATCAGACGCTAACAGACGTTCACAAGTGACTAGATCAAGAGCGACAAATACAGTAGAATCTCGTAATAACTCTAGAACTAATGGAACTGTTTCTGAAAATAGATCAAATCGCTCAAATAGATCCAATACTGTATCAAGTTCATCCAGAAACAGTAGGTTTAATAGAGCTGTTGGTTCTACAAGCTCAAGACGAGAAGCTCCTGCAACGGTTTCCAATCGCAGTCAAAGGTCAAATTCAAGAGCTACTTACAGCCGCTCTGCTCAATCAAAACCTACGGCGAGCAGCTCAACTCGTTCAAGAAGAACTAGTGAGACCACTCAATCTAGATCTTCACGAGCAAATGCATCTTCAAGCAATAACTCTAGAAGATCATCCTCAAAGAGGAGTAGTAGAAGATCAATCTAGAGTAATAAATAATTAATTGATGTTAATGCCAGGCTCCACGCCTGGCATTTTTATTGGATGAAATTTATTTTGAGATTTTACTTTAAGAGTAATCTAGAGACATATTTGTCAATCAATACCGAAATCTCTTTAGAAATTTTTAGTTTGTGAACCGCTAGAATATAAAATACGGACAAGATTAGCGTTTTAAGAGCGATATTAAAGTAGACGTTAATAGAGAAATCCCAAAAAATAAAAAGAAGAATTGTTACCACAATTACTCCGATTGACTTCCAACTATCTTTAGTCCATGGATTCACTTTCATTTTTAGTTGGACATAAAGAACTTTCGCGGCCGTGTATGATACAAAGGCAATGCAAGTGGATATCGCAGCTCCCATTATACCATAAATGGGTATAAGTACTAAGTTCAATACAATTGCCATAAAGGCGAGCGCTAGCCCTAACCAGAGTGTGACTCGATACAATTCTGAATTATATAAAATAGCGTTGTTGCTGCCCGCAAGATTTTCTGAATACTTAACAATTGCAATAATAAAAACCACAGGTATGGCGACACTAAATTCAGGTGGTAATAATGTGTAGAATTCTGTGACATTACACAATATCACAACCATTAAAAATCCAGAAATAACACTCAAATTGAGAGAGCTTCGCTTATAGAGGTTTTCCAGATCACCCATAGCATTTCTATTAAAGTATCCAGCAGTAAGCGGGTGCGTAATCTGGCTCATTCCTCTAGCGGGAACAGCTATAACCGTTGCAATATAAATAGCCACTCCATAATAACTGATCATATCAATATTGAGATATTGGTTGATCATGTATTTGTCTAGATCAATTAAAGCAGTGCCTACAGAACCAGCAATAATCATTAGAAAAGAATAATCAAAAATCCGTCGATTAAAACTGCGCTTAGGCAAATGAAATTGAGGTCTATGTGTTCTAATGGCAAGAACCATCATCAACAAACACCGTATTAAATAAACAATTACCAGCGCATCTATGAATTGCCTCTGATCGATCACTTCGAGCATTACAAGAATCAATAGAAACATCGCGGCAAACCTGTAGAATACTTCCTTGATAAAGTTACCACCTATGGTTTTCATTTGAACTTTTACCCAAGCATAAAAGATTTCAAAATATGCTTGAAAAATGGATATAAAAACAATATGCCATACATAATCCCGTACCATTTTATTCACTCGTGAGATCAGATCACCTATTTCATTTTGTAGAAACATTACAGCAAGAACTCCAGGAATTATTATTACCAAAGGCAAAACAAGCATTTGGGTCAAAAAAGCATCGCGCTCCCTCTGACTGATATAGCTGGAATAAAACTTAACCAAGGTGTTATGAATGCCAAACCCCATCAATGGAAACAATAAAAAAGCGGTAGATAAAATGTATCCCCACAATCCATAATAATCATCATCTAGATAATGAGTGGCGAGCAATAGAGTATTTGCAGCACCAAGCAAGAAGCCCAGTGTTGTCATACCGAGATTCCAGGCGCTATGTTTAACAACTATTCCCATAGATCATTCAAATGGGTAACTAGCAATCGGGTAGTCTCGCGACGATGGTACTTATGAATATGATCGCATTGGTTGGCGAGGTTATTCCCTGATTTATAAAGCTTGTAAAATTTCAATAAGCTGTCTTTGAGCTTAGACCTATCTTTATAAGAATGATAGATCCCGGCTTCATTATCATGGATCATTTGCTCTACACTAGCTTCTTCTGGTCCTATGGCTAAAATGGGTCTTTTACTCGCCAAATATTCAAATAGCTTCCCTGGCACTATGGCTTTAGTCTCGTTTGAGTCAATCTCTATAAGCAGTAGGCACTGTGACTTAAACATCAGTTCTGTTGCCTCATCATGACTGATATAGCCTTTGATAGCACAAAGATCGGTAAGTCCATAATAGTCTATCTTTTTCAAAATGGACCGGCTGAGATTTCCCGCAAGTTGGATAGATAGATCCTTGGCAAAAGATGGTTGCTCTCTACATAATTCAGACAAGACGTCCCATAAAATCTCTGGATTGCGATCAGAAAGTAAAGTTCCTACGTGAGAAACCGTAAACTTGCCTTCTGGTTGTTCAATATTCTGATTGACCTCAACATCAAACCCATTAGTAACTACTTTGACTGGCACTTGAGTTTTAGATTCAAATTCTGCTTGAGTATGTGGACTTGTTACAACAATCATATCAGCATTTTTAAGCACCTTATTTTCAAGTTCAAGGTGCTTCTTTTTTGCACTTGTTCCCAAACTTAATTTTTTATGATAACCTATCGTCGTCCAGGGATCCCTAAAATCTGCAATCCATTTGAGATTATTATTTTGAGTCTTAAGATGCAATCCGCCTAAATGTACAGAATGCGGTGGACCCGTTGTTATAATGGCAGCTTCAGGATTCAGGTTCAAATAATCTTGCGCCACTGGAATCAATTTTTTAACCCAGAAAATTCGTGCATCTGGAATAAATAGATTGCCTCGTAGCCATAATATAATTCGCTCAAAATAAGACTTCTGCTTACTTATAATTCCACGCTGCAGTGACTTGGTACGCTTTCGCGAAAGCGAACTTACCAAACGACTAGGTTCAAATATGGAGGCTCTTAGTACATTTACAGAGTCTGGAACATCTGCAAGAAGGGATTGATCCAGAATGGGGTAATCTGGATTGTCAGGCACTAAAACTGTCACTTCAAAATCAAATTCAGTGAGATAGGTTGCAAATTTGAGCCACCTTTGAACACCGGGACCGCCTGCTGGCGGCCAGTAATAGCAGATGATTAGTAATTTTCTAGTCACCTATCCCCTCTTTTTGATCACAAAATAGATTCCGGTAATAAGTAATAGTGCCAGAAGTATATTAGATCCCAGCATAATGATAGAACCTGTCTTTATAACTTGAGGCTCAAAAGTGAATATTATTTTATGCTCGCCAGCAGGTATGTTCAACCCTCTCAATGTATAATTGACTTTGGCAATGGGAATTTCCTGACCGTCTAGAGTAGCTTTCCAACCGTGGGGATAATACATTTCAGAAAATACTGCTAGACCATCCTTATCATTTTCTGACTTATATTCCAGACGCTCTGGATCGTAGCTTATCAATTCTATCTGTGCCGTGCTGTCTTTTCCTACTTTTCCTAGATTAATTTTATCCTTTTCTTCCTCCGTTATAATGGCTAGGACATCTCCCTTAAGGTTTTTGAGGGAAAGAATCTCTTCATTTTGATCAGCAACGGTTATTACTTCATTAACAAACCAAGCATTTCCCATCGCTAGAGGATTTTCTTTTGCAATTACATCCCCCTCTATTGGTTCTAATATATACTTGGTATTAAACATAGAAATGATTTCTATATTATTTTGTGAAATACCAGCTGTCCGGCCCTGCTCGTCATTCATATAGAAGTCAAGAATATCTTGAAATCTGCCTGGCTTTGCAGGATGATATCCTCCGAATGCTTTATGAAAGGCGCTGGCACGGGCACTTGTATTCGGATCTACGGTAAGATCGTAAACCCTAAAGTGACCTTCTTCATTTTGAATTCTTGTGTCGGCTGGATATTTAGGAAGAAAATTGTCATATTCTCTAGCAGTTACAAATTGATCTGAATTCACATATTCCAAATTGAATGATATCAAATCTATCAGGACTACCAACCCTAAACAAAATACAACAATATTATGATTAAATGCTTTTTTCAAGTATAAAAGCAACAGACCTACAATAACTCCCACGATGAGAAGCGATCTGAGGGAATCATCCCTCATCAGGTGCCATCGATCTTCTCTCACGGCAGAAATGAACGCACTACCCAACTCTTTTATCTCGGTGTAATAGATATCACTTGGAGCTGAAAAATCAAAAAGTACATTGCCCAATAATCCGAAAAGTAAAAATAAGGCACCTAATACCCCACCAGTATATTTGAGGGCTTTAATCTTTTTCTCTCGATTTGATTTTTCACTTATAAAGTAATAAAGCCCCACTGCCGCCAGTAGCGGTACGCAAAACTCCATAAGAACGAGTATCGAGGTTACTGCACGAAATTTATCGTAAAGCGGTATATAATCCACAAAGAATCGGGTTACAAAATCTAGATTTCTTCCTAAAGCCAACAGATAGGAAAAAGAAATAATCCCTATAGACCACCATTTCAATCTACCTTTGATTAGGAAAAGGGCTAGAATTGCCAGAAATACAACCCCTACTCCTAAATATGCTGGTGCCTCCACAATAGGTTGATCTCCCCAATACATAGGAACACTTCCTGAAGCAAAATCAAATGCTTCTGGTTTGGACATACCCAAACTCATCATAAAATCTACCGTGGCCGAATCTTCCCCAGGCCGGTCACCACTTCCTCCACCTGTAAAGCGTGGTATGAGCATGTTCCAGCTCTCAGTAAAACCATAACTATATTGAGTAATATAGTCAAATTCAAGACCAGGAAGTTGACTTATTTCTTCTCCTTTTTCATTTATAGAAATCGCAGATCTGCCCCTTGTAGTTGTGGAGGAAAACTGACTTGTAGCCATGAGATTTGCAGCATTTGTGCCTAGTGCGAGTAAAACAGCACCCACCATAACTCCTACAGATTTGAAAAAGTGAGGGAGTTCATTTTGTTTGTAGTAATCTATGAGGTAGGTTATTCCTATAATAATGACCGCAAACATTAAATAATAGGTCATTTGTAAATGATTTGCCTGTAACTCTAGAGCCATACCAACCGCAACGATTAAAAAGCCCAACCAATACTTTTTACGAAAGTTTAGAATCACTCCACTTATGAGAATAGGAAAATAGGCTACTGCGTGTGCCTTTGAGTTGTGTCCCACCCCCAAAATAATGATCAAGTAAGTTGAAAAGCCAAAAGCCAATGCACCAAGCATCGCGTACTTCCAAGGAACGCGCATCACCATAAGCATGATGTAGAAGCTTATTAAGTAAAGAAATAAATAGTCCGCAGGTCTAGGCAAAAATCGGATGAGACGATCCAGCTGATCAATAAAATCGTATTCATATCGAGCACCTAATTGATAGGTGGGCATTCCGCCAAAAAGTGTATCTGTCCAGTAGAGTTCCTCACCCGTATCTGCACGGTGCTCAATAAGTTGACGAGCATTTCCCTTATATTGAACAATATCATTTTGAAAAAGTTTTTTGCCACTTAGAACTGGGTTGAAGTAGGCCAAAGAAGCCACTATAAAGATTACAAATGCCGCTAAATGGGGAAGAATTTTTTTAAAATCAAATACCATGAAAAAAACTATACGTGTAAATGGGAAATTTAATCAATTTCTTCAAAGTCCACGTACTCGCCCACTTTTTTCTTTTCACGGAATTCATTGGTTTTGCTGCCTCTATTGGGCTTCTTATAAGAAGTTTCACGGTTTTGGGCACTTTCATTTGCATTCATGTGGTCCTCAAAACTCTTTTGAACCCGCTGCATAGCCTTTTTCCCCATCCATCTCATGATTTGACTACCAAAGGTTTTCCTTATAAGTCGCACAATGACGTATATGATTAAAATGATTAATAAAGTCTGTAAAAATTTCAAAAGATAAAAGTGTATGTGTAAAATTACGGGAGCAAGTGATTTTTACTCTTTAATAAATATTAAATTTGGGTTCACATTTTATTATGCGCTCATATTCAAATATAAGTACCCTTTTGCTGTTAGTTGTTACAATTTACAGTGCAAAAGCTCAATATACGGAAACGATTAACACAAATAACCCAGGGCGATCGCAGGGAGCATTTTCTGTGGGAACAGGTGTCGTTCAAGCAGAGACAAGCTTATTCTACAATAATCAAGAACATACCCCTTTGCGCTATGAAAGAAACGTGGGCGGTATCGCATTTCAATTGAGATATGGGTTTTTCTTGGAGGAACTCGAGTTGTCATATATAGGAGAGTTCTCTATGGCAAATCAGACCAATTTCAGTAGCTCCGGAAATATTGAATCCAATTTTTCCAATCTCTCAGAAAGCATTTTGGGAGTCAAGTATCTAGTTTTAGACCCAATCAAGGTTTTTGGAGAAAAAGGGAATAATTTATACAGCTGGCGAGCAAACAACATTCTCAACTGGAAGGACTTTGTACCTGCAGTTTCGGTCTACGCTGGAGCCAACTTAAATTTCAGCAATCCAAATTCATTTATTCCACCCAATTCAGGAAGTGTATCTCCTAGATTTGAGGTTTTGACTCAAAATAATTTTGGAAATATCGTATTTGTGATGAATGGCGTATTTGATAGATTGGGAACGGATTTCCCTTCTTATGAATATATCGCTACCCTAACCCATACCATAGGTCAAAAATGGGCGGTGTTTGGCGAGTACCAAGCCTTGATCTCAGATTTTTATAGTGACGATTTGCTGCGTGGTGGAGCGACCTATCTTGTGTCTAAAGATTGGCAAGTTGACGCCAGTGCTACTATAAACTTTAAGGATACACCTTCCATATTTCAAGTTAATGTGGGAATGTCCTACCGTTTGGATTTTCATAAAGATAAAGAAGTGAAGCCTGAACAGTTAGATAGTGATGGGAAGAAAAAGAAGAAAAAGAAGAAAAACAAATTAAATCTTGAGGAGAATGAACCTGAAGAAGATAAGGAAGACGATAACGGCGGCGGACTCTAGATTATGATAGAAGTTAAAAAAGTACAATCAAAGGCAGACATTCAAAAGTTTGTCCATTTTCAAATCGACCTGTATAAAGGCAACTCATATTTTGTTCCACCTATTATTAAGGATGAACTCAATGTCTTTGACCCTGAGGTAAATCAGGTTTACAAAAACGCAGACAGCTGGCTGTTTCTGGCTTATAAAGATGGCAAACTGGCTGGCCGTATTGCTGCTCTTGTCAATTATATTGAGGTCGAAGAACAAGAGAAGAAAAAAATGCGCTTTGGTTGGCTGGATATGATTGATGACATCGAGGTCACTAAAGCTTTGCTTCAAGAAGTTCACAAAATAGCTGCGGATAAACATCTGGAGTATGTGGAAGGACCTGTAGGATTCTCAAATATGGACAAGGCGGGTATGCTTGTAAAAGGTTTTGAGGAATTGAGCACCATGATCACGTGGTACAATTATCCATATTATAAAGAACATTTGGAACAATTAGGATACGAGAAAAGTGCTGAATGGGTGGAATTCAAATTTGTACCGCCCAACCCCATTCCAGAGCGCTTCAATAAATTTGCAGACCTCGTTTCCAAGCGTTATAGGCTGCGCAATCTCAAATTCAAGTCTATTAAAGAGGTAGAGCCATATGTGAATGATATGTTTAATTTACTTAACCAAACATACTCCAGTTTAGTTACTTACGTCCCCATACAGCAGTATCAAATAGACCTGTATCGAGAGAAATACCTCCCCTTCATTAACCCAGATTATCTAGAATGTGTGGTAGATGAAAATGACGAGTTGGTAGCCTTTGCGATCACGATGCCTTCCTTTTCAAAAGCATTACAAAAGGCAAATGGGAAATTACTCCCTTTTGGTTTTATCCATATGTTGAGAGCTAAACGTAAAAATACGAGAGCGGCATTCTACCTCATCGGGATCCACCCTAGATTGCAGGGTAAAGGTGTAACGGCGATGATGTTCCGTAATATCACCCGCAACTTTATGGATAAGGGCATCACACTTTGCGAGACTAACCCAGAACTGGAAGATAATATCGCTGTTCAAGCACTTTGGAAAGACTACGATCCCATCTTGCATAAGAGACGCCGCACCTACCGCAAAAATCTTGGTTAATGAGGCAAACGCGCAGGCTAATTTTAGCCTTAGGTCTATTTATCGTACAAATTGTCACCTATTATTTGCTGCGTTTTTTTCCGGCATTTGTGGAAACTTTTTATAGCACCGGCATCTATCCTTACCTTTCCAGCGCGTCTAGATGGGTCACAGGCTGGATTCCATTTTCATTGGGAGACCTAGTTTATGCTGGAGTCATTATCTTGGCTTTAAGATGGTTGTGGAGGAGTAAAATGGAATTGATCTCGCTTTCGCGAAAGCGGTACACCCAACTATTCACCACCCTAAACATAGTACTCTTCTTCTTTCACGCGGCTTGGGGATTCAATTATTACAGACAACCGTTACACAAATCCCTAGAATTAAAAGCAGATTATACAACGCAAGAATTAGCTCAAACCATTAGGTACTTTAAAGATGAGTCTAATAAGCTGCATAGCAAGCTACAACCTGTGGATAGTTTGCCGGTACCGTTTACTGAAAGTCAAAAGGACTTATTCAAAGCGGCTCCTTCTGGGTATGAAAACCTGTCTAAGGAATACCCTCATCTAGACTACAATAATCTGAGCGCAAAGAAATCGCTATTGACTTTGCCATTATCCTATATGGGTTACAGCGGTTATTTGAATCCATTTACTGGCGAGGCGCAGACTAACGCCTACATCAATAATTATAAAACTCCTGTCCTCACCTTGCATGAAATGGCGCATCAGTTAGGTTATGCCAAAGAAAACGAAGCCAATTTCATTGCTATACTTGCGGGAACGGCACATAACGATCCCTTCTTTAAATACAGTGCGAGCATTTTTGCCTTACGCTACTGTTTGAATGATCTATACCGCCGTGACCCTGAACTTTATAAAACAATAAGTGAAGGTGTACGACCCGGAATTTATGCGAACTATCAAGAGCTACGGGATTTCTGGAAATCTTATGAGGGTAGCATCGTGGAAGAAGTTTCTCAAGCCACCTACAACACCTATTTAAAGGCAAACAACCAGCCCGGTGGTATGGAAACTTACAGTTATGTGGTAGCTTTACTGGTAAATTACTACAGCAGCTCAAACAACAGCGCTCCATGAAGTACAATCCAG
Source organism: Nonlabens sp. (assembly GCA_049671565.1). Lineage (GTDB taxonomy): Bacteria > Bacteroidota > Bacteroidia > Flavobacteriales > Flavobacteriaceae > Nonlabens. The sequence continues at coordinate 30,085 of JBATVD010000002.1, forward strand.
CTGACTTTTACAGATATTTTAGAGAATGCTATCGACTGGATAACAAGGAGTTTAAAATTGATAATATTCTTGCGGCTAAATACCCTCACAAATGGTTTGTAACTGACCAAGAGGAATTTTTAACCGAAGATTATCCTGTAATTCCATACTTCAACAAAAAGGGAGATCAACTCGCAAAAGATATAGAAATCTACAAGCTGGAAAAGCAGTTGTATTATGGCTATATTTTCTTTTTGGGTAAAAAAGATCATGGCTTCAGTAAAGACAAAAGAATATGTGCTCCACTACTCCTCTTTCCTGTGAAACTAGAGGTAGAGACAGAGGCTTCATTTCTAAGAATTGATCGAGATGATGTGGTCATCAATAAACAGATCCTCAATTACCTCGAGTTGCGCAACGGTTTTTCAAAAGACAACTTCTGTAGTGAGTTGACTGATCTAGTCACTGAAGAAAACCTCAGCGCTCAGCAAATAGGCAGGCTTATCAGTAAATATTTTACGGAACCCGACTTGAGTGAGCTGGCTCAAGCGCCAATGGTCTGGAGTGTTTCTCAGATACGAGCTCATTACAAGAAAATTGATCCTACGACTCCAATCAAAATCATTCCTGCAGCAGGAACGGTTTTTGTCGAGAAATCCCATTCATCTCTCAAGGTACTGGAAGACCTGGAGAAGCTAGCTGTTCTTAACGAATATAGCAGCGCTTGGAGTAATCAAGAAGAGAAGTTTGGGAATCAAAAAACTCAAGACAGCCTCCTCAAATACAGATTGAATACAGATCAATTCCAGGCTTTGGAAAATTCTGAGAATTACGCCAACTCAGTAGTCATAGGACCACCAGGAACAGGTAAAAGTTATACCATAAGCGCTATGGCTACAAATGCCATTTTGAACAATGAGAGCGTACTCGTGGTAGGTAAAACCAGGGAAAGTGTTCAAGTTGTGCGCAAAATGTTAGAGAATGACTTTAAACTTAAAAATCATATCGTTCAAACCAGCGGCAGCAGATACAAATACAGTCTTCAAACGAAGGTCAAAAACCTACTCACCAGCATACATTCTACTAGTAAAGTCTATTATGAAACCGCAACTGTTGAGAAATTGCGCACTAAGATTGAACAGCTCGAGTACGAATTTGAAACTATGGTGGCTCAAGAAATTGAACTTACAGACATCCAATTTTCTGATCGCAATTCAATTATCGATTGGTTCAAAAAACACTACTTAGAATTTATTTTAAAAAATCAGCAGTTCAGCCAACGTGTGTTCAAAAGACTGGGTAATGATGAGAAACAATTGCACACACGTCTTTCTAGTTACATCAAGAGACGTATTGAGCGCAACAGAAGTCTCAACCTCAATCAGTATCGGAAAGATCTTGTGGCCTTTCGTAGTGCTTTAACAGCTTATAATTTTACGGAGTATAAGGCTATATTAAATCAGTTGGATTTTAGCAAGGTCTTGAAATCACTCCCTTTATGGCTGGTTCATTTGAATGAATTAAATGCAGTCGCACCGCTTAAGAAAGATATATTTGACCTGATCATCATTGATGAAGCCACACAATGCGATATCGCGGTTGTTCTTCCAGCAATTTATCGGGCCAAGCGAGTAGTTGTGGTGGGAGATCCCAATCAATTAAGCCATTACTCTTTTGTATCCCGCAAACAGCAACTGCAATTACAAAAACGTTTTCAATTACCAGATGAACCCAATCTCAACTTTAGGGAGCGAAGCGTCTTGGATTTTTATATTGACATGGTTAAGGATCAGAACCAAGTCACCTTTTTAAAAGAACACTACCGTTCTACCCCCTCCATCATTGAATTTAGTAATGAGCAGTTTTATAGCGGGCAGCTCAAAGTTCTCAAATCTACACCTAAGCATACCTCCATAAATCAAGTCAAAACCATACAGGTAAAAAATGCTGTTCTAGAGAATGGTGTCAATATGAAGGAAGCAGAACAGGTGATTAAAGAAACTCTTTCTATAATCAATCGGTTTTCTGATGCGGTTAAGGTTCCTAGTCTGGGAATATTATCTCCACTGAGTAAGCAAGTTGAAATCCTACAGAAACTTATCAATGAGCATGTAGAATATCGTGACATTAAAAAGTTTGAATTGATATGCGGCGGCCCCTATCATTTTCAGGGTTCTGAAAGAGATATAATCTTGCTTTCCCTTGGCTTGACTGACCAGTCTCACCATGCGGCATTTGCTCAGGTGGCTAACCCTAGAGTTTTTAATGTGTCCATAACCCGAGCACGTTCAGAACAATTGGTATTTAATTCTCTACAAGATAAAAATAGGCTGAAAAAGTATCCCCTTCTTGCAGATTATTTAGAATTCATAGCCCAATTTGATTATCAGCAAAATGTAAGTGATGAGCATGATCAATTTCAAGATGAAGTGTTCAAAACTTTAAACAAAATAGGTTGTGATCAAGTTATTTGCAGTTATCCTCTTGCAGGCAATTTGTTGGATATTCTTGTGATCCATAAAGAGCAACATTTTTTCCTGGATTTAATAGGCTATCCAGGAATGTTTCAAGAAGCATTCTCCATGGAACGCTATCGAGTATTGAATCGAGTAGGCATTCAAACCATTCCCATACATTGGAACAATTGGAAAAATAAAAAAAGGGCGATTACAAAACTTTTGGAAAATGAGATTATTAAGGATTGAATTGGGCTATACTCTCAAATCAACTATCATTTATTTGTAATCGATTCATTTTCTCAAAGCAATAATTTCTCTAGGTTTCTATTTCAATCAAAACACCAAAGTTCTCTTAAATACATGTCATTTGCTAGCTAAGTGATTTTAGAATTCCTAATTTTAAACACACTCAATTAATCTCACATGAAAGATATAGATAATCCACAAGGATTGGAAAAATGCCCTTTTAGAGGAACCCGCATAGGTGGCGCGATAGGAACACCTCCACAATACGATGACTGGTGGCCAGACCGTCTGCAGGTAGAATTATTGCATCAGGAACAACCCATCGCTAATCCGCTGAGTGATGAGGATTACAAAGCGGCATTTCTTGCACTGGATTATGACCAACTCAAAAAAGATATCAAGGAACTACTGGTAACCTCTCAAGAATGGTGGCCCGCAGATTATGGCAATTACGGCCCTCAGATGATCCGTATGGCGTGGCACTCCGCAGGAACCTACCGTATTGCAGATGGTCGTGGTGGCGCTGGACAAGCCATGCAGCGCTTTGCTCCCATCAGCTCTTGGTGGGATAATGGGAATATCGATAAATCAAGACGTTTGATCTGGCCCATCAAAAAGAAATACGGAGCAGGACTTTCCTGGGCAGATCTTATAGTCCTTACCGGAAATTGTGCTCTTGAAATTATGGGCTTTCCCACTTTTGGTTTTGGCGGTGGTCGTCGTGATGCTTGGGAACCAGATCGCAGTACTTATTGGGGACCTGAATTTTGGGATGGAAAACCTTTTGAGGAAGTAAAACAGACTTCGGGTCATTTGGGACATCCTGGCGAGATGGTAAATGCAAACCTCCGCTGGAAAGGCGATCTAAAAGAGGAATACCACGATCTTGAAAATCCGCTGGCGGCAACACATTCTAATTTAATCTATGTAAATCCTGAAGGACCAAGCGGAAATATGGATCCCATGGATTCTGCCAGAAACATAAGAGAGTCGTTCAAGCGTATGGCGATGAACGATGAGGAAACCGTGGCTCTGGTTGCGGGTGGTCATGCTTTCGGTAAAAGTCATGGTGCTGTTCCGTCCGACAAGATAGGTGCCGCACCTGTTGCCGCTTCCTTGCAGGAACAAGGATTTGGCTGGCACAATCCAGTAGGTAATGGAAATGCAGAACACACATCAACTAACGGTATTGAAGGATCGTGGACGCCTAATCCTACCCAATGGGATAACGACTATCTGATTAACCTATTCAAATATGATTGGGAACAGAAGAAAAGTCCCGCTGGTGCAGGGCAATGGACTCCCAAGGATTCCTCAGCGCCCAAAACTCCAGATGCACATATCGATGGAAGACAGGAGCCGCTTATGATGATGACTTCAGACATCGCCCTTAAAACGGATCCAGAATACCGTAAAGTCTGTAAGAAATTCATGGACGACTTTGATTACTTCACACAAGCTTTTTCTAAAGCTTGGTACAAGCTTACGCATCGCGACATGGGACCAATCGATCGATACTTAGGACCAGAAGTCGCTGAGGAAGAATTGATCTGGCAAGACCCAGTACCCAAGAGAGATTATGAACTGGTAGATGATAACGACATCAACCATTTAAAGAATAAGATTGCCGATAGCGGTCTCGCTAATTCTGCGTTGATCAACGCTGCATGGTCATCAGCCGCAATTTATCGTCATAGCGATAAACGTGGTGGAGCTAACGGAGCGCGCATAGCCCTTGAACCACAAGTCAATTGGGAACTGAACCGTCCGCAAGAACTTAGGGAAGTTTTGGATAAGCTCAAATCCATAAAAACAGAATTTAAAAATGCTCTTAATAAAGAAGTTTCGTTGGCAGATCTCATCATCTTAGGTGGTTGCTATGCCGTGGAACAAGCGGCCAAGTTAGGCGGTCACGAAATAAAAGTTCCATTCACTCCCGGCCGTACCGATGCCACTCCAGAACAAACCGATGTGGAGAGTTTTGATTGGTTAAAACCCGTTTCAGATGGATTTAAAAATTATCATAATGATAAGGTTGGTTACCATTTAAAGCCAGAGCGTATCTTTCTGGATCGTGCTAATTTGCTCAACCTTTCTGCTCCTGAGTGGACGGTATTAGTGGGAGGTTTGCGCGTATTGGATCAGAATTATGACCATTCAAAATACGGAGTGTTTACGGAGCGTCCCGGCCATTTGACTAACGATTTTTTCCAAATTATTACGAGCATGGAATATAAATGGGAGCCTCAAAATGAAAAAGAACAACACTTTAATATCAAAGACCGCAAAACGGGAGTGGTAGAATATTATGCGACTAGATGCGACCTCGTGTTCGGTTCAAATGCCCAATTGCGTAACCTCTGTGAAGTCTACGCAGCCGATGATGCCAGCGAACGATTTGTAAAACACTTCGTCGCAGCATGGGACAAGGTAATGATGTTGGATCGATATGATGTGAAAGATGACTAGGTTTTAAATTTATTGAGAGTTTAACCTTATCAAGTACCACTATAAAGTCCAAAAAAGCACTCGTGCTCTTTCGGACTTTATTTTTCTTCTTAAATCAGTGTCAAGTAAAACACTGGATTGCAGGTTTCAGCGTTTCACTTTCAATACTACAAATAGTATAAATAAAACATCATGTAATGACAACTTGAGAAACTATCTTTGAGGTTTCAACCAAATAAATTATGTCAGAAATACTCAAGGCATTTGACTCTTACGGAGAAATAGAGCGTCAACCTTTATATACACTTTTATTTGATCGTTTAGCCTCTAGTGTTGTTCTAGAAGTTCCCATGGATGGTACTAAAGCAAATTTAGAAAACGTTCTCAAAGTTCTAGATCTATCAAAAAAGGATTACAAAATTATCTATAAGAACTGGACTACTGAGGATACAAATAATGCCGATTTTGATAAGGATTTTCCTTATCAACATCTGTTTAAAAGCCAAGAGCATAAGGTATTGGTATGGATATCATTGGAAAATGATACTTTGAATGTGGATTTCTTCTACGATTGCAATGATCAGTTATTAGAAAAATGGGTCATTGATAAAAATCATAAATTGAGATCCAGTTTTGGACTGTCAATAACACCAACTTTTAATGTCTTAACGCGTGATCGTTCCTATTTTGAAACAGAAGATGTAAGAACAGAAAGAATTGAAATAAATATAAAAGAGAATTACAATGATGATTTTATCGAGATAGATAAACGCATCACAAGTGCCATTTCAACAAAGGAATCAGGCCTTATCTTGCTCTATGGTATGCCAGGAACTGGAAAAACCACTTATATTAAAAGTTTGATTTCTCAATACTACGAGGATTCCAACTTTATTTTTATACAGAATGAATTTGTCAACCACCTACTTGACCCTGATTTTATTTCCTTTCTCCTAAAGCAGAGAAATTCCATTCTCATCATAGAAGATGCAGAAAAAGTCATTACCTCTAGAGAAAATCTCAAGGAAGAATCTGTTGTTTCCACCATACTTCAACTGACTGATGGGTTGTTCAGCGATTATTTGAACATAAAAATTGTCTCTACTTTTAATACAAATCTTTCTAAGATTGACTCGGCACTTTTAAGGAAGGGCAGGTTAATTTCAATGTATGAATTCGGTGCATTGACGATCGAAAAGACCAACAAAATGCTGAATAAGCTGGGTCATGAACCTGTAAAAGAAGAAATGTGTATTTCAGATATTTTTAATGCCAGCGATCGAAAATATTCTAATCTCAAAAACAAAAAGATCGGGTTTTGACATTAGTAAATAGACTGATTTTATAATCATATCATCGCATTTCGACCGTAGGTTATTCTGATATTGAATGATCAGCTTTTATGTTGTATCGCTTTCGCGAAAGCGAGAAATCAATAAATAACAGAGGGTTTAATTCAACGATTATTTAAATACCTGTTAAAAAAACTACGGTTACTACCTTTTATAAAAGCATTGCTTAATTTCTATCCCCTTATCTTTAGGACATCAAAAATCATTTAATGAAAAAATTACTTTACCTATTTCTGTTGCTGGGATTGCACCTCCAGGCACAGGAATACTTTCCAAACAACGATGACATCAGCGCGGTAGATGATGTCACGAGGGTATTGAAAAATGCCACGATTACCACAAGCCCGGGCAATACTATTGAAAATGCGACCATCGTGGTTAAGAATGGTAAGATTCAGGCCATAGGTAAGAACGTGAGCATCCCTAAAAACGCGGTGGTGGAGGATGCCACGGGTACCCATATCTATCCATCTTTTGTCGAGGCTTACGGAGATCTTGCCATGAAAAAGGTAGAACGACCATCTGGTGGTCGCTCTCCTCAGTACGATGAGGGAAGAAAGGGGTATTACTGGAACGACCACATACGAGCGGAACAAACAGCGATGGATTTCTTTGATTACGATTCAAAAGAAGCTAAAAAGTTCATCGATGCCGGTTATGGAATCGTTCAGACACATTTGCACGACGGTATCGCTCGTGGTAATGGAATGGTCATCGCTCTCAATAACAATGGAACAGATGCCAACCGTATCCTGAAGCAGGAAAGCGGTAATTTCTTTTCGTTGCAAAAAAGCCGCCAGTCACGCCAGTCCTATCCTACTTCCATGATGGGTGGATTAGCTCTTTTGCGTCAAACGCATTTTGATGCCGATTGGTATGCAAAAGGGTTTTCTAAAAGCAAGGATCTTTCCCTGGAGGCAATTAATGCAAAGAAAAATCTGGTTCAATATATAGAGGCCGGAAACAAGAAGAACATTCTACGCGTGGACAAGATGGGAGATCGCGTAGGCAAACAGTTTGTCATCGTAGGCGGCGAGGACGCTTATGAAATGATCGACGAGGTAAAAGCAACCAACGCAAAACTCATTCTACCCATCAATTTTCCCGATGCTTATGATGTGAGCAATCCATTTATGGAATCGTTTGTCAATCTTTCTGACATGAGGGAATGGAAACAGGCTCCCGGAAATCCCATGATGCTTTCTAAAAACGGAATTACCTACGCCATCACTTCCATGGGATTAAAAAAGCCCGCTGATCTTCACGACAAGCTGCGCAGCGCCATGGAATATGGACTGACCGCTGATCAAGCACTGGCGGCACTTACCACGATTCCGGCGAGTATCATGAAAGTTTCTGGTATGGTGGGAACTTTGGAAACCGGTAGACTGGCCAACTTCCTCGTAACTTCTGGGGATCTGTTTGACAAGAAAACCGTGATTTATGAGAATTGGGTACAAGGATCCAAGCATCTATTAAAGGATCGCACCGTTAGCGACATCGATGGAATCTACACCACCCGTATCGCAGGTACAGATTATGAAATGATTATTTCTGGAACCGGAAAAAAGATCAAAGTGAAAAGCGACAGCATCACGCTGGGATCTAAAATTGATTATAACAACGACTGGATCAATATTCTGGCGACTCCCAAGGATACAGCAAAAACAGGCGTACACCGTTTCCTTGCTCAAAAGAACCGTAATAATGAGGGACTTAAAGGTACTGCCTATCTAGCAGACGGTTCCGAACTTGGTTTTATGGCTGCGTTTAAAAAAGCTGAGGACAATAATAAAAAGGAGGACGCTGAAGACGACCCTTCGACGAGCTCAGGGACCGAAGATGAGGATTCTGATGAAGCATCCAAAGAAATTAAAGAAATGGGGCGCATGACCTATCCGAATATAGGTTTTGGTAGTGAAGAGCGTCCAAAACAAGAGACCATTCTTTACCGCAACGCAACTGTATGGACTAATGAGTCGGACGGGATTCTGAAAAATACGGACGTTCTGGTAAAATACGGTAAAATCTCAAAAATAGGTAAGGATCTCAATGATCGAGGCGCACGAGTCATCGACGGTACGGGAATGCATCTTACTAGCGGTATCGTGGACGAGCACAGTCACATTGCCATTGATAATGGTGTGAACGAGGCGGGTCACAATTCCACGGCAGAGGTTACGATTGAAGATGTGGTGGACCATGAGGATGTAAACATCTACCGCGATCTCGCAGGTGGAGTGACCTCTTCTCAACTTCTACATGGTAGCGCAAACCCCATAGGCGGTCGCAGCGCGATCATTAAATTAAAGTGGGGTTACCCAGCAGATGAGATGATTTATGACAATTCACCCAAGTTTATCAAGTTCGCTCTCGGCGAAAACGTAAAACAATCCCGCTATCAGACGGGAGTACGTTTCCCACAAACACGTATGGGAGTCGAGCAGGTTTTTGTGGATTTTTTCTCAAGAGCACGCGATTACAAAGATTCCAAGGGCAAGGCAGACTTTAGATATGATGAGGAAATGGAGGTGTTGCTGGAGATCCTGGAAAGCAAGCGATTTGTCTCCTGTCACTCCTACGTGCAGAGCGAGATCAATATGTTGATGAACGTTGCAGAGGATTTTGGCTTTAGGATCAACACCTTTACCCACATTCTCGAGGGCTACAAAGTCGCCGATAAAATGGCCGAGCACGGCGCTGGAGGATCTACCTTTAGCGACTGGTGGGCCTACAAATACGAGGTAAACGACGCCATTCCCTACAACGGTGCGATCATGCACGAAGCTGGCGTGACTGTTGCCTTTAACAGTGACGATGCAGAAATGTCCAGACGCCTGAATCAGGAAGCTGCCAAAGCCGTAAAATACGGTGGCGTAAGCGAGGAAGAAGCCTGGAAGTTTGTGACGCTCAACCCGGCAAAACTTCTTCATATCGACGACAGGACCGGGAGTATCAAAAAAGGCAAGGATGCAGATCTTGTGCTTTGGAATGCGCACCCCATGAGTGTGACGGCAAGACCCCAGATCACGATGATAGACGGTATCGTATTCTTTGATGTGGATAAGGATGCACGCTTTCGCGAAAGCGTAAAAAAGGAACGTCAACAACTCGTCAATGAGATGCTGCAGGCCAAAAACAAGGGGATGAAAACCCAGACGCCCAAAAAGAAAGATAAGACGCTTTATGAATGTGACACCTTACACTGGTAATATGAAAACGATGAAAAATTTACTGATAATAGCAATTTTATGGTGTAGCGGGACGGTCTGGGCACAACAGACGCCGGCACCTGAACACAAGGGAGCCTTTACGATCATGAACGCGACCGCGCACATTGGCAACGGCAGCGTAATCGAGAACTCCATCATAGTGGTGGAAGACGGTAAAATTACCGCAGTTGCAGATGCCACAACGAGCAAAATGCAACCCAAAGGCGAGCAGATCAACGCCGAGGGAATGCACGTCTATCCCGGAATAATCGCGATGAATGCAACACTGGGACTTGTGGAAGTCGATGCAGTTAAAGCTAGTGTGGACCTGCGCGAGATAGGAACCTACAACCCGCACATCAGATCGCTGATCGCCTATAATACGGAGAGTAAGGTGGTAGAATCCATGAGGCCCAACGGCGTGCTTATGGCGCAGATCGTACCTCGTGGCGGGCGTATTTCTGGGAAGTCCAGCCTTGTTCAACTGGATGCCTGGAACTGGCAGGATGCTTCGGTTGTGAGTGATGAGGGCTTGCATATCAACTGGCCCTCTAACTTTAGGAGAACTGGAACCTGGTACAATCCTGGACCTATCGAGCCCAGCAAGGATTATGAGAAGCAGGTGCGCGAGCTTACCGACTTTGTCAATAATTCAAAAGCTTATAATGCCACGGAAAGTAAAGACGGCTTGAACCTAAAATATGAAGCGTTGAACGCGGCAATGGCAGGAAAGCAAAACGTGTATTTTCACGTGAATGGAGAGAAAGGAATACGTGATGTATTAAATTTTGTGAGCAAAAATGGTATCAAAAAGCCTGTAATCGTAGGCGGTCGTGAAGCCGATAAAGTGGCAGCGACTTTAGTAGCGATGAAAGTACCGGTTTTGGCCGCACGTGTGCATTCCCTACCCGACTATGAAGATGAGGACTACGATCTCCCCTACCGTTTCCCTAAAATGCTTGCCGATAAAGGTGTGCTCGTCGCACTAGAAAACAGCGGAGACATGGAACGCCACCAAACCCGAAATTTCCCTTTCTACGCGGGAACGGTTACCGGCTACGGAATGGATATGGAAGAAGCCCTCTCCCTGATTACGTTAAATCCCGCAAAGATTCTAGGCGTTGACGATAAATATGGATCACTGGAAGTTGGCAAGATGGCCACACTGTTCATTTCAAGAGGAAATGCGCTGGAAATGATGGGCAACCAGCTGACCCACGCGTTTATTGATGGTCGTGAGATTTCGCTCGACTCCCATCAAACAGAATTATATGAACGTTATATGGGCAAATACGGGCTTGAGGTTAAGAGGTAGTTTTTGACGTTTTGCTTGATTTTATTGAACCACTCTTGGAGATTTCTGGGGGTGGTTTTTTGATTTATAATCTTTTAATTAATTCAAACATGCCAAGACGAAAACTTGGCATGTTGCTTTGGATATTTTCAATATGGACATGCCAACTATTTGTGTTGGCATGTCTTTTTTATTATTGATTATGTTGATTTAAATCTGCAAAGACTCTATGCTGGCGTGGAGATACGCTACCAAAAAAGTTAGGTTTTGAGTTCGTCTTTTATTCTGATAGTTCACTCCGTATGAAACATGCCAAGACGAAAACTTGGTATGTTGCTCTTGGAAATTTTCAATATGGACATGCCAACTATGTATGTCGGCTTAATCTTTTTAAAATAAGATGCTTATTTTAGAAGACACAAATAGCTTGAACCATGAGACCGCCCTACACTCCTCCTACTTCATTTTGGATCATTGCCGTGATGGCGATTGTATGGAATTTTGTCGAATTCTATTTTAGTTCCTATGAAATCGATTTGATTCAGCAAAATGCGACTGTAGAAGAGTTTGAACGGATCCAGTCGCTATCGATTTGGTTTATCGCGATCTTCCTGCTCGGTTTGTTTGCGGAGCTATTGGGAAGCTTTGCGCTATTTATGAGGAGGAAAATTGCCATTCCGCTATATGGAGCAGCAGTTTTTGCCCTTGTGCTTGTTGAGATTTACTGGTTAGCAGTCATCGATATTGAAATGACCTCCACCTTTTTATCGATTGTTGTACCGCTTATGGTTATTGCTGTTGCCGTGTTTTTATTGATGTATAGTAGTTATGCGGCTAAGAAAAGTTGGATCAAATAAAAAATGAAATTACCGTATCAGGAGCTATTGGAATTTAGCACTGATTTCAATTAGTTACTTACTTGTTCAACGCTAAATCGTCGCACTTCAAATTTCTTAATATTTCACATTCTCATAAATGAAAATATCAGTTTTTAGTACCAAAAGTTACGATCAGGACTATTTTGAAAAATACAAAGGGCACTATGATTTTGAGATCTCGTATTTTGAAACGGCTCTTGACCAAGACACGGTAAACCTCGCCGTAAAAAGTGAAGTCGTCTACGTTTTTGTGAATGATGATCTTAATGAGAACACCATTGCGGCGCTTCATAATAAAGGTGTCAAGACAAAAACTTGGCATGTTGCTTCTGCACATTTTCACCATGGACGTTCTAACTATTGGTGTGGGTATGTATTATAAATGAATTATGCGAATTTGAATTTATAAAGACTCTACGTTTTTTTATTGTTGGACTTGCCTATTAGTATTTCTTTTAAGGGCAAACCAAACCATTGAGCTAAGAAAGACGGTCATGAGATCTGTTCAATTTGAGTTTTGCTAATGACAGTAACAAAATTTATAGAATAGAGTCTTTTAATAAAAATGATGAAAAGGATTATCATCACAATAATTTGCACACTTTTAATAGTGGATTCCCATGCACAAATTCAGCAACAACTTATTGACTTTGAATTTGAGGGAATTAAACTTTCAGGAGTTTTAGACCTTCCACAAGATACAGAGCCAAAGGGAATTGTGCTTATCATTCACGGTGACGGTAAAACAAATGCAGTTGCAGATAACTGGTGGTTTGACGTGAGAACTGCAATTTCAAAAGCTGGTTATGCAACCTATATGTGGGACAAAATGGGCTGTGGAAATAGTGAAGGAACCTATAAAAGTGGAAGGCTTATTGAAAATGAAGCACTAGAAGTCATGGCCGCAATTGAAAACCTGAAAAAAAATCACATAAAAGGTTCTGACAGAATCGGGTTATGGGGTATCAGCAGAGCTGGCTGGATCATTCCCGTTGTAATTTATAACAATGGAAATATAGATTTTTGGATCTCAGTAAGTGGAGTGGACGATGATGAAACATTCAAGTATCTTTTGGAACAAAATCTACGCATCAATGGTTATTCCAAAGATATCGTTGAACTCATAGTTGATGAATGGCATGACGGTATATTAATATCTCGAGGCGGAGGGAGTTATGAATATTACCTATCGGCGACACAAAACCTACAGAACAATAAATTCTGGAACAAAATAAATAACGGAGAAATAAGTGAAAAAAAATATTATGCCTTTCAAAAACAATTACAGCAAAGTACTCTAGATAAAAAAACTGATTTGCCGTTATACGTCACAAATTTCAGTGAGATCTTATCTGATATAAAAATTCCAGTCCTTGCGTTATTTGGTGAAACTGATATGACTGTAAATTGGAAAAAAACTAAGGCTTTGTATCAAAAATCAATGGGGAATAATGCAGATTTAACTATTAAAACTTTTTCTAATTGTAATCACAACATGTGGCAAGCTAAAACTGGTGGCTTATATGAGTCTGAAAATGAGAATTGGAACTATATCAGGTGTGAGGGGTTTTTGGACTCCATCACTGATTGGTTATCCGCATTAAAATAAATTGTAGAACAACATAGATGTTATTCCCTGAGCAAAATTTTTGCTTAGAATTTAATACCATGTCTATACATTCTCAAATTCAAATGTTTTAAAAATACTGAAGTTGAACATTGTTCTTATTTCTTACTTACAAACTTTGAACTGTTTAAATAGAACCGCCAGAGCAAGTCAGCATCTTCTTCTGCATAGTCTATTCCTACGCGCTTAGATGTAACGATCTCGCTTTCGCGAAAGCGAGAACTTAAATCATCTTCTATCCAGACTAGATCGCCTGTGAGATCCTCACCATAGTGCGATTTATTCAGCCCGAAGGCTTTGCTAAAGTTGCCAGGTCCAGACGTCAGTGTTTTATCCACAACCTTCTTTCCACGGCGCTCCATCATAATATCAATTCCTTGAAGAGGTTCAGCGGCACGTATTAAAATGGCATCTGCCTGCTCGTTTGTATTGGTAATAATATTGAACAAGTGATGTATGCCATAACATAAATATACATAGGCAACACCTCCTGGCTCATACATGATTTTAGTACGATCTGTAAACCTGCCCATATGCGCATGACATGCCTTGTCCCCTATACCTCTGTACGCCTCGGTTTCTGTAATAATTCCAGAGGTGAGTTGATCATCGACTTGCGAATGAATGACTTTTCCTATCAAATCTTTAGCCAGGTGTACGACATTTTGATTTTGATAATAAGAGAGAGGGAGTTTCAAGGTTTTCTTTTAAAAATACTGCTTTCTTTTAATTTTCGCAAAAGCGAAAACACAAAATAGGATTATACTGAGTGTTACACGGAGCCTGTCTAAGTGCAGTCCGAGTACGAAAGCCTAAAAAGCAAGTAACCTCATCTTAATATTCTACTTTTGCAGCATGGCAAACACTACAACTTTTACTGATTTCAAATTACTCTCTGAATTACAAAACAAACTCAAAGCTGACGGTTTCACAAAGCCCACTCCCATCCAAGAAGCCACGCTGCCTGCCGCTTTAGATGAAAGAGATATTCTGGGAATCGCAAAAACAGGCTCTGGTAAAACCTTGAGTTATGCCTTGCCATTATTGAATAATCTTAAAGATACGGTCGCCAAGCACAGATCGATTAGCGGCTTGATCCTAGTGCCTACACGCGAGCTGGCAGTTCAAGTAGGTAAAGTTGTCGTGTCATATTCAAAATCACTGCCAAGACCACTCATTACTCGCATCATTACTGGTGGAAATAGCATTAATACCCAGATGCAGGAGCTTGGAAATGCAGAAATCGTGGTGGCGACGCCCGGTAGATTGATCGACCTTATCGAATCTAATGCGGTGCATATTAATGAAGTGAAATGTTTTGTACTGGACGAGGCAGATAAAATGCTGGCATTGGGTTTCAGGGAAGAATTGGATGCGATTTTGTACCACCTTCCCAAGAAAAAACAATCACTTTTGTTCAGTGCAACTTGGGACGGTGCCGTAACCGATTATCAAGATCGATTATTAAATAATCCCACGGTTATAAAAATTGAGGAACCTGAACAGGATTATTCACAAATAAAACTGGTGGGATATCGGGTGGCCGACCATAAAAAAGGAGTTTTACTCAGGCATTTGATAGAATCGCATGACATGAAACAGGTGTTGATTTTTTGTTCTTCCACCTATCAAGTGGAACATGTCAACGATAAATTGAACACCAACGGAATTAAGTCCAAAGCGATCCACGGCAAGAAAAAGCAAAGTGTAAGGAACAAAAACCTAGAAGATTTTAAAAACGGAACAGAGACTGGTGTGCGCTGTCTCGTAACCACAGATCTATTATCCCGAGGTATCGATATTGAATTTCTACCTTATGTGATTAATTATGAATTACCCAGATCTCCCAAGGACTTTATACACCGCATTGGCCGTACCGGTCGCGCAGATCAATTTGGAACTGCAATATCACTAGTGGTGAAAGAAGAATCACATCATATGCGTACCATTCAGAAAAAAACTGGCTTGAAAGTTTGGATGGAGGATTTGCCGGAATGGAATTCTTGAGAAATTATTTCGAAACCTTCTTGAAACAGGTTTAATTTTCTTCCTTTTAAAGTGAGCCTTCTATGTAAGCATTAAAGCGTTGCAGCTATTTATTGTTAATCGTTAAAGGATTATTTCTTTCTGATTCCTATTCTTCAATTAGATGCAAAAAAAATTGAATAAAAAAATCAAAATAGTTGGCATCTATTTAATTGTTACTATTTTTAAATTCAATGACATCACCCTTAGTAACTGTAGTTGTATCAACATACAACCGACCAAAAATATTGAAATCTGCATTAGAATCTGTTATCTATCAAGTCTTTGATAGTTGGCAGGTTTTGGTTATAGGCGACAATTGCAGCATTGAAACTGGTCAGATGATAGAGGACCTTAATCATCCAAAGATAAAATATCACAACAATACATTAAGGTACGGTGAGCAATCTGGTAGCAATAATATTGGTATGGCGCTGGCAAAGACCAAATATATCGCCTTACTCAATCATGATGATATTTGGACTCCTGACCATTTAGAAAGAGCTATAACTTATTTGGAATCAAATCAGGATGAGTTTTATATCGCAAATTCAATGTTTTCCAAAAGAGTAGATAAGAATGGATTTCCAAAATTTAATCCCCCATTTGATCAGAGACATTTAAAAACAGCGTTTAGCAGTTCACACCTCTATGTGGAGCCTAGCAGCTCTTGGGTATTCAATAAAAATGTGATTGAAAAAGTAGGTCTATGGAAACATGGAAGCGAGATTAGTAGGACTCCCATTGTAAATTACATATTGAGATGCTGGCGAGAAAGGGTTAATATACATTTTGCACAACAGGTAACTTGCATTGCTTGTGCTTTTCATCATGTTGCCATTTCTAAACATGCTTATGCTTATAATGGTCAGGAATTGGAAAAATTAGTAGCATATTTTAAGGCAAAGAAAGACTCAGATCAGGTTTATATTCCTTCAAAATACTTGGATTTACACACAAATAATAAACATAAAATAAGAAGAAGTAACAAGCTAAACCAATGGGCAGTGAACATCTTAGCAAACGATATTCCTGCCTTACTTTATTACAATACAGGTATTGATCTTTTCGAAAAATTGACAAGAAAACGGAAAGGATTCAAGCTTTCCAAAAATAGAACTGGCGAAACAAAACAAATTACTTTGCCCAAATTCAGCGAAGCACTACAACTAGCTAAAAAGAAATTAGAATGACCATACTAGAATGGATTGAAAATTACAGACAACAAATCAAACATGAAATTGAGCGCATTCCATTTTCAGAAATGAAAGAATGGAAATTTCAGGAAGGGAATATTCAAAGGGATGACAAATCATTTTTCTCTATTAAGGCGGCAACTTCTGATCATATAGAGATGGCTGATACTGTTATCGTTCACCAACCAGAAATAGGTATTTTGGGCTTTATTTTATGTATTCAGGAAAATGAGTTGTACATACTCTTACACGCAAAATCAGAGCCTGGAAATATCAATTTAACTCAAATCGGACCGAGTGTTCAAGCGACTGAATCTAATTATAACAAAAAGCATTCTGGCCGCCCCACTCCGTTCATCAACTTATTTACTCAAGAAGGGGATCACACGATATTCTCAATTAAACAATCAGAACAAGGCAATCGTTTCTTCAATAAGTACAATCGAAATGTTGCCGTCCTAGTTGATACAATTGATGTTGAAGACCAAGACAATAAATTTAAATGGTTCAAACTGGACGAAGTAGTTAAATATCTGAATGAACCGCATTTGTTCAATACAGATTTCAAGTCTGTGATAGCTCATTTATTTGAATTTTTAATGCCTGACGAAAGTGTGAGCGGTGATGAATTTACAAAATCATTAATTGATTCTTACAAAAACAAAAATGCTGGGACAGCTCAAGCACTTCTAAACAAAATTGAAAAAAGCAGAAGTGAGAATAAATTTAAGAGCCAACTTATTCCCTTGAACGAGTTGTCTGAATGGGATGGCAATTCATGTAAGTTGCTTAGCAACGAGGCTCATTTCAATTTTGACTATTTTGAGGTCACACTTTACGATCGCGAGCGCATCCACTGGAAACAACCATTAATTACTAAAGAGTCGACAGAAAAATTAGTCCTTATTGTAGGAATGCATGAAGGAGTTTTAAGTATGGTGTTCAAAGAACGGTATGAAATAGGGTATACCAATTACTTTCAATTAGGCCCTACTTTACAATATGATGAATACACGACGGATGTTCCCATTGGGCAAGGTCGTCTATTGTTCAGTTTTCAACAATCAGAAGAAGGTGGTCGCTTTTATAAAAACAATTCTATCTATGCAGTTTGTCAAAAAGAAAATCTTGATGAATATGTAGATTCTAAAGTTTACTACATTCTCAATTTACAAGAGGTTTTTGATATGCTCAAAATAACAGGTGTACTTACTAATGAATCCCGCACCATGATTGCCAGTTTCATTCCTTACGCTCTTACAGACTATAACATCAAATCGCTAAAAGCTAAAACTACTCAACTAACTGATATTTAGAAGCAATATCATTAAATGAAAAGAGTTCTGGCTTAACTATTTGTTAATGAAAAAGTGATAGGCATTTTTCACGTTCAATTCCTTGGACAAGATTGAGATCATACCAAGATTTATTTGCTACTTCTTGAGCGCTAATATGAATCTGTGTATAATGTTTTGCAGCATCATCAATAGACGCACCATAAACCACCGCACCTATACCTGTCCAAATGATAGCCCCCATACACATGGGACATGGCTCCACAGTTGAATATAAAGTCAATTCAATTGCATCCTTAAAATCCATATCATTTAATTTCTGAATTACATTCATTTCGGCATGAGCGGTGGAACCATCTAGTTCTACAGTATTGTAAGCGGCTATGTGTTGCTCGTTATTATTTACAACTACAGCACCATATGGTGTATCACCCTCCAGAGCCTGGTCAATTGCCTTTTTCATCCAGTATTTGTGGTCTTCTCTAGGCACGATTTTCTTCAAGAGTCTTTAATTTCTTCTTCCAAAATTAACTAATTGAAATAGAAATGTTCATACTTCAAAATTTGAAACAAAAATCCTCCTAAATCACAATCACAAACCTTCAATGCAGCTGGATCAACACAAGCGACTATTTAAAGATCCAGCCTCACTCCTATCTTATAATTTCTTCCACGTGTCTGAAAACCGAAAATCTCTTGAAAATCCTCATTGAAAATATTACTAACACCTCCAAAAAACACCACGTCCTTTTCAGAAAGTTTATAGGTTAAATCAAGATCTACCAGTTGGTAACTATCAAGAACTACGGGTTCAGAGGCAAAGGTTGAGAGATTAGTAAACGCATCTCCCCTTATGTCTCTGTAGGAATAGCGCAAAGTAGTATTGAAATTTTCAAAGGGGGATAGCTGTGCACTTATGTTACCGCTGTGTTCTGGTATACGTCTCAATAAACTGACGTTATCACGTTGTGTATATGTGTAATTTCCAGTAAGTTTAATAATATCAAACAGCTCAGTTTGGGCTTGAACCTCTAAACCTCGAGCTATAAGTTTTTCACTTTCATTTACATATTGTGAAATAAAGGTTTCTTGATCTGTGAAAAAATCTACCAAATTCTCCTCCTCTCTATAAAAAGCAGATACCGTTAAACTCGTTGCTTCTGCAAACAAAGAAAGTCCCGTCTCAAAAGTGGTGTTTTCTTCTGGTTGCAAATTCTCATTTCCGAAGCTACTAGAAAACAATTGAAATAAAGAAGGCGTGATGTAAGCAGTACTCACACTACCATAAAATTTCAAAATATGATTCTTGAAATTTAATCTATAGCTGGGATTCAGGTTATAGACCAGTTGGGAATCGTAATCACTATGGAGGTTTAATCGAGCACCCGCATTAACATTTAGACCAAAAGCGCTTACATAAACCGCATTCACATAAGGATCATATATCTGAGCGTTTACATCCTCTTTATCAGCATTTTGCATAAAGTCTGTACTGCCTGTGGGAATGCTGAAATCCTCATATTGATCTGACCTAAAATTAAAACCAACTATAGTTTTTAAACTAGATTCTTCGCTCAATTCAAAAGTGTAACGGTTATACAAATCCAGAGAATAGCCATCTGCATTGTATATGGTAGGAAATGAACTGCGCGTATCGCGGCGGGTGTGTGTGCTTACATCTGCATAGACCAGCTCACCTTGATCTGAATATTTCCAATTCATATTAGTCCCCCATCTCAACTGGCGGTTATAGATATCGTTTTCTGCATCTACCAAAGTAAATGAATCGTCAAACTCAGTAACAAATTCATCAAATGACACATAACTGGTCAGTTTGAAATCTTTGAAATTATTATAGCCTACACGCCCAAGTAGATTGACTCTATTAAAAGCATCAGCATCGTTTGGAAATTCATTTTTACTTTCCACAGCGCTCAATCGATCCGTACTTTGATGGTTGAACCCTACTCCATAAGAGAGTCCATTTTTTGCGCTTCCCTGCATTTGAACGCTATTGTTCCACTCATCTACACTAAGCAATTGTTGTTCTGCACTGTTGTTAGTGCCTAAAAACGATGCAACACTAACCCGAGTGCTATTTTTGGGTGCTTTTCTCAATTTAATATTGATCACGGCCGTACTTGCATTTGCTCCGTAGAGTGTACTTGCCGCACCTTTGAGGATCTCTATTTCCTCAATCTGATCCAGATCAATTAAACGCAGATCAAAATCGCCAGCAATACTGCTCGCATCACTTACCTGCGCACCGTCTATCAAGATAGAAACCTGGCGGTTGTTACCACCACGCACATAAAGCCCCAAATTCTGACCGGCGTTGCTGCGCGCACCATTGATCTCGATACCCGCATATTGATTGAGAAGGTCGGCAACGCTGGCGGCGCGCTGTGATTCGATATCGACGCGGGTGATCTTTATGACCGGTTTACCGCTATCCTTGCGTTTTAATTCAAATTTTGACGAGGCGGTCACTACCACTTCTTCCAGATCTGTCGCGGTAGTATCCACGGCTTTTTGCTGTGCAAATCCCGACACACCAGCCGCTACCACCATGACAGTAATCATGAGTTGTTTTTTCAAAGTTTACGTTTTAGGTCGGGAAAGTGCGTGCGAGGACTTCACAGGTCGGCAAGAATTGAAACAAACCCATTGTTATGGATTTATCTTGGTGCACACCTGTATCTTCCACCGCTCACACTATCCCGGAGTTGAACAATAGTTGTGAATTAGGCAGGTCTCCTGACTTCAATTTTTGATCGCCTTCCCAGTTTCCCAGTGGCTCCAGATCAAAAACCGCTCATGGCGGATGGGGCTTAATGCCCCATTTGTTTACAGTTGCGGGAACAGTACTAGAATTGAACTAGTTTCCCTTTTAATTTTTAGCTTTCGCGAAAGCGGACTCTCACTAAAACCTCAAAACCAAATTCAAATGCAATATTAATCCAAATCATTGAGGGAATCTAAACAAGTCTAAAATCATGTGAAGAAAATCAAAGTGGCAACGTCAAAAAGGTGGTATATCGTGAATTGTCACCTAAAGCCCTACGAAAACGGGTCGCTCGAGTAATTTTATTCTGGAAATACTTGACCAACCTAAACCGTAGGTTCAAAAACTGAATGAAATACGGAAGTCTAATATTTCAACCAATAGAATTAACTGACTACTTTTGGCAAATGAAAATAACCCAAACGATCAAATTACTTCTACTTACAATTCTCCTCGTGGCTTGTAAGGACAAAACTGAGCAACAACCTTCTTTTGAATCAAATGAGACTGTTGAAAGCAAGAATATAGAAATCAAATATGCTAAGGGTTTTGAAATCACACCGATCAATAAGGGGTATCACCTCACCATCACTAAGCCTTGGCCCGATGCTAAAAAAAGTTATACTTACACCTTGCTCAACGACACTGATGCATCTATTATTGATAGCGGTGAGCAAATTCATATTCCCGTAAATCGGCTTATCGCGACCAGCACCACTCACATCCCGCCACTGGTATTGTTGGAAGAGGCATCTTCACTTATAGGCTTCCCTTCTACTAATTATATAAGCAGTCCGGAAATTAGAACATTGATCGATCAGGGAAAGATTACCGATCTGGGGATAGATAACAATATGGACGTAGAGAGCATTCTTCTTACAAATCCAGATCTTATCATGGGTTATGGGGTGACTGAGGAGAATATGGTGTATCAGAAAGTACAACAGGCTGGTATTCCCGTACTTTACAATGGCGACTGGACGGAATCACACCCACTGGGAAAAGCAGAATGGATCAAGGTTTATGGAGTGCTTTTTGACAAGGTGGATGCGGCTAATGCTATTTTTATCAAGATCGAAAAAGAATATCTCGCTGCCCAAAAACTAGCGAGTAACCGAGACAAACCAAAAGTTCTTGCGGGAGCTTCATGGAAGGACACTTGGTATTTACCTTACGGCGACTCTTGGCAGGGAAAAATTTTAAAAGACGCTGGTGCCGATTATATATACGCCCAGTCCACCGGTTCTGGATCACTCGCATATAATATAGAAAAGGTACTTACCGATGCGCAAGATGCCGATTATTGGATTGCTCCAGCTCAATACACATCCTATTCAAAAATGAGCGAGGATCAAGCTGCCTACGAGCAGTTCAAAGCCTTTGTAAATAAGCAGGTCTATACATTTGCACTTAATAAAGGTATTGAAGGAGGTGTCATTTATTATGAAGAAGCCTCTATGCGTCCCGATCTTGTACTCAAGGACTTGATAAAAATTCTTCACCCAGAATTAAAACTAGATCATGAGTTGTATTTTTTTGATCATTTAGAGGATTGATTGTGAAACTTAAAGTATAAATACAGATAAATTTGTTTTTGAACTTTGCTAGCCAAAAATGTTAAACCATAAACTGCTATGTTTAAGTGCTTTTTAAGAAATGGCTACTTGCTGAAAATGACACATGAATAATACAAAATCGTAAAAACTAGAAAAGCATCAACACTATAAGGACATTTCGATTTAATTTTTTGGTATGGCATTTAAACTTTTTAAAAACAAACAATGAAAAAAGGTCTAACGCTCTTGTTATTTCTTGTACTTTTTATAAGCTGTGAAAAAAAGTACGTCATCAAAAACAATTCTGTTTATGTGAAAGGTTGGAATGAAGGTCAAGGAAACTATGAAAGATTACTAGAAAATGCTGATGCTCAAAATTTTTCCGAAATTGAAAATAATGACAATCTCTATGGTACGGATAAAATCAATGTTTACTATGAAGACAAAATTATCCCTGGAGCAGACCCAAAAAGTTTTAAAACTATAAAAAAAGGGTTTGCTATCGATAGTAAACGAGCTTATTATAACAATGATTCAATAGAAAATTCAAGCCCCAGAGGATTTGAAGTTATTGACTACAAATTCTCTAAAAATCACAATAATATATTTTATAAAACAAAGCCTTTAAATGTCTGTTCTGTGAACGATTTTAGATTTGTGTCTACAAAAAAAGATAACGTTTTAGGACGGTGGAGTAAAGATGGATGTTTTTACTATTTTAATAATTACAGAGTACCTTCTAATGATTACAAGGATATAGTGATTTTTATAAACAGCGTAGGTATATCAAGAGACAATAACCATGTATACGCGTTTGATAAAAATTATTTTGACACTAATACTCGAGTTGTTTTTGTAAAAGCAACTGGATCAATGGTAAAAGACACCATTGACATTGAAACCTTTAAAATTGAGAATAACATAATGATGGATAAATTTGGACGGATAAACTAGAGTAAAATTTGCCTACACAATTCTTGGATCTACAACTCTATAATTATTACCCTTTATGCATTTTAATATATTTCAAAGATTTTAGCCAACCTCTAAAAAGATACCGCTGAAATTTTTGAATTCCTCCTTTAGGATTGAGTAAAAAAAGACTAAACTTCCGATCAATTCATAAACTAAATCTTTAGAAATCTTCTGGGTTATCAAACTATTCTTCCATCAGCAACTAACATCATTAATCAAGAATCTCCACAATCAAAAACTCAGCAGTTTTATCCCCCACATTGAGCACTTCGT
Source organism: Nonlabens sp. (assembly GCA_049671565.1). Lineage (GTDB taxonomy): Bacteria > Bacteroidota > Bacteroidia > Flavobacteriales > Flavobacteriaceae > Nonlabens. Next base: position 53,685 of record JBATVD010000002.1, read on the forward strand.
GGGTTGTAATGGAATCTTTGTAAAAACTGTAACCTGCGGGAACGTCAACCGTGCGTGTACCCGTATCATCCGTAATTTTAAACGTGCCACCTTTGAGCGTGTAACCAAAGTGTCTTGCGTGAAAATGCTTTTCATGCCCCACGCCAGGCGGGAACGTGCATTTTAAAGTACGCACGCGGTCATTTTCTTCCACCACTTCACACACGCTCTCACCTTCCCAGCCTGCCTCTAGTGGATCGGGCAATTGAGGAGGAGTTTCTTTACACGACAGAAAACCTAATAAAAGTAAAACGTAAAATGGAAAGCGCACGGGTTTTAGTTTTTACAAAGATGGTTTAGGATACCATTTTTAGCACAATGAATTGTTGGAATAATAATCTAAAGTGTTTGGAAAAATATTCTTTTATCGCAATATTGCAATAAACAAATAAACAGCTATTGGGACTTTCAAAATCTGAAATATTTACTGAGCGGTTGAATAGGATTTCCGCTTTCGCGAAAGCGTTATCACATCCAGCCCGTCTCGCTATTTTAGAGCATCTTTTTAAACAAGACACTTGTGTTTGTGGCGATCTGGTCGAAGAGATAGGACTGGCGCAACCAACGATATCACAACATTTGAAAGAATTGAAAAATCTAGGTTTGATAAAAGGAACCATTCAGGGAACGCGGGTCTGTTACTGTCTCGACACCGCCAATTGGGAAACGCTGGGTCTGGAACTGGATCAATTTCTCAAACAAAATGTTACTGAAAAACAAGAGTGCTGCTAAAAAAATTTGAAACTGTTAATCGCAATATTACAATTATAAGACTATGAAACTATCAGAAATTAAAAATCATCTCAACCAGCTTGATAACATTGCTTTTCAATTGCCCGATGGATCGCTGGTGCCTCCACATTTTCACGTAACGGAAGTAGGTCAGGTTACTAAAAATTTCATCGACTGTGGTGGTACGGTGCGCAAAGAAGAGGTGGCAAACTTCCAACTTTGGAATGCAGATGATTACAACCATAGGCTGCATCCTGAAAAGCTACTTTCCATTATTGAGCTATCTGAAAAGGTACTAGGCATAGGTGATCACGACATAGAGGTGGAATATCAAGGAGAGACCATTGGTAAATTTGGGCTTGATTTTAACGGAAAGAATTTCTTGCTCACCTCAAAACAAACGGACTGTCTTGCTAAGGATCAATGCGGTATTCCTGAAGAGAAACCTAAAATGCGACTTTCTGAACTTCAAAAGTCCTCTAATTGCGAACCGGGAAGTGGTTGTTGTTAATTACCAATTGCCAGTTACCAACTCTAATTAGTTCATTATGTTTCAAAAAATTGTAGAATTCCTTTCCCAATTGGATACGGATTCCATCCCAAAAGATCGAAAGGAGCTCTTGCAGCCTCTTGTGGAGTTCGTAAAGGAAAAGCGCAATCAGAATGAAGTAGTACGCATCAATTTCATCTGTACGCACAACTCGCGTCGCAGTCATCTGGCTCAGATCTGGGCGCAAACAGCTGCGGCCTATTTTGAAATGAATAATATTTCTACCTACTCCGCGGGAACAGAGGCGACAGCGGTATTTCCTAAAATTATAGAAACCTTGGAGCACACCGGTTTAAAGATCACCAAGCTTTCTGATCATCAGAATCCAGTTTACGCCATAAAGTTCGGCGAAAATGATCGCCCTATCATTGGCTTTTCCAAAGTTTTAGATCATGAATTTAATCCGCAGTCTGGATTTGCGGCGGTGATGACTTGTGATTCTGCAAATGAAGCTTGTCCATTTATCGCAGGAGCAGAAATACGCATTCCTATAACCTATAACGATCCCAAAGTTTCTGACGGCACGCCAGAGCAAGATGCCACCTACGCCGAGCGCAGCAAACAAATCGCGACAGATATGAAGTATATTTTTGAGATGGTGAGCAAGTGAATTTGTGAGTCGGTGAGTTTTTGAGTCTTTGAGTCTGTGAGTAGCGGTGGATCGCATCCGCCGACATAACGTAAGAGAAAAGTCAAATGAAAAATGTAGCGGCGGATCGCATCCGCCTGTGAATTTGGAATTGTAATAATCTAATGCCTAATGCCTAAATAAAATGAAAAAATTAAATTTTCTAGACCGTAATCTAACATGGTGGATTTTTCTAGCCATGGCTGTGGGAGTAGCTATCGGGTTTTTTGTTCCAGATTTTCCTGAGCTGGTCAACTCTTTCAGCAGCGGGACGACTAATATTCCCATCGCGATAGGATTGATTCTGATGATGTATCCGCCGCTGGCCAAGGTGAATTACGCCTTGCTGCCCAAAGTATTCAGGAATGTGAAGATTCTATCGATCTCGCTAATTTTGAATTGGATTATAGGACCTGTCTTGATGTTTGTATTGGCCTTGCTCTTTTTACAGGATCATCCCGAATATATGGTGGGACTTATTTTAATAGGGCTCGCCCGTTGCATTGCAATGGTGCTGGTATGGAACGATCTTGCCGAGGGCAGCAGTGAGTACGGTGCTGGACTGGTGGCGCTGAACAGTATTTTTCAGGTTTTTGCCTATAGTTTTTACGCCTGGCTCTTTATTACAGTGCTTCCACCCTATTTTGGTTTTGAGGGAGCGATTGTAGATATCTCAATTGCCACGATTGCCGAGAGCGTTGCGATTTATCTGGGAATTCCATTTGTGCTAGGGATTTTAAGCAGATGGATACTGGTCAAGCTCAAAGGCGAGCAATGGTATGCCGAATCATTTATACCCGCGATATCACCTATTACTCTAATCGCCTTGTTGTTTACCATCGTGATCATGTTTTCACTCAAAGGCGAACTGATCGTAGAAATCCCGATGGATGTAGTAATTATCGCCGTACCACTTTTGATCTACTTCACCCTTATGTTTGTCATAGGTTTCTTTTTTACCAAAGCAACCGGCGCCGAGTACGATAAAACCACATCAGTCGCCTTTACCGCGGCGGGCAATAATTTTGAACTGGCGATTGCCGTTGCGATTGCCGTATTTGGACTTAATTCTGGGCAGGCATTTGCGGGAGTCATAGGACCACTGGTGGAAGTTCCCGCACTTATTTTGCTGGTGAGGGTTTCATTTTGGTTAAGAAAAAAGTATTTTTCAAGAGTCTAAACTCTAAGATGATGAACACGCTTACCAAAACTCTTGTTTCCTTGGTCCTTTTTTCCTTGTCGGTATCGCTTTATGCTCAGCAAGATTCTGAAGAACTGTCCGCAGACTGCGCTTGCTGTACAAAGGCTCATGGAGACTTTGATTTTTGGCTGGGGACATGGACCGTAAGAAGCAACAATGGTGTCGTAGTAGGCGTCAATACCATCTCCAAACTAGAAGAAAATTGTCTGATTCAAGAAAAATGGGTGGGCGAAGCTGGATCTACCGGCATGAGCATCAATTATTACAATCCTGAAGACGGTAAGTGGCATCAAACTTGGTAAGCAATACCGGCACGATTCTCAAAATGAGCGGTGGCCTGGTCAACAAAGAGATGGTTCTAAAATCAGATCTAGTCGATCACGAAAAAGGAAAATACTACAACCAGATCGTTTGGACGCCTAATCCAGACGGCACCGTCACCCAAAAATGGCAACTCTTTACTGAAGCAGGTAAACCGCTGCAAAATATCTTTAAAGGTATCTATTCAAAGAAATAATTTGTGTTTCAAGAGTTCAAGCCCTCAAATAGCTAGCTTGTTTACTACTGGCCTTTTTATGCATTGATACCTTCTTTTGACAAAAACCGAGAACCTAAAAAATCATCCTCTCCATTTTCTTATAAAAATCAACTTGCAAGCTCTCTTTTAAGAACAGATTTCAAAACATTCTCGCACCTTTATTACTTCAAAACCTAAACAAAAACTGGCGACAACCAGCGAAAACACCACTCGCGCTTTATGCGGTGGGTGTTGCCAGCAATGTGATTCAAACTTTATAAAATATTTTTACAATAAAATGATGAACTCGACAAACGATTAAAAAATGCTTGAAACACCCGATACATTTTCGACTGCAACTTTTACCATTAGGCTATATGCCGCCTTAATTGATTTTTTCATACTTACTATCTTAATATTACTTTTTAAAATGATTTTTCCAGATATCAGCAATATCTTGTTTTTTAATAAAGCTGAACCATTTATAACAGACAACACTACGAATTGGGTGTTAGGCAAAAGCAGTCTAATTGGGGTTTGGATTATTTATTCAATAATTGTGGACTGTTCTACAGTGAAAGGAACATTTGGAAAACAAATGATGAATATTCAAGTTACGGATGAGAACGGAAATCGAATATCATTAAAAAAGTCCATAGCCAGAAACCTATTTAACGTGAGTTCGACCTAAGCGACTCTTAATTGAGGCAAAAATCTTTGGATCTTCACTGATGGTTTAGAGTCTAAAAAAGAGTAGGCTGTCAATCCAGCGACTAGGTTTGCTATAAAGTTATC
>JBATVD010000003.1:0-12506 GCA_049671565.1 Nonlabens sp.
CTGGAGTCCAGCACTAGCCAGTGGCAGCGGAATCTTCGATCCCTCTTTGGATGCAGCGGGAATCTATACCTATACGGTTTCCAACACAACATGTGCAAGTTCTGCGAGCAGTCAGGTAACCGTTGGAATCACGCCATTTCCAGATGCGGGAACAGGAGCCAATTTGGACATCTGTGACAACGACCCAGTTATTGATCTATTCACGCTTTTGGGAGGAATACCCGATGCGGGAGGAACCTGGATTCCGGCACTCGCCAGTGGAAGCGGAGTCTTTAATCCTTCCGTTGATTCAGCAGGAAGTTATACCTATACAGTAAACTCGATAGCACCTTGTACTACTTCTGCTACGGCATCAGTCAACGTCAATATACAGACCGCACCAGATGCTGGTGCCAATGGAGCTTTGGATCTATGTAGCGATACTTCGCCTATTGATCTATTCACGGCTCTCGGAGGAACACCGGATGCTGGAGGAACCTGGAGTCCAGCACTTGCGAGCGGCAGTGGAGTCTTCGATCCCTCTGTGGATGCTCAGGGAATCTATACTTATACGATAAATGTCAACTCGTGTGGTAGTTCGGATTTCTCTAGTGTGGATGTGACAATTACTGATGTCATCAATGTGTTCTCCGCTACAGTAATTCTTGACGATGAATTATGTCTCGGAGAAGATAATCTTGTTATAATTGATGGTCTTACTAATTTGGCCGATGGTTTTTATGATTTTGAATTTAATCTTATAGGGCCTAATAATGATAACATTGTTCAAACTATTGAAGTTAGCGGTGGATCGGCGTCTTTTACAATTTTAAGTGGTGTAATAAATTTGGTGGGATCATATAATTTGGAACTTATTGGTATCTCAAGAGCTTCTATTCCTTGTGGAATTCAACTTACAAATTTAGCTTTTGACGATTTTGAGGTGATAGATGTTGAATTGATAGATTTAACCACAGATGGAAACGTTTTTTGTGAAAGTGACAATGCAACGATTGCAGATTTGACGAATAATGTGATTACCACTCTCCCGGTGTCGTGGTTTGATTCGGCAGTTGGAGGCAATGTAGTGGACGCAAACACGACATTGATCAATGGAGCTACATATTATGCGTCTGTTTCAAATTCTATTGGATGTACAACTGTAAACAGACTAGCGGTTACTGTTTTGGTTGAAGCTTGTCAGGACGACCTTGGTATTGTCATTCCAGATGGATTCTCTCCAAATGGTGATGGCATCAACGACAGCTTTACAATCAGGAATTTAAGAACACTATATCCAAATTTTGAATTGAGAATTTATAATAGAAATGGAGATATTCTGTTCACTGGTAAGTCCTGGAAGGAAGATTGGGATGGAACCAAAGCTAGGGGAGTAAGTATTGGCGACGGTACAGTACCGGCAGGAGTGTATTTTTTCGTACTGGATTTAAACAGTAATATTAAAGATATTCAAGGAAGGTTTTATTTAAGCAACTAGAGCAATTATATTGAAAATTAGTTTTAAATATTTTTTTATCGTCTTGGCGGCATTAGCTTCTACAAAGTTGGTGGCACAGCAAGATCCCAATTATACACAATATATGTATAATATGAGCGTGATCAATCCTGCCTATGCATTAACAGATACAGACCTAATTCAGGCTGGAGTGCTCTATCGATCTCAATGGCTTGGAGTGGAAGGAGCTCCCACGACAGGTACATTATTTGGTCATATGTCATTTACTGATCGCATGCAAGGTGGAGTTTCTATTGTACATGATCAGATAGGTAATATTGTTTCTGAGACTAATTTTTATCTTGATTATGCTTATGTTTTACCGTTGGGAAAGAGCATGGCACTTTCTTTAGGTATAAAAGGAGGAATTACATCGTTTAGCACTGATTTTGATGGGTTCGTTTACAGCGACCCACTTCCAGATCCATCCTTTGCTTCCAATTTGAGTTCCATATTCCCTAATGTAGGTTTGGGAACCTATCTGTTTGGAGAGAATTACTATGTAGGATTATCAGCTCCCAATATTTTGCAGTCAGAACATTTGAAAGACAATGATGGAGTCTTTAGTTCAGCTCGAGAAGAACTACATCTTTATCTTACCGGTGGTTACGTTTTCGCTTTAAGCGAAAACCTAAAACTCAAACCAGCATTTCTAGCCAATCAAGTTGCAAACAGTCCTATAAGTCTCGATGTTACGGCAAATGTTTTATTTAATAATAAAATAGAATTTGGTCTAGCCTATGGTTTTGAAAACGAGGCTCAGGCGCTTGCAAATCTTAAGGTAAATTCATTTTTAAGAGTAGGATATGCGTATGATTACCTTTTTTCAAATTTGGGTCGTTTTTCCAATGGATCACACGAGATCATGCTGCTTTTAGATCTGAGTAAAATGAGTAATGGTTACGATAAAAGTCCTAGATTCTTTTAATATGAAGAAAGATAGAAACATTTTATTACTTCTTCTCGTATGTTTTACTACTATAGCCGTGGGTCAGAAAAAATTGTCCAAAGCCGATAAACTATTCAATAACAAGGCTTTTTTTAAAGCGATAGAAATCTATAAAGATCAAAGAGCCACACGTCATAATTTGCAGAACCTGGCAGATTCCTATTACTATAATAACAAACTTGAGGAGGCGGCAGCTACTTATGAAACACTTTTTGGTAAATACAAACGAGGTATCAAAAAGCCGTATGCAGAACGTTACAGCCATGCGTTAAAAGGTCTTGGCAATTATAAAATGGCCGACTCCATACTCAATTCTTACACAGATTTGAAGGTGGATACCGATTCACTTTCTGAACAATTGGAAAAAATTCTGCCTCATAAGTACATCGTAAAAGAAGTAGGAAACAGTGAGGCAGGTGATTTTGGGGCTAGTTTTTACAACGATACGATAGTGTTTGCTTCCATTCGTACAAAGAATAAATCCAATTACAAATGGAACGATGAACCTTATCTCGATTTGTATATGGGTCAGTTATCTGAGGATAATGCTCTCGAAGAAATTCAGCCATTTTCAGAAAAAATCAATACCAAAACCCATGAAAGCAATGCTTCTTTTACGGTAAATGGGGAAATCATGTTTTTCTCCAGAACTAACAAAAACCGAGTGGAAATCAAGGGTCAAAAGATCGCACACGTACAAGTTCTCAAGGCAGATTTGTTAGATGGTGCCTGGGAAAATATTGAAATTCTACCCTTTAGTAGTGATTATTATTCAACCCAGCATCCCTACTTAGACAAGGAGGAGCCTAAGTTGTACTTTTCAAGCGATATGGCTAGCAGTGGGAATTTTGACTTGTATTATGTAGAGATCGATAAAAATGGAACTTATTCCAAACCACAACGGCTGGATGATGGCATCAATACAGAATATCGAGAGCACTTTCCCTTTATTGATGATGACGGTTCTTTATATTTTGCCTCTGATAGGCCAGAAGGTTATGGTGGGCTAGACATTTATTTTAGTCGCAAAAGAGAAGATGGCACCTTTACATCGCCTATAAACTTAGGGGTTACCGTAAATAGCGGTCGCGACGATTTTTCATATTACTTCAGCAAAAATTACAAAAAAGGCTTTCTATCTTCCAATCGAAGTGGAAGTGACAAGCTTTATTATCTTGAAAGGGATGATAACGACCGAACTTTCGTAATTAAAGGAAAAATAAAGGATGCCATTACTGGAGAATCTTTATCGGGTACTACAGTAACCCTACTTTCTGAAGATGATGAAATTGTAGAACAAGTATTGATTGACGATGAGGATGGTTATTCATTTAATGTATTGCCAAATACCAAATATAAAATAGAAGGGTACAAACCCTTTTACGTGACAAATCTTGAAGAGATTGAAACACTGGACGAGGGAACCGTAGAGTTTGACATTGAATTAACTCTTGAATCCTACGACACGGCAGAAGAACTCGTAGTCACAGATCAAGAAAGTGGTTATGTTTACATACAACTCGAGAACATCTACTTTGATCTCAACAAGTGGAACATAAAGCCTCAAGCAGCACGAACACTAGACGTGCTCGTGGGATTGCTCAACAAATATCCACGTATGGAAGTTCAGTTGGGAGCGCATACAGACAGTCGCAATTCTGACGCCTATAACTTAAAACTTTCACAAAACCGGGCAGATGCTACGATGAAATATTTGATCTCTCAGGGAATCAGTTCTAACCGCCTCACTTCAAAAGGTTACGGTGAGCGTGAGCCGCTGGTACCATGTGGTAATAATTGTAGTGAAGATGAACATGCGATCAATAGAAGGTGTGAGTTTTTGATATTGAAGTAAAGGTCATTACTTTTTCGCTTTCGCGAAAGCGGTAATTGTACAAATGCCCACTGCTTTTTGAACCTCTGAGCCTTAATGATGATCAACTTGCCATGCAGCTTACCAGTCGTTAAAATACTCTTTAAACGTTGCTACCTGAACGCTCCAGTTGTACTTTGTAAATAATTATAAAGTCTATGAATATTCAAGAAATAAATACGCTGGGAGCTCTTAAAGATACTGATTGGGTATCAAAGTCCATCAAGGATGAGTTGCGAGATAACCTCAAGCATAATATCAAAAATGGTGTTAATAGTTTTAAAGGTATTCACGGTTTTGAAAATACCGTAATTCCTGAGCTAGAGCGTGCTATTTTATCCAAACATAATATCAATTTACTGGGTCTGCGTGGTCAGGCAAAAACCCGACTTGCCAGGCTAATGACTGGGCTGCTGGATGAGTATATTCCCTACGTAAGTGGTTCAGAAATTCATGATGATCCTTACAATCCGTTATCTCGCTCTGCAAAAAATCTTATTGCTGAAAAAGGGGAAAATACTCCTATCACTTGGCTCCATCGTGATGAGCGATTTTATGAAAAACTGGCCACGCCAGACGTTACCGTTGCAGATTTAATCGGCGATATAGATCCAATCAAGGCTGCGACCCTCAAATTGAGTTATGCAGATGATCGCGTGATCCATTATGGAATGATTCCACGGGCCAACAGGTGCATTTTTGTAATCAATGAATTGCCAGATCTTCAAGCACGTATCCAAGTGGCACTTTTTAATATTTTGCAAGAAGGTGATATACAGATCAGGGGTTTTAAATTGAGATTGTCGCTGGATATGCAATTTGTATTCACGGCAAATCCTGAGGATTACACCAATCGTGGAAGCATCGTTACACCGCTTAAGGATAGAATCGGATCCCAAATATTGACCCACTATCCTGAAAGCATAGAAATCGCAAAAACGATTACCCAGCAAGAAGCGAAAAATGACGAACGATCCAATGACATGATCCATGTTCCAGAACTCGCTCAAAACTTATTGGAACAAATTAGTTTTAGTGCCAGAGAAAGTGAATATGTAGATGAGAAAAGTGGTGTGAGCGCACGTATGAGCATTACCGCATATGAAAATCTATTAAGTACTGCGGAGCGCCGGGCCTTGATGAATGGCGATGAACACACGACTGTTCGTTTTTCAGATTTTAATGGAATTATTCCGGCTATCACTGGAAAGGTGGAGCTGGTTTATGAAGGAGAGCAGGAGGGAGCAGCCTTTGTGGCCACCCAATTAATAGGCGAGGCAACAAAAGTAATGTTTCCGCAGTTCTTTCCTGAAATCAAAAAACTTCAAAAGAAAGATGAAGAAACTCCTTATGATAAACTCGTAGAGTGGTTTTTCAACAATGATGGCTTGGAACTGCTTGATGAATTGAGCAATTCAGATTACAAACAACTGCTGGATCAAGTGGCTCCGCTTGAAGATCTTATTAATAAATACCAACCTGATTTACAAAAGGTAGACCGCTACTTTGTCAAGGAATTTATTCTATGGTCTTTGGTAGAATTTGACAAACTCAATAAAAAGAGATTCTCTGAAGGCTATCAATTTAATGACCTATACAGTAGTTTTATAAAAGGGATTTAATTTTGCAAATGCGCAAACTTTATTATTCATTTTTTATTTTACTGATTTTTTCCTGTGGAACCGCTGATGACGAAAAAGAACTTTCTGAGGTAGTTGAGATAGCTCAGACAATCGAGAAGGATTTTAACAATTACTACTCAAAAAACATCTTAAATCTATTTAGTCCTACTAGATTAGCGATGAGGCTAGGAAGGGAGTTTTACGATATTCCTAGGATGGAACGACAATTTATCTATTCGTTCTTAAGAGATCAATTTGAAACCAGTACTTACAACTTTATGGAAAATCTGGATCAAAAAAATCAAGTCTTAAGCTTATTTGACGTCCATAAAGAAGGGGAAGTTTACCGAGCCAATTATGAAATTTATGATAAAGATCAAGAGGGTGTTCGAGATTTTGTAGTAATATACATTGAAAAAAATAACAAAGGTCAATGGAAAATTGTTAATCAATACAGCCTTGAAAACGGATTTAGTTTGGGTCAGATTTTTAAGGATGTTTTTAAGTATGTACAAGACCAAAGTACTTCAAGCCAAATGTTGCAGTATGAGAGTCAAGAAATCATTCAAGGAGCCAATCAACTATTTGTTGAAGGTGCATATGAAAAGGCCTTTGATTCTCTAAAAACGGCATCTCCTAAAATGTTGAATCGACCTGGAGTGGCAATACTGGGAGTCCGATTTGCCTCAAAAGTATCTGATGAGCTGTACATGAATGAACTTCATAACATGAAGAATATTACACCCAACGACCAAAGCAAAATATTCTACGATTGCGTGATTGAAAATATTCAAAATGAAGGCGATACTCAATGCATAGATACTATTAGAGAAGCTTTAATGAAGAGTTGACTTAATTTGACTTTATCATTTTCTTTAGTGGAAGCTTTCGCGAAAGCGAGACAACTATCTTACCCATTTCTATTCTCAATATCCTTATAAGCTGCAATAACTTTCTTGACTAATCTATGGCGCACGACGTCGCTATCATCTAGATACATCATACCTATGCCTTTTGTATCTTTTAGAATAAGCAAAGCCTCCTTGAGTCCAGAAGTAACCCGTCGTGGTAAATCAATCTGACCAGGATCGCCAGTGATGAAGAACTTAGCATTCTTTCCCATACGAGTAAGAAACATCTTCATTTGTGCGTGAGTCGTGTTTTGAGATTCATCTAGAATAACATAAGCATTGTCCAGTGTTCTACCACGCATGAAAGCTAGTGGAGCAATTTGAATAGTTCCTTTTTCCACGTAACCAGCGAGACGTTCTGCGGGAATCATGTCGCGCAGGGCATCATAAATAGGTTGCATGTAGGGATCAAGTTTTTCTTTGAGATCTCCTGGCAAAAAACCTAGATTTTCTCCAGCTTCCACCGCTGGTCTGGTGATTATGACACGTTTTACCTGTTTTTCCTTCAACGCTTTTACGGCCAAGGCAACCCCTATATAGGTTTTCCCGGTTCCAGCAGGACCTATGGCAAAAACCATATCATTTTCCTGACATAACTTGACAAGTATGCGCTGGTTAGGAGTTTTAGGGCGTATCTGGGCACCCCCATTTCCATGTACAAGTATATCATCGCCACCATTCTTAAAAAATTCCTCGTTAGAGTCAGTGGTGAGTATGCGTTCCATCACATTTACATCAATCTGGTTGTATTTTCCAAAATGAGTCAGCATCATTTGTATGCGCTGGTCAAACTCTTCCAACTGTTCCGTATCTCCATAAACTTTCATGGTACTGCCACGGGCAACGATTTTAAGTTTTGGGAAATGCTGTTTGAGAAAGGCGAGATTAGAATTTTTTACTCCAAAAAACTCTCTGGGATTGGACTCAGATAGATCAATGATAAGTTCGTTCAAAAGCGGTATTTTAAGTTCTATTATGCGTGGTTTATTTTATAGTTTTGTGAAACCACTTAAGGTGTATGAAAGTAGTAAAAATGTAGTTTTACTAATCATAGAATTTATTATTTAATCATTATTTAATCAACAGTACAGCAAGTATCTATGGCAATCATCACGCTCACTACAGATTATGGTATCAAAGATCCTTATGTAGGAGCGGTCAAGGGGGCAATTTTCAAGCAGTTGCCAGATGTTAATGTTGTTGATATTTCCCATCATGTAACGCCTTTCCATATTGCAGAGGCTGCTTACATTATACAAAATAGCTACATCACCTTTCCAAAAGGAACAATTCACATCATAGGTGTGGATGCAGAGCATACCCCTGAAAATAAACATGTTGCCGTGCTTCTTAACGGGCACTACTTTATTTGTGCTGATAATGGAGTCCTATGTCTTATTATGAATAAGTTGCGCCCTGAGCGTATGGTAGAGATCAATATTCATGATCGTATTGAATCAAACTTCACCATGCTGGATGCCTTCGTTCAAACAGCCTGTCACATCGCTAGGGGTGGAACGCTTGAGGTCATTGGGAAACCAGTAAACTACCTTCAAGGATTAGGTGGTATATTCCCGCAAGTGTCTAATCAACATCTTTACATTCATGGTCAAGTGATTTACATAGATAATTATGGCAACAGTGTGACCAATATCACACGTGAGGTTTTTGAGAAAGTAGGAAAGGGACGCAATTTTGTAATGCAGGCCCGCAGTGAGAAATATTATGAAATTCTTGAACGTTATTCAGATGTAGTCAACTTTAATGTTAGGCCAGAACAGCGTGATGTAGACGGTAAGGGACTTTGTATTTTTAATAGTGCAGACTACATAGAAATAGCGACCTACAAATCCAATCCGCTAACGGTAGGGAGTGCCAGTAGTCTATTTGGACTGCGTATAGAAACGCCAGTAATAATCAATTTTGAGAGAATATGATCGTGAGAATTGTCAAAATGCATTTCAAGCCAGAATGTGTTACAGTCTTTCAAAAGATGTTTGGAGAAAGCATGCTAGGAATACGTGAACAGCCGGGCTGCAAACTGCTTGAATTGTATCAAGACAAAGATGATTCCCAAAGTTTCTATACTTATAGCTATTGGGATGATGAGTCTGCACTCAATAATTATAGAAATTCTGAGTTATTTAGTGTGATATGGCCTAAAACCAAAGCGATGTTTGACGAAAAGCCGACAGCACAATCGCTTCACAAAGTTCATAGCCTTTTATGAGAGCAATATATTTTAAGGAATTAAAGGGTTTTTTCTCTGGCCTTACGGGCTTCCTGGTCATAGGTTTATTTCTGTTGATTACTGGTCTGTTCGTTTTTGTTTTTGAGGGTGACTTCAATATTTTGGATTATGGATTTTCTGATCTCACTCCGTTTTTTCTAATCGTTCCATGGTTGTTTATTTTTTTGATACCTGCTATAACCATGCGAGCGCTCACAAGTGAAAGAAATCTCGGTACGCTGGAATTGTTGGTGACGAGACCCATAGGTATTCGTAAGTTATTGCTAGGTAAATATCTTGCGGCTTTTACCCTTATGATTTTGGCAATTTTACCTACTCTTATCTATGTATATAGTATAGGACAGTTAGGAGAAACGCTTAACAATCTTGATTATGGGAGTACGATAGGTAGTTATATAGGAATTATTTTTATTGCACTAGCCTACACGTCAATAGGTCTATTTAGTTCAACCATTACTTCAAATCAGATTGTGTCTTTTTTAGTGGCTTCGGCTCTCTCTTTCACATTGTATTTTGGACTTGAGGCGATTGCATCAATTTTTGATGGTAGTGATTTTGTGACCAGCCTTGGACTCAAATATCATTATGAGAGTATGGCGAGAGGAGTTCTGGATACAAGAGATATCATTTACTTTTTAAGTGTTGCTGTTTTCTTTTTCGCTTTAAGCGAAATTTCACTAAAATCAATCCTCGATAAGAATTAGCATGAAGAAGCATCTTTCATTTATCGTGGTCTTATTGCTGGTGCTAATCGGACTCAATTTTATATCCAGCGAGGTTTTCAAAAGGTATGACCTTACTCAAGATAAGCGTTTTACCATTTCAGAACCTACAAGAGAATTACTTTCAAAAACAGAACTTCCCATAGTGGTAGATGTGTTCTTAGAAGGAGAGTTGCCTGCTGAATTTCGCAAACTGAAACAAGAAACAAGACAGCTGCTAGAAGAACTTTCTGCGATCCATCCCAACCTGAAGTATAATTTTATTGATCCTATCGAGGGCTTAAATGAAGATGAGCAAGCTGAAGTAATGGCTCAGTTGGGAAAAAATGGTGTAAAGCCAGCTATGGCAACGATTAAAGATAAAGGTAGAAATACAAATGTGATTGTTTATCCATATGCAATAATATTATATGACGAAGCCCTGACAGCAGTTCCACTGCTCAAATCAGTTGCTCGGGCCACCACCGAACAGCGCGTAAATAGTAGCATCCAACAGCTGGAATATCAGTTGGCAGATGGGATACGTAAGGTTTCCCAACCTAAAACCAAAAAAATTGCCGTGCTTGAAGATAGTGGGGAATTGAACAGAGTTCAAATTGCCGACCTTTTATCGAGTATTCAAGAGTACTATCCTGCCGCACCTTACGGAATCGAATTTGTTAATGAGAATGACAGTATTTCAGGAGTTGATGTTTTGAATGACCTAAAGCGATACGATCTCATTATAGAAGCCAAGCCGACTATCGCGTATTCAGAAACTAAAAAATATGTGCTTGATCAGTATTTGATGCAGGGAGGTAAAATGATTATGGCCATTGATCCCATCGTAATGGAAAGTGATAGCCTTTCCAATAACGAAGGGCGTGCTTATCCATTGCCTAGAGATCTGGGTATCGATGAAATGCTTTTTAGATACGGTCTCAGGCTCAATTCTGGATTGATCA
This sequence comes from Nonlabens sp., assembly GCA_049671565.1. Lineage (GTDB taxonomy): Bacteria > Bacteroidota > Bacteroidia > Flavobacteriales > Flavobacteriaceae > Nonlabens. Next base: position 10,768 of record JBATVD010000003.1, read on the forward strand.
AGGATCTCAATTTTGGTCCAATTGCTTTAGCAACGGGTCAAGGAAGAAATACTCAGTACGAAGCTTTTCCATGGCCGTATTTCCCGATCACCAAAGGCAATTATAATCCCGATCAGGAGAATACAATAACCAAAAACCTGGAGGATGTGAAATTTGAGTACGCTGGCTCAATCGACACTTTGAAGAATTCTAGTAAAAAGACAATCCTGCTATCTTCATCACCACAAACACAGATCCTTACTTTACCAGCAGCTATTTCATTATCTGAAATTGATCAAGAACCCAATCCCGCTCAATATCAATCTGGTTCTCAGCCTCTCGCCGTACTAACAGAAGGTTCTTTTACAAGCGCATATAAGAATCGTGTTAAACCGTTCAATTATAAAAACGATTTGGAGCAAAGCAAGAACAGCGCTCTGCTTCTCATAGCTGATGGTGATGTTCTTAAAAATCAAGTAGATCGTGGACAACCACAGGATTTGGGCTACGACCGTAAAACGGGAATGTTTTATGGGAACAAGGAGTTTATGATGAACAGCATCAATTATATGCTAGATGACAGCGGCATCATTGATTTACGGAATAAGAACATATCTATTCCATTTCTTAACACTACAAAAACTTACGAGGAGCGTACCAAATGGCAACTGATCAATGTCTTATTACCCTTGGTTTTATTGGCGACTTTTGGAATCTGTTTCGTATATCTTAGAAAGAAAAAATACAGCTAGAGTTATTTGGATGATATGTTTCTATCCAATTGATAAATTTAATCTGATACTAAAAATACAGCTTAAGTATTTTTAAATTAGTTAATTGTAAGCTTAAGTGTAGAAATTATTTCTGGACTGCTTTAACCTCATCGATCGTGATTTCCTCGCCGCTATTCCAAGTCTGCACAGTGTAGTTCATCACATCTGCTACTTCTTGATCATCCAGGCCTAAAGGCATCATTACGTTATTATAATCCTGTCCATTGACCTCAATTGGGCCTTTAAGTCCGTATTTTACTGCATGGATACTTTCTTCTCGTTTATTTTCTAGCCAGTTTGATGGGTTAAGAGGAGGGAAGGCTCCCGGTACTCCTTTTCCGTTTCCCATATGACAAGTAACACAAAGCTCACTATAGATTTCCTTTCCACGAGCCATGCTTTCTTGTAGAGGCGTTTTTTGAACATTGCCCGCGATCTCTTGTTTTTTAATTGTGAACTTTTCTTTTTTGCTGTCTTTACAGCCTGTGAATATGAAGCTTGACAATAGAAAATAAAAAAACAAAAGTCTCATGAGAAATGATTTCCAACAAATTTAATTTACTACATCTAGATTTAATGAAGGTTTCATAAAAACTTAATAGACACAAATGTCTTCTGATGATTGCATGATTCAAGATCTAAGCAAGTTATAATTAAAATCCTGGTTTTTGACGTCGTACTTGAATTTCAAAGTGTTCCGTGATTGATTTAAATTCCGCTTTCGCGAAAGCGAGACAATTAACTGAAACGCTGTCAATTGTGGCACTTTAATAAATAAACGATTTAGATTTTCCTGATAATTAGATATTAAGTTTGTGACCGTTGTAAGATATTTATTACTTTTAGGGTTCAATTTAGTACTGAACCATTCCAAATTATTCCATTCTAACCATACCATAATGAAATTTATCAGTTTTTCAATCCTTATCCTTGCGCTGCTTTGCACTAATTCAATGAAAGCTCAATGGTCGGGAGACACCTCTGTAA
>JBATVD010000004.1:0-15511 GCA_049671565.1 Nonlabens sp.
ATAATAGATCATCAACTCCCGATTATAACACGCTAGAAGTTGAAGTATTCGATGGTTCGGGATGGTTGAACCTTCATACTCAAAATGGCCCTACGCTTAACAATTCTTGGCAGTTGATTACAGTTAATTTGAGTGGCCTATCGCTTCCCCAAGAAACTACTTTTAGGTTTTCGATTACCGAAGATGCTTCAGAGCCCTACAATAACGACATATTGATAGATGATTTCAGAATTTTTGAGATGCCAGCCTGTCCTAATACGCCTTCAGACTTAAATCTTATTTCATCAAACGCCTCCACAATCACAGTTGATTGGACTGAGACAGGATCTTCGACGAACTGGGAAGTAGAGATCGTACCACAGGGAACCACACCAACTGGCTCTGGAATAACAACTAACAACAAACCGCATACGTTTGACAACCTTATTTCTTCAACCGTTTATGATGTTTATATAAAGGCAATATGCGCAAATGGGACATCCAGCTGGACTATGGGAACCTTTAGCACTTCAGCAGATTACTGTGGTGGCGATCGATTTTATGATTCTGGTGGTGTCTCAGGCAACTATTCAAATTATGAAAATTGGCAGCAGACTATTTATCCTGCTGTTGCAAATACCTCTGTGAGAGCTATATTTCATACCTTCAATTTGGAGTTTTGTTGCGATTATTTAAGGATTTACGATGGCCCATCCACCTCAAGCAATCTGATTTATAACAGCACAAGCAGGATTTCACCTGGAACACTAGAATCGACTCATCCATCTGGAGCTCTGACATTTACATTTAGCTCAGATAGCAGCGTCACCGGTTCTGGATGGGACGCAGAAATCATTTGTTCAACATTAAGTATCGAAAACCCTGCTGAGGCAGAAAATATGATTTCGTATTATCCGAATCCAGTAAATGACCTCTTGCATGTGAATTTTGGTCACGGTGGAAAATCTACAATCAGCGTTTACAGCATGTCAGGTCAAATTTTGAATTCTAAAAGCGTTGATCAGGATCAAGTCGAGCTTGATTTTAGACTTTATGAGACAGGCGTGTATTTAGTGCGTGTGGAACTCGATAGTGGTGCAGTAAGAACTTTTAATGTTATAAAAAATTAGGCTGCACCTTAAGCATCATTGCTCAATACGTCAAGAAGGGAAATGAGATAAGAGTAGAAGGCAAACTGGTCACCAGAGCTTGGGACGATAAGAATGGTAACGAACGCTACACGACCGAAGTTGTTTGTAACGAAGACTAAATGTTAGGAGCTAGGGCCTGATTTTCAAAACTTATGGTAAGATACCCTCGCATATTTATGTGGGGGTCTTTTTAATCTGTTCCTTTGAATACATCATCAAAATAAATGACCCATTCCCCATTTTTAAATTCCTCACCGTATTCCCTAAATTTTCCATCTTCAGTTAAGCTAAAAACAAAACGCTTGGAATCACTGGCTTTCACCACCAGCTGCCCATTTTTAAGTTCAGCGGGATATAGAGCTGTTCCAGACTTATAGAATGGATGATAGTAATACGTTTTATCGGCCGTATTATAGGTGATGATCGTGTGTAGCTGCAGACTTTCTGAATCTAGGTCAATGATCAAAATATGACCATCAAGACCAAACTGTATTTTTTCAAACGCCGGCTGACTAGTGACAATACTGTCATTTTCTAAGGTTGTTGAGGTTCCTATCCACTCACCAGTTAGAAAAGATAATTTTTGCATCATTTCCTTGGAACTATTCTGTGCCGAGAGTTGAAGTGAAAATGCTAGGATAAAAAGAAGCAAGGAAGTGGTTTTGTATCTCATTGTACATTGAGTTTCTGTTCGGACTAAATTAATCGAATTTTAAAAGTAAGATCCTCTAATTTTATCCACAAAAAAATGAGTCAGGCTCTCACCTGACTCATTTGAAATTTGTTGCGATTCAATTTTTACGAATTGCGAGATTTAGAGCTGCTTCGTCTCTTATTTCCACCTCCAGAACGATTGCCTTGAGTTCTCCCTCCAGAGCGTTTGGAGTTATTATTTCTGCCACCACGACCGCGTTGTCCCTGTTTTTTCAAACTGGGCTCTGCGGCATCTTCCATTTTGAATTCGTAGTCATGGTCATCCACGACGGGTATGGAAGTCTTGATCAATTTCTCTATGTCTTTTAAAAATGGTCGTTCCTCTAGCATGCAGAAAGAAACGGCAAGTCCGCTGGCACCAGCGCGCCCTGTGCGGCCTATACGGTGCACGTAACTTTCTGGAACGTTGGGAAGGTCATAATTTACTACATAGCTCAATTCATCTATGTCTATACCGCGAGCAGCAATATCTGTAGCGATAAGAGCTTTGAGATTCCCATCTTTGAAACTTTGCAAGGCGCGCTGGCGGGCAGCTTGAGATTTATTACCATGTATGGCAGCACTCTTGATTCCAGCTTTTTCCAGATCCTTCACGATTTTATTGGCACCATGTTTTGTACGGGAAAATACAAGAGTTGCATCATCCAGTTCGTTTTCAAGAAGCGAAATAAGTAATTTGGTTTTGTTTTTTTTATTGACGTGATACACTTGTTGTTCCACCTTTTCGGCAGTCGTTTTTTCAGGGGCAATGGTGACCCTGGCAGGATCGCCTAAAATTTCCTTAGAAAGCTTTACGATCGCATCAGGCATTGTTGCGCTAAAAAAGAGAGACTGTCTTTTTTGCGGCAGTAGCTTAAGTAACTTCTTGATATCATGGATAAAACCCATGTCCAGCATCTGGTCAGCTTCATCCAGTACAAAATGTTTTATATTTTGAAGTGATATAAAACCTTGACCTATAAGATCCAGCAATCGGCCTGGGGTGGCAACGAGAACATCAACTCCTTGATGAAGGGCGTAAACTTGTGAAGTTTGCTTTACACCGCCAAAGATGACCGTATTCTTGATTTTAGTGTATTTGGTGTATTCAGTGAAATTCTCACCTATCTGTATTGCAAGTTCGCGAGTAGGTGTAACCACAAGGGTTTTTATTTTTCTTTTACCCTTTTGTAGTGGCTGTTGATATAAGTCCTGTATGATGGGGATGGAAAAAGCAGCCGTTTTACCCGTCCCAGTCTGGGCGCAGCCCAATAGGTCTTTGCCTTCTAATAAAACTGGGATGGATTGTGCTTGAATAGGTGTGGGACGATCATATCCCTGGTCTTGCAAAGCGCGCAAGATAGGCTCTACGAGCCCTAATTCTTTAAATGTCATGTAATGTATTAAGCTGCAAAGGTAATGTTTATGAAATAGGGAGGTGCTGGGTTTAAGGTTTCAGGTTTAAAGTTAAAGGTTTAAGGTTCTAAGTTTTGATCATGAGGCACAAATCATTGATTCAAAAGTCAGAGTCCTAGACTTGATAACTACTATCTGGGATAACAATCATATTTTGTAGTTGTCTGAAATACAGACGATTATTTTTCCTTTTCAATTTTTTTTAATGAATTCTACCAATTTATGTCCTCTCTCAAAAGCTCAGTAATTCGAATATAGCTCAAATCACACCCTTAGATATAATTTTCCCGCTTTCGCGAAAGCGAATAAAAAACGCACCTCGCCACTAGTCTAAACTATTAAAAGAAAGTACCTTTGACATCTCATATTTTGTAGTTATGATACATATTACACTTCCTGACGGAAGCATCAAAGAAGTAGAAAAGGGAACCACTCCCATGGATGTTGCCATGAGCATTTCTCACGGTCTAGCCCGCAACGTGATCAGCGCAAAGTATAACGACCGCAAAGTGGAGACTAAAACACCTCTGGAAGAAGACGGTAGCTTGGTTCTTTATACCTTTAATGATAAGGAGGGAAAAGAAGCATTCTGGCATTCTACCTCTCACATTATGGCTCAGGCCATTGAGGATCTATATCCTGGAGTAAGCCTTACCATAGGCCCTGCGATCGATAATGGGTTTTACTACGACGTAGATTTTAAGGAGCATTCCATTTCTGAAGCCGATATTCCCAAAATTGAAGCCCGCATGTTGGAAATCGCCCGCGGCAAGCATGAGTTTACTATGCGCGAAGTCTCAAAGGCAGATGCGCTGGATTTTTATAGGAAGAACGACAATCCATTTAAGGTAGAACTCATTGAAAACCTAACCGATGGAGAAATTACCTTTTGCGATCATGATACCTTTACTGACCTGTGCCGTGGAGGACACATCCCTAACACCGGAATCGTAAAGGCCGTAAAAGTGATGAGTATCGCCGGTGCCTACTGGCGTGGGGATGAGAACAATCCGCAGTTGACGCGTATCTACGGGATCAGTTTCCCCAAACAGAAAGACCTAAAAGAATACCTAGAGCTTCTTGAGGAGGCTAAAAAACGCGACCACCGCAAGTTGGGTAAAGAGCTTCAATTGTTTCATTTCTCACAGAGAGTGGGACAGGGGCTTCCTTTATGGTTGCCTAAGGGTGCCGCTTTGCGCGAAAGATTAGAAAATTTCCTAAAAGCTGCCCAGAAAAAGGCGGGTTATGAAATGGTCATTACTCCACACATAGGTTCCAAGGAGCTTTACGAGACATCAGGCCATTACGCAAAATATGGAGAGGATTCGTTCCAGCCTATCAAGACGCCTAGCATGGACGAAGAGTTTTTGCTCAAACCCATGAACTGCCCACACCATTGTGAGATCTATAAAAGCGCGCCTTGGTCATATAAAGACCTGCCCAAGCGATTTGCAGAATTCGGAACGGTTTATCGCTACGAGCAGAGTGGAGAACTACACGGTTTAAGCCGCGTGCGTGGGTTTACTCAAGACGATGCCCATATTTTCTGTATGCCAGAGCAGCTGGATGCAGAGTTCAAAGCGGTGATTGATTTGGTAATGTACGTTTTCGGTTCGCTTGGTTTTGAGGACTTTACGGCACAAGTGAGTATACGCGATCCTAAAAAGCCCGAAAAATATATAGGCGATACCGCAAACTGGGAGATTGCAGAAAATGCGATTATCAGTGCGGCCCGTGACAAAGAATTGAACTTTGTAATAGAAGAGGGTGAGGCAGCTTTTTATGGGCCTAAACTGGACTTTATGGTAAAGGATGCCCTAGGTCGCAGTTGGCAATTGGGTACGATCCAGGTAGACTACAATTTACCCGAAAGGTTTGACCTACTATATAAAGGCGCTGACAATGAGTCACACCGTCCTGTCATGATTCATCGTGCACCGTTTGGTTCCATGGAGCGTTTTATTGCTATTTTGCTGGAGCATACGGCAGGTAATTTCCCGTTGTGGTTGATGCCAGAACAGTGTACCGTGCTGTCTCTTAGCGAGAAATATGAAGATTATGCTAAAAAGGTAGCAGATTCTTTAGAAAATAACGAAATTCGCACTATTATTGACAATAGGGCAGAAACCATGGGTAAGAAAATCCGTGAGGCAGAAATGAACAAGATCCCTTATATGTTGATCGTGGGCGAGCAGGAAGAGAACGATGGTACGATTTCTGTACGTAGACACGGTGGAGAGGACTTGGGGAGCATGACAGTTTCCGCTTTTGCGAAAGCGATACACCAGGAAGTCTCACAAAGTATTAAAACATTTGAAGTTTAATTAAAATTATAGAGCCATAGCAATAAGAAGACGCAGAAGCCGCGGTCCCGCGCGGATTATTAAAGAAGACAAGCACGCAATCAATGAGAAAATACGTGCGCGTAAGGTACGACTCGTAGGTGAGGGAGAGCCGCGCATCATAGATACTCGTGATGCAATGAAAGAAGCACAAGAGAAAGAACTGGACCTTGTGGAGATTTCTCCAAACGCAGACCCACCAGTTGTAAAGATCATGGATTACAAAAAGTTTGTCTATGAGCAAAAAAAACGCGAGAAGGCAATCAAGGCAAATGCCAGTAAGGTCGTGATCAAGGAAATCCGTTTTGGACCCAACACAGATGATCATGATTATGAGTTCAAGAAAAATCACGCTGAAAAATTCTTAAAAGAAGGTGCAAAGCTCAAAGCTTATGTGTTTTTTAAAGGGCGGTCCATAATCTATAAGGATCAGGGAGAAATTCTGCTTTTGAGACTTGCCCAAGACCTGGAAGAGCTGGGTAAAGTGGAGCAGATGCCTAAAATGGAAGGTAAGCGTATGAATATGTTTATTGCGCCTAAGAAGAAGTAAATATTTTACTTTACATATCATATAAAACCGCAATTAGAGTTGCGGTTTTTATTTTTTTAAGAAATCGTGCGATCTGCTGAAATATTTCTAGGATAAATATGTTGCTAAGTGCTGAGTATAGATGGAAAAACCTTACTTTTGCAATCCTAAAATCAGACGAGATTATGTTTGATGGAAGAATGCGAGAATTTAAAATAAGGACATTATGCCTAAAATGAAAACAAAATCTAGTGCCAAAAAGCGGTTTAAACTTACAGGTACTGGTAAGATCAAAAGAAAGCACGCTTTTAAAAGTCACATCCTGACTAAGAAAAGCAAGAAACGTAAATTAGCCTTGACGCACTCAACACTTGTGCACAAAGCTGATGAGCCTAATATCAAGTTACAACTTAACCTTAAATAGGGAGTTGTAAGCCTTGGTGGTTTATTAATTCAATTACAAACCCGGTAGTACGGCTTACAAGAGCTAGAGATAGTCGCCTGCTTCCAAAAAATTAAAATTATGCCTAGATCAGTAAACGCAGTAGCTCGTAGAGCTCGCAGAAAAAAAGTCCTCAAGCAGGCAAAAGGTTATTTCGGTCGTAGAAAGAACGTCTGGACAGTAGCCAAAAACGCAGTAGAAAAAGCAATGTCTTATTCTTACCGCGATAGAAGAAACAAGAAACGAACATTCCGCAGATTATGGATCACGCGTATCAACGCTGGTGCAAGAATGCATGGAATGAGCTACTCACAATTTATGGGAGCTGTGAAGAAAGAAGGGATCGAGTTAAACCGTAAGGTTCTTGCAGATCTTGCCATGAATCATCCAGAAGCTTTCAAAGCAGTAGTAGATAAAGTAAAATAAGGTGTAACAACCACTCGCATTTACAAATCCCGATCTGGAAACAGTTCGGGATTTTTTGTTTTGTGACTGTTATACTAACTTTTTTGAAATGTCTTTCTCAATAAGGCTGCATCAGGATTTATTCCAATTAAAATATAATTACGTATCACCAACATACAAATTATCCTCTCTTAAAAGGTAAAATTTATCTGCGCAACTGATGAAGATGAAGTTTGACTATTTGAAATTATTAAACCTAAAAGAGATATCAGACTCATCCAATCTTATGAGATTGGTACCAAGTAAATGGATTACTTATTTTCCTGACCTAATTCAACGGCTTTGTGAAACGCTGCATAAGCCGCCTCTTTGATAAGTTTATTTAAATTATTGTCTTCCATGGAATCAATGGCTGCCTGAGTAGTACCTCCTTTAGACGCGACCATTTCTATCCATTTTTCGGGAGAGATGTCTGACTTTTTGAATAATTCAACCGCGCCTTCAAAAGTTCTGCTCACGAGGACTTTTGAGTCGTACTCTGAGAAACCCATTTTGAGAGCAGCCTCTAACATGGATTTCATAAAATAAAACACATATGCTGGACCACTTCCTGAGATACCAGTCGACTTATTAATAAAGGCTTCATTCTTAACATGTATGGTCACACCAGTGGAGTCTAATAAATTACGGATCATGACCTGTTCGATCTTTGAAACATCCTCGGTTTCCGTAAAAGCTGTGACTCCTTTACTGACTTTTGCTGGTAGGTTAGGCATTGCTCTAACTACCTTTTTTAAACCTGTAGCTGCGCTAATAAAATCCAAAGTTACCCCAGCCATCAAGGAAACAATGATTTGTTGATTGTTCAAATAGGGTTTAATTTCTTTGAAGAGTTCTTCACAATGATATGGTTTTACGGCTACAAAAATGATGTGAGCAACTTTGACCGCATCTTCTAAGTTATCGTATAAATGAAATCGTTCATCTTTACTCAAGGCGTCCACGATATCTTTACTTTTATCGTAGATCAGTAAATATTTATCTTTTATGTAAGGAGAGGAAGCCATCCCTTCTGCGAATGTCAATCCCATATTGCCAGCTCCTATCATTAATACTTTCATGATGCTATATTTTAATTTTTATATGCCGAGAATTTTATCGATCGAGTTTCAGATGTCCAACTTATCCATAACCTGATACACATACTATATAACTTTAGAGTGAACTTTGGCCAACATCAGATTGTAGAAAATGGAAATAGCCCAACATTTGACATTTCACGAAAGTACAAGTTCAAATATCCATTAACAAAATTATAGCTAGTTCAATCCATCTATATTATTGCAATTAATATATCGAGTATCATTACTTATAAAAAATATTGACAATTTTAAACTCTCGATTTTCATTTTGCAGCTTTAGAATTGCGATATCGTCCACCTTTTTGTTAGTTAAAAGTTTAGCGATGGGTGAGATGAAGGAGATTTTACCTTTAGCTATATCTGCTTCATCCACACCAACAATTTGATACTGTTGAGTCGTCTTATGGTTGCCTATCAATAATTTGACCTTTGCTCCAAAACGTACTTCGTCCTTCGGTTGCTTGCCTAGGTCAATAATCTGAGCAGAGGCAATTCTTTGGTTTAATAAAATTAGCTTGGCATTGATGAAGTTGACCGCGATACGGCGCTCTTTTTCGTCAGTAGTGTCTATATGATCTCTTTCGTGTATGAGGTCTCGTTGTTCTGCAAGCAGTTCTTCATAGCCTACCTGAGTCACATAATTCGTCAAACCGTCTGGCAGATCTGCTCTGGGCGGTACGATGGGAACTTCTTCCTGATCTTCTTCTTTTACAAAACCTCTACTCATAAATCCTTTTGAGATTAAAATAAGTATAGAAATTTAAACCCGAGGATTCTTTAACAGTACTTTACTTACCCGTTACATTTTCGAACTTAGCATATTCCACGATAAAAGCTCCTGGATAACGCCTTGCGACTTTTTTTCTAAACCGTTCTGCTTTCTCACGCTCTTTGAAGTTTCCAATGATTAGCGTGTACACTTTTATTCCTTGAACTGTTTTTACTTGAGCAGTCACTTTGCTGTCATAGCTTTTTTCTAAGTTGTCGGTAAGTCTGATCAAGTTAGCCAATTCTTGAAAACTACCTATCTGAACTCCAAAACCCGTAGGATCTGCTCGCTCTATGTTTATATTATAGAATTCGGCGGGAGTTTGCTCGTAGGCAGCAATATCTTCTGCGGTATCTCCCATTTGATCGGGATCGACGTTTTCTACAGGCGTTTGAGAATCTCCCACTACTTCAATGACAACGTCAGTAACACCTTGACCTACAAAATCCAGTTTTTGAGCAATGGATTTTGACACATCTATAATACGTCCTCGTACAAAAGGTCCACGATCGTTAACGGTTACGATCTGGCTGCGATTGTTGGCCAGGTTTGTGACTCTAAGCTTTGTGCCAAAAGGCAGTGTGCGATGGGCAGCGGTAGGTTTGTTGTGTCTGTATTTGACTCCGCTTGCGGTTTGTCTACCCTCAAATTTATCTGCGTAAAAAGAGGCTTTTCCAGTTTGCACTTGGGCAAAACTTAAGATTGAAAATATACTTGCAAGCAGTAGAGCTAAAAATTTCTTTGACATGAATTTTATTTTGAGACCAAATATAAGATGATCGTTTCTTTTAACGGATTGAGACTAAGCTCAAATAAAAAAGCCAGAACGATCGCTCTGGCAATTATTTATAAGTGAATTTATATTAATTAGCGAGCTCTATTTCTAATTCCAGCTCAACCACCTCCTGATTTTTCAAGATATCCTCCATTGTTTCTCGTCTTCTGATCACGTGAGCTTTTCCATTATGAAATAAAACCTCCGCGGGTCTGAAACGGGAGTTGTAGTTGCTTGCCATGGAATAGCAGTAGGCTCCAGCGTTGGAAAAAGCAAGGATGTCCCCTTCGGTAATTTCGGAGATTTGTCGGTTCTGGGCAAAAGTGTCTGTTTCACAGATATATCCCACAACACTGTAGAATCGATTGCGACCCTCTGGATTACTTATATTTCTGATCCCGTGGTAGGAACCATAAAGCATGGGACGTATCATATGATTAAAGCCAGAATCTATTCCCGCAAATACGGTTGAGGTGGTTTGTTTGACAACATTTACCTGCGCTAGAAATTGGCCGGCCTCACTTACGAGAAACTTTCCTGGTTCAAAAGCCAGCGCGATGTCCTTGCCGTAATCATTGCAAAATGTATTGAAGCGCTCGCCCAGTTGCTCGCCCAGTTCTTCAATATCGGTTGAGACGTCGCCTTCTTTGTAAGGAACCTTGAACCCACTACCGAAATCGATGAATTCCAGATCCTTGAACTTTGCGGCGGTTTCAAACAGGATTTCTGTTGCGTAAAGAAATACCCCAATGTCCAGAATATCGCTACCCGTGTGCATGTGCACGCCATTCACGGTCATTCCCGTGTTTTCCACGATACGCAACAAATGCGGAATCTGATGTATCGAGATCCCAAATTTACTATCGATGTGTCCCACAGAGATATTGGCATTTCCACCCGCCATCACGTGAGGGTTGATGCGCACGCACACGGGAATTTTGGGATGTTTGGAACCAAATTGTTCCAAAATCGATAAGTTGTCTATGTTGATCTGTACGCCTTTTTCAGCGACGCGCTCAATCTCTTGGAGGGATACACCGTTAGGCGTGTAGATGATCATTTTGGGATCCACTCCGGCGGCAAGTCCCAATTCTACTTCCTGAAGACTCACGGTATCGAGTCCAGCGCCCAGCTGTTTAAAGAGCTTCAAGATCGAGATGTTAGACAGTGCTTTTACTGCGTAGTGGATTCTAAGGTTTTTCGCTTTCGCGAAAGCGGAAACCAAACGTTCATACTGCGCAATGATGACCTCTGCATCATAGACATAGACCGGACTACCGTGTTCCTGGGCTATGTTTACCAAATCTTGATTATTCATGAGAATATTCTCTTTTAAAATTAAGCTTGTAAAAGTAAAACTGGATTTCTATAATACACCACCGAGGACTTTAAAAACCGTGGTCATTAATATATTCTTAACGATGATCCCTAGGTAAAGAGCAACTACACCGTTTGCGCAAAAGAAACGATTCCATGAATGAAACTCATAAAGTAAACCCAAAACGCGCCGGAGGTGTCAATTCTGTAGCGTTTTACCTTAAATATCTTCTTTAATGTGGCTTTGCTTTGCTATTTTTGCTGATAAATCGAATAACTAATAGACTTTTATGAATCTTCACGAATATCAAGGAAAAGAAATTTTAGCGAGCTACGGTGTAACCATTCAGCGTGGTAAGATCGCCACAACCTCTGAAGAAGCGGTGGATGCAGCAAAGCATCTGACCGAAGAAACAGGTACGGGATGGCACGTTATAAAAGCTCAGGTTCACGCAGGTGGACGTGGAAAGGGTGGCGGTGTAAAACTTGCCAAGAGCCTTGATGATGTCAAAAAGATATCTGGAGAGATCATAGGAATGGATCTGGTAACCCCACAAACCAGTGCCGAAGGGAAAAGAGTACACCAGGTGCTTGTCGCTGAGGATGTCTATGAGCCGGGCGAGGCAGAGATTGAAGAATTTTATATGTCTGTTCTTCTGGATCGTGCGCAGGGAAAAAACATGATCATGTATTCTACCGAGGGTGGAATGGATATCGAGACCGTAGCAGAGGAGACTCCGCATCTTATTTTTACCGAGGTGGTGGATCCAGCTCACGGACTGCAAGGTTTTCAAGCACGACGTATTGCCTTTAACCTAGGTTTGAGCGGTAAGGCGTTTAAGGAAATGACCAAGTTCGTTTCTAAATTATACAACGCTTACGTAGGATCTGATTCGGCTTTGTTTGAAATCAATCCGGTTCTTAAGGCAAGTAACAATACGATAATAGCCGTAGATTGTAAGATCACACTGGATGAGAACGCATTGTTCCGCCACAAGGATCTTGAGGCCATGCGCGATACCCGCGAGGAAAACCCAACTGAGGTTGAAGCAAAAGCGGTAGGTTTAAATTATGTCGACCTAGACGGTAATGTAGGTTGTATGGTAAACGGTGCCGGTCTTGCGATGGCGACTATGGATTTGATCAAGCAATCTGGTGGATCTCCAGCAAACTTCCTTGATGTAGGTGGAACGGCCGATGCCAAAAGGGTAGAGGAGGCTTTCAAAATCATCTTGAAAGACAAGGGTGTCAAGGCAATCTTGGTAAACATCTTTGGCGGTATCGTGCGCTGTGACCGTGTTGCACAGGGAATCATCGACGCCAAGAAAAGCATGGGAGATGCCATGAACGTACCTCTAATCGTTAGATTACAGGGAACTAATGCAGAACTCGCAAAAGAACTGATCGACAACAGCGGTATGGACGTACAAAGCGCGATCGAATTTCAAGAAGCAGCAGATAAGGTACAGGCGGTTATTGCGTCGTAAGCTGGTTTTCTAATATAGAATTGAATCCCTCAAACTGTTGGTTTGAGGGATTTTTTATGGATTGAACTGAATTCAACTTTCAGATCATATATAAATAGGACACTCAGGATTGAGTTTTATAAGTTGTTTGAGCATCTTTTCAAACCTTTCTGGATGGGTAGGAAGAAAATAGACAGTCTCGTTACTTTTATGGACGATCTTAAACTTTCGATAGGCCTTACCAAATGCAAAATATCTGGTGTCAGTTCTATTGATCAGAATAATATCTAAATAACTCCATTGATTTTCAAGACCAGAAAAATTGATGTAGATGCTTTGATCATCAAAACTAATATTCTTATTGGACCTATATGAGTGAACTGCATAACTGGTTAAAGCCAGAGTCACTATAATCCAGACACCTAAAACCTCCCACATCGTATGTCTATAACATCCATAACCACTTAAAGCTATACACGCAGCGCTAGCAAAAATAAAAGGAGCGTGTAAATATAAGTTGGAGTAGGGCGCTAATGCCATTCTATGTTGACCATCCGGAATCAATCCTCCTCGCTTAAATTCGTGCTTTCATAAGCACCAGCATCAGGGGAAGAGCCTCGATCTGTTCCATTGATATCATTTGACGTTGCGGTGGCGGGATCAGCCAGTCCATTTGCTGGACTAGTATTATCAATTAAATATTCATTAAAATTCACATTCTTGAAGAGCGGATCTTGATTAAATATGATGCTATCGTATATAGAAGCGTTTGAAAAATCATAAGCTGGAATTTCTGATAACTCATCAAATCGATCGTTCATGCGAAGCAACGATTTAGAAAACCTAAAGTTAAATGCAGAAGTCTCGTCGTCGAGTAAGGCGATTTCCAGATCTCGATTTCCGTAAATTATGCAGTTGGTAAAATTAGCTTCGGTAAGATCAGCGCTGAACTCTGTTGCGTTAGGGATGGTATTGCTAAGCAAAACAACAGGATCTTCTCTAAAGCTACTATTCCAGTAATTTGCAAAAGTTGAATTGTTGAAGTTATAGCTTCCGCCAAAACGGCCTACAAAGGAAGATTGTCCCGTATTCCCTATTACTAAATTTTCAGCATCTATATCTCCCGTAGTAGCCAAGATTCCATTATTGGAACAATTATAAATTTGGCTGTTATTTATTTGAAGTGTAGCACCATTTGAATCAGGGTTGCTGCTGTCCACGAGCAAGCCTACGCTGGAGTTTTTGATCGTGGTATAATTGAAAATATTATTTTTACTACCTGCGGTCAGCCATATCGTAGACCATTGCCCTGCAACATCACTATAAACAGGCTCCAGCCGATCGCCTTCAAAAATGACTTGGTTTTCTAGATCTTCCGTTGTTGATAAAGCTCCATTTACTTGAATACTTGCATTATCAGTGACGATGATTCCGCTGTTGTTGTGAAAATGCAGTCGCGCACCAGGATCGACGGTCATTACGGCATCATTGGGAACAAAAGCAAATCCGTAGATTACATAAGGTTTTTCGTTTGTAAAAGTTAGCTCTTCTGTACCCAATACAAACCCCTCAATACAAATCTCATTTCCATCAGGATCTTCTCCTATGGGTACACAGGCAATGGTGCCATCATCTTCAAGTTCTGGAAATAGGAAGATGGCATCCTGAACTAAGGTAACCAGTTCCACGGTTTGTAAATTGGCTCCACTATCGAAATCAATCTGATCTTCATATAGGAAATCCGTGCCACCTGAAAAATCATTGATGTCAATGGTAGTTTCTACTTGGATAAACATGGAATCCTTGGCTAGTAGTTCCACATCTTCAAAAACCCGACCTGGCGCTCCATCCACGGAAAGTCGATACCGCGATTGCTCGCCACGACGCAGACCCACGGTTGGGATCACGATGTCGTCATCACTTCTATTGTACACCTTAAAAGTACGCGTACTGCTACCTATGGTACTAAAAACAGTATCCAGAAAAACCGTGTCTTGCGAGAACTCTAGATTTCCCGTGCTTGATTCAAACTCAAAGTCGTTTCTACACGACGAGATCAAAATCAAAAACACTAATCCAGATAATAAAAACAAGTACTTTTTCATAATATTTTTTATCGCAGTGGCTTTTTAAGTTCCAAGTTTGAGGTTCAAGATTCCAGGTTTCAAGTTCCAAGGTTTAAATACAGTGCTCAACATTTCTTTTTATAAGTTAATTAGAAATCCCACCCTTTAGGGCTGGGGAAAGGATTTCGTTTTCAAACTCCAAACTCCAAACTCCAAATCCCAAACACTAAAAATCTTTTGAAACTTAGAAACACCACCCTTCAGGCGTCGTGCTGAGCGCGGTCAAAGCAGTTGGGTAAATGATTTTACTTTTCAAGGTCTCAGTTTCAAAGTTTAAAATTCAAAATTCCAAATTCCAAGTTTTAAATACAATACTCAAACCTTTCTTTTTATAAGGTGCTAAGAAATCCCACCCTTTAGGGTTGGGGCAAGGATTTCGCTTTCAAAATCTCAAATCTCAAACGCAGCTCTCAACTCATCTGAGATGCGTAGTGGTTTTCCATTTTTATCGACTGCACACCAGTCAGAAATGCTTTTTACCAGCAACTGGTCAGTAGCCGCATTTCTTATTTCAATTAAACGCTCATAACGTATGTTTGTTGCCCTTCCTACTTGCGTGATGATTTTAACCAAGTTGCCCAAAACAGCGGCACCCTTGTACTCAAGGCTATGTTTGATCATAAACCAGTCATAGGTAGCAAGCAACTTTTCTGTTGCAACGGTTTGCCAGTGCTCTATAGCTATATCATTTACCCACTGTACATAAACCACGTTGTTCACGTGATCCAGATTGTCGATTTCTTCCTTTTTGACCTCAATAGTCTTAGAGAACGTAGGCAGGTTATTTTTGATAAAATTTTTCACTCGCTAGACTATTCTTTCTAATATAAATGATTCTAATTTGAGACAATAGTTGCCCACATTTAAAAAATAAAACAACTTAACTCACAGACTCACAGACTCACAGACTCACAGACTCACAGACTCACAGACTCACAGACTCACAGACTCACAGACTC
>JBATVD010000005.1:0-28600 GCA_049671565.1 Nonlabens sp.
CATAAGCTTTTGGATGATAAGGATTCTTGAAAGATCCTTTTTGATAATTATTTTCTATCAATGTCGTAAGCCTTTCAATGTACTTATTTCTGGACTCTGAGTACGTGACTCTTTGCAAACATCTCAATGCCCATAGTCTAAGAACTTGATCATAAAAAATATGCCCTTCTGTAATGTATTCATCGGCCCAGTTTCCAGATCTAGGTACATAAATAAGACCCTTATTATTAAATTCCCAGGCTTGGAGTAGATCAAGTCCCCTATCAATATGAGGTAGCATTCTATCAAGAAATCTCTTATCTTTCACAAAATGAGAATAATTACAAACTCCAATTACAAACCAAGCGATTGTGTCAACTCGACCTGCTAGACCCCCAAAACTTACCTCAGTTGTTCCATCTTCTTTGAAATGTACATTAGAAGGTATGTTTCCTAATCTATGTTGATGATCTGCAAGAGTACTTAAGGTATTTTTGAACGTTTCTATCAATGAATCATTAACGCTTAACAAAGCGGCTAAGCCACAAATCACTCCATCACGAGCCCAAATTCGCTTGTAATTTGAAATATCGGAAGCGCTCGCAAGGAATCCGTGTTGGGTTCGGGCAGCGTTTAGAAGGCTTAGTGCATCGCTAGTTATATTCATTATCTAATGGGCTAATTGAATTTTTTTCTTTACGGTAATAAACAGTGTAAAAACGGCAGCGAGCGCCAGGAATATACCTGCAAGCTTAATTACATTGATCGGATTTTCTCCCAGAAGCTTATATACAAAACCCTGCATGGTCAAGATCTGGATGATCATAGGTATTACAATAAACATATTGAAAATACCCATATATACTCCCGTTTTATTTTTCGGAATCGACCCAGCTAGCAATTGATATGGCATGGCTAGCATTGAGGCCCAGGCAATACCTAATCCCACAGTTGCCAGATAAACTGTGTGAATATTTATAGTTCCTGAACCAAAGGGATTTGGAAAGGCAAACAACACATCGACTACACTCAGATCTGGGAGAAATAACACACCTATTGCTCCTACAAGCAAGCTGAAAAAATGAACGCCTTTTGCGCCTATCTTATAGGCTAGTGGTACAAGGGCAAATGCCACCATGAAGCATACGATGTTATACGATCCGTTGACTTGGCCAGTGAGTACTTGGGCTTCTTTGAAACCTACGGTATCCGTGTCAAGTGTATTGAAAAAACTCAATGACATTGCTGAGGTAAGATATTGCCAGTAACAAAACATGGCGTACCAGGTAAAGAATTTAACGGGAATGAGCTGTTTCATTGTAAGCGGCATCTCACGGAATGCGGTTACAATATCTCTAGCAGTTCTAGAAATCAAGTTCCCTGACTCTTTCTCCTTTTGCAATAGAGCCAACTCTTCTTCTGTAGGCGGATATTCTTTAGTTGAATAAACCGAAATCAGGATACTGGCTATACTTGCAAATGCTCCAATAAAAAACGCCCAGTAAGTGGCTACGGGAATACCATTATCCATGGTATCAGTCAGCGCAAAGAATCCTATTGAAATTAGAATTGCAGGAGTAAAATTAGCTAAGGTTGTTCCTAAACCAGTAAAGAAACTTTGCATCAAAAAGCCTAATGAATGCTGCTGTTTAGGAAGCACATCAGAAACAAAAGCTCTATAGGGTTCCATTGCGATATTATTGCCTGCATCCAGTATCCATAACAAACTGGCAGCTATCCATATAGTAGGAGAATAAGGCATAAAAATAAGTGCGACACTCGCGCAAATAGCGCCTATCAAAAAAAATGGCTTTCTTCTTCCAAATTTTGGAGACCAGGTCCCATCACTGATAGCTCCTATTATGGGCTGGATAATTAATCCAGTTACCGGTCCAGCGAGCCAGAGAATCGGAATTTCACTTTCCTCAGCACCTAAATATTTATAAATGGCGCTCATATTGCTTTGCTGGAGGCCAAAACTGAACTGGATTCCGAAAAACCCAAAATTCATCGTCCATATTTGCCAGAAGCTCTTTTTTACTTTTTCAATCATCTTTAACAAATAGAAGGAGTTGTTTTAGAAATTCATCAAAGTCTCCCTGGTTCAGTAAAAACTTCTCTTATTTTTTAATTACCGGCATCTTTAAGCTTTTAAGGCTGATTCCTGCTTTTTTGAGACCTTCCACCATCTCACGTCTTTTCTCTGCATTAAGATCGACATTATAAAAAATATAATCCACCTTATTTTCATCAAGGAGAATCTTGCTATCATAACAATAATGACAGTCGTCCACTCCATAAACTACGAGGGAAGAACTTTGCTTTTCTTCATTTGCCGACTGAGAATAGACACCCGAAGCTATGACAATAAATAAAATCGTTAGGGCGGTCTTCATAATTTTTCTTGGAATAAAAGAGTTGCCGAAGTACGGATCTCCGACAACTCTGATCAAACTAAACTGTATGGCTAATACGTAAAATCTTAGAAGCTATAATTTAAACCTAGCGATATTGATCTTCCTGGAACGGGTCTTACTCTTATGAAATTTGTTTGACCTTCAGTTATCGATCCCTCTTCTGATTCAGTAATTCCTAAAGAATCAAATATATTATTTACTGAAAGGTTTGCTCTTAGGTCTTGAGCGATAGCAAAGTTTACATTTCCACTCACGATCAGAAATGCTGGAAGTACTAGCTCATTGCTATCCTGAGCAAATGCTTTGGTTTGACCTATAAAACTTAGACCTACATTATGCTTGGCATCTGTTCCAAAAGAGTATGATGGAAGAAAATTATAAATAAAGTCGGGTTGTCTTCTAGGTTTATTGCCTGCGTTATCTCCTGAGTCGATTTCTGCATTCACATACGTAACTCCTCCTCTTAAGCTCAGGTCATCAATGCTATAAAAACCTTCTACTTCAAGACCTAATGATTTATAATCATTCTCAATTATAGACTGTGTGGTAGCTTCAAAACCACCCTCTTCGGTTGTTTGTGCGTAAAATGCGGTAGCATAGACGGCACCATTTTCAAATCCTTGTTTGTATCCTAATTCTGCCTGTGCTAGAAAGTCCAACGCATTAATATTGTCACCATCCAGATAATCTAGACCAGCAAATAATATTCTATCCGCTTTCGCGGAAGCGCCTCTACTATAACGAGCAAACATAGCTTGAGTATCTGTTAGTTTTAGATTAGCACCAAAGGAATAGGAGAAGTAATCGTACTCATAATCTACAGCAGTAGGATTTGCGACATCTATTGCTCCCACATTCTGTTCTATGAAAGAAATCTGACCATCATTGTTCACATCATAAGTCGTTTGTGTTGGACCCGCAAATGAACCGCTTACTCGACCAGAGTCATATCGTACACTTGCGTTAAAGTTGAGCATTTCAGTGGCTTCAAGAGAAATATCAGCATATGGGGCAGAGACGTTATACTCTGTATCGTAATTACGCTCACAACAGTTTCCAAATAAAGTAGACCCATATCCTATTAGACCGTTTTCGCTTCTAGCCTCTCCAGTATCTGTGAATGCATTAATCAATCGTGCACGATCTCCAGAAGCTTCTAAAAGGTAGGAGTTCCATAACCAGGACATGGATACATTTTGGAAAGACTTAAAGTATCCTACTGTTACATCCAGTTTTTCAAAGGATTTTGACAACCTCGTGTCATTCATAAAATTATTAAAGTTGTTCAATTGGGTGTCAAAGAGCACGGTTGGTGCTAAAATAGCATCCCCTGCGACTGGTGCACCATTATCAGCATAAGTTAGGCTAGCGTAATCGCGATCTGTTGCAAAACCTCCCGCAAGAAAATCATCGGCAGTTAATACTGATGCTGGAAAAGGCGAGTTGAATCCACCCTTATTGAATGAAAACCGCCCGTTATTTGTTAATTTCCAATCATCAATGAGATTAAATGATGCTTCCATTCCCACTGATGTTGAGATAGGATTCATCCCATCGCCTACATCAGATCTTCTCAGTTGTCCACTGGCTCCCAGACCTACATTTTGTCTTAAAAAAGGAGTATGAAGGGTTTCATTATTAGCATCAAATCCTCTTATGTTGCTAAACTCAGGGTCATCGTTAGTTCCAGAAACAGCAATGGGATTAGGCAAATATGCAATAGCTTTATCATTCAAATACTTAGCATATAGTCTAACATAACCTTTTTGAAATTCTTTTGTGATGTTGAATTTGAACTGGCCACCTTTGTTTGCGGTGTAACCTGCTTCTCTCACTCCCTGACCTACACGATAGAATCCACCCATGTGGAAATACAGACCATCAGCTATAGGAGAACCATATTCAAAATCTGTTCTGAAGTTATCATAATCAGCTCCAAAAGTGGTGGACAGTGACCCTCCCTCGGTACGTCCTGTCTTGCTTATCAAATTGATTATAGCACCAGGCGAATTTGAGGACAAGGTAGAAGCAGAACCACCACGTATAGCTTCAATACGCGCGATATTTGAGTCGTATCTGGTAAAAATATCAGCAGTCGCAAAGGACATGTCGCCAAACAGAAGTACCGGCAATCCATCTTCCTGAATCTGAACATATTTAGACCCGCCAGAAGAAACGGGAACACCCCTTACAGCAATGTTTGAATTACCCTCACCACCTGAAGACTCCGCCCTTATTCCTGGAACCGTTCTAAAAATCTCTGCTGTGGTACGCGGCGCAGATTGCTCTAATACGGTAGGCTTAATAGTAGTGATGGAAACTGATGATTCAAGCCTAGATTTAGGATTTGCAACACCTGTAACGATAATTTGGTCGAGGGAACTTGCATCTTCCTTAAGTTGAAAATCTATTGTTAGATCCTGGCCAGCTACGATAATGTCCTTACTCACTGTACCATAGCCTAGCGAGCTTGCTTCAATTTTGTAGGTGCCGTCTTCTACGTTTAGGATTGTATAATTACCCTCAAAATCGCTTACGGCACCTTTAGAGATACCCTTGACTACGACATTAACGTTGAACAAAGGCTCACCATTTGTATCAACTACCTTACCGGAAATGGTTGATTGGGCATAAGCCGTTGCGCAGCATAGAAATGCAATTGCGAGCGCCAGTCCACTTTTTAAGTATTTTGTTTTCATGATAAATTATTGATTAGATATTAAAACCTGATTTACGTCGCTAATTTATCAGTATAGCCAAGGGATAAATATGAAAAGTTTAATGAAATCGTTTTCGAAAGTTCCGAAATCGTTTTCGGATTTTGATAATTTGAGTTTAATTTGCGATATGAAACCTATAACCCTCAAAGAAATAGCGGAGATTCTTAATATCTCTGTTGCTACTGTGTCAAAAGCACTTAAGGATTATCCCGACGTCAGTAAAAAAACAAAGGCTAAAGTCAAGGAACTAGCAATAACCAAAAATTACAGACCTAATTCATTTGCCGTTAACCTGCGAACCAAGGAGTCAAAAACCATCGGATTGATCATTCCCGAGATTGTACATCATTTTTTCTCAAGTGTGATAAAAGGAATAATCAGTCAAGCAGAAAAGAAAGGGTATCTAGTCATTACCTTACAAAGTAATGAATCCTACACGCTTGAAAAAAAGCAAGTAGAACTGCTACTCAGTAAAAATGTTGATGGACTACTCATATCTCTGGCAAACGGAACAGCAGATTATTCCCATCTAACAGATTTCAAAAATCAAGGTAAGCCGCTAGTCATGTTTGATAAGGTTGCAAAGCTAGTGGACTGTTCCAAGATAATTATTGATGACCGTAAAGCTGCTCAAAATGCAACTCAACACCTAATAGACGTAGGCTGTAAACGTATCGCACATTTTAGAGGTCCCCTATTGCCTCAAAACTCTATCGATAGGTTTCTGGGATACAGGCAAGCATTGAGAGAAAATAATATGGAATTTGACCCCTCCTTGATATATATATGTGAAGAAATGAGTTTTGAGGAGGGAAATGAGTTTGCTGAAAAAATGATGACACAACATTCTGACGTAGATGGAGTTTTTATCAATACAGATATGGTTGCCATAGGCGCTATCACAAAATTGAGATCCATGGGGGTTAAAGTTCCAGATGAAGTTTCCGTGGTAGGTTTTAGCAATTGGTTCATGTCTTCCGCAATTTCTCCCGCACTGACCACTATTAATCAACCGGGATTTGAAATGGGTAGAGAAGCCTTTAAGAGATTATACAAGGAAATGAAAGCTAAAAAATCTGGAATCAATAAACCATTTGTGACCAAGATTTTGGAAACGTCATTAATCAAGCGTGAGTCAACCAAAGAGCTTCCTATAAATAGCTAAAATACTTTACCAACCATGATTGGGATTTCGCTTTCGCGAAAGCAATACTACCAAAAACCTACCGACTCATCCCTTTTTCACTTTCCAACCTATCCTCAACAGCATCGTCCAGCTGTGGAAAGAAATCAATTGCAGTAATCTGCTCAATCTTATCTACGGGAACAATAAAACCATTTGGATCAGTACTGCTCGTATCTGCTGGAATGAGCCAGCCCGTCATCGCACCACCGTTTCTGGTATCTTGATAAATAATCTTGAAAAAATACTTAGGTACAGAAACTCTTTCTGTACCTATGGTTTTAAGATTGTCGCGCAAAACGGGACCGGTAACCACATACAAATCTCCGTATTCAAGAGCATAACCACGTACTTTTTGTTCTAAACTATTCCAAATACCTGCATTGAATTCATGTTTTTGAGGACTAATGTTTGATGTGAGGAATGTTTCTTCGTAAGCTTGTTTGCTCGCTTTGCGATCTCCTGCTGGAACCAAGTGTCCACGATCATATCCGCTCTTTTTATAGTTTTTCCAGTGCGCCGCACCTGTAGAAACATTTGGATCAACCTCAAAATAGGGTCTTTCAAAATCATTACTATTGATGTCTCTCGACTTTAGCACATGAGCCGTCCATTGCGCCTGTTCATGATCTTCATTATAAGCGAGGCTATAAGTGTAATGATGTACGATCTCGCCTTCTGATTTAGGCAAGAAGTCATTTACGGTCAGCCAAGGAGAAATTTCTGCTTCAACAGTAGTGTCACGAGTTTGAGGAGCTGGAAGCTCTTTCAGTTCTTTTTCCTGCTGTGTTTGAACCCAAACTAGCGCTGCTACACATATTAGTGCAAGTATGGGATAGATAAGTTTTCTCATTAAGTAGTTTTTACGTCAAGCGCATCACGCAGCGAATTGCCCAAAAGCATGAAGGCCATGACCAATGTCATAATGGCAAATCCAGGAACCAAGGCCAGATATGCTTTGTCCAAAATAATGTATTGATAATGATCTTTAATCATTCCACCCCAGCTGGGCATGGGCGGTTGCGCTCCCAGTCCTAAAAAGCTCAAGCCACTTTCTATAAGTATGGATGCCGCAAAGTTGGCCGCGCTGATCACGATAACTGGAGCCATGATGTTGGGTAAAATGTGTCTCGTAATAATTCTCCAATTGTTGTAACCCAAAGCACGAGCAGCAGTTACGTATTGAAATTCTTTTGCGGTAATCACCTGTCCACGCACTACCCGAGCAACTTCTACCCACATGGTAAGCCCCACGGCAATAAATACTGTAAAAAAGCCTTTTCCCAGCGCAATACTGATTGCAATAACCATAAGAAGTGTGGGGATGGACCAGGTAACATTAATAATCCACATGATTGCCGCATCGATTTTACCACCATAAAAACCAGCGATCGCCCCAAGCAATACTCCGATCAACAGCGAAATAAGCACGGTCACAAACCCGATTGAAATACTAATGCGAGTTCCGACCAGCATGCGACTGAGCAGGTCACGCCCATACTTATCTGTTCCTAGAAGAAAGGTTTTTGTTGAGGTGAAGCTTTCGCGAAAGCGAGATAGTTCAATGCCACTGGCTACCTTATGGTTTATTTCAATAAATGGCATTTCCTTTCCATCCACATTATAGGGTCTATACAGAATATTTCCATTTTCCTTCTTGAGTTCTGAAAAAGGAATTTCTTCTTGAGTGGTTTTGGTTCCGGTATACCAGTCCCAAAAACGACTTTGATTATCGCCGGAATAGGGCAGTTCAATCATATCCACGGTAAAACCAGGCGACTGCGAGTGAATGCTAATGTGCATCTGGTTGGCAAATTGGGTATCGTCAGGAGCGAGAACGTAAGCAAAAATGGCACAGATCGCATAAAACAGAATCACGCATAAACTAGAAACGCCCCAAAAATCCTTATTGAATTTTTGGAACGCTAGTTTCCACAATGATCCTGATGATCGGGACATTAATTTTTAATCGTGTATTTGCTAGAATTGTTCTCAATGTTATTCATGCGTAAATCCTTTAAGATATTTACGGCTTCTGCTAAATAGATATCCTTCTTAAGACTTTTCATCCAGCGTTCTCTCTTTTCTTTAAGTACAGAATCGAGCTCTACCGCAGCCATGTCATTTTTTAGAAGCTGAAATTTAAGGTCGTTTTTGTAATCGTCCAGTTCTTCAAACTTTTCGGTTTGTTTGTCGAGAGCATCAATACGTGCGGTATAATCGTCATAATTCAAAGGTATATCATTATCCTCGCGCTGGTCTGCCAGCCATTGAGCATTTTCTTCAATTAGATTAAAATTTGAATTGGCTTTTATGCGATTTCTTGACTTTTCAATACTTTCAGCGAGATTTGCATATCCCGTAAACTTTGAGTAATCTGCTTTGGGTATCTCATCATAAGGCAGGGGAAATTGCTCATCGCGCTCGCCCACCTCTATGTAACTGTATCTATTAGGTGCGACGGCATCACTTTTTACGCCTTCAAGTTGGGTGCTGCTACCATTGACTCTATAAAATTTTTGTGTTGTCAGTTTTACGGCACCTAGATCTCCAAGTTCATTGTTACGAACCCATCTATTAAGGTCCTCAAAATTTTGAACGGTTCCTTTACCAAATGTTTGTTCACTCCCCAAAATGACAGCTCGGTCATAGTCTTGAAGGGCGGCTGCTAGAATCTCTGAAGCAGAGGCGCTGAACTGATTGACCATGATCACGAGTGGTCCTTCCCATAAAATGTCACCACTATCCATATCGCGTAACACTTGAGTCTGACGATTTTTTAAAGCAACTTGAACCACTGGACCTTCTTCAATAAAAAGTCCAGCCATCTCAACAACCTCTCTAAGGGAACCACCACCATTATTGCGTAAATCTACAATGAGACCTTCCATACCTTCTTCTTTCAATCTCTTGATCTCCGTACGCACATCATTTCCAGAGGCGCGGCCATTTGGATCTTCCATATCAAAATAGAACTTTGGCAAGTCAATAAGGCCATATCTCAATTGATCATCTAGCGTCAGTACAGATTTTGCGTACGTATCTTCAAGCTCTACTACATCGCGGGTAAGGGTCAGTTCCTCAACTTTGCCATCTACTTTTTTGAGTGTAAGAACTACCTTGGTACCTTTAGGACCTTTTATAAGCTCTACCGCGTCTGAGATACGCATTCCCACAACAGAAGTTGCAACGCTATCATTTTCCTGAGCTACTTTCAAGATTTTATCACCTATCTCCAATTCCTGACTTTTCCATGCTGGACCCCCAGAAATAATTTCCAGTACGCTTATATAATCCATCTTTTTTTGGAGACGCGCGCCTATTCCCTCAAGTTTTCCACTCATGGAAATATCAAAGCGATCCTTGTTGCGCGGCGGAAAGTAGTTTGTATGTGGATCAAAATGTGCAGTGATGGCATTTACAAATAAAGAAAAATAATCGATACGCTCTACTTCATCATTAAGAGAGAAGTTTTCATCCATGGAACGTTTTACTTCGGCGCGAGCGGCCTTTTCTATATCAGCGAGGGATTTAGTTCCTTTAGTATCTACAATATCTTTTCCTTCAATATCATCAAAACTATCTTCTTGAGAAGAGGAATCTGAAGTTTCCCCATCTTCCTGCTCTTGGATCCTATCGTAATAATTATTCAGCACGGACAACTTCAGCATTTTTCTCCAGCGCTCTTTTAATTCGGCTCGAGTGGCTGCATAATCCAGCTTATCATAATCCACATTGATTTCTTCATCAATGGTAAAATCAAAGGGCTGCGTGATGATTTCCTTGTAGATCTTCTCACTATCTTTTTGCCTCTGCAACAAACGATCATAAGTGAGGTTGAATAAATCTACCTTACTGTCTCTTATCTGGTCATCAATTAAATACTCGTAGGTTTTAAATTCCTCATAATCTGCCGCAGTAAAGTAACGTTTACCAGGATCTAGGTCATCTATATAATTATCAAATACATCTTTAGAAAATTGATCTGTAAGATCCGCTGGGCTGTAATGGTTGCGTTTGAGTACGTGGGAGATCAGATTAACCAGAAGCTGCTCTTTTTCTTTATCGCCCGGGTCTATAGTGTTGGTAAAACTACAACTGGCGGTTGCGATAAGTAGCGTAAAAATCGCTAGAGCAAAATTATTTTTGAGGAAATTCATAAGTATCTTCATTTGTACTTCAATAGATATAAAAAATCGTGCCAATATAGGATTGGTAAAGTAAGGCACTAATTCTTCAAGGTCTGGCTAATTTACTTAAATTTAACCACCTTAAAAATCATATGGAAGAAAATATAAAACCACTCATTTTAGTAACAAATGATGATGGTATCACTGCAAAGGGAGTACGCACACTTATTAAAATCGCAAATGAACTAGGCGATGTGGTTGTGGTAGCTCCAGACAAACCTCAAAGTGCCATGGGACATGCAATTACCATAAACAATACCTTGCATATTAAGGAGTTCAAGCAACACTCGTATGACCACAAGGAATACATGACAAGCGGTACTCCAGTGGATTGCGTTAAACTGGCAAGGCATGAGATAATCGGGAAAAAACCAGATTTGTGTCTAAGCGGCATCAATCACGGCAGCAACAGTGCCATTAATGTGATTTATAGTGGAACGATGAGTGCAGCTGTAGAGGCAGGTATAGAAGGGGTTCCCGCCATAGGTTTTTCTTTGTGTGATTATAGTCCTGATGCAGA
Source organism: Nonlabens sp. (assembly GCA_049671565.1). Classification (GTDB taxonomy): domain Bacteria; phylum Bacteroidota; class Bacteroidia; order Flavobacteriales; family Flavobacteriaceae; genus Nonlabens. The sequence continues at coordinate 11,010 of JBATVD010000005.1, forward strand.
CTTTGATCAATCTGCCCATTATGTGAAAGAGATCATTAAGCAGGTACTCAAAAATGGAATGTCCAAAGGAGTGGTTTTCAACGTAAACATACCCAAAGCAACATCAGAAGAACTCAAGGGCATCAAAATATGTCGTCAGGCAAATGCGAGATGGGTCGAGGAGTTTGACAAGCGCACAAACCCTTACGGTAACGATTATTATTGGCTTACGGGTAAATTTGTAAATGATGATAAGGGCGAGGATACTGATGAGTGGGCACTGGCACATAATTATATTTCTATAGTACCTACACAATATGATCTTACCGCACACCATTATATAAGTGAATTAAATACTTGGGATTTTGGTAATTAAGATGTTCAAAGGTTTTGTGTTTGGGATTGTAGCAAACCTGATTGGTATGTACCTCTATGTATTTTTCTTTAGCAAGGAAAGTCTGGATTATACTTTTGAACAATCTATTGAGAAGTGTTTTCTAGGCGGCATAATTGCGTTGGGTGCCATGTTAAACCTATTCTTATTTTTTTTGTTCTTGACTAAGAAGATTGGTAAGTTCCAAAAGAAGCCTCAATATTATGAAGCTAGAGGCGTTCTACTGGCGACTGTAGTTGCAGCACTCGCAGTTCTATATTTTGAATTTTAAGGTATGAGGTATTATTTTATAGCGGGCGAGGCAAGCGGAGATCTTCATGGATCACTATTGATGAAGGAACTTAAGATCAAAGATGCACATGCAGAGTTTAGATACTGGGGTGGCGACCTCATGCAAGAGCAGGGTGGCAAACTGGTGAAACACTATCGCGATTTGGCCTTTATGGGATTTGCTGAAGTGCTGTCCAACCTACCCACGATTTTCAAAAATGTAAAGCTGTGCAAGGCAGATATCAAAGAATTTGATCCGGATATAGTAATCTACATTGATTACCCAGGCTTCAACTTCAGAATTATGAACTGGGCGCGCAAGCAAGGCTTTAAGAACCACTATTACATATCGCCCCAAATCTGGGCCTGGAAAGAAGGTCGCATAAAGTCCATCAAACGCGATGTGGACGAGATGTACGTGATTCTCCCATTTGAAAAAGAGTTTTACGAGCAAAAACATCAGTTTCCGGTTCATTTTGTAGGCCACCCGCTTATAGATGCTATTGCACAAAGACCTAGAGTCGACCACAATTCTTTTCTTGAAAAGCATCACCTGGACGACAGGCCGCTGATCGCCCTATTGCCGGGAAGCCGAAAGCAAGAAATTAGAAAGATGCTTGATGTAATGCTCAAAATGGTGGGACGATTTGCAGATTATCAATTCATTATAGCTGGGGCTCCAGGGCAAGATGAGTCTTTTTACGCACCGTTTTTAAAGGATTATAAAGTGCATCTGGTCATGAACGAGACCTATGATCTGCTCAGTCTCAGCCATGCTGCGATGGTGACTTCTGGTACCGCGACTCTTGAGACGGGTTTGTTTAAAGTACCACAAATCGTTTGCTATAAAGGGAGTAGCATCTCCTATCATATAGCAAAACGTATTGTTAAATTGGATTACATTTCGCTGGTTAACCTGATCATGGATGCGCCCGTTGTTAAAGAATTGATCCAAAAAGAATTCAATACCAAAAACCTTGAAAAGGAACTTCAAAAAATTCTTGAGCCCCAAGAGCGCAATCGCATCTTCAGTAATTATTACGATCTAGAGAAAAAATTAGGTGGCGTGGGAGCCAGTGAGAAAACAGCTCATTTGATCTATGAATCCTTAAATAAGTAATATGCATTTTATGATCTCGCTTTCGCGAAAGCGTAAAAATCAAAATTATTTTAGATTATTTTCAATACTGATCTTGACCATAATATTCTTAGGCACACCGATTCTGACGTCGTGTGCGAGTAAAAAACCACGCGTTGTCACCACAAAAAAACAAAGGGACAAGCGAGGTGGTACTAATGATCGCAGTCCAGTAAAACGTGACAGAATCACCGAAACCGTAAACCCTGAACCTACCGACAGTACTAATGAAATCACTATAGAAAATCAAGCGATTGCCGCTGCTCGCACCTTTCTAGGGACTAAATGGAAATACGCGGGAAATGATGAACGTGGTATGGATTGCAGCGGTCTTATCTGCACATCTTACAAAGCGGCTGGGGTGACTGTACCACGTACCACGGGAACGCTTAAAGAAGCGACCGTAGAAATTGAGATTGATGAAGTGAAAGATGGAGACCTCATATTTTTTGCCACGGGAAGCAACAAAAACCGCCTCAACCATGTAGGCATGGTCGTTAATGTAACGCCCGCCGAAATCCAATTTATACATGCCAGTACTTCCAGGGGAGTGATTATTTCATCGCTTAACGAACCTTTCTGGCTCGGATCCTACTTAAGTGTAGGAAGGCTTTAGTCTTCGTCAATATCTGTGTGAAATTGAAGATCACCGCGCTGATGGTTGCTTATTCTGTGGAGTCTATTTTTTGAAAATTGATGTATTAGAATATGTTAATTTGCCCTAATTGCTCGTCCTTAAATTTATGACTCAAACTTGAAATTTTAGAGAATCTGTAATTATCAAAAAATTAATTAATTTTAAACAGCCACCAACTGTTTAAAATTCAATGGGATACCCATTTTACAGATTTTTGATTTTATTGATCGCGGGAATCCTTTGTGCGCGGTTTTTTCCAATGGAATTACTGTGGATTCAGGTAGGTCTTGTCTCATCTGTCTTTTTGTTAATAGGCCTATCTGTTTTACCTCGTACATGGATTTGGAGAAAAACTGTGTTTGGGCTTATTGGTTTAGTGTTTTTCTTCTTCTTTGGAATTGGATCTTATCAAGTATCTAAAGCTTTGCCTGACGATCACTTTACTGATCAAGATGTCATCGGCAAGGATCGCTTGGTGCGATTTCAGCTATCGGATCAGCTCTCCTCAAATGATTATAATACCCGCTTTTATGCAGATGTTTTGTCAGTGGATGGTAAAAATTCCTCTGGGAGAATCTTGGTATTGTTCAAGAGATCTGACTCTGTAGATTACCGGGTAGGGCAGCAATTATTGGTGTATGACGATATAAACGATGCCAGTAATGCACGCAATCCTGGAGATTTTAATTACAAAGAATATTTGAAGTCCATCAATGTTTATGGGCAGATCTATGTGGATAAGCCAGCCATATTTGAAGTAAAAGATGGTTTTGATGCAAGTCGGAACCCTATCGAAAACTTGAAGCAAACTATTTTGTCACGGCTCGATCTAGCAGGTCTGGATGAGGGGCCGCAATCTATGATAGAGGCTTTGGTTTTGGGTCAGCGACAGAACATTGACTCAGAAATAACCAAAAGTTTCCGCGATGCAGGAGTCATTCATATTCTGGCATTGAGCGGTTTGCATGTTGGTATTATTTTAATAATCCTCAAAATTTTGACCCAACCACTAATCAGGCTTAAATATGGCAGGTGGTTTCAAAGTGTACTGATAATTTTCCTTTTATGGTGCTTTGCAATCATGACAGGTTTGTCACCTTCAATATTGAGAGCTGTGACTATGTTTTCTTTTGTCGCCATAGGAATGAACATCAAGAGAAAAGCTTCTACTTTTCACTCCCTGACCCTATCTGCCTTTTTCCTACTACTTTATGATGCCCGTTTACTGTTTCAGGTGGGATTTCAATTGAGCTATACGGCCGTTTATGCAATAGTTCTTCTACAACCTATATTAAGAAGCTTATGGAAGTGGCACAATCCAGTAAAGAATTTTTTATGGGGAATTTTTACGGTGACTCTTGCAGCTCAGATAGGAGTAGCACCTTTAAGTGTTTATTATTTTCATCAATTGCCTGGACTTTTTTTGGTGGGAAACATGATACTCTTACCCTTATTACCTTTCATAATAGGAGCTTCCTTGCTTCTTATTGTTTTACTATTATCAGGTGCTCCCGTTGCCTTTTTAGTAATGTTCTTGAACAATGTTTTAAATTGGATTATTGACTTAGTGGCTGCAATCAGTTCTTTTGATGGCTTGATATTTAAGGATTTGTATCTAGAGACTCATCAGTTGATTTTGATCTATGTGATTTTATTTGGCTTAGCTCTATTTATAAGACCTTTTGCAAACCGAAGTAAAAAAGAAGCAATAAAAATGTTGAGGCCTAACAGCATGTTGCACATAAGTTTAGTAGCTCTACTCTTTCTTCTTATTGGCATAGTTTTTCAAGAGAATAAAAATCAAAAAAATCAAATGTTGCTTTTGCATCAGGCGAGGGGTAGCGCTATAAGCTTGATTAGTGATGACCGCATTGAACTTTTTGTAGACCTTACAAAAATTGATCTTGTGAGACGTGAAATAAGTTTGGAACGATTGAAAAATATAGAACCTCACCGCAATAAATCCATAAAGGTTAGAGTGTTGCAAAATAGTATCGATTTTGAAGAAGTAAGTCTCATTAGAATTGATTCTACTGGAGTATGGTCTGATCAAATTGACAATCCAGTAGTTTTAATATCGCATTCTCCAAAAATCAATATTCAGCGTTTGATCAAAGATCTCAGCCCAAAAGCTATTCTAAGCGATGGATCAAACTACCGCAGTTCTGTAGAGAAATGGAAGAGGACTTGTGAAAAAGAAGGGATCCCGTTTTACAATACTTACAATGTAGGAGCTATCGACCTTACTGAATTTTGAATTTAACCTATACAATCTCAATACATTTTTTATTTGAGTTCATTTAATTATCGAAGCCTAGGTTGGATTACCTAGGTTAGTCAACGGCTCTTTGGAGTTTCTTCTTTACCAAAAAACACAAATGAGTATAGAAATCTGCTACGGGCAATTCCTTATAGGCTCTACCAAGGATTATAATTTGTAATGAATACAAAGGTTTTAAATCATTTTCTTAATCGAGAATTGGGGCTAGAATTTGTGTTGTATTTTCGCGCTGTGATTTTACCAGATTTTAAACAGCCTAATTTGAATTCAACTGCCGTGATGATTTTTGCACGGTCTGGAGAGAAAGATGCTGCAAATAAAAATCTAACCAATACAGGTGCTCTATTTGATGAACTCACTAAGCATACAATTCATACAGTAAAACAAACAGGCTTACCCTATTTTCTAGTAGATGAAACTTTACAGGAGGGCTCTAATTTTGGCCAGCGATATACAAACGCTATCAAAAGGGTGTTTCAATTGGGATTTGATAATGTGATCACGGTCGGCAACGATACGCCACAACTTTCTGTTCAGCATTTGAATTCTGCAGTTCAAAACCTTACTCAGGGTGATTCTACGGTAGGCCCCTCGCAAGATGGTGGTTTTTATCTGTTAGGTTTAAGTAGTTCCGCTTTCGCGAAAGCAACAGAAAAGGAGTTCCTCAAGATAAAATGGCAATCTTCACAAACTAAAGAAGATCTGTTGTCGCTACTATCCAAGAATGGTGATCACCCCATTCTTCTCGAAGTTTTGATAGACATAGACACAAAAACCGACGCACGGGTCATTTTAAAGGAGTCCCTAGAACTACCAAAAACAATAATTCAATTACTTCTTCTAGCAATAAAAAGTAGCGTTCCATGTAATAGTAAACCACAGCATTGCTATGATGAGGCTTTTATCTTTTTACCTTTAAATAAAGGTTCTCCACGAGTTTCTTATCCGTTTAGCTATTAAATACATAGTCAGTCGCATGTAGGAATGCGCTACAGTTCAATATCATTATTTTAAATTAATCCATCGGTCAGGTTGTTTTGCAATCTGGGCGATACATTTATATCATTATGCAAAAAACATATTACGACCCAAAAGACCTTAAGAAATTTGGTTCCATCACTGAATGGAGCGAAGAACTAGGCGATAAATTTTTTGAATACTACGGTAAAGTCTTTGAAGAAGGGAAGCTAAGCGCTCGTGAAAAATCCCTGATTGCCCTAGCCGTGTCTCATGCCGTACACTGTCCCTATTGCATAGATGCCTACACGGGCGATGGCTTACAGCGAGGTATTACCAAGGAAGAAATGATGGAAGCGGTTCATGTAGCTGGCGCTATAAAGGGAGGGGCAACACTTGTACACGGCGTTCAAATGATGAATAAGGTAAATAAGCTTGAAATGTAATTTTGGATATCTGGATTTTATTGAAGTTTTCAAATCCAAACTATATTTAAAATCGTACCTCTAGTAACGTCAATTCCATTAGACCAGTTAGAGTAAGATTGCGTAATCGCAAAAATATTCACGTACAAAAGAATAGAATGTCAGAAACCATAGTTAAGAAAGTTAATAAAAAAGTATCACTCAAAAAGCAGGGAGGCGAGTTAGCAGGCGTAAACAAGCAGTTGGAAATACTGGCTGGTGAACCTTTTTCTAACGGAGAGCTACCTACTTTTGCTGAAAAAATAAAAGAAACCAATCAGTTCCCGTTAAAACCCAAAAAACTTGAGATATTGCAAGTGAACGTGGGTTATATGTGCAATCAGGTTTGTGCGCATTGTCATGTGGATGCTGGACCTGATCGCAAAGAAATCATGACTCGGGAAACCATGGGTCAGATACTGGATATTATAAAAAACACAGGTGCGCATACGTTAGACTTAACTGGTGGTGCTCCAGAAATGAATCCAGATTTTAGATGGTTTGTAGATGAAGCTAGTAAAGCAGGAATCAAGGATTTTATCGTGAGGTCAAACCTTACCATAATCAGAGCCAATAAAAAATACCACGACCTCCCAGATTTTTTCAAAGAGCACAATATTCATGTGGTTTCTTCCATGCCTCACTGGACCAGGGGAAAAACGGATAAACAGCGCGGCGAGGGAGTTTTTGATATGTCCATTAAGGCATTGCAAGAGTTGAACGAGCGCGGTTATGGAATGCCGGGTAGTGATTTGCGATTGGATCTGGTTTACAACCCGAGTGGAGCATATTTACCAGGTGATCAAGCAAGTATGGAAAAAGAAATGAAGGCGGCTTTACTGGAAGATTTTGGTATCCACTTTCACAGCCTATTTGCCATTACAAACTTACCCATTGCCAGATTTTTAGATTATTTGGTGGCTTCTGAAAATTATGAAGACTACATGTACGCTCTGGTGGAAGCTTACAATCCCGCAGCGGTAGAAAATGTGATGTGTACAAATACGATTTCCATTTCATGGGATGGATGGCTTTATGATTGCGACTTCAATCAGATGCTCGATCTTAAGGTGGCCAGTAAAGTGCAGCATATTTCAGACTATAACGAGGATTTACTCAACGACCGTAAAATACTTATCTCACAACATTGTTATGGTTGCACAGCTGGAGCGGGTAGCAGTTGCCAGGGAACAGTGGCTTAAATCAAATTTTCCAAAAAAACTTATGAAACAATTTTACTTATTGGCGATGATCATCGCCAGTGTGGTTTGTAGTGCGCAAACCAAAATAACGGGTACAGTGACAGATGCCCAGGGGGAGCCGTTGGCATTTGCAAACGTTCTAGAAAAAGGAACTCAAAACGGTACAAGTACTGATGCAAATGGATCCTATAGCATCACTGTTTCTGATGATGATGCAACTTTAATATTTTCCTACCTAGGCTATGTGTCTCAAGAGATTATGGTAGGGGATCAAACCAAGATAGATGTTTCTCTTGATGAAGGCGCTGAACTCGATCAAATTGTGGTTACAGCTTTAGGCGTAAGGCGAGAAGAGCGTGAGTTGGGTTATGCCATACAGACCTTAGATTCTGAAGAAATTACTGAGGTCAAAGCCGTGAATCTAGTAGATAATCTTTCTGGTAAAATAGCGGGAGTTACCGTTACACAAGGAGCGACTGGAGTAGGGTCGTCCTCAAAAATTACTATTAGGGGAGAATCCAGTTTTTCTAATAACAATCCCTTATTCATAGTAGATGGTACACCTGTAAATAACAATACACCCTTCAACTTCACTAATGAGGCCGCTGCTGGTTTTCAAGAGGTGGATTTTGGTAACGGAGCTGGAGAGATCAATCAAGACGATATTGCCAGTGTTTCTGTTTTGAAAGGTCCAGCCGCGGCAGCGCTTTATGGAACTCGAGCTTCAAACGGAGTGGTGTTAATAGAAACTAAAAACGGAAAGGCCTCCAAGGGGTTGTCTGTATCCGTAAACAGTAGCTTTTTTGTAGATAGCGCATTTAAGCTGCCTCAGTTCCAGAATGAGTTTGGACAGGGAAACTCGGGTCAGTTTGAGTATGTTGATGGACTAGGCGCTGGAATTAACGATAATATTACCTACTCTTGGGGACCTCGTCTGGATTCAGGGCTGCTCATCCCACAATTCAACAGTCCAGTCACGTTGCCCGACGGCACTATCGTGCGAGGTGGAGACACCTCGCTCTATACAGGATTACCCATCACTCCCACAGAATTTGTAAGCCATCCCGATAATTTGAAAAACTTTTATGAAACAGGTTATACAGCGATCAATAATCTAGCGGTAGGTAGTGCCTTTGACAAAGGTAATTATCGCCTTTCCTTCACAGACCTGCGTAGTGAGAGCATTATCCCGGGAGTTAATCTGGATCGTCAGACTGTGGCTGCCAAGCTTAATTTTGAACCCAGTAAGAACACCACAATAAGAGCAAGTGTAAATTATATCAACAGTAAAAGTGATAATAGACCCTCAAACGGTTATGGTAGTGAAAACGTGAATTATTCTTTGGTAGCCTGGGGACCTCGATCTTTGGACATCAGCAGCTTGAGAAATTACTGGCAGCCAGGCTTGGAAGGTCTCCAGCAGTACTCTTTTAACTACACTTTTTTTGATAATCCGTATTTCATATTGAAGGAAAATAGGAATAGCTTTAATAGGGACCGGTTATTTGGAAATGTCTCGCTTTCGCGAAAGCTGACTCCTCATCTCACTGCTACTTTGCGCACGGGAATGGATTACAGCAAGGAGAAGCGCCGATTCTTGCGTAACTTTTCTACAAACCGATTTTCAAACGGCGCCTATGCAGAGCATGATGTTTTTTACCGTGAGATCAATACCGATTTCTTGCTGAACTACTCTAATAATTTTGGCGATGTTTCATTAGATGTGAGCGCTGGTGGCAATAGATTCAATCAAACGGCGAGCACGACACAGGTGCAAACCACAAATCTTGCCCAGCCTGGAATATTTTCATTAAATAATGCGGCGAGTCCTATAGAAAGTTTTGGCTTTAGATCAGAGAAACGAATCAATAGTTTGTACGCATTTGCAAGAGCCGGGTACAAGAACTTTTTGTATGTGGATGTTACCGCACGGAACGATTGGTCCAGTGCATTAGCCACACCATTTAGTGCTGATGATGCTTCGTTTTTCTATCCATCGTTGTCGACTGGTTTTATACTTAGCAGTGTAGCAAATTTACCAGAAGTCATTTCTTTTGCAAAACTACGTGCCAGTGTTGCTCAAGTAGGAAACGATACGGATCCATATCAAACTCAAGGAACCTTCGTTTCTCAAACTCCCGTAAACTCGCAACCTACTTTTAGCAATCAGGATTTTTTGCCTAATTCTAATTTGAAACCAGAACAAACCACATCTTACGAGTTGGGAATGGATGTTCGCTTTTTCAAGCAGAGATTGAATCTAGATGTAACCTATTATAATCAGCTTACAGAAGATCAGATTCTATCCTTGCCGGTTGCGATTTCTTCTGGTTTCAGGCAGCAGGTTGTGAATGGGGGTAAAGTAAGAACTCAGGGTGTAGAGGTTATATTAAATGCAAACCCGGTTAAAACGGGCAGTTTCAATTGGAATACTACAGCAAATTTTGCCAGTAGTAGAGCTCGTGTGGAAAGCTTACCTCAAGAAGACGGTCGCCTGACCCTTGCCTATTCTAGAGTTTACAACAATCCGGATCAAACGGTGTGGCATCAGGTAGAAAGAGGGGGTCGTGTAGGCGATCTCTATGGAACGGGATATTTACGCAATGAAGAAGGGGAGTTTATCATTACTGATGAGGGGCGTTTTATAGCTGATCCCAATTTACAGAAGCTTGGTAATTATAATCCAGATTTTATATTAGGACTGAATAATGAATTTCGGTACAAAAACTGGGATGCAGGATTTCTCTTTGAATGGCGACAGGGAGGGATTCTTGTCTCGCGTACTCTTGCTCTTGCTGCGGTGGGAGGACAGCTCGAGGAAACGGCAAATCGTCCAGACGCAGGAATTATTGCCGATGGAGTCGTGAATACAGGAACGGCAGAGATTCCAGTATATGTTCCCAATACAACAGCGGTTTCAGCAGAGTCCTATTACAGACAGTTTTACGATCGCAATCATGAAGAGAATAACACTTATGATGCGAGTTACCTTAAGCTGAGGCAATTTTCAATAGGGTACAATTTTAATCTAGGCGATCAATTTTTAAAAAATATATTTCCTGCAGGTGCAAACATGAGAGTGTCTGTTATAGGACGTAATTTATTTGCCTTGTCTGAAATCCCACATTTTGATCCTGAACAACTTGCTGTTCAGGGTCAAGGCTTTGTGAGTGGAGTAGAAGATATGAGCTATGCCAGTACCCGTAGTATAGGTTTAAAGGCAAGCATTGATTTTTAATACAGAACCATGAAGAATACATATACATATATCTATCATATATCCATCTTGTTTTTTTTGCTGCTTTCATTGAGCTGTACAGATGATTTTGAAGATCTTAATACAAATCCGAATGCACCTACTGATGTGCAACCATCTCTGTTGTTACGTCAAGTTATCTATGATTATGGTGAGCAGATGAGCTATGAAGGTTTTGTGGCTGGAAATTTATTGGGTCAGCATTTGACCGCTCTTGACTTTAATTTATTTGACAGGCATGCTTTGAAAAGCCCGCAATTGGGCGGAGATCCGTGGCCTATCTTTTATCGCAATTTGAGAGATAATGAGATCATTATAGAAAAATCACGCGCCAACTCTACAAATCAAGTTTATGAAGGTCCCGCACTCATAATGAAAGCTTACATGACGGGAGCCTTGACAGATTTATTTGGTGATGTTCCCTATAGTCAGGCTTTTAGAGGAGGCAGTGGTAATGTGACTCCAGTTTATGATAATCAAGAAAATATTTATACTGGAGAAAATGGGATTTTGGAAAACCTTGATACTGGAATATCAGCTATACAGGCATACAACGGATCTATTCCTTTAGAAGGCGATTTGTTATTTAACGGCGACCTCAATGGATGGGTTAGATTTGCCAATAGCCTAAAAATCAAATTCCTGATGCGTATTTCTGATAAAATAGATGTAAGTATCGAGCTACAGGAAATTGTAGATGACAATAATTTTATTGCTTTTAATGCTCAAAATGCAGTTTTTAATTTTACGGATGGTGAGCCTAATAACTTCAGGCTAGCGAGATTGCGCGCGGGAGATTTCAACAACTTTGTCATGAGCCAGACCGCAGAAGAGATTCTCACAAATCTTGATGATGATAGAATCGATGTGCTCTACCGCCCCTTTGCAAATGCGACGACTAATGGAGAACAATTTGAAGGTTTGATTAATGGAATCGACGCCTCACAAACGACCATCTCTCTTGCAGATTATAGCCTTGCGGGCACTGTTTTTAGGGAAGAAACAGGTATGCTGGATGCTAATTATATGACTGCTTGGGAAACAAATTTATGGCTGGCCGAAGCCGCTGAGCGAAATATAATCTCTGGCAATGCTTCAGATTATTATGAAATAGGCGTGGAGCAGGCTTTTGAATATTGGAACACAGAAATTCCATCAGATTATCTAACTGATGCCGCTGCCTATGGCCAGAATGGTAACGATCCTATTGAACAGATCATTACTCAAAAATGGATCGCCAGCATGATCAATGGCTACGAAAGTTGGATTGAGTACAGACGCACCGGTTTCCCTCAATTTAATGATGTCCAGGCGAGTCTCAATATGGGATTGATTCCGATAAGATTGCCTTATCCTGCAGAAGAAGCTGCTCTAAATGCTGAGAATTACAACGCAGCCGTAGCAACAACAGACGATAATAGTATCAATATCCCTGTATGGTGGGATGAATAAACTGTTCCGGTCCTAATTTACATAAATAGTGTAAAAAGCATGAAGTCAATTTCAAACCATCAATTTATATGGATACTATAAGCCTGTTTCAGTGGGGTTTGGTGATAGGTTCCTCTTTAATGTTCTTTTTTCTGTCTCCACTTGCTCGCACTACTGATCAATTTTTTAAAGCTCAGCATAAAGGCAAGTCACCTAGTGGTTTTTTGCTTATTGGGAGTCTGGTCATTTCTTGGATTTTTGCCAAGAGTATCACTAACGCTGCTAATCTAGGACTGGATTTTGGGATTGTTGGCGGTGTTGCCTATGCTGGTTATTATCTTTCTTTTGCGGTTGCTGGAGTCATTATTTATCAATTGCGAGTTCACGGTAAGTATTCAAGCATCCACCATTTTTTATCCACAAAATTTGGTAAGGTTGCCGTGTCTTTGTTTTCATTGCTCATTTGCTTCAGGCTATTTAATGAAGTGTGGTCTAATACGATGGTGATCGGTAGTTATTTTGGTGAGATAGGAACAACTTCATATTACTGGGCGATTATCGTTTTCACTGTTTTAACTCTAGCTTATACCATCAAAGGCGGATTGAGTTCTTCTTTTTTTACAGATGGGATTCAAATGATACTTTTTGGCGTACTCTTATTTGTGATTTTGGGAGCGATATTTTCCCAACCCGATTTTTCTGTACGGCAAGTTGTAACTAGTGGAACCTGGTCTTTTGATCTAGGACTCAACCTATTTTTTGCCGCTATTTTGCAGAGCTTTAGTTATCCGTTTCACGACCCAGTGCTTACAGATAGGGGTTTTGTTTCTAATCCATTTCTCACGCGCAAGAGCTTTTTGTGGTCGGCTTTGATCGGTGCGATATGCATCGTGTTATTTAGCATAATAGGAGTGTACGCGCAATCGCAGGGCATGCAAGGACAAGCTGCAGTTGAGGTAGCAAAAAGTATGGGGACAGTGCTGTTGCTCATCATCAATTTTATCATGATTACCAGTGCCGCAAGTACTTTGGACAGTACCTTTTCCAGTTCTTCTAAACTTCTTGCAGTAGATCTCGGGCTAGGTAAAAAACTCAGTATAGGAAGAATGGCCATGATTGTGGTTGCTGTTTTGGGAACCATACCCGTCTTTCTGAATGCAGAAATATTAAGTGCGACGACCATAAGCGGTACAATGGTAATAGGACTCACTCCAGTATTCATTTGCTGGAAAGTACAGGTGCCCAAAATCAGTTACTTTCTCTCCGTGATTTGCGGATTTTTCTTTGGAATATTACTTGTTTTCAATTGGTTCCCTGAAGAATTGATCTTTACCACGGGACAATATGCCGATTTGTTTTGGGTCAACTTCTGGGGCATACTTTTTTGTTTTATTTTATATTTTATACCACTATGGATACGAGACTGAAAGATTTAGGCAGGCTAGAGGGAAAGCTCTTATTATTTGGTGGAGTGTATAGCAATTTGCAGGCTTTAGAAGCAGTTATCGCTTTCGCGAAAGCGGAAAATATACCACCATCTCATTGCATCTGCACGGGTGATATTGTAGGATACTGCGCCCAACCAGAAGAAACGGTTCAGTTGTTCAAAGAGTGGGGAGCGCTTACCATCGCAGGAAACGTAGAAAAACAATTGTGTGAAGGTGCGGGAAATTGTGGCTGCGATTTTAGGAGCGGGAGCAGGTGTGATTCCTTCAGCCAGATGTGGTATCCTTTTGCTCAAGCGGCTTTGTCAAATGATTCCTTGAACTATTTGAGACGGATTCCAGATCATATAACTTTTCAATATGCGGGACGCAGGGTAGGAGTCGTTCATGGTAGCGCTTCAAATGTTTCAGATTACATTTTTAAATCTACCTCTTGGAAATACAAAGAGCCGAGTTTCTCACACCTAGATTGTGATGTTATAGTGGCTGGTCATTGCGGTCTCCCTTTTCATCAACTGCATTTGGGAATGTTATGGCTTAATCCTGGAGTCATAGGTATGCCCGCAAATGATGCGCAACCAGAAACTTGGTTTATGACTTTAGAGGATCGTAATGGGCTTGGTTATAAGCATAAAAATCTCAAGTATGACTACCGCAAAGCGAGCAAGTTGATGGAGTCCTGTCCCGTGCCCCAAGAATACGCAAGAACACTTATCACTGGAATCTGGGACAATACAGAGATTTTACCAGAAATTGAAAGTGGTTTACAAGGTTTTGGGATTAGGCTGTGATCCATCGCAAGTACTGTCTTGCTGAATCCTGAAAAACATTACTTATAAAGCCACTTTCAAGAAAGCAGTTGTGTATAAACTTCTTTAAAAAGGACTTGTTTAGCTGTATGTTATGTTAAACGAGACTCCTGATTTTTATATGAAACGTACTCCCTACCCCAAGCTGACTGTCTGCCCAGATTTTCCCGTCATGTAGTTTTACTATTTTCAAACAATGTGCAAGACCTACACCGGTTCCCGATTCTTTATGAATTGCATCACCACGGTTAAAAATTGTAAAGATTTTTTTCAAATTATCTTCAGATATTCCCATCCCATTATCTGCCACAGTAAAGACATAATGCCTTCCATCTTTATAACTAGAAATGTTGATGATGGGAGGTACACCCTCACGCCTGTATTTCAAACTATTACTTATTATATTTTGAAATAATAATCGCAGCTCTGTCTTATATCCACGAACCGTGGGAAGTTTTCTGGCATTTACTTCTGCTCCACTTTGAGAAATACGTTTGGATAGATCATATTTCACAACTTCTATCAATTCTTGAATATCTACTTCGGTTTTTTCTACGTTTTGTCCCAGTTTACTATGCTCAAGTAATGCTTTTATCTGATTGCTCAATCTTCCAGAAGCATCGTGTATGTAGGAAACATATTCAGCTGCTTTTCCTGTAAGTTGATCAGAATATTTTTTCATAAGAAAGTCACTACCGAACCTTATCGTGCTTAAAGGTTCCTGTAGGTCATGAGAACAAATACTAACAAATTGTTCCAACTCGATATTTGCCTTTTCTACCTCTTTGGTGCGTAGCCTCAATTTGTCTTCAACTTCTTTCTTTTTAGAAATATCAATCAAACTACCACGAGTGAGAACGACACCATCTTTAGATTTCTTGATGTTACTATTTAGTAGCACTGGAATGTATGAACCATCTTTTGCTACCATGGTTAATTCAACTTCCTTAATCTCTTTATCCTTACGTAACTTTTCTAAAGTTTTACTAGCTTCTAATTTGCTTTCTTCTGTATAGAAATCAAATATGACTTTCCCTAATACCTCTTTTTTATTTTTGTAACCCAACCGTTGAACAAATTTATTATTGCACTCAACGAGAATACCAGTATTTGCATTGATACTGGTGTGCATCACTGGGTCTGCATCATAAAAATCTTTGAACTTCTTCTCGCTTTCTTGGACTTTCTTTTGGGAAATGTGAATTTCTTCGATATCAATAAAAGCAATGATTACTCCGTCTATTTCTTTATCTATACCGGTAAAAGGGGTTATTCTTTTTAAGAAATGCCTGCCGTCTTTACTAGTTACGTTTTTGTCAACAGATTTCCCAGTCTCCATAACTCGCATTGCCGTTTTAATAAGAGAATCTTCTCTTTTCTCACTAAAATTCAATGTAAAGTTATCAATGTGCCTACCGATGTCTTGCTTGAGGAAACTGAAATGATCTTGAACTGATGGTGTGAATTTTCTTACACGTAATTCCTTGTCTAGATATAAGACTCCTATCTCAGTGCTGTCTAGCAGATTATCCATGTCAGCATTTAGGGAAGCAAGCTCATCCATTTTTTGCAGATGTTCATTGTTTACCGTGTGCAATTCTTCATTAACACTTTGCAGCTCTTCATTAGTACTCTGCAATTCTTCATTGCTGGCGAGTAATTCTTCATTGCTGGCCTGCAGCTCTTCATTACTTGTTTCAGTTTCTTCAATAGATTTATTGAGTCGTGACTGTACCTCAGTGAGCTCTTCTTCAAGATCTTCTATTCTGGTTTTTGCCGTAGCGTCCATAGAGGAATCTTGCTTGATCACATCGTTGATATCAGAAGCTTCTCTGTCAACTATCGTTATAATGAAATTATCATCTTTACCTGAATTGGATTCTATGAGAGGTAATATCATTAAGTCAACAAAATAGGAATCTTTGTCACCCTCTTTTTCTAAATAGATTTTTTCAAATATGATTCGCGACTTACTTTTGTGAGCTTTATTTACTGCTGTTTTAATAGGAAGCGTGAATCCTTCTGGTAGCATTTTAAGTAGATCAGTCGTGAACCCTTCTTTCGGAAATTGGGCATACCTACCAAAATGACCTCTTGCTTCTATGACGTTATAGTCTCCATCTATTTGAATAGTTGTGGCATTGAACTGTTCTAAAATAGCCGCGCTTAGAGATTCTTCTGCCTTTCTCCTCAAACGAGTGCGATTCGTTTTATCTTGATCTTCTTCTATGTTTTTAGCAGGTTTTTCTGAATCAAAATTGAAAGCATTGTTATTGAAAAGAAATTTATCCCTACTTCTATAGGTAGTCTTTATATTTTTGTAGATTTTCCATTTTCTACTCACATCTTCATAAAATTTGTGCTCACTGCCCAAATTTTCGCTTGGCCCCAACATTAGATAGCCTTCGAGCTTTAAACTATAGTGCATGACTTTAAGCACACGCTGTTGCACGGGTGTTTGAAGGTAGATAAGAAGATTACGACATAATACGATATCCACATTATTAAATGGCGGGTCTTTTATAATATTGTGATTTGTAAACAATACCATACGCCTGATCCTGTCGCTAATCTTATAATCGCCATCTTCCAATTTGTTGAAATAAGAAGCGACATAACTATTATCCATTTGAGCCAGATTGTTAGTATGATAAATACCTTTGCTGGCTTTATCCAAACTTTCTTGACTTATATCAGTAGCAAAAATTTTTAATTTAACCTTTCGGTCTTGTTTTTTACATTCCTCTGCAAAGAGTATGGCAAGGGAATAGGTTTCTTCTCCAGTATTACAGCCTACATCCCAAACTTTAATAATTTCATCTGGATTACTGTATTTGACTATTTCTGGAACGACATGCTTACGCAATACATCCCAAGCTTCTTCATCTCTGAAAAATTTGGTAACTCCTATTAAAAAGTCATTATATAGATTTTGTATTTCATCACTGTTGTCTTCGAGATATCTGAAATAATCCTTGATTGTGGTTAATTGAAGGATTTTCATCCGCCTACTCATGCGTCTCAATAAGGTAGGATTCTTGTATTGCTTGAAATCAAGGTCTGTTTGCTGCTGTACAAGGTTAAGGATGGAGGTTAGACTTTTATGATCAACATTACTGAATTCTGAAGTCGCATCCATCAGGTCTGGACTAGCAAAGAATTCTTTTATTTCTTTAAACATTTCTTCTACAGGTAATACAAAATCAGCAAGGTCAGTATTTATTGCGTTTTGCGGCATATCTGTAAATTTTGCCTGATCCAGTTGCTGAGCGATTACCAAGCCGCCATTTGCTTTGATATATTTGATGCCTTTTGAGCCATCACTACC
>JBATVD010000006.1:0-41261 GCA_049671565.1 Nonlabens sp.
AATTTTAGCATCGGAAACCATAAGAGAGTTTTTAGTTAATTAATTGTATTACAGGACATTAATATACTAATTATCTCTCTTTTTCCCTATAGCTAATCTCGTTTTCTTACGTCGAACTCACGTTAAATATAGTGACCTAAAAACCTCATGGTAAATATGTAAAATATATAGCTAGATCTACAATCCTCAGATTTCGATTCGTTTAATTTTTAAAATCAGCTCAATTCATGATACCATGCAGTCAACTTAAAATTAGACCAAAATGAATTCCTAATCATTAGATCTGTAGGATCATTTTTAATTTCCAGTATCAATCCAACATTAAAATTCCAAAATTTAAAACGTCTATTTCTATTTCTGGAGATGATTTTCTAACAACTAAAGCCTTTATCTAACGATTCTCTCATACAAAACCTCAATCTCAAGATAAATCCACCGCCCCATTGCAAAGTCATAAAAAGGTTTATTAAGCGTTATTGAAAAAGTTTCATCTTCATTAATTACAAGACCAGTTAAAAAATAAACGATACGATCATCGGGCTCGTTATCAGTATAGGCATTCTCAATGTATTGATCTGTTTCGAAAAAGAAAGCTCCATTATTAAAATTTGCAAACCCTATACCAGCACCATAATCTGTAAATGAAACCGTCCCTTGTGGATTGAAAGGATTATCGAATGAAATATTAGTTTTTGGGAAACTCATATCAACAAAAATATCATCATCAGTATATTGAGCTTCTTTTATCCGCAGGTCATAAGATGAACTAATCTGAAGTATTTCATCAAATAAATTAGTTGAGTTTACCCCATCATCATTCAGATCTACCGCTATATTTGATTCGAATCGAGTTATCTCATAAATTCCATAATATTGCTCGTAGGGATTAATATCTTCATCGTCTGAGCAACCCAAAAAAAGTAAAACCGAGATCACAAGAAAGTACAATCGTAGGATTTGAGAAGAATATTTCATAGGATAACAATGTAAGAAAATAAATTAATAGCTCCAATTTGAGAAAACTATCAAATCAATTTAGAATTAGAACAGGCTCAGTATTATGACGACACCTCCTCTAAATTATCATCCCAATCCTTAACATCTGGCTCGCCAAATTTACCCAGAGATTTTGCAACGACTGAGGCGACGGTAGCGTCTCCAGTAACATTTACAGTAGTACGCAACATATCCAGAGGACGGTCAACCGCAAAAATT
Organism: Nonlabens sp.; assembly: GCA_049671565.1. Taxonomy (GTDB): domain Bacteria; phylum Bacteroidota; class Bacteroidia; order Flavobacteriales; family Flavobacteriaceae; genus Nonlabens. Next base: position 1,216 of record JBATVD010000006.1, read on the forward strand.
AAGGCCAGAGCAACGGGTAAGGATTCACTCGGGAAATCGATGGATTCCAAAACAATGACCAGCATGACCATTCCTGCTCCTGGAACCGCCGCGCTTCCTATACTTGCCAGCAGTGCCGTAAGTACAATCGTAAGCTGTTGGGTCAAGTCCAAGGGAATATCCAGTGCTTGACACACAAATACTGCTGCCACGGCCTGATACAAACTGGTACCATCCATATTTATCGTAGCGCCCACGGGCAATACGAAGCTGGAAACTTCTTTCTCCACACCCATGTGTTCCTCTACACGTTCCATGGTTACGGGCAAGGTAGCCGCAGAACTACTGGTGGAAAATGCCAATAACTGCGCGGGTGCAATCTTGTTTAAGAACCAAAGCGGAGATTTTTTCACATATAGCGCAAAAATCAGGCAATACACTACGATCATGACGAGCAGTCCCGCCACAACGGTCATTGCATAATACAATAATGCCAGCAATACTTCTGGATCATCTGAAGTCACAACGACCGTTGCAAGAAGTGCAAACACGGCAAATGGTGCAAAAAGCATGATCAGATCCACCATTTTGAGAACCACATCATTTAGACTGTCAAAAAAGTCTTTTAATGGCTTTGCGGCCTTTTCGCCTATCAACAGCATGGAAATCCCCAAGAATATGGCGAAAAAGATGACTTGCAACATCAAACTGTTGTTGGACATCGCTTCTACAGCATTACTGGGGATCATATCAACAAGTGCCTGCAAAGGACCAGAATCTTTTTGGGCAGCCGCGGTTTGTAGCTTGCCGGCAATGTTGGAATTACCCTCGTAAGTGGAACTCAGATTTGCTACGGTTTCTTTTGAAATTCCCTCGCCAGGCTCAACGATATTCACGGCAAGAAGTCCTATAGTAATGGCAATAACGGTAGTAAAAATATAAATCGCCACGGTGCGTATTCCCATGTTACGGAATTTGGCAATATCCTTTAGATCAGAAATTCCTTTGATTAGGGACGCAAGGATGAGCGGCACCGCAATAAGCTTCAACAAGTTTACAAAGATATTCCCAAATGGTTCTACCCAGTTGGAAACCCACTGGCGCGCTCGAGTTATAGTGACCGTATTGGCGGGTGTTACCGTATGATTTTCAACAACTTGACCATCTGCAATGGAGTAGTTCAGTTTAACAGATTCTTTCATGGTTTTCAGAACGATTTCTTCCTGTCCCCAAGACGTGTTGAGAATTACAAGTCCAAAACCTATTCCCAGAACCATTCCTATAAGAATCTGCCAGTGTAGCGCCAGTTTTTTCATAAACGATAAGATAATTTTAAGAGTGGTAAGATAGTAAAAAGCACCCCTGCACTTCAAGCAATCCAGCGATTGAATTCAGCTTAGACTAAAATGAGTGTATATGGATAATAAATCTAGAACTAGCAATGTGAATTCCTTGACTCCAACTACTACGGCTGCGCTCAGCACGGCGCCTAAAGGGTGGGATTTCTAGCCACTTCAATTAAGTCTCGCAACCCCAAAAAGCTCCCTTGAGGGCTGGGGTGTTTTCAGCTCTCGAAATCCTTTCCCCAACTACTTCGACAACGCTCAGTACGACGCCTGAAGGGTGGGATTTCTAATTACTATCAATTTTAGCAACCCTTAAAAGCTCCCTTTAGGGCTGGGGTGTTTTCAGCTCCCTCGAAATCCTTTCCCCAGCCCTGAAGGGTGGGATTTCTAAGCAATATCAAATAATACGAAAAATCATGATATGGACAATTTAGGCATGGACAAACTTGGAACTTGAAACTTGAAACTTTGAACTTTGAACTTTGAAACCAGTCCATCTAACCCAACTTCACCGATTGATTGCGTAAAAAATGATCCACCAGCACAAGTGCCGCCATTGCCTCTACGATAGGTACCGCTCGTGGCAACACGCAGGGATCGTGGCGTCCTTTGCCTTTCATGGTTACAGTTTCGCCTTTTTCGTTGATGGTTTCTTGATCTTGCATCAAGGTGGCCACGGGTTTGAATGCCACATTGAAGTAGATGTCCATTCCGTTTGAGATTCCGCCCTGGATGCCTCCGCTTAGATTGGTTTGGGTGCTGCCGTCCTCATTGTACAAGTCGTTGTGCTCGCTGCCTTTCATGGTCGCTCCCTCAAAACCGCTGCCGTACTCAAATCCTTTGACGGCGTTGATACTCAGCATGGATTTGGCAAGGTCTGCGTGCAATTTGTCAAAAACAGGTTCTCCCAGGCCTGCGGGTACGTTTTGGATCACACAGGTTATGGTTCCTCCTATGGTGTCACCAGCTTTTCTTATTTCCAGTATTTTTTCTTCCATCGCTTTCGCGAAAGCGGGATCAGGACAGCGCACCCTATTATTTTCAATCTCCGTGAAATCCAAAGTCTGATAGGCACGATCCATAACGATATTCCCCACACTACGCGTAAAGGCAGTCACTTTGATTTGGGAAAGCACCTGTTTTGCAATCGCACCGGCAACCACGCGACAGGCGGTTTCTCGGGCACTGCTGCGACCACCGCCACGGTAATCCCTATGTCCATACTTATCGACATAAGTTTTATCGGCATGGCTAGGGCGGTAGGTTTCTGCGATGTGGGAGTAGTCCTTTGACTTTTGGTTCTCGTTCACGATCTGAAACCCGATGGGCGTTCCCGTGGTCTTCCCCTCAAACAGACCGGAAAGAAACTGTACGGTATCGCTCTCCTTGCGCTGGGTAACAATCTTGCTCTGACCAGGTTTCCTGCGATCCAAATCCCTCTGAACCATTGCTAGATCGATATCGATTCCCGCGGGACACCCGTCGATTACGCCACCTATTGCCAGACCGTGGCTTTCGCCGAAAGTCGTTAACTTAAAACTCTTGCCAAATGTATTTCCTGCCATGACGCAAATATATCTACCGCGATTGGTATTCCAGACCTATTATCTTTCAAACTACTCATTCTAAGACATTATATTTACCACTTGAACCATTTTCCAAAAGCCATGAGAATTCTTACTTGCCTTTTTTGCGCCTTTTTACTGATCCTGTCGTCCTGTAGCAGTGACGATTCCAATGGTTCAAATGATATATATTTTCCGCTTGAGGTGGGAAATGAGTGGGAATATAGCGTGACGACAGATGGCAATACTTTTATTGATGTTCTAAGAGTGGCCAGCGTAACGGGCGAAACCTACCAAATGGAAGTAGAACCAGCACTACCGGCAGCGATCATGTCAAGCGTACTGTCCAATGCCACTTTACAACAAGACGGCGGGAGACTTATTGGAACTGGATCCTTGACCTTTGACCTTTTTGGTCTGGATAATCTTGATTTTACCGTGACCGATGCCGCACTTTATGATCAAAACGAATCACAGGGAACAACGCTAACCAGTGTGGATGGAAGTTTGACACGTCCCATTCAAGGCTTTGATCTCGTTATCGATTATACCGCGACCACGGTTCAACAAGAATCGCTGGAAAACCTAAGCGTGGGTGGTGTGGTGTATAGTAACATTATTCACTCCCAACTCATCATCAATGTTGAAATAGGAACTACCGCCTCCTTCGGCGGATTTGACATTCCTGTTGTTATCATGCCAGCACAAGATGTATTTGTGATCGATAATTATTGGGCTCAAGACGTGGGGCTGGTAAGATCTACCAACAACTTCAGTTATACCCTTTCAGATTTCTCCAGTTTTGGCGTGGCACTACCCTTTCCTCAAACTGCCGATATTCTTACGGTACAAGAGCTGGATGAATTCAGAGATACAGAGTAAACCGACTATTTAATTTGAAAAACCGTTTGGGCTGCTTCATAACCCAATCTATAAATGGTATCCACCTGTCCTGATTGGAATAAATGGTAATTGCACAATTCCTGTGGATAAACCACGGTTTCACACTCCTTGAACTTGTTAAGCGAGAGACTGTGCATTTTAAGATGCATCGCCCGGTTGACCACATCGTAGGATCTCTTGAAGTCGGTAATCTTCATTTCCTTTAATGGACACACGTAGATCCCGTGGATTTCGTCCACTTTCTTGCGTAAGGGCTTGACCGGGAAATTATCCAGTATTCCACCATCGGTATAAAGTTGCCCATCAATCTCGATAGGGGTAAAAACTCCAGGAACTGCAGACGATGCGAGGATCGCGGGAATTAATCTTCCGGATTTGAACACCTTTTTTCTTGCCGTGATCAAGTTTGCAGCGGTTATGTGCAACTCTTTAGAAAGGCTTTCAAAAGAATCATCGGGAAAATAATCGAGTAGAATGTTATGAAAAGCCTGCGTGGAGACCAGACCCGCTCCTCTTCTAGCAAATGTAGAAAATGAAAAGAGCTTGATTTTTTTAAAGAGATCGAGAATATCCTCTGGGCTGTAATTTGCGGCATACATCGCTCCCACAATCGCACCTGCGCTCACACCAGAAATCTTGTCTGCCTCAAAGCCTTGTTCCTGCATTGCCTTGAGTGCCCCTGCATGTGCAACACCTCGGTGACCACCACCCGATAAAACCAGACCTCTTCTTACTTGACTCATGAAAAACAAAACTAGGAAAATTGATTGATTGAAATACTTGGGCAAAAAAAAACCTCGCTGTGCGAGGTTTTAAATATCTGTAAAAGTAAGTGAATTACTTTTTGAATTTCTTGTACTTGTTCTTGAACTTGTCGATACGTCCTGCGGTATCGATAAGTTTACTCTGCCCAGTATAGAATGGGTGGCTTGTTCTAGAGATTTCAAGTTTGATCAAAGGATATTCAGTTCCTTCTACTTCTATGGTCTCTTTAGTATTTACAACAGATTTAGTGATGAAGACCTCGTCGTTAGACATGTCCTTAAATGCAACTAATCTATAATTTTCTGGGTGTATTCCTTTTTGCATGACTTAAATCGTATTCTTTTGCGGCTGCAAATTTAATCTTTTTCTCTAAAACTGCAATATAATAATAAAAACTATCTGTAAGTATTTTAAAATTTAAGCTGAATGTATCTTTGCCGCTCTGAAAAAGAGTTGATAATGGACAGTGTTGTAAAAAAAATAGGCCTTCTTTTTGGAATTGTGGGCGGTGCTAGCTTTGTGGTGAATTACCTCATAATATGGCAAAATGAAATTTTTGGAAATGCCTTATACGGGACTATTTTGAGACTTTTGCCCCTACTCTTTGGGATTGCCGCACAAATCACCAGTAAAATTAAGCTTAAAAACATCATCACTTTTAAACAAGCGGTCATTCCATTTGTGATTTGTACAGCGATCATGCTTCTTGCAGAGTTGATCATGAATTATTTGATTTATGTTCAGATCGATCCTGGTGCACAGGAGAAAATAGCAGAGCTTTACTTAAAGAACAAAGAACTCATGGAAGCCCAAGGTGTCAAAACCATGGATTCCATGACCAGAACGATCAGCCTAAAATCACTGAGTAGTGTTGCTGCATTGAACTTTTTGATATATATGATACCCGGCTTGATTGTCGCCTTTGTCATGAGAAAAAAACCTGCGCACACGGCATAAGCCCTTCATTCCAATTTAACTATTTTAGCAATTACTAAAATCCGTTGTGCAGACAAAAATTGATCTTTCCATAGTTGTACCACTTCTCAATGAGGCAGAATCCCTTCCTGAACTTCAAGTATGGATCGATCGAGTATTAATCGAGACTGACCTCAACTATGAAGTCATTTATATCGATGACGGTAGTACGGATGGAAGTTGGGATGTGATAAGTTCGCTTTCGCGAAAGCGTACAGTTACTAAGAGCAACATTAAGGCGATAAAGTTTCAAACCAATTACGGAAAATCTCAAGCCCTACACGCTGGGTTTGCCGCGGCTCAAGGAAACGTGGTCATTACCATGGATGCAGACCTGCAAGACTCACCTGAAGAAATTCCAGAATTGTATTCCATGATCACTAACCAGAATTATGATCTTGTAAGCGGCTGGAAGAAGAAACGGTATGACTCAGTTATTACCAAAAATATTCCCAGCAAACTATTCAACTGGGTGGCGCGGTATACAAGCGGTCTGAAATTGCATGATTTTAATTGTGGGCTCAAGGCGTATTCGCAAGAAGTTGTAAAAGCTATAGATGTACATGGTGAGATGCACCGTTATATTCCAGTTTTGGCAAAGAACGCTGGATTTACAAACATCACTGAAAAACAAGTACAACACCAGGCTCGTAAATATGGAAATACAAAGTTTGGTTACAACCGTTTTATAAATGGTTTTTTGGATTTAATTACCATTTCTTTTATCTCAAAATATGCGCGGCGTCCCATGCATTTTTTTGGCAGTGCCGGTGTAATTATGTTTTTAATAGGTTTTATAATCGCTGCCTATGTAGGAGGTTCAAAACTTTATAAAATGTATTATAACCATCATTATGGACTTGTAACGGAGAACCCTTGGTTTTTTATCGCATTAACTACCATGATATTGGGATCTCTATTTTTTATTGCAGGAATTTTGGGGGAATTGATCCAGCGATCCAACTCTGATGATCAGAGATATAGAATTAGGGAGGAGATTTAAGTTCTTTACAAATAGCCTATCAATAGAATCAATGCCATAACTATCATGATGGCATTTTCAATAATGGTAGCCTCGGTCATGGGTAATTTTAATGCCGTTCCCAAGCAAGCACATTGAATTGACTTTTTGTTCAAAAGAGTTTTAGCAACTCCCACTGTTGTTATACCTAAAATTATCAGTGTAACAATCAATGCAATGGGAACTTCAAGCCGCATTAAAAAAAGCAAACCTAAAACAGTCTCTATAAAAGGATATATCCAACTATAGAAGGGAACCACTTGCGCCAGCGGATCGTACATACCAAAACTTATAGAAAACCCCCTAAGGTCAAGAATCTTGAAAAAACTGAAAACTATAAAAAACAGCCCCACAAAATCGAGCATGGCTCCGTTCCAACTATCTCGGTTGTAATTAAGGAGAAAAGTTGCTACGGTAATATAGCCCAGGATGATCAAAAGTGGTTTAAGTTGTTGTAGCTTGCTCTTTTCATCTTTTACGATCGAATTTTCAGTAGCCGCTGACTGGAAGACATTCTGTTCGTCAGGTATTTTAGCGATTTGATATTTATCTGGTAGAGCAGCTTGGAATTCAGAAACTTCGATATGCTGTTTCATTTCTATCACAGCCTCTTCTTTTTCCAAATCGACCACCGCCTTTTTTACACTATTAACGTTATTGAGGACCTCTTCTACTTGGGTGCGACAACCATTACAGGTCATTCCGTTAACGCTATAACTATGAGTCATAATTTGGGAAGTTTTAGAATAGTATTTCCACCCAGCTCGAGATCATCTACATGGCCTGCTAATGTTTCAGATTGGTTTTTAAAATGCATGTGCATAAACGTACTGTGGTGGGTGAATACCGCTTTATGTTTTTCAGAATAAAACCCCAGTATTTGAATATTTTCACTCTGTAAACTTCCGTTCAGGCCGGCTTCTTTATGTTTTTGATGTGTATGGACTTTGTCTCCAGTTTCCCAATCAATTACATGCCAGTCCAGAAGCGGTATTTTTCCTTCCAGTAAAAATACAAATGGTTCATCTTTCTGTAAATTCAAGAAATCGGCTTGTTGTTTCACGAATGTTTCCAAGTCTTTCTTTGATTTAATATGATCTGGAATTGGAATATCCTCCCACTCCTCTACCTGAGTCCATACCAGAAGCGCCGCTTGATTTAAATAATCATTTTGCAAGTATACAGAGTCGTCCTTTTTTGAAGTAATAAGTGGTTTACTGTTGAAAATTTGAATTTCACCCTTTAGATCTTTAAGAGCACCGAGGGCGTATAGATTCCGCTTTCGCGAAAGCGAATCCAAAGAAACAGTTGCCTGTAAATTTCCCGACATGATATTGCGCAAAGCACCAGAGTGATAAACGCGTGAATGATCAGTTGATTGCTCACAGCTCATAACGGCAACAAGTAATATTACTGGTAAAAATCTTTTCATCATCAAACAAGGGATTTAACTATCAACCCGCCAGTGAGCCAAAGGTAACACGCCATGGCGAGATATTTCAAGACTCGCTCAAGCAGCGGACTTTTAGGTGCCATCTCACTCATCTCGTAATCCACATCAGTACGCTTAAAAAAACCTAGATAGATCAAATAACTTGACACTAATAAAAATGCGATATTTAGAAAGAACGTGTAATCGATTTTGAAATAGGTACTGTCTTGTATTTTAACCTGTGAGGGGTCAGGTAAGATGCTTAATAAGTCAAAACTATAGTGAAGAATCAATGAGGTACCGATTAACGCACTGAATAATAAAAACAAAATGAACAACGATATTTTCCAACCGTAGTATTTGGCATTGATGCGCAGCACTGGAAACACCACCAAATCACTAAAAACAAAGGCCATAACCCCAGCAAAACTGACCCCCTTCCCAAAAAGTAGAGCGGCAAGTGGAATATTTCCCATAGACCCAATAAAAGTGAGGAATGCAGCAACCGGGCCTACAACTATATGTTCTAGAATTTCCCAAAAAGTAAAATCTGAATGACCCTGACCGCTATTTACAAAGAGTGTTTGAAAAAAGCTATCGGGTACAAAAGCTGCGACGATCCCTGCGATGGTAAAGCCTACGGTAACATCTTTCCAAACCATTTGCCATTCCATCTTGTACTTTCTAGCCACACGTGCCCAGCTGCTTTCCTTCTGGATTTGTTTTTTCCAGTCTCTATCAGCTTCAAGAGTATCACTGTCTTGACTTTCTACATTTTTTCTTGCCCTTTCTATGAGCTTTTTAGGGTTAGTTACCCTCACTAGCAACCATACAACTGCAATCAAGATGAGCCCGCCTAAATATTCTCCCACGACAAATTGCCATCCCAAAAAAATAGAGATTATAATTCCCAACTCTATGACTAGGTTTGTGGAAGCAAGTAAAAAAGCCAAAGAAGAAACAAAACTAGCTCCCTTTTTAAAAATAGATTTTGTACCAGCCAATGCCGCAAAACTGCAAGAACTGCTTATAAAACCAAAGAATGTTCCCAGCAGCATACTTTTACTTTCATTCTTTCCCATTGCCTTTTGCATGCGCTCCTCGGTTACGAAAATCTGAATCATACTACTTATTACATAACCCAAGATAAATGCCCACAGCGCCATCCAGAAAAAACCAGCTGAGGTATAGGCAGCTTCTCCCCATTGTTTTAGAAAATGTTCCATGGTAAACTTTGTTTGCTATAAATGATTTTAAAAGATAAACTTACATATTGTTCAAACTTTCCACCATTAGAAATAAATTAAAGTAAATGAGTTCTATGATTCATTTTGATGTTTGTATAGATATCTAGATTCAAATTTTCTCCTTTTTTCTATATCTTCAGGTAAGAAGCCAAGTCTTGTTAAACAAAAAAATCTCTTGCTTTCACAAAATTTTTTAAGTAGATAAAAATCGAACCTGTGACCGTCCCGCTCAAAAGTGGGATGCTCTATCCAGCTGATTCTATAAGGCTCTCAACGTATTTTCTCGATTTTCTATTCTTGATCTCCCGCTCTCTTCCATAAGCAGTCGATTTATCATTGAATTCTTTGGTATATACAACCCTCCAATCATCAGTCTTACCAGTATATCCCTCGTGGTTGGAATTGTGTTTTCTCAATCTCTCGTTCATCTCATCACAGGTGTGACCCACATAAAATCGATCAAGGCTTTTGGAATATAAAATGTAGGTCGTGCACATGTGCTAAAATAAAAAATCCTCGTCGAAAGACGAGGATTTTAAGTGATGGCACTAGGATTCGAACCTAGGACCGCCTGCTTAGAAGGCAGGTGCTCTATCCAGCTGAGCTATGCCACCATTATTTCAATATTTCTAATCTACTCCAACCCTCTTGGACCGTCCCGACTACAGGACGGGATGCTTTATCCTCCCGATAACTATCGGGATGAGCTATGCGACCGAATCGCTTTTTTAAGCGGTTGCAAATATAGTATTATTTCATAAAGTCAAACAGCTTTGACTTAAGTTTTACAACACTTATTTAAGAGTTACCAATTATTCCAAAATTACTTTTGCGTCATGAGGATAAGACAAATGTTGTTCTGCTTCGCTCTTCTGTTGTTGACAGGCAATACGCTCCATTCCCAAAACTTTAAAGCAGATCGGTTTCAAGCTTCTGACTTTGATACGATGAGTACTTGGGAACTAGCGAAATATGATGGACTGAACATGCTCAAGGGTGTAGGTTTTGCTTATGCACGTCCATTTCATTGGGGGAAAAATGATTTTATAAGAGTGGGTGCTACCGCAGGTATTGTAAGCGGAGTTTTTTTGGTTGATGAAGATTTAAGCAATTGGGCTAGGCGCAACAAAAACGATGTGCCCGAAATCATCCGAGATTTTGGATGGTACTTTGGTAGTCCACAAAACAATTATGGAGTAACTGGAGCTATATACCTAACAAGTCTATTTAGTAAAAATCGGGAATGGCGACGTACTGGTGTATTGATGATTTCTAGTGCTACGGCAGGTGGAGTATTGCAACAATTTTTGAAAATTGCGGTAGGTAGGGCACGACCAGAAACTGGAAAGGGAAAAAACGAATTCAGACCGTTTTTAAATGATTCTGGATACAGTAGTTTCCCATCAGGACACACCGTATTATCTTTTACAACCGCTTATGCTCTGGCAAAACATTTTGAAAACCCGTGGGTTAAGGCCGGTATCTACGGAGTAGGTCTTATTTCACCAGTTTCCAGGATTTGGTCTGGAGCTCATTACACTACTGACGTTATCCTAAGTCTAGCAGTTGTTATAGCTACCGTAGAAGGAGTAGATCGCTATCTGGATACAAGAAATGGCTATGGCAAGAAAAGATATGGCTCTAAACGTAAGGATGGTAAAGTAAATTGGACTTTACAAGCCACCTCTCAAACCGTTGGTGTTTCCTTGAGGTTTTAGTTTAAACTGGATTACTGGAGTTCAATTTCTAACTTGGAAAGTTTACATTTCCTTAATTATAATACAAGCGATGCCTTACAAAGTTTTTGAAGAATACAATGTCAAGATTACTGATAAATTAAAAGATAATTACGAGGGCGTAATTACTGAACTTGGTGAAGATACAAGCCGTGAGGGACTCTTAAAAACTCCAGAACGCGCAGCAAAGGCCATGCAGTTTCTAACTTCTGGATATGATTCAGATCCAGCAACTATTTTAAAAGGAGCCATGTTTGCTGAAGACTATAACGATATGGTTATTGTGAAAGACATCGAGCTCTACTCTTTGTGCGAGCATCATATGCTGCCATTTTTTGGAAAAGCCCATATCGCCTATATACCGAACGGCCATATAGTGGGTTTGTCTAAGATACCACGTATAGTAGATGTGTTTGCGCGTAGATTGCAAGTACAGGAAAGATTGACCCATGATATTCTTGAATGCATAGATAATACTTTAAAGCCTAAAGGTGTTGCCGTTGTCATAGAAGCTTCTCATATGTGCATGATGATGCGCGGTGTTCAAAAGCAAAACTCTAGCACTACTACTAGTGGTTTTAGAGGAGCATTTGAAAAAACGGAAACAAGAACTGAATTTTTACACCTTATATCTTCTAACCTTCATTAGAGCTTTTTGGAACAATTTTTGACATTAAATAGGTATAAAATCAAAAACTATGTTTCAAAATAAAAAAACTAAATTAATTGCTGGTATAATCTTCGACGTTATAGGATTTGCCACACCATTCCTATTGGACTTATTATGGGCACCTATCTCCGGTTACCTCATGAGCAAGATGTATAAGGGAGAAATGGGAAAAACCGCGAGTATTCTCGTTACCATTGAAGAGCTTGTGCCAGGACTGGACATTATTCCATCGTTTACCATCATGTGGTTTTACACTTACGTCATCAAAAAAGAAAATGATCTAAGAGAAGAAGAGGTAAATTATATAGAAGTTTAGTAACTCAGAATGACTAAAAAGTAAAATCCCACGCTTTGAAAAGCGTGGGATATTTTTTTGGAAGTTAACTTGAAAGGTCTTTAATTTTCAAACCTGAGCCAGCTCAGGAAAACCATCCATTAATTTTCTTACTTTAGGATCTATAATCACTTGGCAATAACCTTGTTCCCTATTGCGATTGTAATACTCATCATGCTCGACTTCAGCAGGATAGAACTCATTCACTTTCTTTACTTCAGTTACTATCGGGTCACTAAATGAGCCACTCTCATCAAGTTCATTCCTGAATTCTTGAGCGGTTTTGAGCTGTTCATCATTTAGTGCAAAAATCCCGCTGCGATAATGTGTACCTATATCATAACCCTGTCTATTTAAGGTTGTGGGATCATGAGTAGCCATGAAAACTTGCAGTAATTCTTTATAACTCACTACGTCCTTATCGTAATATACCATAACGGCTTCAGCATGACCTGTACGACCTTGAACAACCTCTCGATAAGGAGGGTTTTTAATATGACCTCCAGCAAAACCCGACTTCACTTTTAAAACTCCCTTTACCCTTTGAAAAACTGCTTCTGTACACCAGAAACATCCACCAGCAAAAATTGCCTGTTCCATAGCTTTTTTATGCAAGTTAGAATCGCGAAACTAATTGCATTCATTATTAACAAGCCTTTTCATTTATGAAATGTTAAAAGTTTTAGTTTTGCAAGTTCTTAAAATCATGCATGTCCATTCGGCTATTTATATTTATCAGTACTTTATTTTGTTCCGCTTTCGCGAAAGCGATATCACTACAAACTGTTCAAGACAGTACGTTTAACATAGATCGCAAGGTCTACACGGCCACAAGAGTTGCCGACGCACCAAAAATTGACGGTAAGCCTTTTGAAGCATTTTGGGACAATATTCCCGCAGGTGGAGATTTTGTGATGATCGAACCAGTAAATGGAAAATCAGAGCGTGATACCCATAAAACCAAATTTAAAATTGCCTACGATGATAATGCGTTATATGTAGCTGGTTACCTTTATGATAATGAGCCTGAACGGATCCTGAGGCAATTTTCCCAGCGCGATCAAATCAATGTACAAGCAGATATTTTTGGGCTATTTATCAACACTTACAATAACCAAATCAACCAGACCCGATTTTTCGCAACTTCTGGAAATGCTCTTGGAGATGCCATAGTTGAGGGAAATAGTGAGGATTTTAGTTTCAATGTAGTTTTTCTCTCTGAGGCCACAATAGATGAGAATGGCTGGTATGTGGAAATGAAAATCCCCTACCGCACCCTTAGATTTCCTGAAAAGAACGTTCAAGACTGGAGCTTTCAAATTTTTAGACGCATCAAACACCTCAACGAAGATTACAGCTATAACATTATAGATATAACTCAGGGAAACCAGACTCAATACGACGCCCTGCTTGAAGGGATTTCAAATATAGACCCTCCCTTGAGACTCAATCTATACCCCTACTCTACGGGAATCTATAATTCATTTGATGGCACTTCTGAAAGTTCTTTCAATGCCGGTATGGATCTCAAATATGGTATCAGTGATGCTTTCACGCTTGATGCGACCTTAATTCCTGATTTTGGTCAGGTGGCTTTTGACCAAGTGGAATTGAACTTAGGGCCTTTTGAACAATTGTTTGGAGAAAACCGCCAATTTTTTATTGAAGGTACAGACCTATTTGATAAAGGGGATTTATTCTTCTCTAGGCGTATAGGACAGACTCCCACGGGTGCTGGAGATATTGAAACTCTAGATAACGAAGATATTGTAGACAACCCCACCACCGCACAGTTACTCAATGCCATAAAGGTGACCGGTAGAACTGATGGCGGCTTGGGAATAGGGGTGTTAAACGCACTTACGGAAAAGACTAAGGCAACCATAAGAAATAATGACAACAGTGCAATACGCAGGGTGGTTACGGAACCATTAACAAATTACAACATGCTTGTGCTGGATCAACAATATGGAAATAATTCTTCTATCGCCCTATCTAACGCAAACACCTTGCGCGACGGTTTTTTTACGGATGCAAACGTTACCGCTTTATCCTTAGATCATAATAATGCGAGGGCTACTGACAATTACAGAGCACAGTTTCAAATGAGCAACCGCTTCACTCCAGACGGAACTGACACAGGTTACGCGGGCGAAGCCGATTGGCGAAGCACCGCTGAGAAATGGAGGCCTAGAATTGGTGTTTTTGCAACGGGTAAAAATTATAACCCAAACGACTTGGGTCGCCAGTTCAGAACCAATATTATGACATTGGCAACAGACATGAACTACCTGCAACAAACACAGCAAGGAATTTTCAATAGATACGATGTCTCGCTCAGAGTAAGGCATAGACGATCCATTGCTCCTGGATTTCATACTGGGACAGAAGTCAATCTCAATCCATTTTTCGTTACCGTGGAGCGTTTTGCCTTTGGTGCAGATTTTAATTATTTTACAGAAAGTAAAGATCAATTTGAATCAAGATTGGAAAACCGTGTAGTTAGATATAACGCCGGTTATTTTACGGGAGGATTCATTTCCAGTGATTATAGAAAGAGATTTGCAATAGATTTTAGGGCAGGTCGGTTTAAAAGATTTAATGATCCTGAAGAAAGTTATGATTTTAGATTTGCTCCCAGATATCGATTCAGTGATCAGTTTTTACTGGTCTACTCTTTAAATTGGGATAAAAGCAACAGGCGATTGAGTTATGTCACCCTGATTGATGATGGTGCCACAACTATATTGAGTAAACGTGATACCCACAGTGTGGAAAATAGGCTGTCGGGAACCTATAACTTTAACAACAGGCAAGCCTTGAGCCTATCTTTTAGAAATTTCTGGTCGCGCGCAAGTTTTAGTAGAAGTTTTGAAGAATTGCTCGATAATGGAAATACCATCCCAAGTGATTACGTGATTAATGAAGATGATACCGATGCAAATCCTGATGCCAACTTTAATGTTTGGAATCTTGATTTATCCTACCGCTGGAGATTTGCTCCTGGAAGCGAGGCGACATTGCTTTATAGAAACTCCATCAACAATTTTGACAATCAAGGACTCATAGGTTTTGAGGACAGCCTCGAAGAACTATTTTTTCAGCCCGTGCGACACAACATATCTCTCAGAATCACCTATTTCTTTGATGTGAACACAGCAAGGTCTTGGTTCAAGAACAGTTAAATCAGATAGAATATTCTAGAAAAATTTTTGTGAACCACATAATTGACCGCGTGTATTCACGAATCTTGATTAGCAACATAAAACCTTATTTTTGACATGATGATAGTTGCTAAAAACATACATAAATCCTTTGGAGATCTCAAAGTTCTAAAAGGAGTGGATCTTGAGATAAAAAAAGGGGAAGTGGTTAGTATTGTAGGTAGTTCTGGAGCGGGAAAAACCACACTTTTACATATTTTAGGGACCCTTGAACAAGCTGATAAAATTAAGGGGTCAGAGCTCATCATAGGCAATACAGAAATTCATAGACTCAAAGCTGCACAACTAAGTAGATTTAGAAACACATCTTTGGGGTTTATCTTTCAGTTCCACCAGTTGCTGCCTGAATTTACAGCTCTTGAAAACGTTTGTATACCAGCCTTCATTAAAGGAACTTCTAAAGCCCTAGCAGAGAAACGTGCTAAAGAACTTTTGGAGCTTCTGAGTCTTTCTCACAGATTTAACCACAAGCCGGGAGAATTATCTGGAGGAGAGCAGCAAAGAGTGGCCGTTGCCCGCGCTTTGATCAATGATCCCAGTGTTATTTTTGCAGATGAACCCACTGGAAATCTTGATAGCAATACCGCAGATGACCTTCATAACTTAATCTTTAAGCTGCGTGATGAATTGGATCAAACTTTTGTCATCGTGACCCACAATCAAGATCTCGCTGAGCTTGCTGACAGAAAGTTGACTATGGTGGATGGAATGATTGTTTGATTTGGAATACAGACACTTCGAGTGCCTCAGTGTGCAATAGCAGTTTTAATAACGAGCCCTGAGGTACTTGAAAGTCAGATACAAAAAACCAGAACAGGACACTTCGAGAGCCTCAGTGTCCATACGAGATCAATTAGCGAGCCCTGAATAATCGAAGAAACGAAACAAAAACAAGAACGGGACACTTTGAGTACCTCAGTGTCTAACACGAGAACAATCAGCGAGCCCTGAGGCACTCGAAGGACGGAACCTAAATAACGGAATCCTTTCAAACTCGAAGAGCGGAAATTTAAAGCAAATAACAAACTAGCATGAACAACCTTACCCTTACCACCCCTACTCTATTATTTTCAGCGATATCGTTAATTATGCTTGCATATACAAATAGATTTCTAGCATACGCAGCAGTCATACGCAATCTACATACTATCTATAAGGAAAGTCACAATCCCACTCTACTACGGCAAATCAAAAACCTCAAATCCAGGCTCAACCTGACACGCTATATGCAGATTTTTGGAATATCGAGTTTGCTGCTCTGTGTACTCACCATGTTTTTGATTTATGTGGAACAACTCCTGGCAGCCACCTACATATTTGGCGTAGCGCTTTTATTGTTGATCATATCCCTCGCCCTTCTCATCAAGGAAATACAGATTTCTACCAAAGCACTGGGGTATCACATCAGTGATATTGAAGAGCACTTGAATAAAAAATAATTGCATTGAAAAAAGCAGATCTCAAGGAGTTTCTGGATGCTAAGGTCACCCAATATAATACCGCTGATTTTATACCGCACGACCCGATTCAGATTCCCCATCTATTTACTAATAAGGAAGATATTGAAATCGCTGGATTTCTAATCGCGACTATCTCTTGGGGAAACCGCAAGTCCATCATCAACAATTCAAAAAAATGGATGCAACTCATGGAAAACGCACCGGCAGATTTTATTAAAAATCATGAGGAGAGCGATCTTAACCGTTTTGATGGCTTTGTACACAGGACATTTAACGCTACTGACTGCCGCACGTTTCTAAGGGCTCTCAAACACATTTATGAGGAACATGGTGGTTTGGAGTCTGCTTTCGCGAAAGCGTACACTCAACAAAATAACAATCTACAAGCGGGCATCTCGTCTTTTAAACAAATTTTCTTTGAAGTGGATCACGAGAAACGCACACTAAAACACGTGAGCGATCCCTTGAAGGGTAGCAGTGCCAAAAGAATCAATATGTTTTTGCGATGGATGGTGCGCAAGGACAACGCGGGAGTGGATTTTGGCATATGGGATGCTCTACCATCCTCTGCGCTATCGCTACCTCTTGACGTACACACCGGCAATACTGCCCGTAAATTAAAGTTGCTCAAGCGCAAGCAAAATGATGCAAAAGCTGTCGCAGAACTTGATTTGCAGCTGCGCAAACTAGATCCCGTCGATCCCGTTAAGTATGATTTTGCCCTTTTTGGTCTAGGCGTTTTTAAAGAATTATAAATGCAATATCTACATTCTATCGCTGTATAGTAGTTGTACACCCATTCAAAGACCGTTATCTTTGAACGAGTGATCTGGATACATGATTTTTAAATACCCTTCTCTACTTTACGGCTTATTTTTTCTACTGATTCCGATTATCATACATCTTTTTCAACTGCGCAGGTTCCGTAAAAAAGAATTCACAAACGTGGCTTTTCTCAAGCCACTTATAAGTCAAACCAGAAAAAGTAGAGTTCTCAAAAAATGGCTTTCATTATTGGCAAGGCTGTTGGTTGTAGGTTGTCTGGTTCTCGCTTTTGCACAACCTTTCATCCCTGAAAAAAATGCAGCAGAACCCGATAGGAACACAACTGTTTACATAGACAATTCTTTTTCCATGCAGGCTGCAGGAAAGGACGGCCCGCTCTATAACACCGCTGTTAATGACCTGTTGTCTAATCTTCAGTCTGACAAACAACTTACCGTTTTTACTAATGACCAAGTGTTTAGAAATGAGACAAAAACATCTCTTACTAATGCACTCATGAAAGCCTCGGTGACTGCTGAATCACTAGACTTAGATCAAGTTCAACTCAAGGCTCAAACTCTTGCCGAGGGAGAGCGGTCTGACCTCATAATAATGAGCGACTTTCAAAAGAAAACTGTTGGCAGTTCTATTGAGCTAAATCCTGAATTTACAGATTTTGTGAGATACAGTCCTGAGCCTGTAGAGAATCTAAGCATCGACAGCGTCTACATTATAAGTAAACTGAATGATAAGATAGAAATAGCGGTGGATGTCTCTGCAAATTACAACAGGAATGAACCCATTACCCTAAACTTTTATAACAAATCGCTGCTGCTTTCAAAGACCTCCGTTACACTTCAAGATGGTGCGGGTACCGCATTATTTGATATAGAAATAGAAGAAGATCTTAAGGGAAATATCACATTGGACGACAATGGGCTCAATTTTGATAATGAGATTTTTCTATCCTATGACAATCGGCAAAAAATCAAGATACTTGCAATAAATAATACAGAGGATGCTTTTTTAAAACGCATCTACCGCAAGGATCCATTTGAATTTTCTTCCTTTGAAAGTGGAGCTATAAATTACAATTTAATAAAAGATCAAAACCTTATTGTTCTCAATGAATTAGAAGAAATACCTGTCTCACTCCAACAAGAGTTGAACAACTTTATTGGTAATGGCGGTAAACTCATTATTATTCCGTCTGCAAATGCTTCTTCTTATGGTAGTATTTTGAACGATTCAGATCTAATTATGATCGATATAGAACACAAAGTAAGCGAGATCAATTTTGACCATCCCATCATGACAGATGTTTTTAACAAACGCATCAACAACTTTCAGTACCCCACAGTTCAAAAATCTGCTTCCATAAGAACGCCCAATTCGATATTAAATTTTGAAAACGGATCTAGTTTCTTGTATGAACGACGATCCAACTTCATATTTACTGCACCTCTTAATAATGAAAATACTAATTTTAAGAATTCCCCTCTTATCGTTCCCGTATTCTACAATATGGCTTTGAGTAGCCTCCCATTACCCGATTTGTATAACTACACAGGTACCTCGACTTCAATTGCTATTCCGCAAGTACCATTGAATGACGAAGTATTCAAGCTCAAATTTGAAAGTGAGGAATTTATCCCAAGGCAACGCGCTTACAGCCAGTACACTGAATTTTCAATAGAAAATGAGATAAAGACCGCTGGCACCTATGACGTATTGTATCGTGATCAAGCACTGTCCCATCTGGCCTTCAATTACCCTAGAGATGAAAACCAGCTCAGTTATTTCACCGATCAAGAACTAGAAATCTCCACCAGTACAGATTTGAATGAGATATTCCTGCAGATGCAAGAGGATGAACGCATCACAGAATTGTGGCGATGGTTCTTATATGGCGCATTATTATTCTTGATTTGCGAAGTTCTCATATTAAAATTTATAAAATGATTTTAGTAAAAAAAGCCCACATCCTAAATACGGATTCAAAGTTTCATGGTGAGACAATGGACATACTCATCCATAAAGGTTTAATCAAGGAAATTGCTCCTGAAATCAAAAAAGAAGAAGCTGAGATCATAGAGCTGGAAAATCTCCACCTGAGTGCTGGCTGGATGGATAGCAGCGTAAGTTTTGGAACGCCAGGTTTTGAAGAGCGTCAATCCATTGAAAATGGAATCGATACTGCAGCCAAAAGTGGTTTTACAAGTGTATTGTTGAATCCAAACAACAATCCCAATCCTGAAAATGCAGCTGGAATCCGATCTTTAATAAGCCTCTACAAAAATAAAAAGGTGGACATCTACCCAGTGGGAAACCTGACTTTGAACCAAAACGGAGAGCATCTTGCGGAGTTGTTTGACATGCATACAGCAGGCGCCATTTCATTTTATGACTTTAAAAAAGGTATCAAAAACTCCAATCTACTCAAAATCGCCTTGCAATATTCCAGCGGCTTCAATGGCTTGATACAATCTTATCCAGAAGATTATAGAATAGCAGGTACAGGCATGGTAAATGAAGATGCACAAACCATTCACCTGGGTTTAAAGTCCAAACCTGCTCTCGCAGAATCTCTTCAAGTTGCTAGAGATATTGAGATATCCCGCTATACAAATACAAAAATCCATTTCCCTACCATAAATACGATAGAGTCGCTCGAGCTCATAAAAAAAGCAAAATCAGAAGGGTTGCCCATAAGTTGTAGCATTGCAGCTCATCACCTCATTCTAAACAGCAATGTACTCGACACATTTAACCAAAATTATAAATTACAACCTCCTTTGCGTGACGCAGCAACCGTCAAAAAGATCAAACCCTATCTACTTGACAGAACTATAGATATGGTTACCAGCGATCACATTCCCTTAAATATTGAACATAAAGATGTGGAATTTGATCAGGCGACCTATGGAAGCATTGGTCTAGAGAGTTGTTTTGGAATTTTGAATGAGGTCGTAGACAAAGAAAGAGCAGTAGATTTGCTGACTGGAGCATATTCGGTTTTCAACATAGATAAACCACAGGTGGAGATAGGTGAAAAAGCAAAATTTACCCTTTTTGACCCTACGATAAATTACAGATTCACCGAAAGTGATATCATCTCAAAATCTAAAAACGCAGCAGCAATGGGACTGACCCTAAAAGGAAAGGTTTACGGAATCATCAACGGCAGTACGACTCAAATAACACATAGTTTTGAAGGATAAAAATATTATTGCAATAGCCTACCTGAGTTCATTATTACTGTATATCAATTTCATCTTATTTGTAGCTGCGCTGGGTGTTGCTGTAATATTGAACAACGGCAAAAAAAATGATTTTGTTTCATTCCACATACGCCAAATGCTTGGGATAGCGGTATTTGCTCTGGTATTAAATATTTTTGCTGGAGTTATACCCAAAGGCTTTGGCTGGCTTGCTTTTTTAATTATCACCATGGTGGTCGTCATGGCTTTGCTAGGCTATACAAGTGCATTAAAAAATCAAAAGGACGAATTGCCATTTATAGGAGGTGCTTTTCAAAAGTGGTTTAGTTTTATCAAATAACCTTTACTCATATCTTAAAAACAACTTATACCGTTCCCGGTCAAATAAATAGATCTCTACTAATTCCTCAATACAAATTTTATGAAACCCGTTGAGAACCTAAGCTTAAAACATCGCATAAGAGCTGCGCGCAAAGAAAATGCTCCTTTATTATTATTACTTCATGGCTACGGCAGTAATGAGGATGACTTGTTTTCTTTTGCGCCAGAGATAGATGATCGCATTTTTATAGTAAGTGCCCGAGCTCCCTATGACATGCAACCCTATGGAGCTGCTTGGTATGCCATTAATTTTGATGCTAGCGGAGGTAAATTCAGCGATCTGGATCAGGCGAGAGATAGTTCAAAAAAAGTACTCAAGTTCATTGAAGAATTGAAAGATGCCTATCCCATAGATTCAGAAAACATCAACATTTTGGGCTTTAGTCAGGGTGCGATACTTTCTTACGGCTTAAGCCTGTCAGAACCTCTACTTTTCAAAAACGTCGTTGCTATGAGTGGATATGCCAATGAAGATCTCATAGAAGATAGAGCTGGATTAAATGCTCGCTTTCGCGAAAGCGAGAACACCCCAAACTTCTTCATAAGCCATGGAACTATGGATCAGGTTATCCCGCACTCATGGGCAAAAAAAGCGATTCCAGTAATGGACGAAGCTCGTGCAGATTACGTTTTTAAAGAGTATCCCATAGGTCACGGCGTCGCTCGTGATAACTTCTATGACATGAAAAAATGGCTGGAAGAAAGAATACTATAACTTAATTCAGGTAAATCAATGACTTAATGGTTTCCAGCTCTAATTCATTGGTCTCATCAAAATTATACTGAATCAAGGCATCACCCCACTGGTCGCCGTCATAAAAATTGACCATAACCCATTTATGGTTGACAAATAGAATATTGCTAATTTGAAAACCACGATCAGCTCCTACGTAGGGAATCAACGGGTTGCCTCCATCCTCAAGATTTAGCTCAAGCAGCCTATCCGTAACGCGTTGTTTAACTTTATCAACCGTTAGGTTCATACTGTAAAAGTAGTCTTCTGCCTCTGGGTTTTGATCCAGAGAGAAAGAATTTGAACTTGAGTTGGTATTTGACGAGACTTCAAGATCATCTATTTCTGAATCTTTGGATTGTACTTTGCTTCTCAATTCTGAAACTTGCTTTTCAAGCTGTTCTTGATATTTTCTACCGTTGATGTAGAGCACTAGAGCAATGAGTGATGCAAATATGAATAAGTATAAATAAAGGTGTTTTTTCATTTTAAAATTTTGATTTCAATGTCAGGTTATCATAAGCGAGATGGACATTTTCAGGCAGTTTTTTTTGTACTTCTTCATGAAAACCTAAGTGGTGGCTTACGTGAGTAAAGTAAGTACGGGCTGGTTCTAATTCACTTACAAGTTCCAGGGCTTCTTTTAAATTGAGATGGGATTTGTGGGGTCCTTCCTGCAACGCATTGATAACCAAAATATCGAGGTTTTTTAATTTTTCACGAGATGTGGCGTCCATTGTTTTTACATCTGTCATGTAAGCAAAGTCTCCTATCCTAAAGCCGTGTACGGGAAGAAAACCATGGTCTGCCTTAACTGGTGTGATATTAATCCCGTTTATTTGAAAATCTTCATGATCAAAATGATGGACATCTAGCGTTGCGACACCTGGATATTTATTTTGAGTCGTAAAAATGTAGCTAAAGCGATCGCGCAATGCATCGTGAACCCTTTGGGTCATGTAGCAATTTAAATCTCCTTGCCTGAAATAAAATGGTCTAAGGTCATCAAGACCTGCGGTATGATCAGCGTGCTCGTGTGTAAAAAGAACAGCATCCAGATGAGTGATGCTGTTGGATAGCATTTGCTGTCTAAAGTCTGGACCACAATCTATGACCAGATTTGTCCCGTTTATCTTTAGAAGACCGCTTACTCGCAACCTTTTGTCACGTGGATCTTTACTTAAACATACAGGATGCTCACTACCTATAACTGGAATACCCTGTGAAGTGCCAGTACCCAAAAACGTAAATTCTATCTCCATAAATCTTAGGTTAAAAGTATTGATAATTTTTCATTAACCTAAGGTCTTGCCTACCTTTGTGAGTAATATAATCTATATTTCATGGCTATTAACCTCCCGGGCGATCACGATTTTGAATCAGTTCCATCAATTAAAAATAAAGCCTTACGCGTAAACTTGAATCAAAACATCTATGGCACCTTTGCCGAGATCGGAGCGGGTCAGGAAACGGTGCGTAATTTCTTTAGGGCTGGTGGAGCCTCTGGAACGATTGCCAAGGCCATGAGCGCTTATGATAAAGATTTTTCTGACGCAGTTTATGGTATTCAAGATGATGGAAGGTACGTTACCGAATCTAGGTTGCGTAAAATGTTACAGCATGAGACCCAACTTATAGAGGAGCGTCTATCAAGAGAAAAGCACCCTACAAAATTGTTTTTCACCTATGCAAATACGGTAGCTACCATAGACTTTGCCAAAAGATATATGGGGCATGGATGGTTGGGAATTAAATTCCAAGTAAATCCAGAAGAAGAATTTTCAGAAATTATTCTTCATGTACGTTTCAAAGAGCGTGATGCTAGATTACAACAGATTACTCTAGGTATTTTAGGTACCAATCTCATCTACGGTGCTTTCTATAAACACGATCAACCTAAAAAACTACTCCAATATTTATATGACCATATAGATAAAGATAAAATTGAAATTGACATGATCAACTTTGAAGGCCCCATCTTCAAAAAAGTTGATAATCGTCTCATGAGTCTCCAACTCATTAAAAACGGTATGACCGAGGCGGTAATGTTTGGACCCGACGGGAACAACATCTTAAGCGCAAAAATTCTTTATAAGAAAAATGTTCTAGCACTTAGAGGGAGCTTTAGACCTGTTACTAAGGTCAACATGGACATGTATGAAACCGCAAAACGTAGGTTTTTAAAATCTGGAACAGTTAAAGAGGAAAAGCTAGAAACCTTGTTTGAAATCACCTTATCAAATTTGAGGGCAAGTGGCGAGATAGATGAAGAAGATTTTCTACATCGAGCAGAATTATTGTGCTCTCTAGGTCAAACTGTAATGATTTCTAACTTCAAGGAATATTACCGACTCGTTGAATATTTGAATAATTATACCAAAGAGCGAATAGGCCTCGTCATGGGAGTAAACAATCTTGTGGATGTATTTGACACAAAATATTATACCCATTTAAGCGGTGGGATTCTTGAAGCTTTCGGTAAACTCTTTTTTAAAGACTTGAGAGTGTATCTCTACCCAATGAAAGATCCAGAGACCAAAGAACTCACCACTAGTGAAAACTTAAAGGTGCATCCTCGTATGAAAGAGCTTTACAAGTTCTTTAAATACAATGGGAAATTGAAAGATCTAGAGGATTACAATCCTGATATACTCAACATTTTCTCTCGAGAAGTTTTACGTATGATAGAAAAGGGAGATGAAGGTTGGAAAGAGATGCTACCAGAAGGTATTCCGGAACTCATCGAGTCCCAGAATCTCTTCGGTTGTGAATCGCATAAAGAAGAATTTTCTGAAGACGCTCCTTTATAAAATTTGAGCGGTGTGTTCTTTAGTTTTCACTTTTTGAATGACATCACTGATTATTCCGTTTTCATCGATAACGAAAGTTGTGCGATGAATCCCATCGTATTCACGACCCATAAACTTTTTAGGACCCCATACCTGATATGCTTTTAGAAGTTCATGATCTTCATCTGCCAGTAAATCGTAAGGGAGATCGTATTTATTTTTGAAATTACTTTGACGTTTTGGGCTGTCTGCACTAGCTCCTAAAATTTCGTAACCTTGGTCTCTAAATCGATCTATATTATCTCTAAGATTACAAGCCTCAGCCGTGCACCCGGGAGTACTAGCCTTAGGATAAAAAAAGAGAACCAGCTTTTTACCTTTGAAATCACTTAACGAAATGGCGTCACCATTTTGGTTGGGAATAGAGAAATCAGGGGCTTTATCGCCTGCTTTTAAATTTGTCATTTTAGATAAATTTGATATTAATTTTGAATTCAATAAAAATAACCATGCTCAAATCAGAAAAAGTTGAATTTATCATAAATAAGCTGGAAGAACTCTATCCTACCATTCCGATTCCCTTAGACCATAAGGATCCCTATACCCTTCTTATAGCAGTATTACTTAGCGCACAAAGTACAGATGTAAGAGTTAATAAAATCACCCCACTTCTATTTGAACAGGCAGATAATCCTTATGACATGGTCAAGCTAAGTGTAGATGAGATAAGAGAAATTATCAAGCCTGTGGGTTTATCCCCCATGAAATCCAAAGGAATTTATGGACTTTCTAAAATTATTTTGGAAAAACATAAAGGGTTGGTACCTCAAACCTATGAGGAACTAGAAGAATTACCAGCCGTAGGGCACAAAACAGCCGCTG
This sequence comes from Nonlabens sp., assembly GCA_049671565.1. Classification (GTDB taxonomy): domain Bacteria; phylum Bacteroidota; class Bacteroidia; order Flavobacteriales; family Flavobacteriaceae; genus Nonlabens. Next base: position 26,644 of record JBATVD010000006.1, read on the forward strand.
TGGTTCTTTCTCAAGCTTTTGGCATTCCCGCATTTCCTGTGGACACACATATTCATCGCCTCATGTATCGATGGAATTTAAGTAACGGCAAGAATGTAGTCCAGACAGAACGTGATGCAAAACGACTTTTTCCAAAGGAAAAATGGAATGATTTGCATTTACAAATCATTTGGTATGGTAGAGATTACAGTCCTGCCAGAGGTTGGAATCTCGACAAAGATCTTATAACCAAAACAATAGGAAGAAAGACTGTCCTGAACGAATACTACAAAATGATGGAGCGAAGAAAGAAGAAAAATTGAAGTTTTTGTATACTGCAGGATGTACTGCATATCCTTAAAAACAACACCATATTATTCCTCCATATCACATCAGAAAACAATTGGTTGAACTGATGCTTCAGGTTTTTTAGAGCTAGACCTAGTACTAAAGTAACTTCTAAAAGATTTCATGAAAAAGTTTTAGGGAAGAATGGGTCTTTCAAAAATCAAGATTGGTGTCAAAATAAAGTCCAATTAAAAAGCCCCAGTACAGGGGCTTTGTCATTTAATTGTTAATCGTGTCAAACGTCATATTCTTATATTTAGTGACACTAAATGAATTTGAAAATGCGATAATTTTTTTAAGGGTCGCTTCCTTGGGTTCTAATGGATTCACTTGTTTAGAAAGTGGTTTTTGATCGTAAAGTTTGGCCATAATTAGTAGTGTTATTTGAATTAATAACGCTATTAAGCCTCACTTATTGCAATGCGCTTTCTAGTTTGTAAGAATGATGTTATTCTTGTCAATTACTTTGCGCATGTTAATCAGTGCATAGCGCATTCTTCCTAGGGCAGTATTGATACTAACGTCTGTAGCCTCTGCAATTTCCTTGAAAGACATTTCCTTATAAATACGCATTATCAAGACTTCCTTTTGATCTTCCGGCAACTCTTCTACCACTCTTTTCAAATCTTCATGAACTTGCGATGTGATTAGATCATCTTCCATACTGGTCTCTCCATCACTAATCACGTCAAAAATATTGAAATCATTGCGTGATTGAAATTTAGGCATACGCTTGTTGCGCCTAAAGTGGTCAATTACCAGATTATGAGCAATACGCATGACCCAAGGTAAAAATTTACCTTCTTCATTATATTTACCTCGCTTGAGTGTTTTAATGACTTTGATAAAGCAATCTTGGAAAATATCCTCCGTAACATCCCTATCAAGGACTTTTGAGTAGATAAAACTATAAACACGTTGTTTGTGTCTATAAATAAGAGTTTCGAGAGCTTGTTCACTTCCTTCAATGTACTGCCTTACGAGCGCAGCATCATTTGCAATTTCATTTTTCATATTCTAGCAACTTACCGACCTACCTTTGGTTGTTTGGATTAATAGATCTCTTTTTAAAGTAATGTTGTAGCTATACGCAGAAATTTTGGTTTTTATTAACGGGCTAAATATAACAACTTTTGTTCCAAAAGAACAAAATTGTCACTTAATATTTAACATTTTAATAGTCAAAGGCTCAGATGCATTGCCCATAGCGAGCTTTATCTTTGCTCATATACCTCTAAAAAAAGCTAATGATTTTTGACAACATAGATCAACTGAGTCCCAAAAAATATATACTTATTAAGGGAGCTGCGCTTCACAATCTCAAGGACCTTAATGCTGTTATACCACGCAATAAATTAGTGGTTATCACGGGTTTGTCGGGTAGCGGGAAATCCTCACTCGCATTTGATACGCTCTATGCAGAAGGACAACGCAGGTACGTTGAAAGTCTTTCATCATATGCCAGACAGTTTTTAGGAAGGCTCAATAAACCCAAAGTAGAATATATAAAAGGTATAGCACCTGCTATAGCGATTGAACAAAAAGTAAACAGCACTAACCCAAGATCTACAGTAGGTACTACTACTGAGATTTACGATTATCTCAAATTACTCTTTGCGCGTATCGGTAAAACCTACTCCCCTATTTCCGGAGACCTGGTTCAAAAAGATACTGTTACTGATGTTGTTAATTACGTAAAAAAGCAAAAAGAGGGAACTAAATTATTGCTCACCACTAGACTTATCGTTAAAGGTACTCGCAAAATAAAGGAACAGCTAGAGGTATTGCAGCAACAAGGATTCACAAGGGTAAAAGTTAATGATGATGTTCACCGTATCGACGATGAAAGTTTAGTCATCTCTAAGAAAGATGAAGTCAAACTTGTTATCGATCGTGTGATCAAAAGAGATGGAGAAGATTTCTACAACCGCCTTGCAGATGCGGTAGACACTGCTTTTTTTGAAGGTAAGGGCATTGCATTTATTGAACATATGGATGGTTCCCTATCAAGGGAGTTCAGCAATAAGTTTGAGCTAGATGGTATGGATTTTTTGGAGCCTAACCCACACCTTTTCAGTTTTAATAACCCCTATGGAGCATGCCCAAAATGTGAGGGTTATGGTGATGTCATAGGAATTGATGAAGATTTGGTCATTCCCAATACCGCACTCTCCATTTATGAAGATGCGGTTTTTCCATGGCGTGGTGAAAGCATGTCGTACTACAAGAACCAACTCATAAAAAACGCTCAAAAATTTGACTTTCCCGTACATAGACCCTGGTTTGAATTAAGTGAAAAAGAAAAAGATCTGGTCTGGAAGGGAAACAAATATTTTGATGGAATCGATTCTTTTTTCCAAGAACTGGAAGCAAAGGCTTATAAAATTCAGAATCGGGTCATGCTCTCAAGATACAGAGGCAAAACACGTTGTAGCAATTGTGTTGGAAAGAGATTGCGCAAAGAGGCAAATTATGTTAAAGTGGCAAATCACACTATTTCTGAACTCGTAATAATGCCTATAAGGGATCTCGTGGATTTCTTCAAAACTATTGAACTTAACCAAAACGATAGCCATATTGCAAAAAGGTTACTAGTGGAGATTAAAAACAGGTTGTCCTTTTTAAATGACGTAGGCCTCAACTATCTGACTCTAAATCGCAAGTCAAATACATTATCAGGTGGGGAATCCCAGCGCATCAATCTAGCTACATCTTTGGGTAGTAGTCTCGTGGGTAGCATGTATATTCTTGATGAACCCAGCATAGGACTACACCCTAAGGATACTGACCGTTTGATTAAGGTATTGAAAAATTTGCGTGATCTTGGAAACACGGTGATCATAGTTGAGCATGATGAGGAAATCATGCAGGCAGCAGACCAGATCATAGACATTGGACCTGAGGCTGGAACACACGGTGGTGAGGTCGTAGCAGCTGGAACTTTGGAAGATGTAAAGAATTCTGATAGTCTTACTGCAAAATATTTGAATGGATCTATGGAGATTCCGCTTCCGCGAAAGCGTAGAAAACACAAATATTATATAGATATCAAAGGTGCGAGGCAAAACAATTTAAAGAATATAGATGTACGCTTTCCACTGGGTGTTCTTACCATGGTTACTGGTGTGTCGGGAAGTGGTAAATCAACGCTGATAAAAGATATTCTTTATCCAGCAATTCTAAAAGCTCTAGGTGGCTACGGTAAGAAAGCAGGTCAATTTACAGGAATGTCTGGAAAATACAGCAATCTCAAAACCGTAGAATTCATAGACCAAAATCCCATTGGTAAAAGCTCTCGCTCCAATCCCGTAACCTACGTAAAAGCTTATGATGACATCAGAAACTTATTTGCAAACCTAAAGATCTCAAAGATTAGGAATTATAAGCCTAAACATTTTAGTTTTAATGTAGATGGGGGACGGTGCGAGACCTGCAAGGGAGATGGCGAAGTCACGATTGAAATGCAGTTCATGGCAGATGTTACTTTGACTTGTGAAACCTGTAATGGTAAGCGTTTCAAAAAAGAGATTTTAGAAGCCTATTTTCACGATCATAATATTGATGACATACTCAAATTGACCATTGATGAGGCAATGGATTTTTTTAGTTCCCACGATGAGAAAAAGATAGTTAGGAAACTTAAACCTCTTCAAGACGTGGGACTAGGTTATGTGGCCTTGGGTCAAAGCTCCTCTACATTATCTGGTGGCGAGGCGCAAAGGATTAAACTAGCAAGCTTTCTTATTAAAGGAGACACGCCGCACAAAACACTTTTCATTTTTGATGAACCTACCACTGGACTGCATTTTCATGACATCAATAAACTGCTCAGTAGTTTCAATGCATTGATTGAACACGGTCATTCTATTATCGTAATTGAACATAATATGGATTTGGTTAAATGTGCAGATCACGTGATCGACTTAGGTCCAGAAGGAGGACTCAAGGGAGGTCAATTGCTAGCTTCGGGAACTCCAGAGGAAGTCGCTACAGTTTCAGAAAGCCTAACTGCTGGTTATATTGCAGAAAAGCTATCTTAGCTGTAAAGATCTAGCATGAGAAATCCACTTTCCATCATAAGGCGCAAAGCTCCGCCTAAATCTTCTCAAAATGTATTTACCCCTCCAGGAACGGTTTCTTATGTGGGTGCAGAGCGTGAAGGAGATGTTGAGACGGAAACGATTTACTACAATGAGCTGGATTATCACAAAATCGAGGAAATTTATCCTGGTACTCTAACTAATAAATATAATTATTGGTTCAATATAGATGGGGTACATGATATAGAGCTTCTAGAGAAGGTAGGAGAACGATTTAATCTTCACCACCTTTTACTTGAGGATATTGCAAATACTACCCAGCGTCCAAAAACAGAGTTTTATGGCAGTTACATCTACCAATGTATTAAAATGGTACATTATGATGAAAACACTCAAGAGTTACGGGAAGAGCAAGTAAGTATTATATTGACAGAACAGGCTGTACTAACTTTTCAGGAGAAGACCGGCGATGTTTTTGAAAACATCAGGGATAGATTGGAAAACAGCAAGGGAAGGATTAGAAAGGTTAAAAATGATTACCTATTCTACGCGTTAATTGATAGTGTCATAGATCATTATTTCATTGCCATGGAACAGATAGGCTATTACCTAGATCAACTGGAAGATGAAATATTCAATGATCCAGAAAAGGATTCATTAAACAAAGCACAGCGCAATAAACGCATGTTGTTGGATCTACGTCGTGCAATCTATCCTTTGAGAGAGTCCATAAGCAGATTGCTTAAGGATGAAAGTAATTTAATTGATTCCAAAACCCATGCCTATTTACAGGATGCCTATGACCACTGTATCCAGATCATAGAAAACATAGAATCCTTTAGAGAAATAAATTCAGGACTGAGAGACATGTACCTTTCTAGCGTGAGCCACAAAATGAATCAGGTAATGCAGGTGCTAACAATTGTTTCGACCATTTTCATTCCCATGACATTTGTTGCTGGAATATACGGGATGAATTTTGAGCATATCCCTGAACTTACATGGGAACATGGTTACCAATATTTTTGGGTGATTAATGCCTGTATCGCAATAATTCTCTTTGTATTCTTTAAGTGGAAGAAATGGATTTAGAAGTATCTAGTAAAAACAGATAATGGACTCAACAAACTATGATTTTTAAGGTTGAAGCTTCGTATTAAATCATCATGTATTTTAGAGATATTCTAAAATTCCAATTCTATGTTTCGAGGTGACTCATAACATAAGAAATACATTCTATAACCTAAGGACAACTCAAAAACCCTTTTTAGATTTTCATCCACAAAAAAGGCTTTCCCTTTAAGAAAGCCTTTTTGAATTACTTATGCCTGTAGCATATCAATAATTAATATACATCCAGCTCGCAATATCTTGCGTTTCTCCATCATTAAATTCTAAGACGTAGAAATAAGTTCCTACAGGTAATAAACCATCACCTGAATTTAAACCTGAATTTGGAACTCCGTCAAACTCAACATAGTTTGAAGCAGTTGTTTCATAAACTTTAGAACCGTATCTATTAAATACTTTGAGCGAGAAATTAGGATACTGTTGGATATTTGGAATTTCAAAAGTGTCATTAGTACCGTCATTGTTAGGTGTGAAACCCTCTGGAAAAATAACTTCACACTCTTCTACGGTGATATTAAAAGAAGAAACATTAGCACATCCAGTATCAAGATCAGTCAGTCTAGCGTAGATTACTTCCCCATCTGCTGCCTCATATAATGAACTGATTTCACTCACATCATCAAAGGCATTGTCCTGAGAGGTATAATAACTCACCTCATAATCCACCGGACTCAATCCTCCTAAAATAGCATCGTTCTGCAAACTTAGATCAAATTCAAGTCTCAAATCAAAAGGTGCTTCGTCACACTCTGAAAGATCTGGCGCTACACCTATCGGCGGAGCATCAAGTGTGGTAAGGTTGAAACTATAAACCTCTGCGCATCCCGTAGCATTATCAGTTAAGAGAGCAAACACTGTTTCACCATCATTACCCTCGTAATTTGAAGAAATCTCACCAACATTAGCTAGTGCATCTGATTCAGAAGTATAATAATTAAAAGAATAATCTGAAGCTTGTCTTCCGTTTAAGATAAGTCCTTCATTGTCAGTAAGGTCAAAATCAGTCGTCAAATCAAAAGGAAACGTATCACATTCTTCTAAGCCCATTACTGTTTGAGTGGCAGGAACATCCTCAACATTTAAATCAAATGAATAAACCTCTACACATCCTGTAGCATTATCAGTCAATAAAGCGAATATTAATTCCCCATCATCTCCTTCATAATTTGATGAAATCTCACCAGTGTTAGCAAGTGCATCAGACTCGGACAAGTAGTATGTTATGGAATAATCTGAGGCTTGTCTTCCATCCAATAAAAGTCCATCATTGTCTGAAAGATTAAAATCAGCACTTGTGTCAAATGGAAAAGTATCACATTCTTCCAAGCCGGTTACTGCTTGAGTGGCGGGAACATCCTCCACATTTAATTCAAACGAATAAATCTGTGCTTCTCCAGTGGTATTATTAGTCAAAAGTGCAAAAACAGTTTCTCCGTTTGCTGCATCATAACTAGGACCGATTTCATTAGTATTGGCAAGTGCATTAGCTTCAGATAGATAATAGGTAAAGGTAAAGTTACCTGCAATACGTCCATCTAAGATGACGGAATTATTATCGCTTAAGTTAAAAGTATCTTCAAGATTAAACGGAAATGTGTCACACGTTGTTAAACCAGTAACAGTGATAACAGGTGCAACAGGAATAACTTCAATCTGAAAAGATGTGGTAGAAAAACAACCCGTATTATTCATATCCTGAACACGTACATAAATTAATTGCGTTAAGCTGGTATTTTCAAAATTATCCGGATTTGAAATTTCGGTTCCTGGGACACCAGCCTGGGCAGCACCTGGAGTCGTGTAGTAAAAGATTTGAACGTCGTTAAGAGTTTGAGATCCTAAAATTATTGATTGATCCTGAGTAAGATCAAATGATTCTCTACCATTAAAGGGAAAGGTGTCTGGTAATGACTGGTCATTGACAGCGTTTGCCGCAATGTCAGAGAAATCAACTGAAAAGGATTCTATACTATAACATCCAGAATTTGCATTTTCAACACGAATGAAAATTTCAGTGTCTGCTGTTATGGGGTACGCAGAAGTATTGGTGATACCTCCTGTGGTACCATCCTCAGCAAGAGCTAGAGAAGTATAGTAAGTAATACGATAATCTAAGACCGGCAAACCATTCAAGGCAAATTGACCTGGAGGATTCAAATTAATATTAGTGTTATTAAGCGATGTACAAACCTCTATATCTGGTGGTGTAGCCGTAATTATTTCTGGCTGGTAATCTACACACACCTCTTCAATATAGGTACATCCAAAATCATCTGTGAACTCAAAATTATAACAATTTTGACCAATCACAGATGGTTGTACAGTAATAACTGTAGACTCAACAATTGTATTGTCATTAGGATCAAAATTAACAACGGTGTTGATAATATCTGGATTGGCCTGCCAAAATTCTACAACTGGATCTGGTTCATAGGTACGGTCGCCAGGAGGTATGACATTAGGATTAAATATCAGACCCCACTCAAATATGTAACCATTATCAGCGGATAAATTATCAACTACTCTTATAGTCCACTCCCCATTCATCTCAGATCCAATAAAATCTGAAAAAGGACCTTCGGGTAAGTAGTCTCCTTCTGGACATGGAACAGCACCAGGTAGCGCCTGCCCAACTGTAGCAAGAGTTTGCGTTGCTGTAGGCCCTTCTGTAAAATTATAGCGATAACCTACTCCAGGATCATTAGTAACTGGCCCACCAGGAGGGTCAATAGCTTCGCCAAGCCATGTAGCGCCTCCTCCATTAGGATATTCCATCATAAAAACTTCCGATCCATTTGGAGATATTAAGCTTATATCAAGATCCCCCATATAGGAGTGTTCCATGATTATATAAACACTAATCAGATCTGAGGCAGCATTAAACGTTTGTCCAGGAAGGAAGCCTTCCACATCGATATCCGTTTCATAAGTTGAACCTCTTACATCTGGCAAAAATGTTTGCCCAGCTTCGGGAGGTGCAATTTGCGCAGCAAACTGTTGAGTTTCAACTGTCCCGGTAATTTCAACCGTCTCTCCAAAACAAACTATATTAGAGACAGCTTCTGTACCTGTAAAATCAGGTGTTGTAGAAACTAAAACCACTACATCTTCAATAGTACGATCACGACATCCTGTGGTAGGGTCAGTTACGACATAATCATAAATATAAACTCCTGGATCATCAATAGTTTGAGACACAGATGAACCTGAGATAACAGACCCATCAGGCATCACAATTTCTTCAATTGGACTTACACTTGCTGGAAATACTGGTGTACCATTTATAGTCACCGTCTCACCTTGACATATTCTGACCAGACCGTCTACCTCAGGCGCAGGAGAAACCACAACATTACTTTCAATATTTTGACAAGCATCTATACAAGTAATATTAGCCTCCCAACCTGCAGCGGTAGGACTAACTGGGTTTGAAGTAAATACAAATGTCAAACATCCCGAAGTATTAGCATTTGAAGCCTGAATAAAAGTAGGCGTTGCAAATGAACCAAATGCACCTAGAAAGGGCGCGGAAGCATTATTTCCATCATAAATAATCAAAACATCACCAGGTGCAAGGTCAAACGCCGTAAAATTCACAGCGGTTCTATCTGTTGTAAATGGAGAGCAAATAGTCGTAGTAAAACTTTCACCTGCTAAATAATTAGCAGCCATTCCTTGAGAATCAGTAAATATACCCAAACATTGACTGTAATTCATATCACCCATGGGATATTCAATATCGGCAGGATCTGGATCTGTTTGTGCAAATGCCGTTGCCGTGAAAAGCAGTGCAAAGGCTAATTGTAGAATTTTTTTCATATTACTAGTTTATTGGGGTAGCAATTAACGCATTAATCATTGCAAAATAAGAATTTGAGCGAATTAATGATTGAATAATACGAAAAAATATCTCAAAAAAATTAACAAGAACTCCTTAAAATAAAAAAACCGCTGCATATGCAGCGGTTTTGCTATAAAACTGACGTAAAAGAATTTATTCTTCCTTTTTCACTTCTTTCTTCTCTTTCGCCTTGAGCTCCCCACCAGACTTCTTCATAGTGTCATACATCACAGGTGTTGCGATAAATACTGAAGAGTACGTTCCCACAACCACACCTATGATTAAGGCAAGCATAAAACCTCTGATAGATTCTCCACCAAAAATAAATATGGACAAAAGAACGATTAATGTAGTAAGCGATGTATTTAACGTACGAGAGATCGTACTGCTAATCGCGCTATTTACGGTTGTTCCAAATACTGGACTTACTTTTTCGTTTATAAATTCACGTATTCTATCAAATACAACTACGGTATCATTCAGTGAGTAACCGATTACGGTTAGAATCGCAGCGATAAACGCTTGATCAATCTCCATGTTAAACGGAAGATATTTATAGAATAAAGAGAAAGCTCCTAATACCAAAATCACATCATGGAAAACAGCAGCAACAGCACCCAGGGAGAATTGCCATTTTCTAAATCTCAATAAGATATAAAGAAATACAACAATCAATGATCCAAGAATTGCATAAAGTGAACCTGTAAGAATATCATCTGCAATGGTGGCTCCTACTTGGAAAGTAGACATGATACCATATTGCTTATCCTCAATACTCACATCTGCAAACTCATCCTGAGTAATCCCTTCTGGCAAATAGGGTTTTAAAGTAGCATAAAGTTTATCTTCTATTTCTTGACTCACTTCACTATCTTCTCTATCTATACCATATTTAGTACTGATTTTCAATTGATTGTCAGAACCGTAAGTTTTCGCCTCAGCGCTACCAAAAACATCATCTGCACTAAGTTCTTTAGTGATTTCAGTCGCATTTACCTCTTCGGCAAATCTAACGATAGTCGTTCTACCTCCCGTAAAGTCGATACCTAGGTTCAACTGATTGATGGCAAGAGAAGCTAAACTTCCCGCGATCAATAATCCCGAAACGATGTAAGCTACCTTTCTCTTCTTCAAGAAATCAACATTCACATTCCTGAACCAATTCTTAGTTACGGCTGTAGCAAAAGCAATCTTTTTACCATTTTTAACGTAACCGTCCACAAACAGACGCGTAATGAATATCGCGGTAAATAAAGAGGTAAGAATACCTATAATCAAGGTAGTTGCAAAACCTTGAATAGGTCCTGTACCGAAAACATAAAGTATAATCGCCGTTAGTAAGGTAGTAATGTTTGCATCGAGAATGGAACTCAGGGCATTATTAAAACCATCAGTAATACTATCGGCTTGGGATTTCCCCTTAGCCAACTCTTCACGTATACGTTCAAAAATAAGAACATTAGCATCAACCGAAATACCTATTGTCAATACAATACCAGCAATACCCGGCAAAGTTAAAACGGCTTTTAAGGAAGCCAGTGCTCCAAATATGAAGAGAATATTTACCAGCAAGGCAATATCTGCATACAGACCTGCTCTACCATAATAGAAAAACATCCATATCAATACGAGTAATAAGGCAATACCAAACGACCATAATCCACTGTCAATCGCCTCCTGACCCAATGATGGACCGATCACATCACTTTGGATAATTTCTGCTTTGGCTGGTAGTTTACCAGCTCTTAAAACTGTCGCGAGATCTTTGGCCTCATCTACCGTAAAATCACCAGATATTTGAGAGTTCCCACCAGAAATAGGACCGCTGGTAATTCCAGGAGCACTATAAACCGTATTATCTAAAACAACAGCAATCTGAGTGCGATTCTGAAACGCTTCAGTAGTCATCTGTTCCCAGATTTTTGCCCCTTCTCCATTCATGGCCATACTTACAACTACCTCAGCATTTTGCTTGTAATCTTGGGCTGCATTTGTAATCACACCTCCCGATAGCGGAGCTTCGTTCTGATTGTTACCTTTTATTGCGTAAAGGTCAATCAGCTCATAACCAAGTTCCTCATTAAGAACAGGCAATCCCCATGCAAATCTTACGTTGCGTTGCTCAGGGGAAAGGCTTGCTCGCGCTTGGGCATCATTTAGATACTGGTTAAGCAGTTCTCTATCGCTTTCGCGAAAGATTGCAACTACAGGTCCCGTGCCACTTCCCGTACCTACGATTCTTGAAAAGATGGGATTTTCATCATTTCCAATGGCGATGTCCTCGTCTGCAGCATCTGCAACCTCATCTACATCCTCATCGTTCAATAGATCAGAAAGATCATCATCTGCCGTTTCTACTTCAGTGGAGTCAGTGGTTGTTTCCATATCCTCCATGTCTTCGGCAGCTAGTTCCTCATCAATAGTACTTGGATTCTCCGCAGCAAGTTTAGTTGCCCAGTAGCTGTTTGCCGCTACTAGGTAAGGAGCAATGTCATTACCCCTGTAGACATGCCAAAATTCCAGCTTCGCAGCTTTGGTAAGTATGTCTTTTATGCGCTTAACATCTTTCTCTCCTGGAAGTTCAATTAAAATCCTGCCAGATTCTCCTAATTGTTGAATGTTAGGTTGCGTCGTACCAAATTTGTCAATACGCTTTCTCAATACGTCAAATGCGCTGGTCATATATTCCTTGAGCTCTTCTCTGAGCACAGGTTCTACTTGACTATTAGACATGTCAAAGTCGATACGATCAGACATTTCTTGATTTGCAAAAATATCTGGAGAAGCAAGTCGCGCTCCATCTATAGCATTGAATTCTTCAAGAAAGTAATTGAAATAAGAATCCTGACCGTCTTTTACGCGCTCATCAGCGCGGTCGAGAGCTGTTCTGAAATTAGCATCATTAGAATCATCTGCCATACCTATAAGAAGGTCCTTCACAGAGATTTGAAGGATAACATTGATACCTCCCTTTAAATCCAGACCTTTCTTAAGCTCTTGATTTTTTGCGGTGGCATAATCTGTATATCCACCCCAAACATCTTTTGTTGAGACAGAGTCCAAATATTTTTTTCGTGCTTCTTCTTTAAGAAGACTTTCATTTTCCACACCTTCCTCGACAACGCTTGAAGCATAGGCTTCTGCGTCTGCCTCGACTTCATTGGAGATAAATGTGTAGGTAAGTTGATAAATACTTACTATAGCAAAGAGAATCGCAAAAAAGCGAATCAATCCTTTGTTTTGCATAACTTAAAAATTATAAAAATTAACTGAATACCCGTAGGCAATAATCAAAGTGAAATTTAGGACTGCACCACTTCAATATGCAGCTTGAAAAATCTAGACATTCAATGGTCCTGCACGAGAGTCAGGAACAAATGAATAAGTACTGAACAATAGATGGCTTTCCAAGAAAAATGAAGCCGTTTTTACCTGTGATTGATAACGATGCTCGTAGGATAATGAAGAAAAGCCTACAACCCATTTATCAAGAGAGTTGAGTCTAAAATGATCTTGATAAATATCTTTAACAATGATTCCATGACAGCCTGAACCAGAAGCCCCATCAGTTGAATCCTTATATGAAACTGCTACATCGTCTGTAAGATGGGAATAGTTATTTGAAACTGATTTTTTGAGGACCTTCCCTATCTGCTCCTTAATAAATTGAGGATCATAAGAAGAACTGAATGAAATTTTAAAGCCTGCGTGAACCCTTTTGATTTCTACGGCAACATCCTCGGCTCCCAAATCGATTAAAACCGACTCGATTGCTGCGGTAGCACTTGCACTTTCAAAACCTGAATTTAATGCACTAGTTTCATACACAATCTCTTGTGCACGTGGCGTATCGTCATTCTGTACCCCAAGAAAGGTCAGCGCGACAACAGACACTAATGTTATTAAAAACTTAATTTTCACGCGGCAAATATAAGCTTTAGACCTTAGTTTGAGTAAAAATTTTGAAAGTTGCGTGAACTGAAGACTATTTCCATCCAGTTGGGACTTTTAAAGTTTTTGAGTTTCTGTTTTATTCCGCTTTCGCGAAAGCGTCACCTAAACAATTTTCAAAAGACTATACATACAAAACCGCCCTTAATGAGGACGGTTTTAGATATAACGATAAAATCGATTGTAAGAATTAGATAAGAGTATTGGTTTTCTTAACCCCTTCAGCACTTTCATGTAATGCTGACTTTTCTTCATCACTCAGTTTGATTTCAACAATCCTTTCAATTCCGTTTTTACCAAGAACAACTGGAACGCCTATGCATAAATCACTCAGACCATACTCACCATCAAGCAAAGTACTGCATGGAAATATTTTGTGCTGATCACAGGCAATTGCTTGAACAAGTCCTGAAACTGCTGCTCCAGGCGCATACCATGCACTTGTACCTAACAGTCCGGTAAGAGTTGCCCCACCAACTTTAGTATCTTGAAGCACTTGATCAAGACGTTCTTCACTTAAAAATTCGCTGGCAGGTACAGAATTGCGAGTAGCCAGTCTGGTTAAAGGTACCATACCTTTATCAGAGTGACCTCCTATAACCATTCCATCCACATCTGAGATAGGAGCTTCAAGAGCTTCGGCTAGGCGGTATTTGAAACGTGCACTATCCAGAGCGCCACCCATGCCTATTATTTTATTTTTGGAAAGACTTGTCACTTTATGAGCCAAATAAGTCATGGTATCCATAGGGTTAGAAACCACAATTAGAATGACATTAGGCGATTGTTCTACAAGGCTTGTCGCAACAGACTTGACGATACCAGCATTGATCCCTATCAATTCTTCACGAGTCATACCTGGCTTGCGTGGTATTCCAGATGTGATTACAGCAATATGGCTATCTGCAGTCTTGGAATAATCGTTAGTAACGCCAGTAATCTTAGTATCGAAACCGTTGAGTGATGCGGTTTGCATCAAATCCATAGCCTTACCTTCAGCAAAACCCTCTTTGATGTCTAATAACACGACCTCACTCGCAAAATCTTTTAAAGCGATATACTCTGCGCAACTTGCTCCTACGGCTCCTGCACCTACAACTGTAATTTTCATTGAATTGATTTTTATATATTTATAATATTAGCTACACAAAAATAATCTTAAAAGAAGCAATAGCTAACAAACCTTTATTAAAATATTTATTAACCTGTTGTGCTAGTTACTCCAAGCATGCCTGATCTGGTTGATGGGCCTTCCTTTTTCCAGGTTCAGTTTCTGTAATACCGCCACTCCCGCAACCTTGCTGGCCAGCCTGGCGTTGAATCCCCTA
>JBATVD010000007.1:0-359256 GCA_049671565.1 Nonlabens sp.
CCCTGAGGCTCCCGAAGGGCTAAAACTGATGACTCAAAAGATCGAAATCGGGTTTCTCGAGTCTCAGCCCTCACTGAAAAAAAACCAGCCCTCAGGTATTTTCTGAGTCTAGTCGAAGGATTCTCGATGGGCGATAATCTGAAAAGATGTATCAAACAAAAATCCCAAACCGATCAAATCAGTTTGGGATTTAAATATTTTAAGTTTTTAATACTTAAGCCTCTGCGGGAACTATAGAAACGAAAGAGCGATCATTACGCTTTTTTGTGAACTTTACTGTTCCATCAATTTTTGCGTGAAGGGTAAAATCTTTACCGGCATAAACATTTTCACCTGGGTGATGTTCCATACCACGCTGGCGTATGATGATGTTTCCAGCGATAGCTTCTTGACCACCGAAGATTTTCACACCTAAGCGTTTTGATTCTGATTCTCTACCGTTCTTAGAACTACCTACTCCTTTTTTGTGAGCCATGATAATTAATTTTAGGATCCCGCAACACGGGATAAGTTTAATATTTTATTCTTCCTCGCTTTTTGCGGGCTCTTCCACTTTTTTAGCTTCAGCTTTCTTGTTTGATTTCTTACCACCTGTAGTAATACCTGTGATCTCAATCTGTGAGAAATACTGTCTGTGACCGTTTTTCTTACGGTATCCTTTTCTACGTTTTTTCTTGAAAACGATTACTTTGTCACCTTTAAGGTGTCCCAGAACTTTTGCTTCTGCAAATGCTCCTTCTATAGCTGGGGCGC
Source organism: Nonlabens sp. (assembly GCA_049671565.1). Lineage (GTDB taxonomy): Bacteria > Bacteroidota > Bacteroidia > Flavobacteriales > Flavobacteriaceae > Nonlabens. The sequence continues at coordinate 754 of JBATVD010000007.1, forward strand.
CGAGTGTGATGTTGTCTCCATCTCCTAAAAGAAGAACTTTATCAATGCTTAAGGTAGCACCTTCATCTTCTTTTAAACGATGTACAAACAACTTCTGATCTTTCTCGATCTTGAATTGCTGCCCTGCTATCTCTACGATTGCGTACATAACTTTGATTTAGCTTAATTATTTAAGGGCTGCAAATATACCTCTATTCCAGCAGATTGCAAACTTATGAACAAATTTTCAAGAATCTTGCTTAAGCCTTGTGTTTCATGGGGTTTTGGCTTTCCCTTACACCTTTAGTGTTCCATGAGCGTTTATAGATGGGAAGGATGAATAAGGCACTTACGATGGTGGTCGCCAGTCCGGACAAGAATACAAATAGTAGAATAGCCACCTCTATACCATTACCCGCAATGGTTATCTGTTCTTTAATAGCTAAAGCAAGTTCCGGATCGATCTCAAAAAGATACACCGCCATAAAAACGGTAAATATGGTAGTCCCTATAAGTCCTGCGACCAGAGCAGCCTGAAAACCATCCATATACTTAAAGGTTTCCTTTTCATGTTTATAGACATCCCGCACTGCGAGAAACAGGCCACCTGCAGTCAGGATCGCATTAAAAAAAGAGAAGTAGATGACCTCTGCCTGATCCAGCACCAGATCGATTATTAAAAAATATACTATAAGAGTAGCGGCTATATAAAGACCGTATTTAAAATTATTTCCCATTGTGGTTTAGTGTGTATTTATAGTAAAAGTAGAATTTTGGTATGGGTTTTCTATAACATTTGAAATTACTTTAACGGTATTCCGCTTTCGCGAAAGCTAACTTTACAAAATAATCACCATAATTGTAACAGATTCGTATATTTAAGTACTGATGATGTGCATAAACTAAAATAAACCCAATGAAAAAAATTGTCTTGAGTCTGGCTACCGCGTTTCTTGCGGCTACCAGCTTTGCCCAAGAGGTAGAGTTCACGGAATACGACCTAGATAACGGTCTCCACGTGATCCTACATCAAGAAAACGGCGCTCCCGTAGTTACCACCGCGGTAATGTACCAGGTAGGCGCAAAGGATGAAGAACCCGGAAGAACCGGTTTTGCCCACTTTTTTGAACATCTCCTTTTTGAAGGAACAGAAAATATAGAACGCGGCGAGTGGTTTGACATCGTAGCTGCAAACGGTGGTAGCAATAATGCAAACACCACGCAGGATCGTACCTATTACTACGAGACGTTCCCCTCCAACAAACTTGAAATGGGGTTGTGGATGGAAAGTGAACGTATGTTACACCCTAAAATCGAACAGATTGGTGTGGATACCCAAAACGAGGTCGTCAAGGAAGAAAAGAGACAACGTATCGATAACGCGCCTTATGGAGCGATTATCTATCGTACGGGAATCGATAAGCACTTGTTCAAAAAGCACCCTTATGGACAATCCGTTATAGGATCCATGGATGATTTGAATGCTGCAAAGCTCGAGGAATTCCAAGCTTTTAATGACAAGTATTACAATCCAAACAATGCAACACTGGTTGTGGCAGGAGATATCGACATCGATGAGACGAAGAAGATGATCAAGGACTACTTTGGTCCTATTACTAACAAAGCGCCTAAAAATACGCGCAAGTCTGTCGTGGAAGATCCAATTACAGAAACGCGTTACGCGACTGAGTATGATTCCAACATTCAGATTCCTGCAAAGATATTTTCATGGATCACGCCCAAGTCTATTGATAAGGATGCTTATGTGATGGATTACATCAGTTCTGTATTGACTGGAGGTAATTCTTCAAGAATGCAGGTAAGAATGGTAGATGAGGAGCAGATTGCACTTCAAGTTCTTGCTTTTAATCAAGCTAACCAAGATTACGGAACCTATACCATGGGTGCTCTTGCAAAAGGAGATGTTGAGCTAAGCAAGCTTGCTGAGGTAATGGATGAGGAAATCGTAAAACTTCAAACGGAGCTGATTACGGAAAGAGAATTTCAAAAATTGAGAAATCAATTTGAAGCTCAATATGTAAGTTCAAACTCTCGTGTAGAAGGTATTGCCGCTTCACTGGCATCCTATAATATGTTGCAGGGAGATACAGATCGTATCAATGAAGAGCTGGACATCTACAAGAGTGTAACTCGCGAGGACATCAAAAGAGCGGCTAACCAATACTTGAAGCCTAGCCAAAGATTGGAATTGGATTACCTAGCCGGTTCCGCTCCAACTGAAGAAGAAAAAATGGCGGCTGCAAAGGAGATGGAAGATATCGAGATCAAGGATATGAAGATGCAGGTGAATACCATCTACTTTGAAGATGACAAATTTGACATTACACCTAGTGCTGAAAAAGAACTGGAGCGTGTAGCTAACATGATGGTAAAGAACCCATCCATGGAAATTCTTGCTGAGACCTACACAGACACTCGTGGAAGTGATAAATACAATAAGGAATTGTCACAAAAAAGAGCAAATGCCGTAAAAGCATTTCTTACACTTAAAGGAGTGGATGGAAAGCGTATCAAAGCAGTAGGTCGTGGAGAGGAAAATCCAGTAATAGACTGTGAGTCCAAGAAATGTACTGATGAGGAATACGAGCAATCCAGAAGAACTGAATTTACCGTTACCAAAAAATAAGAAATGATGAAAAAACAATTTATATATGTAATGGCGCTCCTTTTTATAGGAGTGACCGCCACGGCACAGATCGACCGATCCACGCCACCCAAATCTGGTCCCACTCCAGAAATAAAATTAGGCAAACCCTACACTTTTGAACTTAAAAATGGACTTCAGGTTCTAGTCGTTGAAGACCGAAAATTACCTACCATAAGCTTTAGTTTAGATTTGAACAACCCTCCTATTGTTGAAGGAGATAAGGCTGGTGTAGTTTCTCTTGCAAGCTCAATAATGGGTAAGGGAACTACCGAGATGTCCAAAGAAGAATTCAACGAAAAAGTTGATTATCTGGGAGCAAATATTTTTGTGAGCATGGGCGGTGGATACGCTGGAACCCTTTCAAAATACACTGATGAGGTTTTTGAAATGTTCACCAATGCTGCCATGATGCCTAATTTCACTGAGAAAGAACTTGAATTTGAGAAGTCTCAGTTGATCGAGGGAATCAAATCTGGCGAGAACAGTGCCGCTGCAATTGCAGGTCGTGTAAGAAATGCTCTTGCCTATGGTAAGGATCATGCCGCTGGAGAATTTGCTACTGAGGAGACCATTAATAATGTAACTCTTGAGGATGTAAAGATGTACTACGACAAATATTTCGTGCCTACTAATGCTTATCTAGTAGTAAGTGGAGATATCAAAGGTAAGGATGCTAAGAAATTGGTCAAGAAATACATGAAGGACTGGAAAGCAAAAGATGCGCCCATGCCTAATTTACCTGCAGTAACTGATGTGGACGAGCGACAGATCAACTTCGTAGATGTGCCTAACGCGGTTCAAACAGAACTTGCTGTAATCATGGTATCTGATCTTAAGATGAACGATCCTGATTACCACGCTGCTGTTGTAGCTAACTATTTATTGGGAGGTTCTTTTGGTTCTTACTTAAATATGAATCTTAGAGAAAAGAATGGATACACTTATGGTGCTAGAACGTCATTGGGAACTGGGAAAGATTACAAATCTACCTTTAGAGCTACGGCAAAAGTTAGAAACGAAGTTACCGATAGTGCTGTTGTGGAAACCTTTAAGGAAATCAACCGCATACGTGATGAATATGTTGAAGATGAAGCACTGGCAAATGCAAAAGCAAAATTCTTAGGTAGCTTTATCATGCAGTCAGAAGACAAATCAGTTGTTGCAGATCGTGCGGTGAGAATCAAAACCATGGATCTTCCTGATGACTTCTATAAAAACTTCATTAAGAACATTAACGCTGTAACTAAAGAAGATGTGAAGCGTGTAGCCAATAAGTACATCAAACCAGAGAAAGCGAGAATCGTTCTTGTTGGTAAAGCTGGAGACGTTTTGGAAAATCTTGAGAAGATGAAAATTGATGGGCAACCAGTTCCCGTCAAGTTTTTTGATAAGATGGCAGAGCCTACTGAGCGTCCATCTACAGTAGAGATTCCGGAAGGTCTAACAGTTAATACTGTTTTAGATGATTATATCAAGGCTATAGGTGGTAAAGAAGCTGTGAAAAATGTGAATTCCATTGATATGTTTGCTGTTTATAGTTCGCCTATGGGAGAACTTCTGTTGGATTTAAAACGTGCCGACGGAGATAAAATGGCACAAACCGTTAAACTAGGTGGTAATACCATGCAAAAAATGGTTTATAATCAAGGTAAGGCTAGAATGGAAGCTCAAGGTCAAGTTCAACCACTTGAGGGAGACGATGCCGTAGCCTTAGCAAATCAAGCTATTCTTTTTCCAGAACTTACAAATCAAGATGAAGCAGAGCTCTTAGGAGCAGAACGCATGGGTGATCAAAATGTATATGTTATTAAATGGAGTGATACTGTAAAGAAGTTTTACAATACTGATACAAACCTACTGGTTGCTCAAGAAACCTCTGCAGAAGGTCCTCAAGGTCCTATCAAGCAATTATTACAGTATCAAGACTACAAAGAAGTGGATGGAGTTATGTTTCCTATGACGCTTATGCAAGATATGATGGGTCAAACCCTCAAGTTTGAAGTAAAAGGCATAAAGGTTAATTCCCAAATAAGCGCAAGTGAATTTTAGATAAATAAGATTATATCGCTTTCGCGAAAGCGAGTCAGCAAGTTAAAAACCGTCTCATTTAAAATTGAGGCGGTTTTTTGTTATACGTAAATTCAAAACCGCCTTTCAGCAATCGGTTTTTAAAAACACATATTTAAATAGTAGCTTTCCAGCTTAAAGCAAATGTATTTTGCGACAAACCTTCATTCTACTATTGTTGCTAGGCGGTTTACTCACCGCTCAAGAGCCTGTGTCTATACACCTCACAGAAAAGGATGGCTTGCCTGACAAAGAGTTTTATGGTCTAGTCGAGGACAGCAAAGGCTTTATCTGGCTCGCCGGTAACAAAGGATTGACCAGATTTGACGGTAAGAACTTTAAAACCTACTCCCACCCTGATAAACGTGGACTATCTGTTTTTGAGATCAATATTGATAGTAAGAATCGGGTATGGTGTATCAACATTTCTGGACAGGTATTCTATTTAGAAAACGATCAAATGATACTCTTTCGAGATTTTAAAGAAGAATTGAAAGGGCATTTGCCACAGCTGGTGGTTTTGGGAGAGACTTTGGTTATGAGGACTACCCGTAAAATATTTATTGTAGATATACCTACTAAAAAGATGGAGACGATTAACTACAACCTATATGAGATAAACATTAACCCCTTTCTTTTCAACAATCAAATCATAATTAGTGAAGAGGACTATATAAAGTTTCCAAAATTTGAGCAAAGAACTGTTTTTAGAGCACTTCCTTCTTTTTTCAAAGAGCTCAATGGGCAAGGTCTGATTCCGCGCTCGATAGAGATTGAAAAGAATCACATTTTAACTTGTTATACCTCCGCACAATCAAGCCCTCGTTTTTTCAAGTTCTCAGATAATACGGCGCTCAAAATCGATTCAGAAGCTGTAGAGCACGTAAGAAATATCCAGAAAATTAAATATATAGATGATAAGATCTGGATCTGTACTTCTAAAGGTATTTATGCTTTAACAATCCATAACGGAGCAATTGAGATAGTAGACTCTTTTTTCAAAAACAATTTCACTACTGATATTTTGAGGGACCGTGACGGTAATTACTTTGTCACCACCCTCAACGATGGTATTTATGTGATTCCCAATCTGTACATCAACAAGCTCAACCTCTCACAAGAAATAAGCAAAACCACAGCGCTTGCCCACCTAGGAGACTCCATTCTTTATGTAGGATCTAATGGAGGCACAACAGTAAAATATAATGTACGGAGTCAAACAGCTGAATATCTGGATTTTTCCGACAATCAGTCTGTTTCAGATATTGCTATCGATTCCTTTAGAAATCAAGTGAGCATTGTAAAAAAACTCAAAACCATTACTCTAAATCATAAAGGTAAAATAGTTCGCCCTGTGACAAACCACAGCTCGACTAAGAAACTTGTTTACATAAATGCAGATAGCATCATGCTCGCCGCCGCTGGCAAGTCAAGTATTGCGCCCATTTATCATGAATTTAAAAGAGACTCTACAACGTATAGTATCTTAAAAAGAGGGTACACCTGTCTCTATGATGCTAACACAAAAAGCAGCTATTTTGGTCTGGTGGACGAGCTGGTAAAAGTGGATCAGCACCTCAACATCAAAAAACTCAAACGTCAGAATAATGAAGATGTCCTGACCAAAAGTATGACCATGGACAAGAAAGGAAGTCTATGGGTGGCCACTTTTACCCATGGGTTGCTCAAATTTGAAAATGATACATTTGCGGACTATTGGAATACTTCAAACGGTCTTTTGTCAGATAACTTGAACGCGATTACTTTAAACAAACCTTATTTATGGATATCAGGCGACGCTGGCATACAACGGCTTCATACAGAAACTGGTGAGATCAAGAGTTTGACTAAGGAAGATGGCGTTCCCTATTATTCAGTGGTTGACATCCAGCCGGTGGGAAATCGCATCTATTTTTCAGGCGGTGATTATGTTTTTATGGTAGAAGAAGATAAGGCGTTTAAAAACTTTACGCCCCTCGATTTTTACTTTACAGAGGTGTCCATCAACGGGAGGCAAGTACCAGTCACAGACTCTTACGATTTGCAAGAAAAAGAGAGCGAGCTCAAGGTGAGTTTTAACGGTACCGGCTTGCGCGCCATGTCTAGTGGAAATTATGAATACCGGCTCAAGGGGCTTTCTCAAGATTGGATTCAAATAAATCCTGGGGTACATTCTGTGTTTTTCAATTCTATTCCGTCAGGTACCTACCAGTTTCAGTTGCGGCCATCTGAGAGAGGGTCTAAGACGGCGTCCCTTAAGGAAATTGACATTATCGTTTCGGTTCCGTTTTATGAGACTTTTTGGTTCTGGGGACTTGTTGTGCTACTCGTAGTGTTTGTGGTTTTATATGTGCAATATCGCAGGTCTCGCTTTCGCGAAAGCGAGAAAAACAAACAGCTATCCACTCTTAAAAGAGAAAAGGAATTCATCAACCTCAAACTAGAAAACCTACGCTCACAGATGAATCCGCATTTTGTGTTTAATGCGCTGAACTCCATTCAGGAATATATCTTGAAAAACCAGCGCTCACAAGCTGGAGATTACTTAGGCAAATTTGCCGATCTGATAAGAACCTACTTAGATCACAGCGTCAAAGGTCGCATAAGCCTACAGGAAGAAATAGACAGCCTCCATATGTATCTTGAATTAGAACAATTGCGTTTTGAGGAACGTTTGTCCTACAAAATTCAAGTTGACTTAGAAACAGAAGCGGATCGTATTTGCATACCCACAATGCTGATACAGCCCTATGTAGAAAATGCATTGAAACACGGTTTGCTACACTTAGAGGGCGAGCGCAGACTTTCTATCGTTTTCAGTGATCATAAGACCGCCGAGGAGGCCATAATTTGCACCATTGAGGATAACGGGATAGGTAGAAAAAGAGCTAAGGAACTTCAAGCAAAGAAAATTAAACACCACAAATCATTTGCTACAAAAGCCACTGGAGATCGCATCTCGCTGCTCAATTATGTGCTGGAAAAAGAAGCCAGCGTTTCCATTACCGATAAATATGATGGAGATAATGCAACCGGAACCTTAGTTTGTATAAAAATCCCTTACACTATTGAAACATGAAAGCACTGATTATAGATGACGAGCCTAAAGCACGTGAAGTTTTACAGATCTTACTGGAGGACCACTGTCCAGAAGTTACAGAGATTTTCAAGGCGCCTAATCTGCTAGATGGCGTTGCACTGATAAAAAACGAGCGGCCACAACTTGTATTTCTGGATATAGAAATGCCGCAACACAGCGGCCTAGAAATTGCCGATTTTATTGACAAGGAACATTTTGATTTTGACATCATATTTACAACCGCTTACAGCGATTATGCCGTGCAGGCTTTTAAGCTTAATGCGATTGATTATCTGTTGAAGCCATTGAGGCCAGAAAAACTGAAAACAGCTCTTAAGAGAGCCATAGAATTTAGAGGTAAGACACGGCTATCAGAACGCTTGATGGAGCTCAAAAACAGTTTTAAAGAAGCAAATTTCTCTAAAATCGCCCTGCCCTATTCAGACGGGATCAAGTTTGTTGAATTTGATCGCATCATAGCGGTAAAGGCAGATGGCATGTACACCGAATTTCATCTTCTCGGTAATGAAAAAATATTAGTCAGTAAACCTCTAAAACATTTTACAGACATTCTAGAAAATGTGAAAATGTTCTACAAGCCGCATCGCTCCTATCTCATCAACCTGAAGCATATCAAAGAATATGTGCGTAAGGATGGTGGCTATATTCTGATGGAGGGCGATCTGGATGTCCTCATTTCCAGAGACAAAAGGGAAGAATTTCTAAGTATTGTGCAGAGTATATAAAAGGTACATCCTCTTACCGTAGATAACTTAGGCACTCCTCCCTCCTTTTAAAACATGCCAAGACGAAAACTTGGCATGTTGAGAGTGAAAATTTTTAGAGTTGGACATGCCAACTATTGGTGTTGGCATGTCTTGTTAAGATCGAAATGCTAAATGTTTTTGACGATGTTTTTAACTGAAAACAGACGACTAGAGCACGTTTAAAATTTAAGACTCCGTTTCAAACATGCCAAGACGAAAACTTGGCATGTTAGAAATGAAAACTCTTCGCAAGGGACATACCAACTATCTGTGTTGGCATGTCTTGTTAGCAAACTCTATGTTTTAAATAATGGAACCAGCACTTTTAAAACTCCAATACCTAGGTAATAAGAGCATAAAATGTAAACGATTTTAAAAAAATGAACGCTTCATAAGTTGACAATGTAATTTCATAAGTTCCCATAAAAATCAAGAGCTCTATTGCCACAGTTTTGTGATTGAATTAAAAAACCATTTCGATCATGAAAAAATCATTACTTATAATCTCGTTTATATGGAGTCTTTCTGCCAGTGCTCAGATCTATGTAGATGCCAGCGCAACGGGAGCTAATAATGGATCTAGCTGGGCAGATGCTTATATCAATCTAAATGATGCCTTAGCAAACGACGTTCCAGGAGATGAAATATGGATTTCAGCTGGAACATACACGCCAGGTACCACAATAACATCCTTGTTCAGTTTAAATCAAAATGGAGTCAAACTTTACGGAGGGTTCAATGGTACTGAAAGTATGCTAAGTGAGAGAGATCCTTCGACAAATATTACCATCCTTTCTGGGGATCTTAATTCAGATGATACAGGTGTTGAATTTTCTGGTGTAAACAGATCTGACAATGCGGCTCGAGTGCTAGTTGTAAATAATCCCGACTGTCTTATCGATGGATTGACCATAACTGGCGGTCATGCCGTAGGGGCTAATAGTACAGCAGAAGAAGGGTCTGCTATTTATATAAATAACGCAAACTTCACGATTAAAAATTGTGTCATAAAAGATAATGTCGTTTCACGTGGTGGAGTTATTAGAGCAATAGCTAGGTTTGGTAACCTTCAAATTGAAGAATCCATTATTTCAAACAACTTGGGAACGTTTGCACCCGTATTCTATGGGAGTGCTAACGGAACGCTTAACGTTAATTTCATCAATTGTTTGATCAATAATAATAGAAAAGAGGGTGGGTCAGGTGCGAGCCCAGGCCTCATGTGGTATAGACAAGACACCGCAGGCACAATACGCGGTACGCTCACTAACTGCACCGTAGTTAATAATACAGCACAGAACACTAATAATACTACAGCTATAGTAGGTACCCGGCTCAGCAACGGAATCTCAGAAATCATTATAAATAACAGTATTTTTCAAGAAAACATGGGTATATCTAGCGCTTCTACTTCTATGATGACGTCCGTGGGTAATGGTAATAACACAACAGCTGCAAATCTTTATGGAGTACGTAACTCAATCGATGAAACTGCGTTCAGCAATATAGTTGATAATGGTGGCTCCAGAATAAACAATAATAATTCTAGTGCAAATCCTTCTTTTACCAGTGCTACTGACTTTACATTAACATCGTCATCGCCTGCTATAGATGCTGGAGATAACAACCTGTTGCCTGCTGGTGTCGATTTTGATCTACAAGGAAATGATAGGATTTTTGGTTTATCAGTTGATATAGGTGCTTATGAATTTGATTCTGGGCCAGTGCCTCCTATTTATGTTGATATAAACGCTACGGGAAATAATGATGGTACCAGCTGGGCAGATGCCTTTACAGATCTCAATACTGCGCTTTCGAGCAGTCAGACAGGTCAGATAGGCAGAAAGTACTGGATTGCTGCAGGTAATTATATCCCTGGCACTAGCCGTACAAACTCCTTTGCATTGAACGTAGATGAAACTGCGCTTTTCGGAGGCTTTGACGGCACAGAAACTACTTTATCAGATCGTGACCTTGATACCAATCTAACTATTTTATCTGGTGACCTAAATGGAGATGACGGGCCAAGTGTTGTCTATAACAGTGCTGACCGCAATGATAATAGTTTGAGTATCCTTAAAGTCTTTGCAGAAAATTGTTCTATAGATGGACTTACCATTTCTGGTGGTCAAGCAAATGATACTTCTTCAAATTTGTCTCAAGAAGGAGCAGCCATAGATCTAAGAGCCAGCGATTTCTCTATAAACAAATGTATGATTGAGAAAAATGCCGTTCAGCGTGGTGGCGTTATCAAGGCAATAAATGTTAACGGTACGATCAACATTACCAATACGATCATGTCTGATAATTTGGGAAGGTTTGCCCCACTACTTTATGCTCGCGCGGCTAATGCGGACCTGAGCGTCAACTTAGAAAACTGTCTTATCATTAATAATCAAAAACAAGGTATAGGTGCAACTGATAATTTAGGTTTCTTCTGGTTCAGACAAGACAATAGTGCTCAAGTCCTGAACGCAAGTATTACAAATTGTACCATCGCAAATAACACGGTAAATGTATCTGGAACAAACACCGTAGCTGTTTCTGCTTCACAAAGCAATGGAAACAACGCCGCAGCTGAGCTAAAAGTATATAACTCAATTTTTGATAACAATGTTAATATCACAAATACAACAACAGAGATCAACTCAATAGGGAATGGCTCCTCACAGACTGCCGCAAATATTTATGAGGTCAGAAATTCCTTAGACCACAATGCTTTTACAAACATCGCAAATAACGGTACCACAAGAATCAATATGGGTAATAGTTCAGCAAACCCTATGTTTATCAGTGCTACAGACTTTTCACTACAATCTGGTTCTCCAGCAATAGATGCAGGAGACAATCAATACTTAACTATCGCTTCAGATCTTGCAGGAAATAACCGTATTGCAAATAATACAGTTGATATGGGAGCATACGAATTTGGCTCCACTGCTGGAATAGGCGATGCAGAAACTGATGAAATCACGGTTAAAATTTATCCTAATCCGGCCACTACGGTATTGCAAATAGATTGTGGTGAGCACGCTTTCGCGAAAGCGGAACTATACAACCTACAAGGACAATTTTTAAAAAGTGTAAAGCAAACTACCATTGATCTTACCGACCTTGATAGCGGTATCTATTTTATTAAAGTGTCTACTTCAGGTGGAGGAAACAACACGATAAAAATGATCAAGCGTTAAATTATATCTTATAGGCTATTTAAGTTTAATGGGTTTTTGATTATAAATTATACAGTGCCCAATTTAAAAATAGACTTAATCACATAAAGATTTTGTGTATGTCACTGTAAAAACAACACGCACTGATGATAATGGTAAGAATGGTTTTTGGCTTACAAATATCAGAGAGTTCTGAATATTTCTTGTCGCTTTATCACGAGGTTTACTGCATATAGTGACTACGCATTTACATAACTTTAATATCATGAGTAGAACAATAATATCATTTTATATTTCTATTTTATTCTCTTGGTTGAGCTTTAGTCAGGTACAATTAGGGTCTACATTTTTAGGACAAGAAGTTGGAGATAGATATGGATCTGTTTCAATGAATGAATTGGGATCCATTGTAGCTATTGCATCAACTGGCACTAATAATTCTATGGGTTCTGGATACTTAGATGTAAAGATTTATGACGGAGTTAATGATCAATGGGTACATCGAGGAAACCGTATAACAAATCCAAGAGGGAACCCAGGAACCTTTGGTTTTCAAAATAGAATTGCACTAGGAGGAGATAGACTTTTCATAGGATCATCATCTGCAACTCTTGACGGCATTATTTACGTCTATAATTACGATAATACACTCGCTGACTATGTTCTGTCATCGCAATTGACCAACCCGGAGGGTAGATATGGAACCTTACTGGATGTATCTAGCAACGGTAATCGATTTATTACAAGTACCAGCACTAATGTCATTATCCATGAACTCACTTCCAGCGGTTGGGCCGTTATGGGAACTGCCATTCCATTAAATGCAAATACTTTAGCTATGAGTCGTGATGGAAATAGTATCGCTATAGGCATAGCAGGTGTGGGAGCAAAAATATTCACTTGGGATGGAATGCAATGGTTGCAAAAAGGGCAGGACCTTAACTTCAACCTTCCATTTATTAACCTTGGCAAAATGATAGACCTCTCTGAAGATGGCAACACTATAGCTATTTCGTCTGAAACAGGTAATGTGACCACAAATTCCTATAAAGGATGGTGTAGAATTTATGATTTTGATGGTAATACATGGGTTCAGCGAGGAAGTATTATAGAGGGAAATCCCGGTGAACGATTGGGTAAGAGCATAGATCTTTCTAGTGATGGTAAAATTATACTTTTGGGTGGTAGTGGTAGCTCTCCTAACGGATCAACTTCAGGTTTTTCTAGAGTCTATAGATGGTACAATGGAGAATGGACTGATGTTACTGTTGCAACTCTGGGTGATGATTCTGGAGACAGGTATGGATCTCACGTAGCAATGAATAATAATGGAGAGAGCGTTATTATAGGTACAAGTAATTCTAACAATTTAGGTTATGCTAAGGTTTACAGCATAAAAGAAGCCTTGAGGGCATTTGATTTTGTCATGGAATGGGATATTCAGTCGATTAACACTCCAGTGATTATTCCCACATCAGGCACAGGTTACTCTTATGATATATCATGGGGTGATGGACAAGTGGATAGAGACGTCACGGGCAATGCGGCTCACTTTTATACTGCGACGGGAACCTACCAAATAAGAATTACCGGAGATTTCCCTCAAATCAACTACGGTTCTATGCCTAATTACGACTCTACTGCATTTAAATAGATTGAGCAATGGGGACGCACCAAATGGAGAAGTATGGATGATGCTTTCACGTTCCTCATGAATATGCAGAGTGTGACTAATGATACACCAGACTTGAGTATTTGTACAAGTTTGCGCGGCATGTTTGCACACAGCCGTTTCAATTCTAATATTGATAATTGGGATGTGTCTAACATCACTGATATGAGTTTGATGTTCTTTCAAGCTCAAGATTTTAATCAATCACTTAACTCATGGGATGTAGGCAGTGTTCAATACTTCAATAGCATGTTTAATCATGCAACTGCATTTAATGGAGGTATTTCTAACTGGAATCTAGCATCAGCTTCTAATTTGAATAATTTATTTAATAATGCTACAAGTTTTGATCAGGATATTTCAAATTGGGATACATCTAATGTGATTAATATGCAAGGTGTTTTTGCAGGCGCTACATCCTTTAATCAACCATTGGATAATTGGGATGTGAGTTCTGTCACGGATTTCAGTTTAATGTTTGCAGAATCCTCGTTTAATTTACCGATTACTTCATGGAATACACAATCTGCAACTAATATGCGAGCCATGTTTGCAGCATCAGTATTCAATCAACCTATCAATCATTTTGATACTTGCCAAGTTATTGATATGGTAGGTATGTTTTTCTTTAATGACGCTTTCAATCAAAATTTAGATAATTGGGATACGTCTCAGGTTACAGATATGAGCATGATGTTTAATGATGCAACAGCTTTTAATCAAAATTTAAACAGTTGGAATGTTGAAAACCTAAATCAAGCCGCTGACATGCTTACTAATTCAGACATAGGCATTAACAATTATACTCAACTATTGCAGAGTTGGTCACAGCAAACCGTTAATAATAACGTAACCCTATCAGTAGGTCCACAATACTGCCAAGCAGCGCAACAGTTCAGAGATATACTTACGAACACCTACGGCTGGATCATTATAGATGGTGGTGTGGATACCAGTGCAAACTGTACGCTTGGCATAGAAGAGCTGGAGCAGTCCACATTTGAACTCTACCCTAACCCAGCCACTAATCAAGTTAGTATCGATTGTAATGAGCACGCTTTCGCGAAAGCGGAACTATACAACCTACAAGGACAGCGAGTAGCCTATTTTACAACATCTAGCTTCTCGGTAAGGAAATTAAAGACGGGAATGTATATCGTTCAAGTAACCACGGTCGATGGACAACGGCTTTCAGAGCGTTTTATCAAAAGATAGGGATTAAATAATTCACTCTGGAACCTCTACGATTGAGGTCGTTAAGCAGCCGATTCCTCTTTTGCGGGAATCGGTTGTTTTTTGTTTCTGGTCACTAAGATCACGGCAAAAATGATTACCGCCGTGGCAAGAATCTGCCACACGTTGAACTCCTCGCCATCAAGCATTCCCCAGCTTAGACCTACGACAGGCATGAGGTAGGTAACACTGCTGGCAAATACGGGAGAGGTAATCTGAACCAGTTTATTGAACATGATCTTGGCAGCTACGGTTCCAAAAAGGCAGAGAACGACTATATATCCCAAACTTTCTAGTACAGGAGTACTCTCATATTCCAGCTCATGACCTCCAGAATAAAAAAAGATGATTAATGCAAGAGGCACGATAAACACAAAATTTCCCGTTGCGATGGCCAGTGGTTTTACATTCTGGAGGTAGCGCTTGATGATATTTACATTACTGGCGTAACAGGCACATGCGATCAATACAAGACCCGCAAATAGATAATTCTGATCTGGATTGTTTTCCATCCCTGCAAGAACTAAACCTACAGCTCCAGCCAATCCTATAACAACACCCAACAACTGGGTACGTGAAAAAGCAATACCAAAAATCGCAGCTCCCAAAATCAAAGTGATCAGAGGCACGGTAGAATTTAAAATCGCGCTTATCGCACTGTCGATCTCTGTCTGGGCATAGGCAAATAAAAATGCTGGAAAGAAAGTCCCCAGCAAACCAGAGACAAACAACCATCCCCAGTACTTTCTATCTGTATTCAAGAATGATTTAGCTCCAATGGCTACCAGAATCACACCTGATATGATGGTTCTCATCGCTCCCAGCTGCAAAGGTTGTAAAACTAGACCATCCTCGCTCTGTCCCAGTGCTTTTTTTATTAAAATAAATGAAGAACCCCATATCAAACTCAGTATGATTAGGAATACGTACTTGAGTTTAGATGAGTCCATAAGCAAACCAGCCTGATTTAGGCCTTTTGCAAACTTATGACTGATTGCCTGCGGAAAATTGAAAATTGAGCATAAAAAACCCTTCAAAATGAAGGGCTTAAATAATTTTTTGCATATTAAAAGTTAAATATCATCCACACGAGTAAAAGAACCTCTATAACTTCCTTCTATTGATTCACCAAAATCTCCAGTAAAAGTATAGTTCACTTGGACATTGCTATCATCTATTCTTTGAACTTGCATCGATCCTGAAACGGCTTGAAGAAACTGTCCTTGATCTATATTAAAGTTATAGTTTGTTAAAAAATACACATCGATTATGTCGCCTGAGCTTGAATTTATATCAAAACTGTAAACTTCATTTTCGCTCCCAAACAAAACTCCTGAATCAAATTCAATAAAAGCAAAGTCTCCAGTTCCAGAAATACTATTACCAGTAACTACGATTTCATCTGAATAGAACTCAAGACGGTATGAATATGGAGACTGTGTTTCTTGACCATCGAATATTAAAAATGCTTGAGGTACTACAAAAGTATCATCATTTATAGAAAAAGATCCCGTGTCCTCTACAGCTTGTTGCCCCCCATTGTCATCACCTGAACAAGAGGATAAAGCCACAGCAGCCAGAACTAAAATAAAGGGTAATTTGAAAAATTTCATTTGTTGTTTTTTGAGTTTAATAATTTTGCAATTATACAGCATGATAATTGCATTTTAAACCTAAAAGTAGAATACTTCAATTCTTCCA
Organism: Nonlabens sp.; assembly: GCA_049671565.1. Lineage (GTDB taxonomy): Bacteria > Bacteroidota > Bacteroidia > Flavobacteriales > Flavobacteriaceae > Nonlabens. The sequence continues at coordinate 17,090 of JBATVD010000007.1, forward strand.
TTCCAGCGACTCGAGCAATCGCACCATATCTTTTTTTACATAATCCACGGCAGGATAGATGGAATCAAAGTTAGGTTGCGCGTAAAAATATAGAGCTCCAGTAAGAAAATGTTTGGTGCTATCAGTTACATAAAACTGAGCATTGCTGGCAGCGTCTCCTTCTACTTCATACATCATTCCGTAGGCGCGTTTTTCAGGATTTTGAAAGGGAAACTCTGCAATGACGTCTGCCTTGCGGTTATGATCATAGCTTAATTTTTGACCATCTATAAGCAGGTCACGTAAATTACCTTGAACAGGTTTGTAATTAATGTACACGGTTGCATCCATTTGAGGATACTCAATCTTCATAGAACAATCGCTCTTTGCAAGAACACGAGCGTACTCATTAGCTTCAAAAACATATGGACACTGATCTCTGGTGACCTTTTGATACGCTCCACGATTGTACTGCAAAGCGAGTTGTGCGCTAGGTTTAGGTATTACCACATCATCTTTGCACGCACTGCTCAAAATAACGATAAGAACCAATAAAAAAGTAAGTTTTAAGGTAGGGTACATTTTATCTGTTTGATGCGTTTCTTATCCATGGCTTCAATGAGAAACGTAAAACCTTGGAAACTTATTTTATCCAACTTGCGAGGAAAACTACCTGTTTGCTCAAGTAAAAAACCTGCAAGGGTTTCTGACTCTCCACGGTGCTCATTAAAAAGCTCTTGTTGTGCTTCTTCCAGATCTGTAACGCGATAAAAATCTTTTAAAGGTGTGTTACCTTCAAAAATATAGTTTTTATTGTCCAGCTTGGAATAGATGAGGTCTTCTTCATCAAATTCATCACTGATATCTCCTACGATCTCCTCGATAATATCTTCCATGGTAATAAGACCACTTGTACCGCCATATTCATCTACCACGATGGCTAGATGCTTTTTTTCCTCCTGAAACTCTTGAAGTAAGTCGTCCAGTTTTTTGTTTTCTGGAACAAAGTACGCCTCGCGCAAAAGTTTGGTCCATTCGTAGTTTTTACGATCTATATAAGGAAGTAGATCCTTCACGTATAGTACTCCTGTAATTTGATCAATACTTTCCTTAAAAACGGGAATTCGAGAAAAACCATTTTCTATTACAAGAGGCACGATTTCCCTGAATTCAAGGAGTTCATCCAGCGCAAAAACGTTTGTCCTGTTGCGCATCACATTTTTAGTATCAGTATTCCCAAAGCTTACGATTCCCTGCAGCAGCTGCTGTTCCTCATCTGTTGTATCGTTCTCATCTGTGAGCTCTAAGGCTTGCGATAGTTGGGAAACGGTAATGTTTGACTTTTTGGAACCCAAGCGATCGTGAATCTTTAAAGTCACGTAACGCATGGGTAGACTCATAAAGCTAAAAGTCTTATCCAGCACATTGAGAGGTATGGCCATAAAGTTTGCAAAAGCAATGGGGTTACGGTTTGCATATACCTTTGGGAAAATCTCGCCAAACAGCAAGATCAAAAAGGTAACCACCACCACTTCAAGGATAAATCGCACGTCCAGCTCAAACACAAAACCGAGATCAATACTTATGGGCTCTAGACCGGCAAACCATACATTAGATAAAATACCAAAAATCAGAACTGACGTGATATTTATCGCGTTATTTGCAATGAGAATGGTTGCCAGCAGCTTTTTGGGCCGTTCCAGCAGCTTTGCTACCAGTGTTCTACGCATAAAGTTGTCGTTCTCCTCCTCAAGCTCGGTAGAAGACAGGGAAAACATGGCCACCTCTGCCCCACTGATGAGCGCACTACATAGAAGTAATATAACAAAGAAGAGCAGGTAAAATACCGTGCTGTCTATTGGTATAGCATAGATAATAAATAGATAACTACTCGGGTCAGGATCCACTTAAAATGGGTGTAGGTTATTAAAATGGCAAGTCGTCCTCATCATCATCACTTTGAGCAACTGGAGCCTGATAAGATTTTTCAGGCTGTTGAGAAGCCTGTTGCTGACTGTTGTTTTGTCGTGATGAGTTGTTGTTTTGTTGTTGATTGGAATTCTCATTTTTGGGAGTGAGAAAAGTAAATTCTTGTACCTGAATCTCAGTTGTATAACGTTGCTGGCCGTCTTCACCCTGCCATTGTCTATTCTTTATGCGCCCTTCTATATAGACTTTGTCTCCTTTATGAAGGTATTTTTCACACACCTCGGCTGCTTTATTGCGCACAACGCAATTATGCCATTCTGTATTTGAGACGCGCTCGCCAGTATTTCGGTTCACATATTCTTCATTAGTGGCAAGGGGAAACCTCCCTATGCTCCCACCACCTTCAAAATATTTCATTTTTACTGCGTCTCCCGTGTGTCCTATAAGGATCACTTTATTTACCGTACCTGCCATAATTAGTTTGTTTCGTTAAAATTAGCTACTCTTCCTTTTATACATTAGAAATTCTATTGCGCTTGCCAGCTACTTCAAAGTCAAACGCATTGCTGAATTTTGATCGCCCACCATAGCAATGCTATGCAGAACTCACAAAATTCCTGATTTTCTTGTATCTGCCCCTCTCATAACAAAGTTCCTACGCATAAAATGAAATTAAAAAAGTCTACAAATATAAGAAAATGAGAGATACTAGTTATTTTTAAACTGCTGCCAGTAAGCATCCATAAATCGTTCCACAAGAACATGAACAGGCTTATGGAACACCTCTGTAATAGGCATGACATCATTTAGTTCTTCATCTGTTTCTACGATCCAGAAATAGGCATGCACCTTTCTATGGGATAATTTGTGGATAATGGGTTGTTGATTGTAAACGCTTTCGCGAAAGCGAACTCTGCCAAACAGCTCTTGAAAAAGATCGTGATCTACTAGTTCACTGGACAACAGACTTCCTTTTTCCTCTATAAGAGGAAATTCATAGAGACCAGCCCAGATTCCCTGCTGTGGGCGTTGCTGCATTAAAGTATTGCCTGAAGGCGTTTGTAATACAAGATAGTGGTGAAAAAGATTTTTGACTTTGGTTTTCTTGAGCTTAACGGGTAGTTCATTAATCCTGCCATCTGTAAACGCAAGACAGTCACTCATAAAGGGACAAGAGGGACATTTGGGATTTTTGGGCAAACAATGCGTTGCACCAAACTCCATAATCGCCTGATTATATATTGCTGGAGATTTTGCTGAAATGAGCTTAGTGGCGAGACTTTTGAACTCTTTTTTTCCTGCCGTGCTGTTAATGGGTGTGGCGATGCTAAAAATTCTCGATAACACACGATAAACATTGCCATCCACCACGGGAACTACTTCATCATAGGCAAAACTAGCAATTGCCGCCGCCGTATAGTCCCCTACTCCCTTTAAATCGAGCAGTTCGTTGTATGAATCTGGGAACTTGCCGCCCATTTCCACGACCTGCTGTGCGGCAAAATGTAAGTTTCTTGCACGACTGTAATAACCCAATCCCTGCCACAACTTGAGGACTTCTTCTTGTGTTGCTTGTGCAAGTTTTTGAACTGTAGGAAATTTTTCTACAAAGCTTTTATAGTATGGAAGACCTTGACTAACACGAGTTTGCTGCAGTATAATCTCGCTCAGCCATATATAATAAGGGTCGCGGGTCTCACGCCATGGGAGCGACCTGTGGTTAATACGATACCATTCTATAAGGCGTTTAGATATATTCATATGTGGGAAAAGGTAATGTATATTATCATATCTTATTAAATTTTAATTAATTAGCGATTTAAGGTTAGAAGGAAAAGACTATCTTTGCGCCCTGTTTAAAGAATTGGAAAAATAAAAATTGTAATTTAAATATGACTAAAGCAGATATCGTATCTAAAATTTCAGATAAACTGGGAATGGAAAAAACTGACGTACAGGCAACTGTAGAGTCGTTTATGGATGAAGTAAAAGAATCACTTGAGACTGGAGAAAATGTTTATCTACGCGGTTTTGGAAGTTTTATCGTAAAGACGAGAGCGGAAAAAACGGGTCGCAACATTTCAAAAAATACCACTATTAAGATTCCAGCTCACAACATACCGGCTTTCAAGCCTGCAAAAGTGTTTGTAGAAGGGGTTAAGGAAAATGTAAAAGTAAAGTAAAATATAAGAGATATGCCAAGCGGTAAAAAAAGAAAAAGACATAAGGTAGCAACACACAAACGTAAGAAGCGTCGTCGCGCTAACCGTCACAAGAAGAAAAAGTAGTCTAGCACTACTTTTTCTTTTTAATCTGTTCTTTGAAATAGGGCTGCAAGTACAGCTCGCGTGGGTTACTTACACCGGTAACAACATTAAATGAATTGCTTCACACCTTCTGAAAGTCAGAAATGTGTGATAGCTTAATATAACAGGAATTATGGATAAGGAAATTATTATCCGTTCCAGTGCTTCAAAAATCGACTATGCCTTAACCAAAGGTGGGCGACTGGTCGAGCTTTACCAAGATGAAGATGAAAATAAGTTTGCGGTAAGTGATATTTTCATTGCTAAATCCAAGAAAGTCCTTTCTGGACTCAATGCATCATTTGTAGATGTAGGATATGTAAAAGATGGTTTTTTACACTATCACGATCTAGGACCTGGCTACCTTACTCAACTTAAATTCACCAAACAAATTATAAGCGGTAGACGCAAAAACTATGCGTTAAAAGACATTAAACCTGAAAAACTTCTAGAAAAAGGGGGTGGCATCGAGAAAATTGTTTCTCCGGGACAGCCTATTCTAGTTCAGGTCGTTAAGGAACCTATTTCTACAAAAGGACCTAGATTGAGTGCAGAGCTCTCCCTACCCGGTCGCTACGTGGTACTCGTTCCTTTCTCTGATCGTATTTCAATATCCCAAAAGATTGAAGATCGTGAAGAAAAAAGCCGTTTAAAAAGACTTGTAAAAAGCATTAAGCCTGAAGGTTTCGGCGTGATTGTACGTACCGTTGCAAAAGGTAAATTAGTAGCAGAACTGGACAGGGATCTTCAAAACCTCATGGACAGCTGGGAAAAGATGTGCAGTAAATTACATCGCGCTAAATTCCCCACCAAAGTGATGACTGAATCAAGTCGTACCAACTCTTTAATGAGAGACGTTTTTAACAGCTCGTTTACCTCTATCGTTGTAGATGATGAAGCTGTTTTTAATGAATTAAAGGACTATTTGAAAAGTATCGCCCCAGAAAAAGAATCAATTGTTAAATACCATAACGGTCGCACGCCCATATTTGAAAAATATGGAATTGAGCGACAAATTAAGACCTCTTTTGGCAAGACGGTCTCCATGAGCAAAGGCGCGTATCTCGTGATCGAGCATACTGAAGCCATGCACGTTGTAGATGTCAACTCTGGAAACAGGTCTAATAAAGCCGATAGTCAAGAGGAGACTGCTCTAGAAACCAATCTTATTGCAGCAACTGAGATGGCTAGACAGCTTAGACTTCGAGATATGGGAGGTATAATCGTGATCGATTTCATCGATATGCGCAAGGCAGAGAATAGAAAAAAACTCTATGAACACATGCGCAATGAAATGGCAGATGATCGTGCTAAACACAAGATCTTGCCTCCGAGTAAATTTGGTTTGATTCAAATTACAAGACAGCGGGTGCGTCAAGAAGTGAATATCAAGACTAGGGAAGAAAATCCCGACGGGAATGGAGAAGAAATACAAGCTCCCATCCTGATCATTCAGAAAATCACTGAAGACTTAGAAAGACACCTCAAGTCTGGAGTAAAAAAACTAACCTTAAATGCTCACCCGTTTGTGGCAGCATTTATAACTAGAGGGTACCCATCAGTACGTTCTAGATGGTTCATGAAGCATCAGAAATGGATTAAAGTAATGCCGAGAGATGCCTACACTTATCTTGAATACAAATTCAAGGATAAGGAAGGTAATGAACTCGATTAACATAAAACGCCTACAGGCTCTAAGCTTGTAGGCGTTTTTTTATGCCTTTTCTCAAACAGGTAGCATCTTTTTTTGGATTCCATGTTTCATGATCACAGAGTAGAAAATCATTTTTAGCTACTGTTATTGACGTCTAATCGTCAGTATTAAATGGTGGAGACCCTTTTTGAAATAGGGTGCTTGCGGTTTTTTGTACGCTTTCGCGAAAGCGTAACCTCCAATCAAAAATAGTAGTACACTACAAGCATTGAACTTATATGGTAGATTGTATTTGAAGGCTTGACTTTTGCAACGCTCATTGCTTTACGTATCTTAGCGACACAAATAAAATACATGAAAAAAGTTATAATGGTTTTGTCTGCGGCCTTAATAGCAGCAAGCTGTAGTACATCAAAAGAAGCCAATAAATCACAGTCAGAAAGCTCAGCGTCAATGATTGGAACCAGCACATACTGGCAACAACACGTAGATTATAAAATGGACGTGGATATGGACGTATCTGATTTCAATTATACTGGAACACAAGAGCTAGTTTATACAAACAATTCGCCAGAAACCTTGGACCGTGTTTATTACCATCTATTCTTCAACGCTTTCCAGCCAGATAGTGAGATGGACACCAGATCCAGAACCATTAAAGATCCAGACCGCCGTGTGAAGTCTCGTATCAAATCTTTATCTAAAGAAGAACAGGGACACCTTCACGTAATGAATATGAAGCAAGATGGTGTGGCATTGAATCCGGAAGAGGAGCGTACTGTTCTTGTAGTTCCATTGGCAAAGCCACTTGCACCGGGAGCTTCTACAACCATTACTTTGGATTTTGAAGGCCAAGTCCCTTTACAGGTAAGAAGAAGCGGTCGTGATAATGCAGAAGGTGTAGCCCTTTCTATGACTCAATGGTATCCTAAAATGGCCGAATTTGATAAATATGGATGGAATACCAGTCCTTACATCGCCCGTGAGTTTCATGGAGTTTGGGGCGATTTTGATGTAAAATTGACTCTTGATAAAGAATATACGGTAGGTGGAACTGGGTACTTACAAAATCCAGACGAGATTGGTCATGGTTATGATAAACCCAACTCTGGACCAGCAGCCGGAAATAACGGCAGGCTAACCTGGCATTTTAAAGCTCCGCGAGTTCATGATTTTGCCTGGGCTGCAGATCCTGAATATATTCATGATGTCTATGATGGAGCAAATGGGGTGAAACTTCATTTCTTCTACAAAAATGATCCACAAATCAAGGAAAATTGGAAAAAACTACAACCAGTTACAAACGACTTTTTGAAATATTTCAACGAGCATGTGGGTGACTATCCATACAAGCAATATTCTGTATTGCAGGGTGGAGATGGAGGTATGGAATATGCCATGTGTACTTTAATTACTGGAAAACGATCTTTTGGAAGTCTAGCTGGCGTAACAGCTCATGAATTTGCTCACTCCTGGTTCAATCATGTACTTGCTACTAACGAGTCTAAGGACGAGTGGATGGATGAAGGTTTTACAACCTATATTTCAACTCTTGCAGAGCAAGCAGTATCAGGAGCCAATAAGGAAAATCCGCACGAGCGTTCTTATAGCTCTTACATTTACCTCGCAAATTCTGGAGCAGAACAACCAGCAACTACACATGCAGATCGCTATGATACAAATCAGACCTACAGTATCATTGCCTATTCAAAAGGCTCTGTTTTCCTAGCTCAATTGGGATATATCGTAGGAGATGAAGTACGTGACGAAATAATCAAAGAATATTATAACACATGGAAATTCAAACATCCAGATCCTAACGATTTTAAACGCGTTGCAGAACGTGTCAGTGGTTTTGACTTAGAATGGTATTTGAGGGACTTTATGATGACTACTAATAAAATTGATTACAGCGTAGAAGGGGCGGTAGATTCAGGTAATCAGGTAGAAGTAACTCTTGAACGCAAGGGGTTGATGCCTATGCCGCTAGATGTTCAGGTAGAAATGAATGATGGCTCTCAAAAGAATTATTATATACCATTACAAGAAATGAGAGGAGAGAAAGAAACTGATTCCTCGACCCAGACTTTAAATGACTGGGCGTGGGCATATCCTACTTATTCTCTAGTGATTGATGAGGTTAAAATGGAAAATATCAAGTCTATTACAATAGACCCCAAAAACCTAATGGCAGATGTAGATAAAGAAAACAATATCTGGAAGATGGGACAATAGGTCACTTTTAAATTTTAACTTTGATCCATCCCGCAAAGAAGCGGGATGGATTTTTTTTGCAATTAAAGTGGGGTTTAAACTAGGTAAACATCAAAAGCTAAAAGGAAAAACGGCCATATCTGAGCTCTTTAGAAATGGAAAAAGCATTAGAAAAGGAGCCATGCGTTTTGTCTATACTCCAATCCTATCTGAAAGCGTCACAGAACATAGAATAGGTTTTGTGATTCCAAAGCGCTACGTGAAAAAAGCAGTAGATCGTAACAGAATCAAAAGGCTTATGCGTGAAGCTTATAGGTTGTATCAACACGATTTAAAATCAGAAGAAAACATCTATCTCAAGGGAATGTTCATCTATCAATCCAATAAAATTCCAGATTTCGATCACATTGAAAAGCTGTGCAGAGCCCAAATAAAAGAAGTTTCTAAACGTTTAAACACAAACCTCTGAATTCAAGAGGTTTCGGTACATAAATTGTTGAACCTATATCGATTGATATATCAATTGCGCAACAGTTTATTTGCCGTATATTTAAGTCCCCTGATTTAAAATGATGAAAAAATCCACCCGACGCACAATTATCCGCAAGGTTTTATGGCCTGTTTTTCTTACAGCGCTTCTCCTTACCACAGCAAGTTTCAAAAACGACTTTTTTGAAATAGCCAAACAGATCGAGATTTTTACTGAAATGTATAAACAACTCAACATGAATTATGTGGATGAGACCAATCCTGGAGAGCTCATGGATAATGCGATCGAAGGAATGCTAGATGGCCTTGATCCTTACACAAAATACTGGACAGAACAGGAAGTAGAACGATCTAAAATCAATAGAAGAGGATCCTATACAGGAATAGGGGCAAATGTAAGTACAAGATCTGACCGTGTAATTATTGTTGAGCCTTGGAAAGACTACCCGGCAGATGAAGCTGGGCTTAAGGCTGGAGATGAGATTATTCAAATAGATGATCTTAAAATTTCTGACTATAAAGAAAACGCCGGCGATTTACTCAAAGGCTCGCCAGGTTCAGAGATCAATATTCTCTACAAACGGCAGGGTGAACTCTATAATGCAAAGCTCAAAAGAGCTGCTGTAGATGTCAAGGCCGTTCCCTTTCACACCATGGCGACTAATGATATAGGTTACGTGGTTTTATCTAAGTTCAATGAAAAAGCCTCCACAGAAACCAGAAAAGCCATCAAGGACTTGAAATCTCAGGGTGCTGAAAAAATAATTCTTGATTTAAGAGGTAACCCTGGAGGGCTATTGAGTGAAGCGGTTAATGTCTCTAATTTATTTATTCCCAAGGGTAAATTGATCACTAGCACCAGATCTGTCGTAGATAAATACAATAAAACCTACCTTACCCCTAAGAAAGAAGAATTTGAAGGAATGCCTATTGCAGTTCTGATAAATGGACGCAGCGCCAGTGCCAGTGAGATTGTAAGTGGTAGTATCCAAGATTATGACCGCGGTGTGATCGTAGGAGCTCGTAGCTTTGGGAAAGGTCTCGTACAGCGACCCAAACCGCTTTCTTACGGCACACAAGTTAAAATTACCATATCGAGATACTACACGCCAAGTGGTCGCTGTATTCAGGCTTTGGACTACTGGAATAGAGATGAAAATGATGAAGCAGTAAGAACTAAAGCAAAAGATTATAATGCTTTCAAAACCGTCAACAACAAGCGTACGGTTTATGATGGAGGAGGGGTCCAGCCTGATATTGAACTTGCCAGCGCCGCGTATTCTCCCATCACTACTGCGCTGCTCAAGGAGAACACCATCTTTGACTACGCGACCGAGTTCTATTACGAGAACCAATATGAAAATGTTGAAGATTTTGAATTTTCAGATCGTGATTTCAATGATTTTGTAAAATGGGTTGAAAAACGCGGTTTCAACTTTGAAACTGTAACGGAGTCCGCTTTCGCGAAAGCGTACCAAACTGCGATCAATGAAGAACTAGAAGATGATATAAAAGCTTCTTATGGTGATATGGTCAAGGCCATAAATATTGCAAAGAAGAAAGATATAATTGATAAAAAAGCTGAAATCAAGGGACTTTTAATTGACGAAATCGTCAAAAGGTATTTTTATCGTGACGGTCTTTACAAATATCAAATTGCAAATAATGAGGAGATCAAGGAAGCTATTGATGTTTTAAATGATACTGCTCGTTATAAAAAGATATTGGGTTATGAATAAGAGTAATATCTTCTTGTTTCTACTGGTGGTTTTTCCTGTCTTGTGCATTGCGCAGCTTAAGGAAACACATTCAATATACTTTGACGTGGATAAGCATACTTTTGTGAAAAACGAAGGGATAGAACTGAATGCTTTCTTTGACGATTTACTTTATAAACCTATTCTAGATGTAAAAATTTTCGGTTTTTGCGACGATCGTGGTACTTATGAATATAACCTTAAACTTTCTAATAGACGTGTGGAGACCGTTTCTAAATGGTTACAGCAGCACAACATTGCTCTGGATCATATATCTAAAACGATAGAAGGAAAGGGAGAGGTAGCTTTAAGCAATAACTCTGGCGAAGAGGTGAGCGATGAGCGTGCCCAAAATCGTCGTGTGGATGTTGTTTTTTATCTAGATGAAAACATAGTAGAAAAACTTGCCATTAAAAAACTGAACAAAGAAGAACTTTCTACACAGGAACAGAAAGTAATAGACGACTATGAGAAAAAGGTTATAGATGCCGTAGTCAATGATCAAATCGAGTCTATTGAAGAAATAGAAGTTGATTTGTCATCTGAGAAGGAAGACCTTTCAGAAGATGATTACCTCGTAATTCCTACCAAAATTGATCCTCCAATAGACAATAGTCAAGAACCTTTCAAGTCCTTGTTAAGTAAGAAATTGAAAAAGGGTCAAGTAATACGATTGGAAAACATTCTGTTTTATAAAGGGAGATCTACCGTTCTGGAAGAATCACAACCTTTACTAGATCGAGTCGCAGAAATCCTGGTGGCGCGTAAGGATATTAAATTTGAAATTCATGGTCACGTGTGTTGCATCAATCCTGTATACAAGGACGCCTATAATCGAGATACCAAAAAATCCAATCTTTCTAAAGATCGCGCTAAAGCAATATATCAAATTCTTAGAAAGAAGGGTGTGAGTTATAGTAGGATGAAATTCATAGGTTTTGGCCGTACGAAACCATTGGGTGGAATTGATAAGCTAGATCGTCGTGTGGAATTGTTTATTACCCATATAAACCCCTAATTATTTTTTGAGTTAACTTTCATTTCTACCCACTAGATGAATAAGATGAGACCGGTACTTTTATAACTAGATTTAATAGCTCTTCCCTCGCTTATCTTTTTTTTTGCAAAGTTCCCTTATAAGTTTTTAATATCATTGCTAGCGGCGCTTGCTACATGGAAATGTTGTCATCGCATATGAATAATTTCAAATCTGTGATCAAAATTTCCATTTCCGCATTTGATTTCCGTTCAGATTAGGAATTAAGGTTGTTGTCTGATCGCTTCTAGAAATTTCGGATCTAATTTTTTAAAGCGCCTTTTTCCCAAATGTATTTTGCGAGGAGTTGATCTGATTTTTAAGATGAGGAGTTTTAGTCTTTCTTCATAGGTCACACCTTCAAGTGAGGGAAGGTCATTCTATCTGAATAACACACTATTTAAGTTGCTTATATAGAAGGCTATGTTAATAAGTTATGTCTATTAAAAAACAGTGCACATCAAGCCAGTACATGTCGTTTTAAAAATCAGAAAACAGTTAGTATGGTTTGATTCATAAAAGTCTCTCAAACCGCCTTTAATTGCGTTTTTTAAGGATATACGTCACAGAGCTATATTCTTTAGTAAATAAAGCGTTCATATTTGACCAAAAACCTAGAATCAATCCAGAAAGGAAGGGAATAGGTAATTTTCTATACCGCGCAGATAAAATCGAAACATATAAACTATCAAACCACATCGGTTTTGTTTCAATTAAGTCAAACCCAGAATTAAAAAAGTATTTAACGGCATTTCGGTCAAAATGGTATAAGTGTCTGGGAACATCATAAGCTGCCCAAAACTTACCAAAAAATTGAGCATCCCATGATTTGTAGTTTGGTAAAGCCAAAATAAGAACACCATTTTGATTTAACAGTTTCTCAATTTCTGTTTTTTGAGCCTTTATATCTGGTACGTGTTCTAAAACGTGATACATGGAGATAACAGAGTAGGAGTGGGGCAGCTCATTCTCCAAAGTTTCTTTTAGTACAATTTTTTGTTTCAAAGCTTCTGCTCTCGCTTTAGCGCTAGGTTCAAATCCAGATGCTTTTAAACCGTATCCATTAAGAGTTTTGACAAGATCCCCAATTCCAGCCCCAATATCAAGAACAGGATTTTTGCCTGCATACTTTTCAATAAGTTTACTCTTTGACTTTATATTGATCGCTTTCGCGAAAGCGTAACAACGAGCAAAGAGCGATTTGTTATCATTAGAGTGAGAAAGATAATCTTCGCTCTCATAGTATTTTTCTAAATCGTCAGGAGTTGGAAATGTTTTAAGAATCCCAGATTTGGAATCTTTTCTTATCTCAAAACCTTCCTTAGATAGAAAGTAATCTTTGAGTTTTAAATATGGCTGGTTAAACTTCAAATCAAATTGTTTCACGTGAAACTATCTTCCCATGTGAACTAAAAGCACAGAAATATCGCTGGGTGTCACACCAGAAATACGGGATGCTTGAGAAACTGTCACCGGCTGAATTTTAGTTAGCTTTTCACGAGCTTCATAAGAAAGTGATGCGATATCCTTAAAATTGTAATTAGGTGGAATTTTTACATTCTCTAATCGATGTAGTTTGTCCGCGTTATTTTTCTCTTTTGCTATATATCCAGCATATTTTACCTGTACTTCTACTTGCTCAAGAATGTCATCATTTAATTCATTTTCTTGAATATAATTCTCAACTTGAGGTAGCGTTCTCATATCCTCAGTATCGATCTGTGGACGGGCGAAAACTTTGTAGAGCTTATCGTTTTGTTTGACCTGTGCAGTACCCTTGCGTTCTAGAAGTTGATTGATTTCATTAAAGTCATAGCTAGTATCTTGTAAAAACGTGACCATTTGCTCTGCTTTGTTAGCTTTTTCCTCAACTCTTTTCATGGCGGTTTCATCAATGATTCCCAGATCCACCGCTCTGGGTGTTAACCTTAAATCGGCATTATCTTGACGTAATAAGGTTCTGTATTCTGCGCGAGAAGTGAACATTCTATAAGGCTCTTCGGTTCCTTTGGTGATCAAATCATCTATAAGAACTCCTATGTAAGCTTCATCACGACCAAGAATAAAATCGTCCTGTTCCCTGATTTTCCGTACGGCATTGATTCCAGCCATCAATCCTTGGGAAGCAGCTTCTTCATAACCTGTAGTTCCATTGATTTGACCTGCAAAATAGAGATTGTCCACCAGTTTAGTTTCCAATGTGTGTTTCAGTTGAGTAGGAGGGAAGTAGTCGTACTCAATAGCATAACCTGGTCTAAAGAACTTTACGTTTTCAAAACCAGCTACAGAGCTCAAAGCTTTAAATTGAACATCTTCTGGCAGCGATGTACTGAAACCGTTTACATAAACTTCGCAAGTGTGCCAGCCTTCAGGCTCCACAAAAATCTGGTGTCGATCCTTATCTGCAAAACGGTCTATTTTGTCTTCAATACTTGGGCAATATCGAGGACCAATCGATTGAATACGGCCGTTGAACATCGGGCTGCGATCAAAACCTTCACGCAGTAGATTATGCACTTCAGGACTTGTATAGGTCATGTGACAATCACGTTGAGTCGTGAGGGCATGAGTGGCGTTAGAATAACTAAACTTTGAGGTAATGGCATCACCTGGCTGAACAATCATTTTGGAATAATCCAATGACCTACCGTCAACTCTTGGTGGTGTACCTGTCTTCATTCTACCTGATTCAAACCCCAATGCCAAAAGCTCTTCAGTAATTCCTGTAGAAGCACGTTCACCAGCTCTACCGCCGCCAAATTGCTTTTCCCCAATATGGATCAATCCGTTTAAAAAAGTTCCGTTTGTAAGTACTACGGCCTTTGCTTTTATCTCGAGACCTAAAGAGGTTCTTACACCTTTTAGTTGGTTTCCTTCTACGATTAATCCCGAACACATTTCTTGATAGAAATCAAGATTGTCAATTGCCTCAAGTTGCATTCTCCATTCTTCCGCAAAACGCATACGATCGTTTTGGGTACGAGGTGACCACATTGCGGGACCTTTAGATTTATTAAGCATTTTGAACTGAATCGCGCTTTTATCACTCACGATTCCTGAGAGACCTCCCAAGGCATCGATTTCACGCACTATTTGTCCTTTGGCAATCCCACCCATGGCTGGATTACATGACATCTGCGCTATATTTTGTAAGTTCATGGTAACAAGCAAAGTTTTTGCACCCATATTTGCAGCCACAGCGGCAGCTTCACTACCTGCGTGTCCAGCACCAACAACAATCACATCATACTCTTTCTCAAACATAAACTATTGTTTCACGTGAAACATTAAAATTTTTTCACTTTCCTTCTCTCGCATAATCTTTTTCTCGGCCTCGGTTTTATCGCCATATCCCATGAGGTGGAGAAGTCCATGAGCCATAACTCTGCGCAATTCGTTAAATAAATCAACATCATAAGTCCCGGCATTTTCCTTTACCCGATCAGTACTTATGTAGATCTCACCTTCAATCATACCTTCTGAACTGTAATCAAAAGTAATAATGTCAGTAAAGGTGTCGTGATCTAAAAACTGCTGATTGATTCTTAAAAGGTAATCATCATCGCAGAACACGTAGTCCAATTTGCGTATGCTCTCACGCTCTGAACGAACTAATGTACTCAACCATTCCCTGTAGGTATGGCTGTCAATTTCAGTAAAATCGTTCTGGTAATTGAAACTAATCATCAGCCTTAAAATATTCCTTTACCCGTTCCTTAAATTGGGGCTGCAAAGGTAATACTTGTCGGTTTAAAATCTCTTTGGTATTGAAGTACTTAGCAGGATCTACTTTGAGCTGTCTTACAGGATTTGTAAAGTCATTTTTTCCTTGTTCCGCTTCACGTTTTTCTTCCTTTCCCTGAAATAAACCAGCGTCTTTTAGTTTGAGCAGTTCATGGGTGACTTCTAGCATGCGTTTTTCCACATCACGATCATATCCTTGATCTATTAACCTGCGCTCCACGTCTTTCATACGATCTACTATATTGCCTACTTTACCTTCTAAACCTTCTTTTCTGATCATATCCTGAAGCTGATTGCGCAACTCTTGCTGTTCCTTATAGATTTGGTAAATGTTTTCACTTTCCTCTTCACTTTCTTTGTAACTCTGCTTTTCAGAATCTTCGTTTCCATTGCCGTCTCCAGATCCAGAACCGTTTCCAGACTTACCGCCAGACTGTTCTCCGTTCTCACCTTCCTGACCTTCTCCTTTACCATCTTTGCCTGATTTCCCAGATTGGCCACCTTGATCTGACTGACCTTGCTGCCCTTCCTGTCCTGACTGACCTGAACTGCCAGGTTGTTGTCCTTGCTCGCCTTCTCCTGGTTTTTTACCCTGACCAGGCTTCTTACCCTCTCCAGACAAGGACTCTTGCTTTTTAATAATATCAGATAATTGAAAGCCGCCACCCTGACCTTGTCCTGACTTTCCAGCTCCTTGACCAGACATATTCATTGAAGCGTTCATTTGATCTAAAGAAGAGCTCAACATGTTTGCTAGAGTATTGGCACTTTTTAAGGTAAATTGCTGGGAGGCAGAGCATTGCTGCATCTGGAACTCTCCCAGTTGAACTAGCGTTTTATCTAAGTAATAGTAGATGTCAGTAATCTCTTTATTAATATCCTGACTTATTTTAGGATTGCGCGAGGCAAGCGCAAACAAGCTATCATCTACATGCTTGAAAGCTTTTTCAAGATCTTTTTGTACCCGTAGTTTCTTTCCAAAACTGGGACTACTCTTTGTTATATCCTTCACCTCTTCTAATAAATCCTCTTGTTCTAATGAAAACACTAAGAGGTTATCTAAAATTTGCCGCAACATCTCGGCATCTTCTTGCTCACCTTCAGCTGACATACTTTGAGACTGAGCGGCCATGGCAGCTGCCTGCTCTTTCATTTTATCTGCAGCACTTTTCTGCTTTTTGCTGGCGTTTTTTGATTCGCTGCTTTCAAGGTCTTCACTTGCTCCCTCCTGATCTTCTTTAATGCTGTCACTGTCCTCAGGATCAAAATCAAGTTCCATGGGCTTTTTGAGATCTTCATTTTCTTCTGCCAGATTTTTGAGTTCTTCTTCCCATTTTTTGAACTCCTCATTGAGCGCGTCCTGTTCTTCCTTTTTATTGTCAGCACCTTCTTTTTCTGATTGCTTTTCTTGTTTCTGAGCGAGATCCATCAGTTTTCTTCCCAGCTGTTCAAATTTTTGCTCTACATAATATCGTTTTGTCAACTCTAATAGTTGCTCAAGAGTTCTCTTTTGTTGTTTGGATTTCTTTTGGGACTCCTCGATTTTTTCTTTGAGTTCTTCTTTAGAAAGCTTGTCTTGATATTTTTGAAGTTCCTTGAGGAGCTCTTCGTTTTTCTTAATTTCTTCAATACTCTGCTCCATGCGTTTTTTAAGTTCCTCTTTTTCGGGATCTTTTTGAGCATCGTATTTTTCTAGATTATCCTTGATGCGTTCCATTTGCTGGCGCATGTTTTGCTCCTGCTTTTCTTGGTTTTTTAATGCATTCTCGAGCTTTTTCTTGTCGTTGTAGCCACGGTTCTTTTTTTCGATTTGCTCTTTGGCAAGTTCTTCTAGTTTCTTATTCTGTTTTTCTTGTTCAGAAAGTGCGTTCTCAATATTGGATAAAGATTCCTTCTGGTTCTCATAAAGACGGTCCTCCTCCTCGCTTTGGTTGATCTTGTTGAATGAAAAGACCTCAGATCTTACGCTTTTGTAATTGTTTACCGCATCATTATCAGTGGCCTCAAAATAAAACTGGTATGTATTCCCTCCCTCAAGCTCAAGTTGGTCTGGGAAGGTGTAAAAAAATTGGTCAAAGGTTCCCTTATCCCTGCGTAAAACGTGCTTTTTCTTGCTAGAGACCTCATCTTGTTTATAATAAACGATAGAAATGCGGTTGATTCCGTAATCATCGGCCGCTTGGCCTTTAAAGTACATGATATCAGTATCCACGGAATCCTTTTTCATGACTACTTCAATTTCTGGATATTCATCTTTGGTCACATCAAGTTTAAAAGCAAGCCGCTCATAATCCTTAACATTTTCGTTTGAGGTAGAAATGGCGTAACGTGTGGGTTGTAATACCGCTTTCGCGAAAGCGAACTCATCACCTTCTCTATCAAATTCACTTACCTCACTGCCTTCAATAAAATCTACAGCCGTTGCTCCCGATGTTGCCAATTTCCAGATCACGGAGGTTCCCTGAGGAATCGTGGCGTTACCCGTACTGCGTATTACCTCATCCTTTTTGCCTGTATGCGCGGGATAATCCAGTTGCAAACTAAAATCCTGAATCGTGGGCACAGCTCCTATTGTTACTGGATAGGTGGCGCTGCGTACCTCGTTCCCTTCTAGATAAAAATCAAAGTTTGAGGCAGGATTTTCAAAGGTGAAGGTGTACTTACCTATCTGTTCTTGAGTAAGATAGAAACTTTTGCCATTATAATTTACACTCACGTTTTCTGGTAATTTTTCCCCAGTGACCAAGACTTGTATCTTGAGATCCTTATTGGCCAGCGTGCTTAGATCTTCATTCAGGATTTTGAAGCTAAAAGGTGCGGGTGGCTCATATTCAGTATTGAAATCTGCCACCCGGCTTGCGCTGCTCGTGATCATTTCGTTATTACCGGTGAAGAACAAAACGGCAACGATCAGCACGGGAATGGCGAGATATTTAAGATAACTTGTGTTTCGTTTGAAGTCTATGGCTAGTTTAAAAGGGATGGGTTTGAGCTCTTCACTTTTTTGATTGATGCTCGCCCAGGTGAGTTCATTGTCGCCTCCCTCTGCATGAAGTTGGAGAATGTTAATCAATTTATCTGAAACCTCTGGAAAATAATTCCCGATCATGGTACTTGCCTGCTTAAAATCAATTCCAGAAAATAGACGGTACAATCGCGCCAGCGGAATAAAAATAAACTTGACCAAAAGAGCCAACTGTACTGCCACAAAGAGCAGAAACAAGATGAACCGACCCGTAGAATTGAACCATAAAAAATGTTCTAGGACAACGGTAAATAAAAAATACAGCAATCCCAAAGCGAGAAATAATATCACGCCTTTGATCAGCTCATTTTGATAATATTTACTGATAAATTTTTTGAGCTTTTGCTCTATGATCTGGTAGTTTGTCATGAAAATTTTGCAACTAGGTAAATATAAAGGATTCGGCTTATCTTTAGAGTCTCTGTTTAAGCAAGTTCCTTAAACAATTATGATGAAAGACCTCAAATATCTTACCGCTTATCTGGTTCCCGTTTTTTGTATTCTTGGGATAGCTCTTAAGGGAGCTTTTTTATGGCTCACTCCATTTGTCATTTTTGGAATCGTGCCTTTGCTCGAGCTGGTCATGCCACAGCTTACAACTAATCTTGCCGAGGAAGAGAAGGTGAGCAAATTGAAAAATAGATTTTTTGACGTTTTATTGTGGCTCAACCTACCTATCATTTATGGCGTGCTGATTTATGGTGTATACAGTTTTTCTTCCACGCTCTACTCCACCGCAGAGGTTATTGGTTTGATCTTCTCACTGGGAATCGTTGCTGGAAGCAATGGTATCAACGTTGCCCACGAACTGGGTCACCGTCAAGATTCATGGGAGCGATTTATAGGAAAGGCCCTGTTATTGCCTAGTTTGTATATGCATTTTTACATTGAGCATAACTATGGCCACCACCAGAAAGCGGCCACTGTGGAAGATCCGGCAAGCGCTCGCTATAATGAGAATCTTTATGCTTTCTGGGTGCGATCTGTTCCCAATCAGTATCTAAACGCTTGGAAAATCCAGTCGCAATTACTCAAATCAAAGAATGCATCCTTTTTTTCGGTTAAAAACGATATGTTTTGGTATCAGATTATTCAATTGTCATACATCGTGGGAGCTGGGCTGGTTTTTGGGTGGGCGGTAAGTGTTCTTTTACTTGCAGTGGCGGTAGTAGGTTTCACATTGCTGGAAATTATCAATTATTTGGAACATTATGGATTACAGCGTAAAAAGAAAAAGTCTGGTCGCTACGAGGTTGTGCGCGAGATCCACAGTTGGAATTCCAACCACGCTCTAGGCAGAATTTTGCTCTACGAACTAACACGACACAGTGATCATCATTATCGAGCTAGTAAAAAATTTCAGGTGCTGGACTACCACGAGATCAGTCCGCAACTGCCCTACGGCTATCCTACCATGATGGTCATTGCTCTTATACCTCCTTTGTGGTTCAATTTAGTCAATAAACGCGTTCCTGAGGAGATGGTGGCGTTGCAGGTGGATTGATTTTCTTTATTTGAGTTTGCCTGATTCTATCGACAAAATATGTAAAGCTTGTTCTATTGTAACATCTGCATTTATTGCTAGAAAAATTGAGAATTACTTCAAGCGTCAGCGACAAAATCCTTAACTAGCTCAAAAGCTTCTACTTTTGCTGCTTCTAGATCATCATTTTTAATAATCACGTCAAATTGCGGTGCCGTGGCCATCTCAGTACTGGCTTTTGCGACGCGCATGGCGATTTTCTCTGCACTTTCAGTTTTACGTTTTTTAAGGCGTATTTGAAGTTCATTTATGGACGGTGGTTTTACGAAAACGGCCAGCGTACGTTCTGGAAACTTTTTCTTCAATCGCAACCCGCCCACTACGTCTATATCAAATATTACATTCTTGCCCTGTGCCCACAAGCGTTCTACTTCTGCTTCAAGCGTACCGTAAAACTGATCTTGATAGACTTCTTCAAACTCTAGAAATTCGTTTGCCTTGATGCGCTTTTTAAATTCTGGAATTCCCAAAAAATAATAATGAACGCCATCAATTTCTCCTTCTCGGGCATCCCGTGAAGCCGCACTGATAGAAAAGGCAAGATTCAACTCTTCCTTGGTTAAGAGATGTCTTACTAAAGTAGTCTTACCAGCCCCAGAGGGTGCACTAAAAACGATAAGTTTTCCTTGCTTGCTCATTACAATACGTTTAAAAGTTGTTCCTTTATTTTTTCCAGTTCATCTTTCATTTGCACGACCAGCTGCTGCATGGTGGCATGATTTGCTTTACTTCCCACCGTGTTGATTTCACGACCTATTTCCTGACTTATGAATCCTAATTTTTTCCCCTGTGACGTAGGCAGTTCCATGGTTTCCATAAAGTAATCCAAGTGAGTGGCGAGTCTCACTTTTTCTTCAGTGATATCATATTTTTCAAGGTAATAGATTAGTTCTTGCTCAAAGCGATTTTCATCTACACGTTCTTTGATTTCCAGAACTGCTTTTTCTAATCGGGTGCGCACATCATCCAGTCGGTTTTTATCAACTCTTATAACCTCTTCCAGTAGGTTTTTGATATTGGTTATGCGTAATACAAATTCATCGCGAAGAGTATCACCCTCTTCGTTTCTGAAATTATTTACCTCGTTTAGTGCTTCTTTTACTACCTTTTTGACCGCTTCTTTGTTTTCAGCGCTCAATTCTTGGGAATTGCTCTCAAAAACATCTGGAAATTTTGAGGCAATCTCAAGCAATTGAATGTCATGATTATGATTGCCGTGCATAATGCCCTTAATCTCACCCATTTGTCTCATGTAATTCTCTAATACCTCAAGGTTAAGAGACAATGCACCTGCAGTTCCTGTTTCCTCAAAATGCACAGAGACATCTACTTTTCCTCTTTTCAACGATTTACCAGCTAATTGTCTAAGAGGAAGTTCCAATTCTTTAAGAATGGATCCCAGTCTCATATTCAGGTCTAGGTTTTTACTGTTCAGGGTACGTATCTCAACCGTTATTTTTTTATCGGCTAGGTGCGCTACACTTTTACCGTAGCCCGTCATGGAAACAATCATGTAATGTGAATTTGCCGGCAAAGATACGAACCTCTCCCCAGCCCTCTCCATATGAGAGGAAGCTATTGCTGCTTGTGGCTGGGTGTAATTGAAAACCCTAAACTAATTCCAATGGAAGGGGAATATTGACAAAGTTGTTATTTATTAGTGAAGAGAGCTTTAGCAACTTCTACTAAACTATAAAATCATTTAAATTTGAACAATATTCATGGCAACTTGTCCACTATACTTTCTACAAAGCTACTCACCCTTCCCCAACAAGAATTGATCTTGAATGCAGGAATTGGACTAGTGCATTATGACGTCTTAGAAATTGAGAAGAGCCATGAAAATTTAATGCTGAATGGCGATGCAGTTATAATTACCAGTAAAAACGCTCTTGACGCCATTAAGAAACATCAGATTGATAAACCTGTATTTTGCGTAGGTGAAGTCACAGCTGCGCTTTTGAGTGATTACCAGGTTGTATTTACAGCTCAAAATGCTCGAGAATTAGCTGATTACTTGATTGAAAACCAGTCCCACTTATCTTTTGATTATCTCTGTGGATCCCACCGTCGTGACGAGTTACCGGAGCTCTTAAAGTCCCAAAATATAAATCTGACCGAGCATATCGCTTACCATTCCAGTGAGGTTTCAAAGAGCTTTGATCGTACTTTTGCCCGAGTATTGTTCTACAGCCCTCGTGGAGTTCTCGCTTTCGCGAAAGCGAATCTACCTCCAAAAACCGCGGTCTGTATAGGAAATACCACGGCAGCAGAGGCTCGCAAGCATTTCAAAACCGTGCTTACGGCAACCAAACCTACCGTGACAAATACAATTGTAACAGCTATAAAATCATTGAAGAATGATCAAGAATGACCTTTTTTTAAGAGCCCTAAAAGGGGAGACAGTAGAACGACCGCCAGTGTGGATGATGCGACAAGCGGGAAGATACCTTCCTGACTTTATGAAGCTTAAGGCTAAATATGATTTTTTTACCCGTTGCCAAACGCCTGAACTTGCCACTGAAATAACCGTGATGCCCATAGACCAGATAGGTCCAGATGCGGCGATATTATTTTCTGATATTCTCGTCATCCCGCAAGCTATGAATATAGATGTGGAAATGCGTGCTGGAGTAGGACCGTGGTTGCCAGATCCCATACGCACCCCAAAAGATCTTGAGAGGGTAGTGGTTCCAGATGTAGCCGATTCTCTAAGCTATGTGTATGAAGCCATAGATATGACTAAAAAGGTTTTGGACGATCGCGTTCCACTGATAGGTTTTGCTGGATCGCCATGGACGATCTTATGTTATTGTGTTCAGGGACAGGGAAGCAAAAATTTTGATAAAGCAAAGGAATTTTGTTTCACACAACCTGAAGCGGCTCATGCGCTTTTGCAAAAAATCACCGATACGACCATTGCTTATCTCAAATTAAAAGTAAAGCACGGAGTTAATGCTGTTCAAGTATTTGATTCATGGGGCGGCATGCTGAGCCCCACAGATTACAAAGAGTTTTCTTGGAAGTATATACAGCAAATCGTAGATGCGCTGAAACCTCATACAGAGGTCATCGTATTTGGAAAAGGTTGCTGGTTTGCTTTGAACGATATGGCAAAAAGCGGTGCCAGCGCTCTAGGGGTGGACTGGACCTGTAGTGCGCGAAACGCCCGTTACCTAAGTGGTGGCGAGATCACTTTACAAGGAAACTTTGATCCGTCCCGACTTTTCTCTCCTCCTGCCAAAATCAAAAAAATGGTCACTCAAATGATCAATGAATTTGGCAAGGATCGATTTGTGGCAAATCTTGGTCACGGTATTTTGCCCAATATTCCTGTAGAAAATGCTCAAGCTTTTGTAGATGCAGTTAAAGAATATGGCGCGTGATACCCTATCTAAGGAGTTATAACCGCTTTTTATTGAGCCTGTCGCCACAGCGTAATCTCGTGTACGGTTTTTTGGTTTACAATACCATTGGGTTTTTACTTTTATGCCTCCCGTGGTTTCACAATGGGGACAATCAGTGGATAGACAATTTATTTGCCTCAACATCGGCAATTTCTACAACGGGATTGTTAACGGTAGGAACCACTGAGTATTTTACTACCTTAGGACAGATGGTTCTCATGCTACTGTTCCAGATAGGAGGAATAGGCTACATGACATTTACGACATACATATTATTAAGCAGCACGCACAAAGCCAGCAATTGGCGTAAGAAAGTTATGAATGCGGCCTTTTCCATACCAGATAGCCTTGATTTGAAGGATTTTATCAAATCTGCCGTGGTTTTTACCATCTCGATGGAAATTCTGGGAGTCATTCTTTTTTATATAGGTTTTATGGATGAGGGTTGGGGATTTTGGGAAACCTTATGGCATAGTATCTTTCATAGTATAAGTGCCTTTTGTACGGCAGGTTTTAGTCTCTTCGGTAATGGATTTGAAGATTTTGTGGGAAATGGCATGATAAATTTTGCAGCGAGTCTACTAGCCATCGGTGGATCGTTAGGCTTTATTGTGTTCACTGATTTGTGGCTTTGGATAAAAAACAAAAAGCACTCGATTAGCTTCACGACCCGAGTTATTTTTATAGGTTTTGCAGTCTTATTAACTTTTGGTACCTTAAACCTATACTTTAACGAGCCAGCTATCATGGCACTGGAAGGAGCAACACGATTTTATGCCGCTTTTTTCCAAAGTATGAGCGCGATGACCACGGTAGGGTTTAATACAATACCTATAAACAGCCTTATACTTCCATCCTTGTTTGCCATTATTTTTTTAATGTATGTAGGAGCCTCTCCATCAGGAACTTCAGGCGGTTTAAAAATCACGACATTTACCACTGTAATTGCTTATTTGCGCAGTAAACTCAAAGCATGTGATGGCATCTTATTCTTTGGTCGTCGCATTCCGCAAAAAAGAGTAGACATAGCTCTGACTAGTTTTATCTTTTACATTACCATCATCTTTTTTGGTTTGCTTTTACTCACAAATTCTGAAAACATTGAATTTAGGGATATCATGTTTGAGACCTTGTCTGCACTGGGAACAGTGGGTTTATCAACAGGTGTTACAGGCGAATTGACCTTTTTTGGAAAATGTGTTATCATCGCATTGATGTTTATAGGGCGTTTGGGCGTGATCACTTTTGGGCTCGCCTTAAGCAGAACTTCTGTAGAAGAGGATACCGAGGAAGAAGACATTGCGGTGTAGCATTTAGCTCCGTTGTCGCTGAGCGAATTCGAAGTGCTCGGTAAGCTTTGATCTGAAATAGATTATTCATAATCTAAGTCAAGTTTTGTCTTGAATAATTAACTTTGAGTTACGTATGATTAAAATATTTTCAAGAGCCTGCCTGCCTATTCTAAAACTTTTTAACTGATATCAAAGTAGGATGCGGTTTATTTTACTTGAAATTATTGATTCGCTTTACAAGTAACTCATATATACAAAGTATCTCAAATAAATAGTTGCAAATTTCAGTCTGGCAGAGAATCAATCTCTATTTAAGTAGGAACTCTGTAAATTTTTATCATTAAATTTGATTGTTATCCCAATAAGATGAGTTCACAAACTATTTCAATAGACGTACCGGATGATATTTTGCTAGCGTTAAATGAGTCTGAAAAGGATTTGAAACAACGTATCCGGATCATGCTCGCTATCCAACTTTACAAAGCTAAAAAACTTACCATAGGTAAAGCAAGCCAACTAGCTGGTGTTTCTAGATTTGAGTTTGAGACAAATCTTTCTGAGCTCGGTATATCTATTTCTAACCTATCCAAAATGGATGTCTTAAATGACATGGAAAAACTGGCTTGATGATAAATGGACTTGTCATAGCAGATGCAGGACCTATTTTCTCTTTAGCCATTGTCGATAAGCTTGAATTACTTGATGATTTATTCAATGAAATATACATCTCCAACGCAGTTTGGGAGGAAATAACTCAAGTAAAATCAAACAATATTTATAGTAAGATCGTTCAATATTTTGAAACAAAAATCAGAAAGATTCAAGGTCATAACGATTTGTTTTTTCTAATGGATTATGGAGAGTCAGAATCAGTCGTGCTGTATAAGGAGTTGAGCGCGGATTTTTTGCTTTTAGATGATAAAAAAGCCAGACACATAGCAGAAAGTCTAGGGATTAACTGTTTAGGTACCTTAGGCCTGTTATCAACAGCAAAAAGAAAAGGGCTTCTGGCCGAACTCAAACCACTATTTCTAACCTTTTTAAGTAATAAAAGATTTTACTCCATTAAGCTCCTGAATGCTGTTCTTGAAGCTAACGGCGAAACTTTGTTAGGTAAAAATGATTATAAATGACTCAATACCGTAAGTATATCTTTTTCAAGAGTAGAAGCCAATGATCAAAAACATTTTCAAGGGCCTATCTGCCTATTCTAAAACTTTTGGACTGATCTCAAAGCTCGGATTATGGAAATACTTTCTTATTCCCATGACTATAAGTCTGCTGATTGCAGTAGCCGTTTTTCTGAGTATTTATAAACTGGCGGATAATATAGGACGCTGGATAGCCAGCCTTTGGCCTTGGGAAACAGGATTTGAAACAGTGACTGCTATATCCACATTTGTGGGTGGACTGGCGATTTTGGTTCTTGGCTTTATTCTTTATAAACATATCGTTATGGCGTTAAGCTCCCCTTTCATGTCACCCGTGTCTGAAAAGATGGAACGCCATTTATTCCCTGAGTTTTACCAGAATATTAAACAACGCAAAACCAGCAATACAGAACAATTAGTGCGTGGTTTAAGAATCAATCTGCGCAACTTGATTTATGAATTGCTGATCACCATTCCATTATTGATCCTATCTCTTATTCCGGTGGTCAATTTTGTAACCACACCACTTATTTTTCTCGTGCAATCCTATTATGCCGGTTTTGGAAATATGGACTACACATTAGAACGTCACTTCAATTATAAAGAGAGTGTGAGCTTTGTAAAGAAATCACGTGGATATGCTATTGGCAACGGGATCGTGTTTACCTTACTAGCTTTGATTCCAGTAATAGGCGTTATTATAGTCCTTCCGATCTCTGCAACGGCGGCGAGTAAAACAACTTTAGAATTATTACGTGAGCGTAAGGTTTTGCAAGAAAATAATCCTGGCGTGAACTTGAAAAACCCTCAACCTAATGATTTGAGGTAATCTATTTTGAAAGAGATAAGACTGTAGCCTTCTCCTCAAATTATAATTAATTTCGCTTTCGCGAAAGCGAGATCAATAAACACCCATTCATGAAAGAAAAATTCTATTCCTTTATTGTTGAACTCCAAAACACCATAACCGATGCGCTGCAACATCTGGATGGTAAATCAAAATTTCATCAGGACGAATGGAAACGTGAAAAAGGAGGTGGCGGTTTCTCAAGAGTGATTGAAAATGGAAATATTTTTGAAAAAGGAGGTGTAAATATCAGTGCTGTGCACGGTGATTTACCAGCAGCCATGCAATCCTATTTTAAGGTGGGCGATTTAAACTTTTATGCTACGGGATTAAGTCTAGTTATTCATCCTGAAAATCCTATGGTGCCTACCGTTCATGCAAATTTTCGCTATTTTGAAATGTATGAAAAAGATGGTACCGTGGTGGATTCCTGGTTTGGCGGTGGGCTAGATCTAACTCCTTATTATTTATTTGAAGAAGACGCCACACACTTTCATCAAGTCTGTAAAGATGTTTGCGATCGTCACCTGGTTGCCGATTATACCTTGTTCAAGCAAAAATGCGATGAATATTTCCACAATGTTCATAGAAATGAGGCACGCGGCATAGGTGGACTATTCTACGATTATTGCCGTGCCGACGAAAACTTCTCCATGGAAGACTGGTTTGCTTTCCAGACTGATATGGCTTCGAACTTCTTGAATGCGTACTTACCTATTGTAGAAAAAAGAATGGCTCTTTCATATACAGACGATCAGCGCACTTGGCAAGAAATACGTCGCGGTCGCTATGTAGAATTCAATTTGATCCACGACAAGGGAACTCTTTTTGGTTTGAAAACTAATGGCCGTATAGAAAGCATTCTTATGAGTTTGCCACCACACGTGCAATGGGCTTACGACCACCATCCTGAAAAAGGAAGCGCAGAGGAAAAGATGCTGGAAGTTTTGAAGAGTCCTAGGGAGTGGGCGTAGCACTTCAAATCATTGATTTTCAAGGTATAAAAAACAGGTTTGTTTTTAGTTAACAAGTTAAAACTATCCATATCCATTTTATTCAATACTATTTGAGAAATTGTTGCTGAAATTATGTTACTAGCTTATTTTTACAGCTGATACATATCCTTGAAAACCGACCTTTCCAAGCTTATTTTTATCATATTATTTAGTTGCGCAGTTTTAACTAACAGTGCGCAATCAAATTTATATGAACCTCAAGAAATTGACAGCATATCTGATGTCATTGAAAATTTTCATGAGAATTTTCTAGACAATATTGAGGGCGAGGAGTCGAGAAAAATCAAAAAGTTTTATAAAAACCTAGATGAGTCTCTCATTAAAGGTTTAAAGGATAAACGTTATTGGTTTGACCCAAAAACATCAAATAAACTTGATCAGATTCTCGAAGTTGTATATTCCAGCAATCCAGACCTTCATAAAGACAAGCATTTATGGCTTGTAAGTAATTCTGCATTTCCTAATGCTGGATGTTATGGTAACGGTATTTTTACGGTTAACGCGGGACTATTTTTGACCCAATTGAGTGAGGGGGAGATTGCATTTATAGTATGTCATGAACTGGCGCATTTAATACTCAACCATTCTCTTGAAAAAATCAGTAATCATGTAGTCAAAATAAACTCAAAGGAAGTAAAGGAAAAAATATCATCAGCCAAAAGAAAGAGATATGGCTCTACCCGAGCTGGTCTACTCATTTATGATGAACTGAGGGTGGATTTGCTTGAGCACTCTAAAGCAATGGAATCTGAAGCAGATTCCATAGGACTTGAATTGTTTGAAAAGACTCCCTATAATGTTGCATATGCTACCAATTCTCTAGCCAGACTGAGAGATTATAAAGAGCGTTTGAAAAAGAAGCCTTTACTTCTAGATACTGTATTTAACAGCGCTGGATATAAATTCAAGCCCTTCTGGACTAAAAAAGAGACGTCCTTATTTTCTACAGATGACATTAACGATTATTCTTTAAAATCTGACACTATTGAAACCCATCCAGGGATATCCTCTCGCGTGGATAAAATGATAACTGCAACTAAAATTGTGGATTCATTAGTGTTTAATGATAAACTGCCATCGGTAGATTTCTCGATAGAAATTTTAGAAAAATCAATCAATTCTGGTCACATTGATGTAGCTCTAGAAATGATAATTCATTACAAGGATTCACAATTCATCACAGACCGACAGTACAGATCATTATTTTCAAAAATCTTGGAAAAAACACGTACGTTAAAACAAGATCATGAACTGAGCAAATATGTTTCAGTGTACGACGAGTTTTCAGAATTCTACAGACTCAACGAGATTAGAAATGTGTTGCACAACATTTCAGAGAAAAACTTAAAAAAATTACTTGAAGCTTATAACAAACAATTCAACCTTTAATTAAAACTATGAAACACACAGTAACAATTTTATCTCTTTTCCTTGCCTTGCAGTTTGGATTTGGACAAAGCAAAAGTTTAAGCGGACTCACATCCTTCAAATTGAGAAATTCTGGGGTAATGATGGATAAAAACGAGAACGTAGATGGCTATTATTTTTTCCATGAGGTGGACAAACTCAAAAAAGGAAAAAGAGAATTTGCGATAACGATTTTGGATAAAAACCTGAACGAGGTGGCAAAAAAATCTTATGTAGATCATAAAAAAACAAGCCTGCTCGATGTTCACTTCAACAATCAAGCATTAATGTTCACGCTACTCAATACCAAGGAAAAAGTATACAAGCTGCTTACAATGAGTAGGGAAGGTGACATAATTGATACACAAACAGTTCCGTATAAATCAAAAATGCATAAAAAAATGGTGATGGCAGAAAGTTCTGGTATCCATACCCAATTAACCTCTGCTGATGATAAAGGATTTATACTGGCCAATCTAGTTGACAATAGAAAAACCGGCTATGAGGTAAAGTTTTATGCTACTGATGGCGGTGAAAACTGGGTATATGGATCAGATCCTGAAGATAAATACCACCTCATGTTTAACATCATTGATGCAAATAATGAGATGATCATCGGTCAGGAGGTTGCTCGCAAAAGCATGTTCAACAGCAAAGGAAATGTTTCTATTGTTGCACTCGATATTAATTCTGGAAAAGAGCTGTGGAGAATTGAAAATGAAAAAGATGTTGAACCTAGGTTTGCAAAAAATGCATTTGTAAATGAGGATAATCAAACTGTAATTCTTGGGGAGTACTTTCCTAAAAAGAAAAACTGGTATAGTGCAAAAAGTGTAGGTCTTTACAGTCAGACAATAGATCGTAGTGGTAACATCGTCTCTGATAAAAAACTGTCTTGGAGCAAGGATATCAGACCTAAAATGCCAGCGGCAGCTAAGTTTGAAAAAGAAAAAGAAACTGTTTTTTTCCATGATATCGTAAAGGCAGACGATGGATCAATTTATGCGATTGGAGAAAAGTTCAAAATGAACTTAAATGCTTTAGGAATTATAGCTGGAGGATCTAAGACTAAACTGGTTATAACAGATGCGATGATTTTTAAATTCAGTCCTGACTTCAAGTTAGAGGACGTGATTGTCCAAGAAAAAGGTAAATCAAGAGTCGCAAGTATAACGGACGGTGGTAGCGCTCAACAAAATGCATTATTCTTAAAAGCTTATGGAGCGTTTGACCATAACTTTACTCAAGTCGAACCAGATAGAAACCGTTTCATTGCCACTTTCACAGATTACGAGCGTATCAAGGGGAAGAAAAACAAATATGCCTTTATAGCAATCGCCGTAGAAGATGGTGAAGTCACCCAAGATAAAATATATATGGAAGACTCTAAGAAGAATACCAGATATAGGATAATGCCTGCTCAAGCTGGTAGAGTGACCATAATTGAATACAATTGGAAGAAGAAAACCGTAGATGTAAGATTGGAGCAACTCAATCTTTAAGGATCTTACCTGATTTAAAAAATGCTGTCTTGAATCCATTCAAGACAGCATTTTTTTTATTGCATCAATTCCTCAATTTTTCATTTCTAGAATATTCAAATTTTATTTTTTGGCAGTTCACTTCGGAGCACTTTTCTTGAGGTAACAATAGTTTCCGTAACTGTGTATTTTAAATATCTTATCTTAATTGCTCTTTTTTCTCCTTTCAATAATCTGATGGTTCCAATCTTTCTATTCAGGTTTGAGAGATTGTTAGGATTAGTCAAGTAAATATCATATTGGTTATTCTCTACTGATATAGATTGTTGACCAGCTTCATAAATATAGCGTACTTTATAATCCCGAGAATCGCTTTTTAACTCTATGGTCATCCCGATTTCAAAATCGGTATCTTCATCATGCTCTAAATTGAAAATCAACTGATTTAATTCATCGTCGTTTTTCCCTAAGATTTTATTTTCAAGCAGCTCAACATTGTAAACATCATAAGTATTTCCATCTATTTCTTCAACCTCAACGTATTTGGATTGAAAAACAGAGCAATTTGACAACAGTAATATTCCCAGAAGTAAAATTATTTTTTTGAAAATCATGCAGATATCTTACAAAAACTTGTAGCTCAAAGAGAGCACCTGATCAATCAAAAATAGACGATTATAATAATTATCTACGTTTTGACTAACTTATAAATTTAACTACCCATTCATTATCTCCTCAATCTCCACGACCTCAATAGGAATATCACGCATTAAATTAAAAGGCTCGCCAGACTCCTGAATAACTACATCATCTTCCAGTCTGATGCCAAAACCTTCATCAGGAATGTAGATGCCAGGCTCTACCGTAAAGACATTATTTGCCTGCATAGGTTCCCATAAAATTCCGTAATCGTGCGTATCCAGACCTATATGGTGCGAGGTGCCATGCATAAAGTACTTCTTATAGGCTGGCCAGTCCTTGTTCTCATTTTGGACATCGGCCTTATCTAGAAGCCCTAAATCTAGCAGCTCACTCGTCATAAGCTTTCCTACCTCAACATGATAATCTTTCCAGATAGTTCCTGGAACGAGCATTTTAGTGGCTTCATTTTTTACTTTGAGCACGGCATTGTAAACCTCTTTCTGACGATCTGTGTATCGACCATTTACAGGAATCGTTCTCGACATATCACTGGCGTAGTTAGCATATTGCGCCCCAGCATCAATGAGCATCAAGTCGCCATCCTTACATTCTTGATTATTTTGAATGTAGTGCAGTACATTGGCATTATTCCCACTGGCAATAATCGGCGTGTAGGCAAATCCATCGCTTCTTCTCCTTACAAATTCATGTAGAAATTCTGCTTCCACTTCATACTCCATCACTCCCGGTTTTAGGAAGTTCAAGACACGTCTAAAACCGGCATTTGTAATATCACAGGCATGCTGAATTAGATCCAGCTCGATTTGATCCTTTACAGCCCTCAATCGCTGCATGATGGGAGCTGCTTTGGCGTAGTTGTGGGCAGGATATTGAGCTTTGGTCTTCTTGATGAATCGATCCTCACGGCTTTCCAACTCGACAGACTGGCGGTAGTGCTCATTTGTGTTAAAATAGATGGTCTCACATTGAGTCATCATCTCAAAAAACTTTTTGTCAAAATCTTTGAGCCAGTACACAGTCTCGATTCCGCTTACTTCGGTGGCCTTTTCCTTAGTCAGTTTTTCTCCTTCCCAGACAGCAATGTGATCGTTAGTTTCGGTAACAAATAAAACCTCTCTGTGTGAAGGATCTGGACACTCTGGAAAAAGCACTAGAATGCTATCTTCCTGATCGGCTCCACTCAAGTAAAATATATCCCGATGCTGTTTAAAAGGCAGCGTACTGTCGGCTCCCGTGGTAAAAACATCGTTTGAGTTAAAAACGGCAAGGCTTGATGGCTTCATTTGAGCCATAAAGTTCTTGCGGTTCTTGATAAATAGTTGCGGGTTTATAGGATCGTATTTCATAGAATAAGCTGTTTTTTTAATCTCGCTTTCGCGAAAGCGAGACAAGAATAACCCTGTACCAGCTCCACAAAGCCCGAGGTTGAGCAAGTTAAGAATGCTGTAAGAGACGGCAAAGGAAAAGACCTAGGGATTGAAATACCATAGTTCTTTATAAGCTTTTTTTGAAGGAAAATAATCGTTGCAAATACTACCAGCCCAAAAATCTGAAAACTTATTTCCCTTTCTTCAAAGTAATCACGGTAATCTCCGGCCAAATTCCAGCTCTTCCTTTATAACCTAAAAATCCAAAACCACGATTTACATTTAAAAAGCGACCGTATTCCTTATAGATACCCGCCCACTTTTTATAGACAAACCAAGCTGGGCTGAGCTTGATAAAGCCCGGAATTTCTACTCCAAATTGCATACCGTGCGTGTGACCGCTCAGGGTGAGTTGGTAATTCAAATCGCGCTCTTTAACCTGCAGGTCCCAGTGGGTGGGATCATGACTCATCAATACTTTAAAGTCCTCTTTTGTCAAACCTTTCGATGCCTTGTCCAGATCGCCGTATTTGGGAAAGCGTCCACCTCCCCAGTTCTGCACGCCTACAATAGAAATAGTATCGGCGCCACGGGTGATATTCTCGTTTTCGTCCAGCAACAAACGCCAGCCCATATTTTTCTGGATATTAAAGAGCTCTTCCAGATTGGCTTTTTTAGCTTCTGGAGTTTCCCAACTCACATAATCGCCATAGTCGTGATTTCCCAGAACAGAATACACACCATCTGGTGCGTTAAGCTTACCAAAAACATCTTCCCAGCCGTTCATCTCACTGGACCTATTATTGACCAAGTCACCTGTAAATAAAATGGTGTCGCTCTTTTGCTCATTGGCAAGATTAATCGCATACTCGACCTCTTCCCTATCTTCAAAACTTCCTACGTGTATATCACTGAGCTGGGTGATTTTGTAACCGTCAAAGGCTTCTGGCAAATCGGCAAAACTCAATTCATAACTACGCACCTGATAATTGAATTTCCCACGCCATGCGCCGTAAAGAATAGCCCCAAATGGCAGCGCAGCCACGGCCAGGCCTACTTTTGCAATAAAAGATCTTCTACTGGGCAAGAAAGGTGATTCTGGTTCAGCGCCCTGCCTGCCGGCAGGCAGGTTTCGCGAAAGCGAGATAAAAATACCTTTAATAAATCGATAGATATCCTCTCCAAACATAAAGAGGAAGAAAAAAAGCTTGATTACAAAAAAGGCTAGAAAGAGCGTTACCGCGAGATCTCGTGCCGCGGAAACCGCCGCCCGATCTGAATTGATTGCAAACTGAATGATGAGGTTTGCGATGACCAGCAGCGACACCGCCAGATAAGCCCATTTCCACCAGTGTCCACGTGAAAGCACACGGATAAGTTGAAAAGCATATACCTCTAATGCTACGAATATAATTACAGCGATAATCCATCTCATGAGGCAAAATTACCATCTTAAAACTTGAGAATAGAGGTTGAACCGTTAAAGATAAAACCATTCTAGACTTAAAAACAACCTTTCCAATACAAGCAGTTTATCCTCTATAATTTCTCATTAATACATTTTTTATTCCGTTAGTTTTGTAGGATATAGTTTTATTTCAAGAATCCCTCATTGGCCAAAAACGATCCTTACGCAGCATTACGTTTTAGAGAATTCAACATCTTTTTACTGATGCGGTTTTTGCTGGTTTTTGGCTGGTCCATGCAGTTCATTGCTATAGAATGGGAAGTGTATTCCCTCACTAAAAATCCATTATCCCTTGCAATTATAGGATTGATGGAATTTGTACCGGCTTTCGGTATGGCGCTCTTTGCGGGTCACATCGTAGACCAGCGTGAGAAGCGCAATCTTCTCGCTTTATGCATAGGCGCATTTTCGCTCATCAGTTTTGGCCTGTTTTTATTAACCTGGCCAGAAGTGGTTGATGGCTGGTCCACAAACACCATATTGTATTCTATTTATGCTTTAGTATTCTTTGGCGGATTCTTGAGGTCGTTTTTCGGGCCTATTCTTTTCTCATTGATTGCTCTTATTGTTCCTAAAAAATCCTATCCCAATGCGGCGACCTGGAGCAGTTCTACCTGGCAAATTGCCTCAGTCGTAGGTCTTGCCTTTTCTGGGTTTGCAATAAGTTGGTTTGGGGTACACTGGTCACTGTGCATCGTTTTCAGTTTAGTAATGCTTGCCCTGATCACGGTATTTTTTATTTCCAAAAAACCTATTCTCAACACAAAGATCAATGAGCCTATCAAACAGAGCCTAAAAGAAGGTTTGGGATTTGTGTTCAGAACTAAATCCATTCTGGGAGCTTTGACGCTGGATATGATCTCGGTACTTTTCGGTGGTGCGGTGATTTTATTGCCTATATACGCTCAGGATATTTTAAAAGTAGGAAGTGAAGGTTTTGGAATTTTGCGTGCAGCACCCTCAGTAGGCGCCATTCTCACGATGATCGGTACTGCATTTATACCAATCAGTAAAAACGCGGGTATGAAGTTGCTCACAGCGATTTTTGGGTTTGGGGTTTGTATTATCGTTTTTGGATTGTCTGAAATATTCTGGGTTTCTGTTATCGCATTGTTTTTTAGCGGTGTGACAGATGGTGTTTCCATGGTCATACGCCAGACCATTCTACAACTCAAGACTCCAGATCACATGCGCGGTCGTGTCGCATCTGTGAACTCCATGTTTGTAGGCTCTTCAAACGAGCTGGGAGCTTTTGAAAGTGGTGTGACGGCCAAATTAATGGGAACGGTTACAGCGGTTGTTTTTGGTGGTACCATGACCTTAATTACAGTCCTCGCCACCGGTATTGTATCTCCCACCTTCAGAAAACTGGATCTAACTAAGGATTTTGAGGAGAATGACAAGATCGATGCTTGATAGTTTGCACGCTTTCGCGAAAGCGTAAAAATAAAAATTTTATTACTCAATAAAAAGCCCTCCAATCCTGAGACATAAAAGGATTGTATCAGAAATAATACTGCCCAATAATAGCAAGACCCTTCTCAAGAAACTGCGGTTCTCTGAAAAATAAACCCTAAAAAAACTTTTGGGTTTAAACTTTCACTACTTTTAAAAGTCTATATCTAAAGGACTTATCATGAATAGGGAGGCACTATGGTCGTTGCGACTGGGGTTCAGTACCGCGCAGCAAGAGCAAATCAAGAATGCGGGTATGGAAGCGTTCTTAAATACATCCTTCTCCTATAAACCTAAGATTGTTAAGCCATCTTTTTTGGACGGTTTGACCATGGACTTGAAGTCCATCAAACAACACCGCAAATCGTTCCAACAACTTACTGTAGAAGAGAAAAAAATCGCAAGGAAACAACAGCGAATGGACCTTTATTCCATGACCTACGATTGGATCGACAGGATGCAGGCGGCTGAATATCCGCTACGGGAAAATATGACGTGTTTCTGGCACAATCATTTTGTCGTAACCTACGGTAAGGTTAAAGTAGCTCCTTGGATTTTTGAACATCAAATAGCGCTTTATGATGGAGCTTTTGGGAATTTTAGAGAACTTACCAAATCCATGGTACGCTCTAATGCGATGATTTCCTACCTCGACAACAATAAGAATCGCAAAGATTCCAATAACGAGAACCTGGCAAGAGAACTGTTAGAATTATTCACGCTGGGAATAGGTAATTACACTGAAAATGACATCAAGGCTGCCGCTCAAGCACTGGCTGGGCTGGGTCACGGCGATGGAGGTGGAAAGTATCGCAAACGGCTCCGTGAAACAGAACCTATGACCTTTATGGGTGAAACCGGAGTTTTTGACAGTGATGATATCGTAACTATTATCTTCGAGCAACCTAATGCGCCCTACTTAATTACTGAGAAAATTCTGAAGTGGTTTTTATATGATGATCCTTCAAAAGAAGATGTAAAAAAGTATGAGGATTTTTTAAGGGCAGTTGATTATGAAATGCAGCCCTTTTTAAAACAACTTTTTCTAGAGGAATTTAAAAAAGATGCTGTAGCTGTAAAAATTAAGGATCCCCTACGATTTGCTTTACAAACTTTACAGGAGCTCCATCTCAATGACCGCATCGAGTCTGAGCAGATCGGGCGGTTTTTAAAAGAACAATCCATGGAGCTTTATAATCAGCCCAATGTCAAAGGTTGGGAAGGTGGTCAATCGTGGTTGACCTCTGCAATCTACCTGAGGCGCAATCAGGTAGCGCGATGGCTGGCAGCGGGTGAGCGCATTTCTAATCGCAAGAAAATGAATAGAATGCGAGACCCAGAACTGCCTGATCTCAAGATACCAAAATCTTTGAGCACCAATAAGGAAATCATCGCCTATTTGCTGGATCAGACCTTGAGCGTATCTACTCCAGTCATACAAAGCGATCTTGAAGAAATTTTGAAATATGACTTCAAACCTCACGAGCCAGGTTCAGAATTGGGCATATTGAGGGCATACACCTATATCATCACGACACCTGAATATCAGGTGATTTAACCTACACTTATGGACAGAAGAAAATTTATGAACCTGACTGCCACTGCAACGAGCGGCACGATCCTGTTACCAAGTTTTTTACAAGCTATGACCTATAGGAGTGTAGGATTTAAAGGAAATTCAATTGTTTTCCTGCAACTGGATGGTGGAAATGATGGATTGAATACCTATATTCCATACGCAGATCCGCTTTACCAAAGTCTGCGACCTACCATAGGTTTATCTTCAACTGAGGTAATCAATAAAACCAACGGTATGGGATTGCACCCTGCGCTACAAGGCATGTCTAAAATACAGCAGGCCGGTCACTTGAGTATTTTACAAAATGTAGGATATCCTGATCCCGTTAAATCGCATTTTCGTAGCAAAGAAATATGGCAAACGGGTAGCAACTCCAGCGAGTACTTGCGCAACGGATGGTTAGGGCGCTATCTCGATCAATATTGTGACAACATCATTCCCACTGCCGGTATCAATGTGGATCGCATTGATAACCTTGCCCTTAAAGGAGCTACACCCAATAGTATTACCATTCGCAATCCGCGAGGTCTTAAAAGTTGGGTGGAACAGCAGCACGAGCTCTCTGGAAAACCTGCGCTGGATTTTGCGCGAACCATAGCCGTTGGGACTCACGAGGGAAGCAAAGAAATTCAAAAGGCTCTCAAAAATGCCGGTGCAGAGGCTTCCTATCCCAAGACTGCTTTGGGACGACAATTGCAATGGATTGCTCAACTCATTAAAGGCGATTTGGGGTCTAAAATCTATTATACCTCTTTGGGTGGTTTTGACACGCACGATAATCAATTGGGAACACACAACCGCAAGCTGGAAGAGGTAGATCGATCTGTTTTTTCATTTTATGAAGATCTGAAAAATGCTCGATTGCTCGATCAAATCACACTGGTCGTATTTTCAGAATTCGGAAGACGCGTTGCTGATAACGGCAGCGGTACAGATCATGGAACCGCAGCACCGGTTTTTATCGTAGGTGGAGGTAATCAAGGCAGGGTTTTAGGCAAGAATCCAGATCTAGAAAATCTTAATGATGGTGATTTGATTCATGATATCGATTTCAGAAGCCTTTATGCTTCACTATTAAAAGACAAACTGGATTTTGATCCAAGGTTGATCGGTATTGAAAATAAGGCTTTGACTGGTATTTTTTGAAGAGGGTTACGCTTCCGCGAAAGCGAGATAATATAATTACTTTTCTAGAACATAACTGGATTATAAAATCGAAGTACTATTATTGAGACTCTGTCCCGATAATTATTGGGAGCTTCGTTGCACGGACGCAAAGTGAAAGAGATATGGTTTTTTCCATCGCGAAACCTCGGAGGTCTTGCCACGCCACTTTTAAAAATTTTATAGATTATAGTCTTGATCAAATCCAAATATGAATTAGAAGACCTCTGAGTTTTGGATTACCAAAAAAATTCAAAGCATCAAAACAACATTTGGAGCGGGTGTCGGGATGGTATCTCATAGATTTTGACACAAAACATCAAGGACATCGCGACATCATTATGGAGACTCTGAATAGCTCGTGCCTCGCTTTCAGAGTGACAGATTCTGATTTTAGCGTAACAGCTTTCTAATTTTCCCATATCACAAGCTCTTTATCGCTCTCAGAATTTTATCTTTAACCTCTAAATTTTTCACTTTGACTAACGACGGTACTGACGATAAAAGACTATTTCTCCTTGATGCATACGCCCTGATCTTTAGGGGTTATTACGCCTTGATCAAAAACCCGCGGATCAACTCGCAGGGCATGGATACCAGTGCGATTATGGGGTTTACTAATTCGCTTTTTGACGTGATACGACGTGAGAAACCAGAATATCTGGCGGTTGCCTTTGATAAGGAGGGCAGTTCAGATCGGGTAGAGATGTATGCAGATTACAAAGCCAACCGTGACGAGACTCCCGAAGCCATACGCATCGCCATTCCCTATATCCAGCGCATTCTCAAGGCCATGCACATCCCTATCGTTGAAGAAGCAGGCATCGAGGCCGATGATTTGATAGGAACACTTGCAAAACAAGCTGAAAAAGAGGGCTTTACCGTTTACATGGTTACGCCAGATAAGGATTATGCGCAACTGGTTTCTGATAATGTTTACATGTACAAACCCGCCCGTATGGGGAACGGGATCGAGATCTGGGGAATTCCCGAAGTGCAGAAACGCTTTGAAGTGGAGCGTCCCGAGCAGGTCATCGATTATTTGGGAATGATGGGCGATGCCAGTGATAATATCCCTGGTTTACCAGGCGTGGGCGATAAAACTGCAAAGAAATTTATCGCTGCCTATGGTTCTATGGAAGAACTACTTGAAAACACAGATCAGCTTAAGGGTAAGATGAAGGAAAAGGTCATCGCAAATGCCGAGCTGGGCATACTTTCCAAAAAACTCGCGACTATAAGGCTGGACTGTCCCGTGACGTTTAATGCAAAAAACTACACGCTGGACGATCCAGATGTGGAGCAAGTGCACGAGATCTTTGACGAGTTGGAGTTCCGACGGGCCAAGGAGACGATGGCAAAGATATTTTCGAAAGAGGCACTCGAAGCCTCCAGTTCAAATTCAAGTTCGAATTCGAATTCTAGTTCTGAAGGACAATTCTCCCTATTTGACGCACCTGGATCAGGAACAAAGGCCGAAGCTGAAACCACGGGAAGAAAAACACTGGCGACCAGTGATCACTTGTACCAGCTGGTGGAGGAAGGTATGGGAACAAAGTTGTTTCTCAACCAACTCATGCAGCAAAAAAGCGTGTGCTTTGATACGGAAACCACGAGTCTTGATCCGCTAGCGGCAGAGCTGGTTGGAATCGCTTTTTCTTGGGAGGCTGGGAAAGGTTTTTACCTACCCGTTCCTGAAAATCGAGAAAAAGCTCAGGAAGTTGTAGATATGCTACAGCCATTTTTCAATTCCACAGAGATTGAAAAAATAGGTCAGAACCTGAAATACGACATCAAGGTCTTGCATAAATACGGAGTCACGGTTGCAGCGCCCGCCTTTGATACCATGCTCGCGCACTACCTCATCAATCCAGACATGCGCCATAATATGGATGTGCTCGCAGAGACCTATCTCAACTATACGCCTAAATCCATCGTGGAACTCATCGGCAAAAAAGGGAAGAACCAAAAATCCATGCGCGATGTGCCTTTAGAAGATCAGAAAGAATATGCCGTAGAGGATGCAGATGTCACGCTGCGACTCAAACAACACTTTTTGCCAGAGTTGAAATCGGCTGGTACAGATACCTTATTTAACGATATCGAGATGCCGCTGTTACAGGTGCTGGCAGATATGGAAATTGAGGGAATCAACTTGGATGAAGATTATTTGGGCACGCTTTCGCGAAAGCTGAACGAAGACATAGATCAGCTCACTAAAGATATTTATGAAGCGGCTGATGAGGAATTTAACATAGGATCGCCGAAGCAGCTGGGGGAAATCCTGTTTGGGAAATTGAAGCTGGTGGACAAACCCAAAAAGACCAAAACCGGCCAATATTCCACCGCCGAAGATGTGCTGAGCTATCTCGCAGATGATCATAAGATCATCGCTGATGTACTGGAATACCGTGGGCTGTCCAAACTGAAATCCACTTATGTCGATGCCTTGCCCAACCAAGTGAATCCGGAGACGCAGCGTATTCATACCAATTATATGCAGACCGTGGCCGCCACGGGACGCTTGAGTTCCACAGATCCCAATCTGCAGAACATCCCGATACGTACAGAGCGCGGCCGACAGGTGCGTAAAGCCTTTATCCCTAGAGATGAAAACTACACCCTCCTCGCTGCCGATTACTCGCAAATAGAACTGCGTATTATAGCGGCCTTGAGCCAGGAGGAAAATATGATGGCGGCTTTTAAAAGTGGCGAAGACATTCACGCATCAACCGCTGCCAAGGTATTTAACGTGGCACTGGAAGACGTGACCCGCGAGCAGCGTAGTAATGCTAAAACCGTGAATTTTGGGATTATATACGGTGTAAGCGCTTTTGGACTGAGCAACCAGACAGATTTGGATCGCACCGAAGCCAAAGAATTGATTGATACCTATTACAAAACCTATCCCAAGCTGCGGGCTTATATGGATGATCAGGTGGCTTTCGCTCGTGAGAACGGTTATGTGGAAACGGTTTTGGGACGACGTCGTTATCTAAAAGACATCAACAGCTCAAACGCGGTGGTGCGAGGCGCAGCCGAGCGCAACGCGGTAAACGCACCTATCCAGGGAAGCGCCGCCGATATCATCAAAATCGCGATGATCAACATCCACAAAAAGTTTCAAGAGCTCAATTGCAAATCAAAAATGCTGCTACAGGTGCATGATGAATTGGTTTTTGACATCTACAACGACGAGCTGGACGATATGAAAAAGCTCATCCAGGACGAGATGCAAAATGCCTATAAAATGGAGGTGCCGCTGGATGTGGAAGTGGGAATTGGGCAGAACTGGTTAGAGGCGCACTAGTGTAGTGGGCAGTTGATAGTTTTTAATTGACTGTAGATATAGGATTTGAACATGCCAAGTATTTGTCTTGGCTTGTTTTGCGGCTTGTTTTGCGGTTTGTTTTAAGCTGTATTGCGTTGTAAAATCATGGTGTGTTTCATTATGTTTTTAACATTTATAACGATGAGTTGGACAACATAAAGGAATTCATTCAGGAGAAGCTGCAAAATGTCTTTAGAATAGAATTAGCATTGGATGTGGAGGGGTAAATTGGGCAGAACTGGCTGAAGGCGCATTAATTGTTATTAATTGTTTTTTAAAAATTTTGAGCCCAAAAGGTCAATGTACTTTCTTTTAGATAAGAGCAAACGGAATACTTAGAATTCAAATTATATATTTTTAGTCGGTAAGTATGTTCGTTGTATTTTAATTACAATGTTTTAACTATAAGATATTGTTCATCATAATTTTAAAATCCATGAATTTAAAGTCTAAATCATCATTTGGTTCAGGTGTATACTTAGGCAAAAAAATTGAAATTAAGTAATAAGTAAACTTGAAATAAATGTCATTTCGATTACTACTAAATGTGTCAAAACTTGAATGGTGCTTAAAATTATCAAAGTGATAATTTTCAGGTTTCATTGGAGAGAACATTATTATAAATTTAGTCCAATCGCGCTTTTCGGAGCAGTACTTGAAGCAGTCATAAATGGATTTAATCCAATAATCATCTTTAAATACTGATTCCGTGAGATGTCTAATTTCTGAGATATTATGCCTTGACATATATTTATCGGTCGCTATGTAGTAATGTGCTAGTTTGCTTTTTAGATCTCCATATTCTTTGATCTTTTCAATAAAAAAGAGCCTAACAATTATCAAAAATAGAGTAAGAATTGAATGGAGTCTGGAACCATTTCGATTCCCAATTAAATTAGGTACTTGCATTTTTGTATTCGCTCTCTGAATTGCGAGAAAAATACCGTATTGATTTAAAACTTTTTTTATTTTTCTTGGATTAGTTATGTCTAACTGACCAAATAAAGGAATGACAAAGTCTCTAACAAAATTCTCATCATCGAATTCCAAAACATCAAGAAAGTAATAAGAAAGTAATTTTCTGTAATCGTAAGATTTACCAATTTCAAATTTCACATCAAAAACTTTCTCTAAATACTCATTAGACTTGATCGTTTCTCCATATTTATGCCTGATCGCTAATTGAACCGCCTTTTCATCTACCCCAAAAAAGAAAACGGTGCGCTCTCCATAATTGAAAAAGAGCTTGATTTCAGAAAGAAGATCGAGAACTTTATCCGGCTCGCAGCGGTCAAGGTCGTCGATGAAAACTATATTATACTTGTCGCTATCAGTAGATAAAATTTTGTTTTCTAGTTCGCGAAATTCCTTTTTGAAATCCTGGATTTTTCTGTGGAAAGAGGACTGCCTTTTTTCTTTCTCGACATTTTCTATCAAATCCTTTCCCGAAACACGAACACCAGGAAGATTGAGAGAAATTGATTTACCAAGTCCGATAAGGAGATCTTCAGCGATACTTAATATTTCTCCACAATTCTTTTCTCCTTGATCCAATCCCTCATCAATTATAAATTCAAGAAGAGAATAGCTCAGATCTCGCCCATTCTCATACTGCCATGCGTCAAAATAAAAAGTCTTGTATTTATCCTCAGAAGAATCAAATTGCTTTTGCATGTATTTCATGAGTGTGCTCTTACCGCTACCCCAGTTACCATAGAGCGCAAACATTTTGATTTCGCTCAAATCAACCGCATCAGATTTAAGTAGTGAGACGATCATATCGCCTTTTTCAATAATGCCTAGATAATCGTTATCAGGCGTGAGGTCATCAATGGGTAGGTTGGATAGGATTTTCATTCAAAGCGTTTGCCTAAAGATAAAAAATAAGTGCCCGGCATCTTTGCTTGGCACTTCTTTTAAATTAATTAAAGATCTATTGACTATTCTACGATCAGCTTTCGCGAAAGCGAACGATCTCCAGATTTGATCTTTACAATATAGATTCCAGATTTGAAACCGCTTATATCCACTGTAGATTCTACTTGAGTGGATTGATACACTTGCTGCCCGAGTAGGTCAAAAATGCTGACCTCGTCCAGTGGGATGTTAGATTTAATATTCACACGATCCTCTGCGGGATTAGGGTAAAGTTTGATGGAAGTTTCAAATTCATCATCGATCCCAGCGGTGGACTCTTGGAAAACCCGCACGTAATCAATGACCATATCGCTCTGCTGGAAATTGGGATCTATTGCTCCTGAGATCCCACCCATAGCAACGTTCAGTAAAATGTATTGATCTGCGGTAAACGGATAAGTGTTCTGGTCGCGAGGTGTAGGACTGTAGGTGTAAAAGGGCACATCGTCTATTAAAAAGGTAATCTGGTTAGGCGACCAGTTTACGGAATACACGTAAAAGGTGTTTGCTACATCGGTTAAAATACGTTCTCTGAAATTTACGGTCGCTCCAGAACTACTAGGTGTATGTAATGCACTGGAAACGTGATTAGTGGATCCCAAGCCATGCTCCATCACATCAATCTCTCCACAAAAAGGCCAGTTGACGGTGCCAAACCGTGGCTGCCAGAATCCTCCTGCTTCATTGATATTTTTACCCAAAGTCCAGATCGCTGGCCATGTGCCGTCGCCAAAAGGCAGTTTTGCCCTCACATCGATTCTTCCGTAGGTAAAAGCAAATTTAGAATTAAGCCTGGCCGATGTAAAATTCTTTGTTTCTCCTTGATCTGTAAAAGTTTCTCTTTTGGCAACGATGTGTAAAAAACCGTTTTCCATGTAGCTGTTTTCCATACGGTCGGTATAATGTTGAACTTCTCCATTAAACCAACTGCCACCATCTGGCAGTTGTGTCTGGTGGAACCAGTTTGTAGGATTTATGGGAGTTCTTACACCACCTGTGGTATCAAATTCATCACTCCAGACCAGTTCATCATACACCACATCGATCATGTTTTCATCCACGGGCGTGGTGCCGTCATCAATATCGTCTATTAAAAAGACGCCTGCGGTATTAAAGTTGGGATCTAGGAAAATGGTAACGCGATTGTAGGATCCGTTTGCATTAAAGACCGTATTTGTCCCGCTTTCAATGGCGGTACCAAAGTCAAAACTTAGGTCCACCCAGGTATTTTGGTTTCCAGCGGGTATTCCTTGGGGAACCTCTACGTCTACGTCCGTACCGCGTTCCAGTTTGAGTAGTACGGTATGAGCAGCATTATCTGTAGGATACACTCTCATGTTGATGATCTTATCAGTGCTTAGATCAATGATTCTAGTAAGATCAAGAAAGGAGCCCTCAAAAGCTGCGCCTCCCGAGTTCTGAAACCTGCCCACTGCGTTTGCAGGATCTGTCGGATCTGTGTCAAATGAAAATGAAGTACCAGAAAATCCCGTAAAACGTTCCTGCGTATCCTCAAACTCGATAGGCATCTGTTG
Source organism: Nonlabens sp. (assembly GCA_049671565.1). Taxonomy (GTDB): domain Bacteria; phylum Bacteroidota; class Bacteroidia; order Flavobacteriales; family Flavobacteriaceae; genus Nonlabens. The sequence goes on from JBATVD010000007.1 coordinate 61,846, forward strand.
TGCCCACGATTGAAAGAATAGAGATAGAAAGAATAGAGAAAGTATTGATTTTTTCATAGCAACATATTTCTTACAATATAGTCGCTAAGTGCGGTTACACCTTTAAAGCTTACCTCAACAATGCTACAACGTGGGAAAAATTTAACAGGTTATGTTAAAGAATTTCTATCGAGGGAGTGTGATTTTTCCGCTTTCGCGAAAGCAAACTTTTGAAAGAGATCTCAGTTAACGACGATCTTTTTAGTAACCACGTTATTGTTCACACCTATCATCGCTAAGTAAGTGCCGGAAGCTAAGCTACCCAAGTTATATTCGGTTCTTTCCTGATCGAAAAGCAAAACCTCTCGACCGTCCAAGGAATAAATACGCATCTCTTGAAATGAGTCAAATCCTGAGAGGTTGATAACATCGCTGGTGGGATTGGGAAAAACACGTACTTCTGAAAGGCTTTCCTGATCGCTGGAAAGCGTCGTTAGATCCAGTTCTCTTATTTTTAAGACTCCGTTAGTCGGAAAATCCTCTGCATAGGATACCACCAGCCGGTCTTGACCTGCGGCAAAGCTGGTAAAGTAATCGGTATCGTTTGAGCCGCCTACTGATGCAAAAAGTTCAGAACCGACCGCATTCCAGGTGCCATTTTCAAAAACACGTACCGCCATCCTATTACCGACTGCGGCTGAATTATCATCCTCATTTGTGTGCATATACAGTTTATCAGTAAAAGATAGTGTCATGGATTCACGATTGATCAGTGCCACATCAATGATCGGGTTACCTACCATAGTCCAGGATATACCGTCCCATTTTTGAACCACTGCTTTTCTAAACGGCACGTTATTCTCATCTGAAATTATATAGCCCACATATAATTCATCGCTCGATTCATCATAAGCCAGAGATGAGCGTACCAGTGGGTTTGAATCGTCGGAATTAGGCGCTATCGGTGCAACTTCTGGTAAATAAGTCCACGACGCTCCGTTATACTGCAATACTTGAAGAGAATTTGCGGTATCTGGATTGCCTGTTTGTTCAAACTCCCTAAAAGAGAGATAGGCTTCACCGCTAGGTGTGGTTAAAAAATCAGGATTCCAGCAAAAATGATTACCTATGTTTGTCGCTCCCAGATCATTCCATGATGTACCATCAAAGATTTTTACATTGATTTTTCTACCGGTAGGCACTTGATAGGCCACAACTGGTTGATCATTAATAAAATCTAGACTGACATTTTGAGTACCTGAAGTATTAGTTACGGCAATTCCTCCTACTGTCTCCCACACATTGTTTATATAACGTTGCACTATAAGTTCATCGTTGAGCTTATAGGAAATATAGGGAATGTTGTTATTAACCTGTATGTCACTCCATCTGATTTCACTTGATAGGAAGCTTTGGGATCCCAAGAAACTCCACCCAGTCCCATCATTCATTAAAACACTTGAATTAGGCATGTTGAATTCTGAATAAAAGCAGTAGGTTTTATCGCCGTCTATTGCAACCTGTGTATCCAGCATTTTATCTGTCGGTAAGCCTGATGGGTCAATGTCTTGCCATTGAGCAGCAACACTAGAAGTGAAGAAAATGGTAAGCAAGATTGAAGAAAGAAGTCTCATGTTTTTTTTTTCAAAATTAAAAGACCTACTATCTTTTCAAAGAAAAAATCCTCTTCAACTAGTTTGAATAAAGTGGACTCTAAGCTCTTGGTTTAAAGATCATTAATCTCTATTATTCCTAAATCCGAACTTATTTTAAGAGTTTCTTTTTGTACTGGGATGGTGTCATCCCTGTTACCTTTTTAAAAGCAGCGTAAAAAACAGATTTGGAATTGAAGCCCACTTCTTGTCCTAATGTCTCAATGGTATATTTTTCATATTTAGAATCGGCAAGCATTTTCTTGACCTCTTCCACACGATAGTTATTTATCAGCTGGTTAAAGTTGAGATTATTGGAATTAATCTCAGTAGAGAGCGTTTTGGGATGCACCTCAATCAAATTAGCTAATCGTTCCAAGTGGATATCATTTTCTATGTAAATACGTGTTTGTTCTAAATAATTACACACTTTACTAAAAAGGTCTGGTTTTACTCCATCATCTTCATCCAGCTCGTTTTGGTCTATTTGTGTTGATGAGGAACTTTGATTTGAATCTGAACGTTTTTCTACAAGCGTTTTCTGAACGGTGGAAAGGTCAACTGAGTTGGATTGATTTCTATACTTAAATAGATTTCTTTGTTTCCATCCGTTATATGAGACCCAGTAGACGATAAAGCAACCAGTGAGTCCCGTAAAAATGTCAATGGTAAAGTCATAATCCGTATTGAGCTTCACGACAGATGCTATAAGTTCCAGAAGAAAATTCCCGCCTATCACAAATATTGCTGCAAGAATCCAATTCAATCGTTTCTTCTCTACATCTGTATAATAGTCAAGTACTTTAGGCTTTTTTAATTGTACGTAACGAGCCGACCAGAATAAGTAAAATAAATTGTAGAGCGGCGGTAGTATAATTAAATAGGAGATAACGAAGAGTCGTTGATTTGCAAAAATATCATTGGCAATTGCAGGATTGACCATACAGTACACCCCAAAAACAATCTCTAGAAGCGCTGGTATTAAATGAAGCAAATCCTTAGATTTAATCGTATTCAAAACGCTCTTGCAATAAAGAAAAAACAGGGGAGCAATAGCATAGCTAAATGCTATGGGCAAGTATCTAACAGGCTCGTAATAATCAGGAAAAAAACGGTAAACTCCCCATAAAACGCCCGTACCTATATAACAGAGAATAAATAAAGCCAATAAATATCTCGAGGAATCAGGCTTACCTGATATCAATAAACCTGCTCCAACTAGACCCTGAAAGCAGGTAAGCAGTAAAATAGCATCAAATAGCTGATCCATGATTGAGATTGATTGCTGTGAGGTTTTGGACTTTGCTCATTTCAAAATTAATCAAAACTCAACGCTTCAAAGCAAAAAAACCTTTAACCATTTCCTCATCAGGGATTTCTAAGGTAAACCAGTAAGAACTGGAGGGCAGTGGCTGGTTATCCAGAGTTCCATCCCATCCTATCCCAGGACTTGTAAATTGATATAATAACTTGCCATAACGGTCATAAATGGTTAATACCGAACCTGGAAATTCTTCAATTCCCTCTATACTCCATACATCATTAAAGCCATCATCGTTGGGAGTGAAGAATTGCTCAAAGTCCAGCACGGTGAATTCTTGTGAAACGATACCACAACCATTTTTATCCCTGACAAAAACACTGTTCCTACCTTTATATAAATCACTGAATTCGTTGGAATCCTGATACCCAAATCCATCGCTACTAAATTCATAATCTCCCACTCCACTAACGATTATTGTAGCGGTATTTGCTCCAGAATTAAATCCTGAAGTTTCAATATCCACAATGGTAGCCGCCTCTGAGGGCTCTACGGTTATGGTAAGATCAGTCGTGCAATCAAATTCATTTGTAACGGTAACCGTAAAATCGCCAGAAGTCGTCACTTGAGTCTGAAACGCGTTAGGGCCTTCATCACCATTGTTCCAAGCATAATAGCTAAAACCTGATTCTACTTCTAAAGTTAATGGTGTTGTGGCATCTAAACAAATTCCTAAGGCTTCTTGAGGTTCAAGAAAAGGTTTGGGGTTCAACCTTACAGACACTTCACCTACTTCAGTACATCCAGACACGCTATTTTCTATAATTACGAAAAGGGTTTGAGGTGTTGAGCTGACACCGTAGGTCGTTAAACGGTTGACATCATCGGTACGATCTTGCACTGTCTCGTAATAGAACACATCGTTTTGAGATGCATCTTGTCCATTAAGAATTTCAAGATTAAGATCTGAAAGCGGAGCTTCCAGAAAATCGTCGTAATCATCATCACAAAATTGCCCCACCTCTGGACCTATATTAAAAACCGGCGGCGGCGCTACTTGATAAGGAAAAGTGACATAAAACTCACATCGACCTCCTGTAGGATCTACAAACTTGACCACATCTTGCTGCAAGGTAGTATTTGCTGTGCGTATGGGATTGATAGGGTTTGCATCTACATAAGCGTCGTCGATTGTGTCAAAGTATGTAACTTGAAATTGATTGGAATCAGGCTCAATTGCATCCAGATAATCAGATAAATTCAGAGTTTCCCTATCGAGAGTGGAGCATAAAAACTCAGTATCAGCGGTAAAATCAACCGCTTCATCATCTACTCTTAATTCAAATTCAGAGAAATTCACACATTCAGAATCGGTGCGCTCTGCCCGTACATAAATGGTCTCATTATTTGAAGTGTTTTGATAAAAACCTACAATTTCATTGTCATTGATATTCGCATCATTTTCAGTTTCAAAATACCGGATGACCGTATTGAGACTAGCGATGAGGTCGTTATCAAATTGAGTTAGATCTATGTTTGTGATGCCGTCATTAGGCGATGGGTCATTATCGCAAAATTCCACAAAATCCAGTGGATTGATCTCTGGCGGTGGTGGTAACGCTGCGGATCCTGAGGTGGTCATAGAGAAACCTTCCTGTCCTACAGCAAGGCCTATTATGATGTAATAAGTATCTCCTGCAATAACATCTAATTCTTTCAAAAAGCCATTTCCTTGACCTCCAGGACCTTCATTTACGTCAGTCTCTGTGGCGTTTAATCCTGTCGCGCCAGACACACCTGCTGCATTAGGATTTGTACTAGAGCATCTTATGGCTGGTCCCAAATTATTACAATCGTTTGTGGGACCAAAAACCGCAAAATCGTAATCTTCTTGCGCAGTTTCAGGAGTTAGAGCAAAGGAAAAAGTACCTGTAGTTTCAATCTCAACTTTAAACCACACTTGTGGAGCTTGGAAACTAAAACAAGTAGGTGACGGGTTGTTAGGCAAAGAAAATTCATTAAATCCCACACCACTAGGATCTACGTTTAGATCGGTTGAACCACAAAGGTTGATGGAGTTGACACAATCATTTGGATTCTGAGCGATTAGAAATACTGGGAATAGAATGAAGAATATTTTTCTCATAAATGGTGATCGATAATATTTAATAGTTGGTTCAAATCAGCAGTAGTGTTATAATAATGAAACCCTACCCGTACTCCATCACCGCGCTTGGAACAAAGAACGTTTTTTTCAATCAATTTGTCATAATGATGTTGATCCAGCTTTAAATTAAAGATGCTGGAGTGAATCTCTCGCTCCACAACCTCCTTAGAAAGAAGGTTTCTTTTTTGAAATTCGTTTTTTGCTTTGAGAGATAGCTTTTTTATAGAATGCTGTATGGTTTTTAAGTCAACTTCATTAATAAGGTCAATGGCTTTACCTAGAGAACCAAAACACGACAGATCTTGATGGCCTGGCTCAAAAAGTCCCATAAAAATTCCTCGCTCATTCTCAAAGGCTTTAGTACCATTCAATGGCGCATGTTTGGGTTGTAGACGGCTCACGACTCTTTCATTGAAGCACATAAAACCGTTCCCATTACCAGCGTGCATCCACTTATAGCAACTGGCAGCTAGGATGTCTATTCCGCTTTCGCGAAAGCGGAATTCCTCAACACCTATGTACTGAGTCGCATCTACAATAATGATGAGGTGAGGGTAGTTTTGCTTGAGTTGCTCAACAAAATCAAGATTAATTTTAATCCCAGAAATGTATTGAACAATAGAAAGGCACAACACCTGAGGCTGGTGAATTTCAATAGCTAAAGCAATATTTTTTTCTAAGTCCTTACCTAATTCTGCATAACAGCATTCAAAACCACGAGCTTCCACAGGCCAGTTTATGGAAGGGTAATCTCCTTTAATGAGCAAAAATCTATAGTCCTTAGGAATTATATCAAGAAGTGTATTGAAGCCAAATGAGAAATTTGGAATCAAAGCCGTGAGAGCAAAATCGACATCTAGAAAGCTCGCGACTTTTTTCCTGACTTGGTTGATAAAATCGTTTCGCTCAAACATGATAAGCTTGGGATTCTTGGAGATTTCGATATCCAGATCATGTCGATAATCCAGCAATTCTTGAGAAATTAAGCCCTGTTCTGGCGTGTTGAGATAGGTACAATCTTGAAGTGCTGGAAAGCTGAGGCTCATTTAATGTATTATTATGCAAAGAAGAACGCTAAATTCTTACTTTTGAGTGTTAAAAATAGATAGAAAATGTTTGGTTCTAAGAAAAAAGGCCAGTCTGGGATAGATCCAGAGCAAAAAGAAATGATTGAGAATGCACAAAGGCGCATCAAACAAAAGCGTGGTCTTTTTACTCACTTTATTGTTTTTTTAGTGGGATCTGTAGGCTTGGTGATTATCAGTCAAGTGCTTATGGAAAATACTCCAGCAAAAATATTGGGCATCGAGTGGTGGATCTGGGTCATTTTTGTGTGGTTGTTGTTTTTGCTTTACCACACGTTTAAAGTTTTTGTAACCAATCGACTTCTGGGACCGGAATGGGAGAAAAGACAATATGATCGTCTTGTCACTAAACAAAAAGAGCGCATCGCAAAAATAGAATCTAAGGTTGTAATAGAACATCCTTCTCCCGCAAAAGAACCTGCACAGGCATTACCCACAAAACCAGTAATTACCATGATTGCTGCTGCTGATGGTAATTTGGGATTGGGTAAGGATAATGAACTGGTATGGCATCTTCCCGATGATTTTAAGAGGTTTAAGAAGCTGACTAGCGGCCACAATATTATTATGGGACGCAAAACTTTTGAGAGTTTCCCAGAGCCATTACCCAATCGAACCCACATAATACTTACCAATAATAAAGATTATAAAACCTCAAATGGAATCGTGGTGCATGACATTCAAACTGCTCTCGCCGCAACTGCAGGTGATCCCAATCCATACATCATAGGAGGTGGAGAAATTTACAAACTGGCAATGCCATTTGCTGATAAGCTGGAGCTCACTAGAATTCATGAGGTTTTTGATGTGGATACCTATTTCCCTGAAATAAATAAATCAAAATGGAAACTTGTTGATAAAGAACATCATGAAAAAGACGATCGCCACAAGCACGCTTTTGATTATGAAACTTGGGAGCGAGTCGATAAATAGAAAATTCCATTAGACGCATTTATTATATTTGATTTCAAATAACCAGAAGATATGAAAGCATACGTATTTCCAGGACAAGGAGCTCAATTCTCAGGTATGGGTAAAGACCTTTACGATAATTTTGAAGAGGCTAGAGTTCTTTTCCATAAAGCAAATGAAATACTCGGGTTTGACATTACCAAAGTAATGTTTGAAGGTTCTGCAGAAGAGCTCAAACAAACCAAAGTTACCCAGCCGGCGGTGTTTATTCACTCGGTGATACTTGCAAAGATGATGGGTTCTGATTTTGAACCTGATATGGTTGCAGGTCACTCTTTAGGTGAGCTTAGTGCACTTACTGCTGTAGACTGTATCAGTTTTGAAGATGGTTTGAAAATCGTTTCTGAAAGAGCACTAGCCATGCAAGATGCTTGTGAGATGCAAAAAAGTACAATGGCCGCTATTCTAGGATTGGAAAATGATATAGTTGAAAAAGCCTGCGCAGAAACAGAAGGTGTAGTCGTAGCGGCAAATTACAATTGCCCTGGTCAGTTAGTAATCTCTGGATCTGTTCCAGCGGTAGAAGCTGCATGTGAAAAATTAAAAGGAATGGGAGCAAAACGTGCTTTAATCCTGCCCGTAGGTGGTGCTTTTCACAGCCCATTAATGGAGCCAGCAAGGGAAAAGCTTGCAGACATCATTGAAAAGACAGAGTTTAATTCTCCAGCTTGTCCAGTATATCAAAATGTATCCACATTTGCTGTTACAGGCACAGTTACCATTCAAACCAATCTTATCTATCAACTTACCGCGCCCGTAAAATGGACACAATCCATTCAAGAAATGATCAAGGATGGCGCTACAGATTTCATTGAAGTAGGACCGGGAAAAGCGCTGCAAGGAATGATTAAAAAGATTGATCGCAGCGTAGCTGTGAGCTCAGCAGTTGTTTGAGACATATTTCTAACTAATAATCAGAGTTGATTAGTAGTGATTCTTAAAGATCTCAGCTAGCTCACCTCAAATGGGTGATTTTGTTGAAGATATCATAAACTACAATGCCTGTACAGACGGAGATGTTCAAGCTGTGTTTGGTACCGTATTGATCTAGCTCAATGACTTCTTTACACTGGGAGACCACCTCTTGCTGGACACCTTTTACCTCGTTTCCTAATACCACCGCAATTTTCTCACCTCTTTCTGCTTTAAAATCGTAAAGATTATTGGAATGCTCTGCTTGCTCAATGGCGCATGTACGATAACCTCTTTCATGAAGCTGGTCAATAGCATCAGTGGTTTTCTCAAAATACTCCCAAGCTACTGTATCACTGGCTCCGAGAGCTGTTTTTCGTATTTCGCGATGTGGGGGGCAAGCTGTGATGCCACACAAAATGATCTTCTCAACCCGATAACAATCTGCTGTTCTGAATACAGATCCTATGTTGTTGAGGCTGCGCACGTTGTCCAAAACGATTACCAGCGATGTTTTGGAAGCTTCCTTGAATTGATCGTCAGTAAGTCGATCGAGCTCATCGTTTGTTGTTTTCCTCATGCCGCTATGGTATAAAGACACCACAAAAGGACTCTTTGTAGTGTTATGGGTTTTGTAATATGGGTTGCTTTCCAGCCTTCGCAGCTGCTTCGGCGGAGTAGGCTCGCGAAAGCGTAAGTACCAAAAAACTATCGGTTAACGGCAGGACAGTTGCAACTCCAGCGGTCTTTTCTACATAAGAAGTCGATACCAAGCGTTATTTGGTGGAAGCCTCCGTTGTCAAATTTAATATCGCCAAACTGATAGCTATACGTATATCCAAAGGTAAATTCTTTATACTTCAAGCCTACAATGGGAGAAAGAAGGGAAAGGTTCTGTTCCTGGATATCCGTACCATCTACAAACTCTGCACCTTCAAAACTTTGACGGTAGGAGAGTCCTCCAAAAAACTGGCTGTTATCATTCAAATCGTAATAGGCCTTACCATTGATGTCCACAAATTGCTCTTCGGTTAAGTCGGTACGTTGATAAAGTACAGATGGCTCAAACTGCCAGTCGCTTTTTGTAGGCGCAAAAAGATATCCTAAAGTAGCAATGTATCTGCGCTGGTTAGCACTTTCAAAACCTTCTGAATAGATTTCTCGGTTCTGGAACACAGCATTTTTCACGGTAAAGTGAGCATAAAATTCTTCGTAGAAATAAGACATTCCTATATCAACATTAAAGTAGGAATCGCTTACCAAAACACCAGCCACTATAGGGTCAAAATCCAATGGATCAAAGTCAGTCTCATCGAGACGACTCTGCACCATACCTACATTGGCTCCAAAAGACAATCTGTTTAGCTTGCCGTAGCCACCACCTACTTTTAAGTGGTAGGCATAAGATAAATAAGCTCCTGTTTGGGAGTGATATCCATTGCGATCGTTAAAAAGTATCGCTCCGATACCGCTATTTTCACCTACAGCAGTATTGAAACTCAAGGTCTGCAAATTAGGTGCTTCTTCTTGATCAAACCATTGCTGTCTTGCGGTACCTCTAACTTTACCACAAGATGCGGCACCGGCCATGGATGGGTGTAATAAGTAATAGTTATCTGTAAGGTAGTCTAGATAAACCGGTATTCCTTCTTGAGCTATCGATAGTTGGCTGCAAAAACCGACAACTAATAACAAGATAATTTTTTTCATGCTGCGCTATAGTCTCTCCTTTGAAGAATGAAGCCGTGAATAATTTATGGGGGTAAAAGATTCACTATTTGCTACCGCGGTTGATACGATTCGAGCCCTCAATCTTATCCGTCAAATATATAAATTTTACAATTCAATAAACAAGTAACTTGCAAAGCATAACAATATTGTGTTGAGCGGCTTAATAATCAATAGGTTGAAGGCTTTATTTAATACGGCTTATCTAAAAAGCTATCAAAATCGAAGTTCACGTCATTGCATTTATCTATCAATTATAGAGGATAGGACTATTTAAAAGCCTCTATTTTTGCAATCGTAATTAACAGATCCATGAGCGAGCATAAAATATCTATCATTCCTACTACAAACAACGCGATCATCAAATTTGAGAGCAATCAGTTTTTAGTCAAGGGAAGTAGCTACGAGTTTAAGAATATAGACGAGGCTAAACCTTCTCAACTCGCACAACAATTATTTTATCTGCCCTTTGTCAAGACGGTTTATATCACCCAAAACTTCATAGCCATAGAACGATATGACATTGTGGAATGGAACGATGTTCAAGATGAGGTAGCTGAGCAAATATCAAAATACCTCAATAGTGGATCACCCGTTATAACTGAAGGGACGAGTGAGACCAAGAAAGTTCCGGTAACCGTTTATGCAGAGGCAACACCCAATCCAAACAACATGAAGTTTGTGGTGAATAAAAAGCTGACGGTATTGAGTAAAGAATTTAAGACCATAGGAGATACAGAAGATGGAACTTTAGCTCGCAAACTGTATGAATTTCCATTTGTTAAAGAAGTTTTTGTGGATGAGAATTACATATCTGTACAAAAACATAATATAGTAGAATGGCCTGAGGTAACTAACGAGGTGCGATCCTTCATAAGAGAAGGTTTACAAAACGGTCTAGAAATAGGAGACTCTAAAAGTAAAACCGGTGGTATTGAGTTGAACAAGTCTGCAGAGCCAGTAGATTTGCCTACGTTTGAAAATCTAGATGATGTTTCTAAGAAAATCGTAGAGATCCTCGATGAGTACATTAAACCTGCAGTAGCTAGTGATGGCGGGAATATAGTCTTCAAGAATTTTGAAGAAGCTTCAGGCGATGTTCATGTAATACTTCAAGGTGCCTGCAGCGGTTGCCCATCATCTACCATGACTTTGAAAAACGGTATTGAAACTATGCTTAAGGAAATGATCCCGGGTAAAATAAATCAGGTAGTCGCCATTAATGGATAGAAGTCTTCAGGCATAAAACGGATCGCTATTTTCCACCCAGCTTTTTAGTTTTAAGTGTTTTATTTCTATTTCGCTTTCGCGAAAGCGAACTCTTAACAAACCCCTTGAAAGCAAACGATTTACTTTGCTACCAATAGCCTGCGAAGTATCTTTGCAGCCCCTTAAAAATCGCCAGTGAAAGAAGCAAATGCAATGGCAAAAGAACCAGGAGTTCTTGCTAATTATATAGAGATCACAAAGCCCAGACTATCAGTGGTCGTGGTCTTCTCTTCCATTGCTGGATATTTACTTGCCGCCGATAGCGTGGACTGGATAACTCTGTTGTATCTATGTTTGGGAGGCTACTTTCTGGTAGGTTCATCAAATGTTTTCAATCAAATCATTGAAAAGGATCGCGATGCGCTTATGAAGCGTACCATGAATCGTCCCATCCCGACTGGACGCATAGCAGTTTCCAATGCCTGGATCTATGGACTGGTGATGGCACTTATGGGAGTTTATTTGTTATTCTTGATCAATGCGGCTACTGCGTTTTTTGGTGCTTTGAGCATCGTACTTTACGCAGCGGTTTATACTCCATTGAAAACCAAAACACCGTTATGCGTTTTTGTAGGTGCATTTCCAGGAGCTATTCCTTACATGTTGGGTTGGGTAGCGGCGAGTGGAAGTTTTGGTATAGAATCAGGTACATTATTTATGTTGCAGTTTTTCTGGCAATTTCCCCATTTCTGGGCGATAGGATGGATGCTTCAGGACGACTACAAAGCCGGCGGTTTTAAAATGCTTCCTACAGGATCCGCAGATCGTGGCACGGCATTTCAAACCGTATTGTATACGGTATGGACGGTTTTGGTTTCTTTGATTCCTGTATTTGGAGTTACCGGAACCTTATATATGACCATCTGGAGTGCAATTGCTGTTGGACTTTTAGGAATATGGTTTTTGTACCATTCCATCGTTCTATTTAGGGAGCGCACTAAAGAAGCCGCGAGAAAACTCATGCTGGTAAGTGTGAGCTACATTACATTAATTCAGATTATTTACGTAGTTGATAAATTTTTAAGATAACAGATGATAGACGTCACACAACTTCCCGAAGAGGAAAAATTAGCACGATCTAAAAAACAGATGATGTGGTTTGCGATTGCAAGCCTGATCATGATGTTTGCTGGTCTCACCAGCGCTTATATCGTAAGTGCCAGCCGCCGGGACTGGGTGGATTTTGAACTTCCTCAAGAATTTTACTACAGTACAGGAGTTATCTTATTAAGCTCGCTAACTCTTTTTCTAGCAAAACTAAGTATCAAGCGTGACAATATTAAGGGAGCTACTATTATGACCGTATTAACCTTAGTATTGGGAACTGCGTTTGTTTATATGCAATTTGCTGGATTTAATACACTTACTAATCAAAACATCTTCTTCACGGGAGCAGGAAGTAGTGTTAGTGCATCTTTTGTATATCTTATAGTCGTTGCCCATCTTGCCCACATAGCGGCAGGACTTATCTCACTGTTAATCATAACCATAAATATGGTGAGAGGTAAGTACACGAGTAAAAATCACTTAGGTTTTGAGCTCGGTGCTATTTTCTGGCATTTTGTAGATTTTCTCTGGATTTTCCTTCTTTCCTTCTTACTCTTTTATTAAAAAGTTTTTTGAGCTACTTTTGCAGCTTATAGCATTAATCTCACACTATGGACACAACAGTAGCTACTACTGGTACCGAAGGTCAAAAATGGGGAGGCGGAACACGACCGTTTAACGTCACTTATGGAAAAATGATGATGTGGTTCTTCATTCTTTCTGATGCCCTTACATTTTCTGGTTTTCTTGCCGCTTACGGTTTTTCAAGATTTAAATTTATTGAGGAATGGCCTATAGCTGATGAGGTTTTTAATCACTTCCCATTCTTGCATGGTTATGACGCTCCCATGTTTTATGTGGCGTTGATGACTTTCATACTTATTGGTTCTTCTGTTACCATGGTACTCGCAGTTGATGCAGGTCATAAGATGGACAAGAAGAAAGTGTCTTTGTACATGCTTCTTACCGTCATAGGAGGTTTGATATTTGTTGGTTCACAGGCTTGGGAATGGGCAAATTTCATATCAGGCGAGTACGGAGCGGTCAAAACCAAAGGAGGCAACATCCTACAGTTTGTAAATACAGACACAGGAGAGAGAGTCGCTATAGATGAGTTTTCATCAGTGGGTGAACGTGAAACTGAATATTATGGATTGAGTGAAGGAGTTTGGTATGAAACCTCAGGTGCATACAACGCAGACTTTACACTCAATGAAGTGATTACTGGTTTTGAGCTCAATGATAATATCACTATACGCACACAGCACATAGAAATAAATCCAGAAACTGGAGCAAGTGAGAAAACAGTTCTCAGTAGATCTGAGGCTTTGGCAAAACTTAGGAGAGAAGGTGTTTCTGTAGTTCAGGGAGCTAATCTTACCGAAAACGAATATGGCGCACCCTTATTTGCAGATTTCTTTTTCTTTATCACTGGCTTTCACGGTTTTCACGTTTTTACGGGAGTGATGATTAACATCGTTATCTTTTTCAATGTAATCTTGGGAACCTACGAGCGCAGAGGAAGTTACGAGATGGTAGAGAAAGTAGGTCTCTACTGGCACTTTGTAGATCTTGTGTGGGTATTTGTATTTACATTCTTCTACCTCGTTTAATTCATACTTTAAGAAATTATCATGGCAGATCACGCAGTACACGGAGAACACCACGAGCATAAATTAGAAATATTTAGAGGTCTCGTAAAATTCAAAAGCAATACTCAAAAAATTTGGGGTGTTTTAATATTCCTTTCAATAGTTACCATTATTGAAGTTGCATTGGGTTACATTAAACCAGACTTTCTTAACGGGACTTTTCTTGCGCTTAAATATCTCAACTGGATTTTCATTATACTTACCTTGGTTAAGGCATATTACATCACTTGGGATTTTATGCACATGAGAGATGAGGTAAGTGGTTTGAGAAAGGCTGTGGTTTGGACGGCTGTTTTCCTAATCATTTATTTAATCGCGATCCTGTTAGTAGAAGGAGAATATATTTATCAGGTTTATAAGAACAATGCTGTAAGCTTTGACTTCTAATATCTACTATCTAACAACATATTCAAGGACGGTTTTACCGTCCTTTTTTATACTACAATATGTCTGTACAGAAAGATCTTAATGCAATTAAACAAGTCAACCCTGTGGCAAAATACTCGGTTCTTGTCATTCTATTTGCTCTTCCTTTAGTTGCTTATCTATTTTTTTTACAGGGCAAACACAACTTTGATACCTTACCCGTATTAGTTGAAAAGGTGGGAACCCTAGAAAAATTTGAAACTATTGATGGTGAGCGACTTCAGTTAAAGGACAGTATTTCAGTCATTACATTTTTAGGCAGTGATCCTTATAGTAGAATAGGCTTTGTCTCAAATGTAAATGAAAAGATTTACAAAGAGTTCCACAAATTTGATACCTTCCAGCTTATTGCGATTCTGCCTGAGTCTGGAGTAGAAGACGTTCAGGAAATTAGAAATCAAATGTCTGAAACAACAGATATTACAGATTATCATTTCCTCACTGGATCTCAAGAAAATATAGTAGCATTTTTTTCAAATTTGAAGACAGATTTAGAACTCAATGATGACCTCTCATCTAATTTTGCTTTTGTTATTGATAAAAATGTATCCTTGAGAGGAAGGGACGACAGTATCCCAGAAGAGCCTGTTGTTTATGGCTACGATACAAAATCCATTCCAGCGTTACAAAAAGTCATGGTAGACGACGTGCGTATTTTACTGGCAGAATATAGATTTGCATTTAAGAGAAATCGCGATAAAGAAATTCAGGAAGATGGCAAAGAGTAAGGACACTCCATATTATATCGGGTTAGGAATCATCATCTTGATCTTCGGCTATTTTGCGGTTACAAATGTGATTCATTACATAGAAAAGGACAAGGTCGTAGACAGCAATCGCACCCAGGATCGCGAACCAGTTGCAGATAAGTTCCTCAAAAAATTCAATAAGGTTCCTGATTTCACTTTTTTAAACCAAGACGGAGACACCATTACCAACGATTCTTTACTGGGTAAAGTTTATGTGTTGGATTTCTTTTTCACCTCTTGCCCAACCATTTGTCCACCCATGAGTGTAAACATGGCAAAAATCAATGAGCATTTTAAGGATGAAAATGATTTTATGACCGTATCCATCAGTATAGATCCAGAACACGATCAGCCCGAAGTGCTCAAACAATATTCCCAAAAGTTTATTGACGATGATTCGTCCTGGTACTTTTTGACAGGCGACAGGGAAGCTACCTATGAGTTAAGCCGTAAAGGTTTTTACAGCTTTGTTGAGATTAGCGACGACCCTTCAATTGGTTTTGAGCACAGCGGTAAGTTTGTACTTGTAGACCGAGAGGGCTATATAAGGTCACGTGAAGTGCTCATTGGCGAAGGCAATAAACAATTTATTTTCAGTTACGATGGTATAAAAGGCGGAGATTTACCAGATCAAGTCACTGAAATTATTCAAGATGCAGAAACTTTATTAAACAAATAATATGCTGGAGAAAAGAGGGCCCGCTATCATTTTAGCAATATCAATCGCTGTACCACTGGTGGTTCTGGTTTTAATGTATTTGCCAGAGCGGTATAACTTTTTGGGGTTAAATACTGGTGTTCTACCCCTATTTCACGCAATTCTTAATGGAACCACGGCTTTACTCCTAATTACAGGATTCTCACTGATTAAATCAGGTAAAAAAGCATTGCACCGCACTGTTATGACTACCGCCTTTGTGATCAGCGCAATATTTCTTGTGAGTTATGTGATTTCTAAAATAAGTAACGATCCCACACCTTATCCTAATGATGCTCCCCTGCGAGCCGTCTATCTCTTTATATTAATATCTCACATCGTTTTGTCAGGCATCATACTTCCTTTAGTCTTATACACTATGTATTTTGCATGGAATCAAAAGTTTGCAAAGCACCGCAAAATAGCGAGATGGACGTTTCCCATATGGCTTTACGTAGCGATTACTGGTGTTGCCGTGTACCTATTCATGTTTCCATATTATTAGATTTATGAAAAAGTTTATTCTGGTTATAGTAGTGTGTTTATTTTCCGCTTTCGCGAAAGCGCAATGTGCCATGTGCCGTGCCGTCATAGAAAACGGTGGTGACAACGCAACGGCAGAAGGTTTGAACAATGGAATCACATACCTAATGGCGTTTCCATATATAATCGTAGGCAGTATAATTTATATGATTTATAGATCTACAACCAAAAGTGCTCAGGCTGACTCTGAATAAGTAGGGATTGGCTTACAGATGGGTGTAAATTCAACACAACTTTTTCAATTAACATTTTTTTATGGGTTGAACCTGTAACATGGCTGCAATTTTGAGGTCTGTTTAAGATAGACCGTCATTGTCTGCCAAAACACTAACCATGATTGAGATAAAAGACCTGCATAAGTCCTATAAGACTGGAAACAACTCACTTCACGTATTAAAAGGCATAGATTTTTCAGTAAAAGAAGGAGAGCTAGTCTCTATCATGGGGTCTTCGGGATCAGGCAAATCCACACTCCTCAATATTCTTGGCATGCTGGACGAGGCAGATGAGGGAACGTATACCCTCGATGGCGTGCCTATCAAAAACCTCAATGAAAAAATTGCCGCGCAATACCGCAACAAGTTCCTCGGATTCATATTCCAGTCATTTAACCTGATAGGCTATAAAACAGCAGTGGATAATGTATCCCTGCCGCTGTTCTATCAGAAAGTAAGCCGCAAGGAACGGGATGAAAAGTCCATGCACTATCTAGAAAAAGTAGGTCTTGCAGACTGGGCAGACCATCTACCCAATCAACTGTCTGGAGGTCAAAAACAACGTGTAGCAATCGCACGGGCACTCGCAAGCGATCCAAAAGTTCTTCTGGCAGATGAGCCCACGGGAGCTCTAGATACCAAAACTTCTTATGAAGTAATGGATCTGATTCAAGGAATCAATGATGAGGGGCGCACCATTCTTGTTGTAACCCACGAACCCGACATTGCAGAAATGACCAAGCGCATCGTGAACCTAAAGGACGGTCGCATCATCGACGATACATTAGTAAATCAAGTAAAAGCAGCTGCGCATGTTTAATGTAGAACGCTGGCAGGAGATTTTTGAAACCATTCGCAAGAATAAACTGCGTACTTTTTTGACCAGTCTTTCCGTGGCTTCTGGTATTTTTATACTTGTAATCCTATTAGGCTTTTCCTCTGGAATCGAGAACGGTGTGCGTACACAGTTTGAACAGGATGCCACAAATAGGATTTCCATAAACGTAAGATCCACCACCAAAGAATATAACGGACTCAATCCAGGCCGCAGGTTGCAACTGCGCAATTCTGATTTTGAGAACCTCAATGCTAAGTACGAGCAGCAGATAGAATATAAGACTCCGCTTTACAGCTTGTGGCAAGGACAGGTAAATTATGGAGCCGAGCAAGGCAACTATAGACTTGAGGGCGCTGCGCCAGACCAGCAATGGATTGAAAATGCAACCATGGTTACAGGTCGATACCTTAATCAAGACGACGTGGATGAGGCTAGAAAGGTTGCCGTGATCGGTTACCAAATGAAACAGGATCTTTTCAAGGATAAAGAAGCTATAGGAGAGACGGTTATCGTCAACAATAACGTGAACTTTACGGTTGTAGGAGTATACACAGATCCAGGCGGAACTCGGGAAGAAAATAGGCTTTTTATGCCCATATCTACAGCTCAAAAAGTGTTTAATGCAGGTAGCAATATTGACCGTATTGCTTACACCGTTGAGCGTGCAGAAACTTTTGACGAGACGGTTAAGTTGAGTGCCGCAATGAAAGAGGCGATAGAACAAGATCTAAGAACTCGATTTCAAGTAGCTCCAGACGATCGAGTCGCCATAGGAGTTTATGATACACTTGAAGAGGCCGAGCAGGTTTTTGGTCTTATCGCGACCATACGATCCGTGTTTTGGTTTATAGGAATTGGGACAATCATCGCAGGTATCGTGGGCGTGGGTAATATCATGCTCATCGTAGTTAAGGAACGAACCAAAGAAATTGGAATTAGAAAGGCATTGGGAGCCTTGCCGAGTGAAATCATTTGGATGGTACTGCATGAATCCATCTTTATAACAAGTATTGCTGGATTGATAGGATTGTTTCTGGGCGTGGGATTGCTAGAACTCATCTCTCCGCTCGTAGAGACCGATTTTATCAAGTATCCCAAAGTAGACTTTAATACCTCCATAACCACCGTGATTATTCTAGTGCTTGCAGGTGCTTTGGCAGGATTCTTCCCTGCGCGCAGAGCGGCAAATATCAAACCCATTGAAGCCTTAAGAGACGAATAATATGTTTAGCAGAGATCGATGGAACGAAATTTTAGAAGCGCTTAACTCAAACAGGTTGAGAACAGCACTTACTGCCTTTGGTGTTTTTTGGGGAATTTTTATCCTCGTTATTCTATTGGCATTGACTAATGGTCTGCGTAACGGCGTGTCGTCAGACTTTGGAGATCGCGCCACAAACACCATGTTTATGTGGGGACAATCCACCTCCATGGCTTATAAGGGAATGAATAAAGGCCGTCGCGTACAATTCAAACTCGCCGATGTGGATGCACTTAAAAACGGTATTCCAGATCTTAGAATTGTCTCGCCCAGACTGCAATTAGGAGGTTATCGTGGCGCCAACAATGTGACACGAGGCGACAAAACAGGAGCATTTCAAGTAAACGGAGATTATCCAGAATTCAAGCAACAACAGCCCATGGATATTCTAAAAGGCCGCTGGATCAATTATTCCGACATCAATAAGCTGATGAAAACCGCCGTTATAGGAACTGGCGTTGAGAAAGCACTTTTTAACCTTGGCGAAAATCCCATAGGAGAATACATCAGTCTTCAAGGGGTAAACTTTAAAGTGGTGGGAGTTTTTGAAAATCCCAATACACAAGGCGATAGCGAGGAAGAAGCAAACAATATCTTCATACCGTTTACCACATTTGGAAAAGCATTTAACTCAGGAGATAATGTGGGGTGGATGGCGATAACCGCAAATGATGATGTAAGCATGACTGATCTCAAGCCTGAGGTTCTCTCCATTATGAGGGAACAGCGAGGCGTGCATCCAGATGATATGAGAGCCATCGGTAATTTTGATCTTGCAGAACAGTTTGCAAAGTTTAGTGGGCTGTTTGATATTCTAGGCTTTGTAGGCTACTTCGTGGGAGGCCTTGTACTGCTATCTGGTGGAATCGGGATCAGTAACATTATGTTGATCGTGGTCAAAGAACGGACTAATGAGATCGGAGTGCGTAGAGCGCTCGGAGCAACACCCTGGCAAATCAAGGCACAGATCTTACAGGAATCCATTGTGTTGACACTTATTTCAGGAATGGCGGGAATCGCCTTTGCCGCAGGGCTTATATGGGTCATGAATTATCTGCTGGATCAAGCTGGAAAGGTGGATAATTTTGCAAATCCGTCAGTAGATATCAATGTCATTTTTATCGCTTTGGCTATTCTGGTAGTCTCAGGACTATTAGCTGGTTTTATACCTTCCTCCAGAGCGACGACCATGAAACCAGTAGACGCATTAAGAACCGAATAACTAAAGAATAACAACCATTATAGAATGAAACGTACAGGAACCATCATCACACTCGTGATCATACTAGCTGCCGCAGCCGCTGGAATCTGGTATATATATACTAAGGATCTTGAAGATCCCGTAGTTTATGAAACAGAGGAAGCCAGTGAGCAGACCATTATCAAGGAAACAGTTGCCACGGGTAACATTGTTCCAAAAGAGGAAGTCAATATCAAGCCAAACATCTCTGGAGTAATCGACAAGATTCATGTAGAGGCTGGGGAGTTCGTAAAAGCAGGCGACCTGATCGCAGAAATCAAAGTGGTGCCTAACATCAACTCACTTACCAGTGCCAAAAATAGTATTGCCGCTCAGCGCACCTCTGTTGAAACGGCAAGACTCGCACAGGAAAACCAGAAAGCGATCTATGACCGTCAGAAAGAATTATTTGATAAGGGAGTGATCTCTGCAAATGACTTTGACGTGGCACAGAACAACTACAATAATGCCGTCCAGCGTTACAAGCAGGAGCAGGTTGCATTGACCGGAAACATTCAAAACTTTGACATTATCAAAACCGGTACGACCCAAGGACTAAGCCAGTATGCCAATACCAACGTGCGTGCTACCGTATCCGGAATGGTACTGGATGTTCCAGTAAAAGAGGGAAACCAGGTAATTGAAGCCAACAACTTTAACGAGGGAACCGCCATCGCCACAATCGCAGATGTCACTAAAATGATTTTTGAGGGAAAAGTAGATGAAAGTGAAGTGGGAAAAATAAGCGAGGGCTTGCCGCTTGAAATTACCGTAGGCGCCTACAATAATAAAAAATACGACGCCATTCTGGATTACATCGCTCCTAAGGGAGTCGCAGAAAATGGCGCGATTCAGTTTGAGATCAAGGGAACACTTAAGGAAATCGAGCAGGACAGCACCTTTGTAAGGGCTGGGCTTAGTGCAAATGCAAGTATCATCCTTGATAAGGCAGACAAGGTTATGGCTATCAAGGAAGCTCTTGTCCAATATGATCCAGAGACTAAAAAACCGTTTGTTGAAATTGCCACCGGCGACCAGACCTTTGAACGACGCGATGTGGAATTGGGTTTGAGCGACGGTATCTACGTCGAGATCAAGGACGGAATCACAAAAAGCGACAAGCTTAAAATATGGAATCCGCTCAAGGCTCCACAAGGTCGAGGAGGATACGGAGGATAATTCTGTAACAAATATCAATTAACCAACACAAACAACCATAGTACGATTATGAAAAACTTCATCATATACGGTATTGCGTTTTTGGGTCTCGCTTTCGCGAAAGCGCAAACATCAACGCTACAGCAAGACCAAAAGAAATGGACGCTTAGAGAATGCGTGGAATATGCCCTTGAAAACAATATCAGCGTCAAACAAAGCGAGCTGGACATAGAAGCCGCTGATGCAGATAAATTGAACGCCTTAGGTGGACTGCTACCCTCAGTAAATGCTGGGGCGGGAATTCAGGAAAATACAGGTCTTAACTTCAACCCCATTACAAATAACGCCCAGACCACTACATTCCTGTCTGTTTCTGGAAATGTAAATTTTGGTTACAATGTTTTTGACGGTTTGAGAAATATCAGGCAAGTACAGCGTGCTGAAATATCAAAACTTGCCAGCCAATACCGTTTGGATAAGATGAAGGACGATATCTCGCTTTTTGTGGCAAACAATTATCTTCAAATCCTTACCAACAAGGCAAATCTGGAAACGCTAATCGCTCAAAATGAAGTGACTAAACAACAGATCGACCAGACCACAGAATTAGTAGACGCAGGTCAACTTCCCAAAGGAGATCTGCTAGAGATCAAAGCTCAAGATGCAACCGAGCAGCAACAAATTATTGCTGCTGAAAATGCGGTTATCATCAGTAAGGTAAGTCTTGCCCAGTTATTATTAATCAAAGATTATGAAAGCTTTGATGTCGTTGATAGTGATTTTGAGATTATCGATGAGAGTTTTTCTGAAAAGCCTGTAAACGAATTGATCAACGCCGCCGAAGAAAACAGATCAGAAGTCAGGATCGCAGAAGAAAATGTAAATATTGCCGAGAAGGATCTTCAGATCGCACGTGGTGCATATTATCCTACCATTAGCGCGTTTTTTGGTTACAATACACGTTATACGGATGCTACTGGATTCAGTCAGCGCACAATTGATGGTCAAGTCGTAAGACAGGACATTGGATTTGTGGAAGGAACTGGACAACGTGTGGTAACTGAATTTCCTGCCACTGAAACCATAATAACCGGGGCTGATCCATTTGTGGAACAGCTCTATCTCAACGACGGTATAGGATATGGTTTTTCGTTAAGCGTTCCTATTTTTAATGGCTTTAGCACGCGCAGCAGGGTGCAGCAAAGCAAAATCAATCTGGAACGCACAGAGTACCAATTAGAACAGGCAAAACTCGATTTAGAAAGCAACGTGTACCAGGCCTATGTGGATGCTCAGGGGTCTAAAAAATCCTATGAAGCAGCTCAAACCGCTTTGGAATCACAAGAACTCGCCTATGATTATGCACAGGAACGTTATAACGTTGGATTGACAAATGCTTTTGATTTCAGCCAGAGCAAACTCCGTTTCAACAATGCAAAAATTAACCTCAACCAAGCTAAATTTGATTATCTATTTAGATTGAAAGTTTTGGAGCTTTATTTTGGAATAGAGCCCAGCGAGCTAAAACTATAAAACCATGAAAAAAGCAGTAATCATTGTAATCATACTAGCCATAGTTGCTACCGCGGCCTACTTTGCGTTCTCTGGAGAAAAAGAGGACGGCACTCTTGTAGAGGTCATGGAGGTTGAAACGATGAATATTACTGAAACCGTAAGCGCGACGGGTAAAATCAAACCCGAAGTTGAAGTAAGTATCTCTCCAGAAGTTCCCGGAGAAATTATCGAGCTTCCCATCAAAGAGGGACAGAAAGTCAAAAAAGGCGATGTGCTCGTGCGTATCAATCCCGATTTATTACAGTCTAGCGTGAGTCGTTCACGCGCGGGACTGGCAACTGCTCAAGCAGGCTTTCAACAAGCACGTGCGTCCCTTGCCGAGGCAAAGGCAAACTACCAGCGCAGCACCAAGCTTTTTGAAAAAGGCGTGATCTCACAAGCCGATTTTGATACCGCTACAGCCGCTTACGAGCGTGCAAAGGCGCAGGAGCGCTCTGCCTATTATAATGTTCAAAGTGCAGGCGCGACGGTTAACGAATCAACCGATAACTTGGGACGAACGACCATTTTTGCCCCAATGACTGGAATCGTTTCCCTACTCGCCGTTGAACTGGGAGAGCGAGTCGTGGGAACTCAACAAATGGCGGGTACGGAGCTATTACGCGTTGCCGACCTTTCAAAAATGGAAGTTGAGGTAGATGTGAACGAAAATGATATTGTAAAAATTGAAGTGGGAGATAAAGCGATCGTAGAAGTAGATGCATATCTCAAGAAACAATTCAAGGGGCAGGTCACGGAAATTGCAAATACCGCTTCTGGTCAGCTTACCGCAGATCAGGTAACTAATTTTAAAGTTAAAGTACGCATTCTTCCAGAAAGCTATCAAGACCTGCTGGAGGGACGTGATGAGACCTACAGCCCTTTCAAACCTGGAATGACCGCAACCGTGGATATCATTACCCAAGAAGCAAATGATGCCATCGCAGTTCCCATAAGTTCCATCGTGGTAAAAAACGATACGACAGAGAAGAAACGACGTCGAGACATAAGCATCGATGCTGAAAAATTTGAGTGCGTATATCTTAACAAGGATGGTAAAGCAGAACTTCAGGTAGTGACCACAGGTATCCAAGATGATAAGAACATCGTAGTTCTCTCAGGATTGGAAACAGGCGATAAGGTTATTACCGGTCCTTATCGTACGGTAACCAATGTACTCAAATCTGGAAAGGAGCTTCGCGTTAAGAAAGATCGTTCAAGTGTTACAGATTCTGATTCTGAAAGTGAAGAAGCTGAAGAAGAAAACGAGTAGCCGTTATGCTTATACTTTGTATTGAGACCACCTCTACAAACTGTTCTGTTGCGCTCGCTGGCGAAAACGGAACCTTTCCAAACAGTTTCGGAATTGAAAATTGCATAGATCTTTTAGAGGATCAAAGCGATAAGTATTCTCATGGAGAAAGATTACACGTATTCATAGAGCAAATACTTGAAAGAAATCATCTTACACCGCGTGACTTAAATGCCATCGCCATAAGTTCTGGCCCTGGTTCATATACCGGTTTGAGAATAGGAGTTGCCTCAGCAAAAGGATTGTGTTATTCATTGGGAATTCCCTTAATTGAGATTGACACATTGACCTCCCTCAGCAAACAAGCCCCTGCCGATAACGAAACCGTCTTGACGTTTCTTGACGCGCGCCGAATGGAAGTTTATGCGCGGGTTTTTAAGAACCAAAATCCCGTTACCCCAGTTCAGGCTGTGATTCTTCAGGAAAAGAGTTTTGAGCCCTTTTTAAACGAGGCTACCGTTATAATTGGCACGGGAACAAAAAAGTTTGAAGAGATTTGCGTGCAAGCGGAGAAAATCACGTTTGTTGAAACTATGCCTTCTGCCTTAACAATGTGCGATCTCGCTATTCAAAAAATGCAAAAAAGCGACATCGTTACCGATATCGCTTATTTTGAACCTTTATATTTGAAGGAGTTTAAGGCCGGATAGTTTTTTGGAAGAAGGTTTTCTCTAAAAACTTCTAGAGTCATGGAGCCTAGTAATGAAAGCCGATAAACAATCGTTCTCAATAGTGTTGAACTACCTTATAGAATCGCATAGATTGACACTCTGGAATTTTATTTTTTGCTTTCTGATGTTTATCCAAGAATTTATCGATTTGGTGTCCTGAGAGCTTGGCATGGATTTGTATCGCTTAATATGCGACATATATTTTAAGCAAAACAGGAAATATCAACTGGTAAATCTAAAAACCTCTTAAACAAAGAAGCTCCAACTAAGTTGGAGCTTCTGTGGGCCCACCTGGGCTCGAACTAGGGACTTTCTGTCCCGATAGCTACCTTAGGTTTGATTTGTATATGATTTGTTAGATTTAAAACCTGTCAGCGATCCATCGATAGCCTTAGTCAGAGCACTATCCCGATATTAGGAACTGACAGGTTTTTGTGAGCCAAGGCCTAAATAAGATATTATTCTACCTATTAAGGTTCTCAGGAAACGGCTCTTTTGTTCAATTTAATTCAAAAATAATGGAAACCAAAACTTTTATCGGCATCGATGTCAGCAAACTTACACTAGATATCTGCGCCCTAAATGGGGACAAGGATCCAGAGATCCATTTGATCAAAAACCAGATTGGTGCACTACGATCGTTGTTCGCCAGGTTCAGGAAGTCTTTCGATACCAGACAGATATTGGTCTGTGCTGAACACACGGGTCATTATTCAAACATCCTCAGGGCCTTTGTCTTGAAAATGGCATAGCTCTATGGCTTGAGAGTGGTGCAGAGATCAAGATGAGTTCAGGCGTACAGAGAAACAAGAGCGACAAGACCGATGCCATGCGCATTGCAAGATATGCCAGACGCTTTAGTGACAGGGCCAGGATAGAAAGCATCGAACCCGCAACCATTGAAGAGATCAGGCTCCTTCTGTCCGAAAGAGAACTCTATGTAAAGGAACGAGCCAAGTACAAAGCCCAGATCAAGGATCTGGGAAAGTTCATTGGCAAATCCGTTTTCAAGGACAGAAAAGGAAGAATGGGCAGGCACATCAAACTGTTGACAAGATCCATAGAACAGATCGACATGCTGATAGATGAGCTGATGTCAAAAGACGATGAACTGTCCAGACAACAAAAAATACTCACATCGATCGACGGTGTGGGACAGCAGGTCGCAATCCATACAATAATGGCAACCAGAGGCTTTCGTAAATACCGCAACGGAAGAGAATTTGCCTGTCACGTAGGGGTCGCGCCTTTCTCTTTTACCTCTGGAACAAGTCAGCGCTCCAGAAACAAGGTGTCGAACAGAGCAAACAAAAAACTCAAAACCCTATTCCACATGGCTGCTCTGTCAGCAATCAGAATGAAGGGTGAGTTCAAGGATTACTTTGATCGTAAAGTAGCAGAGGGTAAAAACAAAATGAGCGTAATCAATGCTGTAAGAGCAAAGATCATCAACAGAATTTTTGCCCTTATAAGAGAAAACAGAACCTATGTCAAAAACAGAGAATTTAGCTTGTAAAATCCATAAGAATATCGGGAGAGTCAGATCATCTTGTCTGGTTAGTGATTTTCTCGCGTAACTCTTCATATTTCATGAGGTTCTCGAGATATTTTCTGCTCTTCATTTTCTTTATCTTCCTTTCCAGTCGCAAAGCATGACGGTTGTCATCACAATCCATCACGAGCTTTAGCTCCCAATCATTTGCCTGAGCGGTATACCTATCATTACCATATCTAGCACTATTGTGAGCGAGTAGCCTGCTATAAGCGTCTTCCCCAGTCATACCCATGTAGTATCTATCCAATGTTTTACTAAAGAGTATGTAGACGGAAGACATAAAATGTAAATTAAAACAAAAAAAAGCCCCAACAAATGTTGGAGCTTTTGTGGGCCCACCTGGGCTCGAACCAGGGACTTTCTGATTATGAGTCAGATACTCTAACCAGCTGAGTTATAGGCCCAATAAGAGTTGACCGGTATTTGCTCTTATCTAAAAAGAGTGCAAATTTAAACTTTATATAGATACTGGCAAATTATTCTGTAATTTCCTGACACAATTCTACAAGTACTCCATTACTGGACTTGGGATGGACAAAGGCGATTAGCTTATTATCGGCACCTCTTTTGGGCGGATCAGTGAGAATGGTAAAACCATTTTCCTTAAGACGGGAAATCTCCAAGTGGATATCGTCCACCGCAAACGCCACATGGTGGATGCCCTCTCCTTTTTTTTCAATAAACTTAGCGATGGCGCTTTCTGGACTCGTGGCCGCAAGCAACTCGATCTTATTATCGCCACTTTTGAAAAAACTGGTGGTAACATTTTCACTTTCTACAGCTTCCTCCTTATAGGCTGGACTTCCCAATAAATTAGCATAGACTTCATTTGCCGCCTTGAGATCTTTAACGGCAATTCCCAAATGCTCTATTTTACCAAACATGTTCTTTTTTCCCAAAAATAAAACTATTACCAACCAATTCTCATCATAAACCATCACCAAAACAAACTTTTAAGAACGTCTCATTACTGTACCTCAACAAAGTGATTACCTTTGCAATATGGAAGAAAGCAACAGACAGAAAAAGATCGCAGGTGTTTTACAGGAGGATTTATCTGCCGTGATTCAAGAAGTCATGAGAAAGAATGGCGTCAGTAACTTGTTGGTCTCTATCTCTAAGGTTACCGTTACTCCAGATCTAGGTTACGCAAAGGTGTACTTGTCAGTCTTTCCAGCAGATAAGGCAAAAACCGTCGTAGCCGAAATTGTTGAAATGACCGGAGAGATACGTTATGAAGTCGCTTCAAGAGTGCGCCACCAGTTCCGTCGCATGCCGGAACTTCATTTTTTTAACGATGACTCTCTCGAGTACATGGATCAAATTGAGCGTGAATTGAAAGGGGAAAACAATCCCATAGAAAACCCAGATATCTTACCGCGCCGCAAAAAATCTTAGTGAAGTTCTCCCTCTACATCGCAAAGCGATATCTGATTTCAAAAAATGGCCGCAACGCTATTAACATTATTAATATCCTCAGCTTTGTAATTACCATCGTTGGTACAACGGCACTGTTTATCGTACTATCAGGTTTTTCTGGGCTAAAGGATTTTAGCACAAACTTTTCAAATTATTTTGATCCAGACCTTAAAGTGGTTGCTTATGAGGGGAAAGTTTTAAGTGTTTCGCTTTCGCGAAAGCGAGAACTCGAAATGATTCCAGACATAGAAATAGTGAGTCTTACCATAGAAGAAAAGGTGTTTCTCAACTATGAGGATAAAAATGATATCGCATATATTAAAGGCGTGGATGAGAATTATTCCCGTATAATCCCCACAGACTCGATTTTATTTTTTGGCAATTGGTTATCTGAGAGTGACCCGCAAGTAATTTTAGGAAGTGCGATTGCTCAAAAGCTTGGTGTTTCAGTGAGTAACTATGGTTCTTTTCTACAGATTATGGTTCCCAAACCAGGCAAGGGTGCTATTACAGAGTTAAATATGAATCGTGCTTTTACTACGCTAGATGCAGTAGCGATTGATATATTTAGTGTAGAAATAGAAGATATAGACAACAAATATATTTTTTCAAGGCTTACCGCAGCACAAGACTTATTGCAATATGGCGACAGTATCGCAACCGCTGTGGAATTCAAACTGGATCCCGAAGCAGATGAAGATGTAATACGAGAAAAAATCACTGCAGCCTTTGATGTTCCAGTTGTGATTAAAAATAGGTTTCAAATGAATGATGCACTCTACAAAATGCTGAATTCTGAGAATCTCGCGGTGTATTTAATATTTACATTGGTACTCATAATTGCGCTTTTTAATGTGGTAGGCAGTATTATTATGATGATTCTTGATAAGAAAAAGAATCTGAAGACGCTGCTGGATCTAGGCGCTCAGGTATCTGATTTGCGTAAAATATTTTTTATTCAAGGTTCTTTAATGACGATCACGGGAGGGATTATAGGGATCATCATAGGTGTAGTATTTGTTTATTCCCAGATTATTTATGAATACATACCCATAGCTCCAGGAATTCCCTATCCATTTGCCATGGAATGGAGTAACCTTGTTGTTTCGTTCTTAACGATATCTATTTTGGGAATAATAGCTAGTTATATAGGCTCTAGACGCATCAACGACAGGCTACTTGCTCAGGCAAAACTATAATCACCAAATTTCTCCAAGACTTCATCAAAAGCTGCAAAAACCCCTGCGGAATCATCCCGAGTCACCATTTTCATACGGAATTGCTTAAAGTTTGGAATTCCTTTGAAATAGTTAGTGTAGTGCCTACGGGTTTCAAAAACTCCTAATTGCTCCCCTTTCCAATCAATGGACATTTGTAAGTGACGACGGGCTACTTCAACCCTTTCTTGCATGGTGGGTTTTGCCATATGCGTTCCAGTCTCAAAAAAATGCTTTACTTCTCTAAAGAACCAAGGATACCCAATACTCGCACGACCTATCATCGCTCCATCGAGACCGTACTCATCCCTCATTTCTACGGCACGTTCAGGTGTGTTCACATCTCCATTTCCAAAAATGGGAATATGCATCCTTGGATTATTCTTGACATCGGCAATAGGTTTCCAGTTGGCATTGCCCTTATACATTTGGGCACGTGTGCGACCGTGAATGGAAATTGCTTTGATGCCTACGTCCTGCAGGCGCTCAGCAACTTCTATAATTTTTATAGAGTCATCATCCCATCCCAATCTTGTTTTTACCGTGATAGGGAGGTGCGTGTGTTTTACCATAGCCTCAGTAAGTGAGACCATAAGATCAATATCTTTGAGAATTCCAGCGCCAGCACCTTTTGAAACTACTTTTTTAACGGGACAACCGAAGTTGATGTCTATGATGTCAGGTTTAGTACGCTCCACAATTTCTACAGACTGTAGCATGGAATCTAAGTTGGCACCAAAAATTTGAATTCCCACGGGACGTTCAGTCTCGTAGATATCCAATTTCATGGTACTTTTTGCAGCATCACGTATCAAGCCCTCACTGGAAATGAATTCTGTGTAAACGACATCAGCTCCGTTTTCTTTGCAGAGGGTTCTAAAAGGTGGATCACTCACATCTTCCATGGGAGCGAGCAGCAAGGGAAAATCAGGTAATTCTATGTCTCCTATCTTAACCATGGTGCAAAAATACGGCTAGAAATACAATTCTTGAGAGAACGACTTGCCTCTGTATATGACATGCTCTGCTTATCAAGGTTTCTCCCGTACACCTTCCATTAATTTTACATTGAACTCTTCGTTTGAGTCAGTGCTTGACTTGTGAAGAACTGAGATGTCTCCAGTAGCTTCAAGAATCACCGCAAATACCTGATCAAAATTCAACACATTTGCCTCCCGCAGCTTTGCGATTAGTTGGGTTTTCTCAATACGTCCATGCGCAAGATTATCTTCTAGAATTTCGTTTCCTTTCATTAACAACAACGGCTTGTTGGAGATCAAGCTACTCAAGGCTGGGAATTTGCGCTGTAAAACTGAAAAGACGAATGTGAGTACCAACAAACTACCTATTGCGACAGACCCGTAGACAATTGACGTTTTAGAAGTCAGTGTGGAAGATATGATACTACCTATGGCAACGGTAAAGGCAAAATCGTAAGCGGTGAACTTTGCAAATGATCGCAAGCCAATTATACGAGTCAAAATGATTACTGCTATAAAAATCATCAAACTTCCCAAAAGTGTTTCCCATAAGGGATCACTTGCTTTATATATCCATTCCATATTCCTAGATTTTTAAATTTAAATTTATTAGATTTTCTAGGTAAATACTGATAAGAGTATGGTAAAAGGTAGTTTTTGGCGATACTAAATCAAGCGCTGCTTGATCGAGTTCTTTTTTTTAATTTTAAAAAGAAACTTTCGAAATAGATATAGGAGAAATGGGCGAGAACGACAGTAATGGATAGCGTTATTAAATTCAGCATCATTACATCTACCCAAAAGTTGAATTCAAATAGGGACAGCAGTTTCATATAGATAAGCCCAGTAATTTGAATCGCTATGGCGTGTAACATATAAATGCCGTAAGAAATCTTACCTAAATATTTGATCCATTTATTCTCTAGAAACCAATAAGGTGTTAAAGAGAAAGCGCAAAGTGTAAGCCCAAAGAGTAAAGCACTAAAGGCATGAAAAACGATCCTAGATAAATTCTCTATAAAAAATGAACTTAAAAAGTAAGACGTAAAAGTTGCAATCAGTATCCATTTACATTTCTTAATTATTTTTCTAAATTTTTGATATTGAAATAAAATAGAGCAAATTCCACCTAGGGAGAAGTAAAAAAACAACATTTCAAAATCATCTAGAAAAGGGATTACGTCAGAAAAAAACAAGATAAAATAGGTAACGGTAAATAGAGCAAGAAATATTAAAATACGCCTTTGCGGGATGAGAAATAATAAAGGAGCAATAAAAAGGTAAAATTGTTCCTCAATACCTATCGACCAAAGAATCTCAATGATCCCTCCTGGACTATATGTACTTAAGATATTTGGAAAAAAGGAAATCCCTAAAAGGAGGGCTTCAACAAGATCATAATTATTATCCACTTCAAAACCTAGCCGTGGCAGTATGAGTTGATAGTAAAAAAAGCCTATACATAGAACAGCATAATACAGAGGCAATATCCTTAAGGCACGCCTTATGTAAAAACCTTTTAAGTCAATTGTTCCTGAATTGTATTTTTCGATATATAATTGGCGAATAATCAAGAAACCGCTCAACGTAAAAAACACGTATACCGCTTCAGAACCTTTATTAAAAACAGCCCATTGATTAAATGAAGGAAAACCCCTATTCAAGTTGAACTGCGCAGTGTGAAATATTACTACTAAAAAAGCTAAGAAAAAACGCAGACCAGTCAGGTTGGGAATAAAGGTCTTAATAAGTTTTTCTTGTGCCATCATTGGGAACGTTCACTTTCATAAACATCAAGACAAACCTTTTATTTTCAAAAGAGAATGAAACTTGAGTTGGTACCAGTCCTATTACGCCCGGTAACCACTAATCGAAAATAAAACCTGTTTGTTAATAACGTCGTATGCCTTATAAAAAACTACGCCAGTTGGTACCTAATAATTAATTGAGGTGGTCATTGATCATAGTTCTTAAAAAGATCTATATCTTCCTCAACCAACTGCTCATACTCACGCGACTCTCTAAGTATTCTTTCAAATCCTTGATCGCTATACGTTCTTGCGTCATGCTGTCGCGGTCGCGCACGGTAACTGAGTGATCTTCTTTAGTATCGTGATCGATAGTTACACAATAAGGCGTTCCTGCGGCATCCTGCCTGCGGTAGCGGCGCCCTATAGCGTCTTTTTCATCATATTGAACCTTTAGCGACCATTTTAGATCGTCTATGATCTCTTGAGCAATCTCTGGCAAACCATCTTTTTTCAACAAGGGTAGAATAGCAGCTTTAACTGGTGCAAGAACCGCTGGTATTTTAAGAACCGTACGCTCACTGCCATCTTCTAGCCCCTCATCTCGCAATGCCGATGAAAAAACAGCCAGAAACATTCTATCCAAACCTACTGACGTTTCAATAACATAAGGAACATAGTTTTTATTTTCCTCGTGATCAAAGAACTGTAATTTTTTACCGCTGTGCTCCTCATGTGCTTTCAGGTCAAAATCGGTGCGGGAATGAATTCCTTCCAATTCTTTGAAACCGAATGGGAAGTCAAATTCAATATCAGTAGCTGCATTTGCGTAATGAGCCATTTTCTCATGATCGTGAAAACGATAGTTTGAGTCGCCCATTCCCAGCGATTGGTGCCACGCCATACGCTTCTCTTTCCATACCTCAAACCACTGTAGCTCCGTGCCGGGCTTTACAAAGTATTGCATCTCCATCTGTTCAAACTCCCGCTGGCGGAAAATAAATTGTCGCGCCACGATCTCATTCCTAAAAGCCTTACCGGTTTGGGCAATCCCAAAAGGGATCTTCATCCTTCCCGACTTTTGCACGTTAGAAAAATTAACAAAGATTCCTTGAGCAGTTTCTGGTCTTAAATAAAGGTCAGTTGCATTATCTGCACTTGCGCCTATTTTAGTACCAAACATTAGATTGAACTGGCGTACATCAGTCCAGTTTTTTGAACCCGTATCTGGATCTGCAATATCTAATTCTTCAATCAGGGCTTTAACTCCATCTAGATCTTCAGCTTCAAGTAAGCGGGCAAGTCTTTCCACCGGCTCTTTGGACTTTTTGAGGTAGCCCATTACACGAGGGTTGGTTTCACGATACATCTCTGCATCAAAACTATCGCCAAAACGCTTTGCCGCCTTAGCCACTTCTTTCTCTGCTTTCAAGCGAAGCTTCTCGCAATAATCCTCCACCAGCACATCAGCACGGTAGCGTTTTTTACTGTCTTTATTGTCGATCAAGGGATCATTAAAAGCATCTACGTGACCAGAGGCCTTCCAAGTCGTGGGATGCATGAAGATAGCCGCATCGATTCCCACGATATCCTGATTGAGCTGTGTCATTGCCTGCCACCAGTATTCTCGTATATTTTTCTTAAGTTCGGCTCCATTTTGCCCATAGTCATAAACAGCTTGTAAACCGTCATAAATCTCACTGGACTGGAACACATAACCGTATTCCTTAGCATGTGAAAGTACCTTCTTGAACTTGTCTTGATCATTATTTGCCATAGCTGCAAAAATAGAAAAAGGCAAGACACCACGACACCTATTTTAATAAATTCCAAAATGGAATAGGAGATATAATTTACTCATCCAAGCTTATGTAAATTACGTGCAGACTGATTTCTCATTGCTATGATTTGGGTGCTTTTATGATTTATGGTGCCAACCATAAATCATAAACCGGGCTATACGCTGTATCTTTTATTGGCAGCAGCAATACTAAAAAGCCATTAAAAGGATGCCGCTCCTATCCCTAGCACGATCTGAGTTTGAAAATAAAGATTGCAGTAAAATCAAAAAGTAGGTGTTATTTATAAAACCTATGACCTATGTAAAATTGATAGAGTCTTGTATTCAATCGCTATGTTTAAAAATGCTTCTTCTGCCTGATTCGGATGAGTAATCTACTTATGGAAACCAATCAAAATAGCTGAGTGAATTCTACAATGCCTTGAATTTTTGAAACACCTAAAATTACATTTTATCGATGCCTCCAGACTTATTTGCCCACGAAATAGAATGAAATTAGTGGAAGTTTTAGATATAGGTTTTCTTTCGCGTGGTTGCTGAGCGCAGTCGAAGTAAAAGCGAAAACCGATTAACAACTCACTAAAAAGTTTTAAACACTAAAAAATGAAGAAGAATGAACGTTTAAAAACAAGATTTATCTCAGATCGATTTGCTGACTGGCAATGCGTATCCCATCGCGGAATAAATTGATGCGATAGGTTCCTGACTCGCGCTGTTCCTTGAGAAGTTCAACCATTTCGCAAATCTTGAGTTCCTCGCCCTGGTAGTTGTATTTAACTTCTTTGGAATAGGTCAATTCTTGCTCGTCAAATTGAATTTTCTTGCGTGCACCTACCACATTATTGTCTGGATTGATAATTTGAAGATACAAGGTTCTCACTCCAGTTTCGGATAGTGTGTTTGTAGGTAGGGTGAAGCAAGTATTTAAGGCGTCTACACGTCTCGCGCGATCATTTTCAACCTGTCTTCCCGAGCTTCTTACGATATAGGATTTGGTTTCAAAATTGACAGGCATGAGAACTGCTGCCTTGCTCATATTTTCATTGAGTTTGCTGATTTTGTCAGTTTGTTCAATGGATTTGATGACTTCTGAATTGAGAATCTTAAGGGTACTATCATTTTTGGCAACCAGTTGATCATTTTCCATTTTAAGAGTTGCAACCTGCTCCCGCAGCTGGCGACGCTCAATTTTTATGTTACTCAATTCCTTGCGTAGCTTAGCAAGAAGAGCCACGCTACCTTTGAGGTTTTCTACGCTATCCACTAGTCGCGTGATACGGGTACGGGCATCGTCAAGCTCATTGCTGAGAATGCTCCCTTTTTCCAATTCATTTGCGTACTCCTCAGATATGTTGTCCAGTTCTTTCTGAATCTCGATCTTTTCTTCAGTGAGAGCCTCCATAATATCTTCATTCTCATTAAATGTAGAATAGGACCATATGGACAAGCCAGCCAAAATTAATATAAGGACTACGACTAGAACTTTGTAAATACGATTATCGCTAGAAGAGGACATGCGTTGTTTTTTTATATTTATACAAAAGTAAGTATTTTGATCAGGCATCTTAAAAGAACCTTCAACGATCTCGTTCAGCTATTCTATCCAGAAGTGTGTTTGGGCTGTCGCACCTCTCTTTATGAAGGTGAAAAATTACTTTGCCTCACGTGTTTCTCACAACTACCGGTTGCATATAAGGTATTGGAAGCAGATGATAAGGTCAAGGATCTGTTTTATGGCAGAGCAAATATTGAGCATGCGAGCAGCCTTCTATTCTACGAGAAGATTGGAATGGTAAAACAGTTGATCCATCATTTAAAATATGATGGGCACGAAGAGGTAAGTTCTTATTTAGGCAAGCAAATGGCAAATGCTATGTACTCTGATCCGGCCTTTCAAAAATTAACCCATGTAGTTCCCGTTCCAGTACATAAGAAGAGATTGAAAAAGCGCGGTTATAATCAAGTTAATGGATTTGGAATGGAGATCGCATCAAAGTTTGAAGCCAAGTTTATGCCCGATCTTCTTATAAAAACGAGAAATACTATAAACCAAGCTAAGTTGGGACAGGTAAAGCGCAGTGATGAATCTAGTTCTCCATACGAGCTCAACCTTAATCTGGAGCTACCTGAAAACTCTCACATATTAATTGTGGATGATGTAATAACTACGGGAACTACGCTCAGCATGTGTATCAAAGAATTGCAAAAGATAAAAGGTACTACCATTTATGTGGCCACGATGGCAATATCTGTATAAGTCCCATTGTTCTCTTTAATTCAAAGACCTTAACTTGCACTTAGAAAACCCGCTTTGAGAAAACATCTTACTTTTATATTGAGCATTTTAATTATCACGCTAACTCTTGTGCAATGCGCTAAAAGAGGCAGCCCCACAGGAGGACCGATAGACGAATTGCCACCCGTTATCCTTAGAGCCTATCCCGAGAATTACTCAACAAATTTTACTGCTAGTGAAATCGTCATTCAGTTTGATGAGTATGTTACTTTTAAAGACCTGAATAAACAGTTGGTCATTTCTCCTCCTATGGAATATCCTCCCATTATCTTACCTCAAGGTGGTGTAGGTCGGGAAATTACGATTAGAATCCAAGATACGCTCAAAGAGAACGCGACCTACATGATGAATTTTGGCCAGAGTTTGGTAGATAATAACGAGGCTAATCCGTACCCGTTTTTCAAATACGTTTTTAGTA
This sequence comes from Nonlabens sp., assembly GCA_049671565.1. Classification (GTDB taxonomy): domain Bacteria; phylum Bacteroidota; class Bacteroidia; order Flavobacteriales; family Flavobacteriaceae; genus Nonlabens. The sequence goes on from JBATVD010000007.1 coordinate 97,668, forward strand.
CTGGGAGTTACATAGATTCCCTAACTCTAAATGGTCGAATCAAAAATGTACTTGAATACGAAACCTCTGATTACGTCAATGTTCTGCTTTATGAAGTGGACTCCACTTATACGGATAGCGCTATTTACAATGACAATCCAGATTATATATTGAATACACTGGATAGTCTAGAGAATTTTACCTTTGAAAATTTGCGTGAGGGTACCTACCGTATGGTTGCTTTAAAAGAAGAAAACAGTGATTATCGTTTCAATCCTAAAAGAGACATGATCGGTTTTTACCCGAACCTCATCAGTGTTCCCAGTGATAGTGTCTATGAAATCAAGTTATATAGGCAAACTGCAGATCCTCTCATACGTAGGGCTTATCACAAATCGCGCTACGCAATTGAGGTGGGGTATGAAGGCGTTTTGGATAGCATGGATATTGAACCTATAAATTCTACCTTAATCACTGAAAGTCGCATCACCCGTTTGAATGATACAGACTCATTGCAATACTGGTTCAAGAATGAGTTCAAAGCAGACACGGTAGAATTTAAGGCATCGCTCAGGGATTTTGAAGAAATTTTTGAAGTAAGAATTAAAGATAGCCTTCCTATAGATACGCTTGCTTTTAATTCTTCCAGTAAGGAATTTACTGATAGGACTAAAGGAAAGACCCTTGCCTTGCCAGCAACCACACCTCTTGAAAATATTGACATGAGTAAGGTGACCATAATTGATAGAGATAGTATTCCAGTAGAAGCGACCAGTACCATCAATAAGCTGCGTAATTATATCACCTTTAATTTTACCAAAGAAGAAAGTCAGATCTATCAGGCAGAAATACTACCAGGAGCGGTTGAAGATTTTTTTGGCGCCACAAATAAAGACACCTTACGCCTTAAAATGACCACAAAGAAAAATCGAGACTTTGGAAATATCTTTTTAGACCTACAGGGCGGGACTAATTTTCCAGTCATTGTCCAAGTTGTCGATTCTAAGCTTACGGTAATCGAAGAACAAATAGCGACCGAGAATGGCCCTGTCAATTTTGAGCTCTTAAATCCAAGTGAATATCTGATAAGGATCATTTATGATGAGAATGCAAATAGTATTTATGATCCAGGAAATGCACTGCTTAATAGACAACCCGAGCGAGTAGAATATTTGCTGGATAAATATGGTAGATTACCCAAAAAAATTAAGTTACTCTCTAACTGGGATATAGTTGAAACCATCAATCTAGACTAAAAGAATCCCGATCCTGTAAAAACTTCAATCCCGATCTGTATTTGTTGATATGATTTTTATCCAAAACTAAACTTTTGACGCCTTTACTTTCCCAAGGTTGATCACTTAGTGGAGTTCCCAAGACATCATAAACCTGAGAATGTCCATTGTAGTCCATGCCAGTTCCATCTATTCCTACTCGGTTCACACCTATGCAATAGGCCATATTCTCAATTGCACGAGCTTTTAATAATGCATCCCATGCGGCAACTCTGGGAACAGGCCAGTTGGCTACGTAGATCACTACATCATAATTTTGTGTATTGCGAGAAAACACTGGAAAACGCAGGTCATAACAAATCTGTAAATTGAATTTCCAGTTTCTATATTCCACGAGTGTGGGTTGATTACCACGATCATATACTTTTTGTTCTCCCGCAAGAGTAAATGTGTGTCTTTTATCATAGAGCGCATAATCTCCATCTGGTTTCATGAAAATACCACGATTTACAAACCCACCTTGCTCATTTTTAAACATCACACTTCCATATATGGCAAAATCTCCTGCCTGTGCATGAATCTTCAAAAATTCATAGATACTAGAGTCACAGGCGAGATTTTCAGGATTCATGGAAAATCCTGTGGTAAACATTTCGGGAAGGATGACAAGATCAGTAGAAGCGTACAGATTTTTTAACTCATCTTCAAAATTATCAAAGTTTGCTTGAGGATTTTCCCAGACAAGATCGGTTTGAATAAGGCTTACTTTAAGATGGGATAGCTCACTCATAACGGTAATTTCGGTTTTGTTTTTTCTCGCTGTGTTTCTTCTTTTCGTTGAGGCGTTTGCGTTTCACAGATTTGGGTATGGTACGTTTCTTCCTCACCTTGCGAGGACGAGCTGCGGTCTCCAGTATAGCTATCAGCGACTTGAAAACCCTTTCTTTATTGCTTGACTGGCTGCGTGAGGTCTGATCAGAAAGCATCAGTGAACCATCCTTTGTGAGGCGATTTTTCACATTTTCCATTATTCTTGAGTGTTCCGCTTTCGCGAAAGCGAGACTGTTCAAGACATCAAAACTCAATTGAACCTTTGTGGCAACTTTGTTCACATGCTGCCCGCCCGCACCACTGCTGGTAACGGCTTTGTAAGTAACTTCTCTATGAATCTGATTGATGTTCATGTAACTGGTGCGCTGGTTTCAATAAATCATTAACGGTTTTAACCGGATTGAAGGTTTTGAGAGGCATTTCAAGGAAGATACTGTTCCATCCAGACATGCCACCATTCCAAAGTCCTGGAAGTTCTTGGGCTTTAATCTCGATACCCTTGCGTGATTTGTAGGTGATAAAACCGGTATCGGCATCGCTATATTTGTTGAGGTCAAACTTATTGCCTTTGTAGTCTCTCACACTACAAACGATATCTACAGGATTGAAGTGTGTACCGCTGCGGGCAATTTTTTGTTGCGAACTGCTGTTTTGGTCCACCTGAACGCCTTCTACAATCTCTATGGAAACTTCTCCAGTTTTATCTTCTACCCAAAACGGTCCTCCACCAGGCTCGCCCTCATTTTTAACCATTCCACACACACGTAGCGGTCTATTGAGTTTATCAAAAAGATACTCGTGCTGGTAATTTGTCTTATACTTATGATAATCTCGAGGAAATACCGTGCAAAGCTCATTTTCTAGATACGTTTCTATTTTGGACTGAAGCACATCATCAACATTACCGTTTTCAAGAGCTTTTACATATTCAAAAACTAGATTGCGGGCTTTTATAAGATAGGCCGCTAGAATTTTTTTGAAACTGCAAATGTCACTTTTCATCGCAGAGACCGTTACGTTGTCAATGTTCTTAATGAATATCAGATCGGCATCGAGCTTATTGAGATTATTGAGAAGCGCTCCATGACCTGCCGGCCTAAAAAATAATGTACCGTCTTCTAATTCAATAGGTTTGTTGTTTTTATCTACCGCAACGGTATCTGTATGAGGTTGCTGGAAGGAATAGCTCACCTCAAAGCTTATTCCCGTTTTTTGCTCCACATTTTCCTCTATACGCTGAAACTCCTCCTTAAAATCGTTTTTAAATGCTGGCGCAATGGTAAAATGAAGATTTGCCACTCCTGAGCACGATGCGTATATAGCGGCCTCAAAAAGGTGTTCTTCAAATGCGGTTGCTACATGTTTTTTATATTTATGAAAGGGAACCAAGCCTTTGGGCATGCCTCCGTAATTCATCCCATTTTTTTCCATCATCTCCTGAACGAAAAAGTGCTTCTTCTCACCTTCAGAAAGTTGTGGCCAATTTAAATATTTTTCTTTAAGAGACTGTTTTACAGCATCGTAAAAAGGGAATTTTTCAAGAGCTGCAAAAAACGTAAATAACTGATCTACCTTGTTTTTATTAATATAGGAATTAACTGACTCTTTTTTAGGGTCGTAATTTTTGAGAAATTCATGCAAAAATTTAAACATGCGGGTGGCTGCACCACTTGCGGGAACAAATTTCAGAATATCCAGCTCGTCTTTATGGGCGTTGTAGAAATCTTCGTAAGCATCTGTATCGATGTCTTTGAGACTTACGATACCATCACCTGCGACCGCGGCCCTATTTAACCTCAATGTGGGAAAGCCTTCCTCAAAGCGGCGTATCTGCTCTTGAAGTTTTTCTTTTGAAATGCCTTTTTTTTCTAATTGGTTTTTTTGGGTTTCAGATAGTTTCATTTTCATAGTGATTAGTTATTGCCGTCAAGGCATTTTCAAAACGCTGGTTTTCTATTCCAGATATTACCGCATAATTTTTATCGTGGTCTTTTAATGCTTTTCTGAATCGGTTCATAATAGCTTGTCTATCATCCGGCCGGTCTCTTAAATCATCTTTTACCCATGGAATATCTACATCCATGAGCAAGTAAAAGTCATAATGGGTATTATCAATAATATGAGCGATTTCGCTCGGAGCTTTATCAAAATATAGTTGACTGTAGGTCCAAGTTTCTAGCGCGTCTGTATCGCAAAATAAGAATTTATGGGCAGAATTTACCGCATCGTTTTCTAGAGCTAGTTGACCTTTACAAATGGGAATCAGATCATGGTACTCACAAATCTTGCCTGTGTGATTCATTTTATGTTGCAGGTACTCCCTAGCATATTCGGGTACAGCAATCGTATCAAAATGATGGGCTAATTGTTTAGAAAGTGTTGTTTTTCCTGTACTCTCAGGGCCAAAAAGCACGATCCTTAAGCCATTAAATTTTTTTTGAAATGCTGTTTGCGCCATTCTCGATAACCTAAATATGCCATTACCGCTAGAAAAATATATAGAAAAGCCGTGAAACTATAACCTTTAATAAAATATAAGGGAATGGAGATCAAGTTTGCAGCCAGTAAAACCAGCCAATGTTCCAGTTTGCGCAGTGCCATAAGCCACATGCCTACAAAGGCAATTCCAGTGGTTATGATATCGAGGTAATTGATAAAGCCATTTAGCATTCCAAACCCTACATAAACGCCGTAAACTCCTGCTGCAGATACAGCAAATAATCCCGCAGATTTTTGCCACTCAAGATTACTGACTTTGGTAACTTCAATTGCCTTTTCACCTAGGTTGCTGGTCCAATTGTACCAGCCGTAAATACTCATTATAAAATAGTATGCATTTATAATCAGGTCTCCCGGTAGCTCCCATTGATACAGTAAATACACAAAAATAGCCGTGCTCAATAATCCAAATGGATAGACTAAGACCTTATTGAAATAGGAAAAGAAAACACTTATTACGCCAGCTCCTGCTGCTATTAGCTCTAAGGTAAGTTCAAGCGAGGAGTAGTCCCGATATTGACCAAAAATAAATTCGTATAATTCAGATAGCCAACTCAAATCCTAAAATATTAAAAATATAGAAAGCATGTATTGATTTGAGACAATATTTGATTAGAAAAAAGGCTCATAATCGTGACGGTCTGTTTTTACTATCTTAAGGTAGAAGAGAACCACATTTGTTTTTTGCATGCTTTTTTCCATAGCGTTAGTGAGGTATTCCATCATCGGGACAAAATCGCCATATACTTGAGTGCTTAGTGGATTTTCCAGCACTTTAAATCCAGAATTCCTCAAATCTTTTATAAAGGAGATGATATGCTGCTCATAGTCATTTTGAAGAGGAGACATGGTAAGTTCTATAGATGCTTTCATTTATGATTTTTTGAAGACTGATTTTGAAAATTTCAAAACAATATCAGTGACTATTGCTGGTGACCAAATATGCGATTACTTTTCTCAATCACAAGTTATATCCAGTCAAGATTTTCTTCAATGGCTGTACCTACTACAATCATTTTTGCACCAGCATTGAACCTATCGTTAATATCTTGATATTGTCGCAAACCACCTCCCACGATAATCGGAATGTTGAGGTGCGACTTAATGAGCTTTACCACATCATTTTGTACTGGCGTGATCGCACCGCTGCCGGCTTCAAGGTAAATAAGTTGATTCCCCATAAACTGACCTGCCAGTGCCGTTTTGAGAATACGCTTAAGGTCTCCTTGATCCATTGGCGATGTTTGGGAAATACGGGCTACTGCGGTTTCAGTTCCGCCGTCGAGCAGTAAATATGCAGTGGGAATAATTTCTATGTCGAGTTCGGCCACTTTCATTGCAGCTTCCACTTGGTGCTCGATCAGGTAATCTGGGTTGCGCCCAGAAATTAGATTTAGAAACAAAAGTGCATCAGCATCTGGCGCGACTTGATCGTGTGATCCAGGAAAGATGATTACAGGTAGATCTGTGAGTGACTTGAGATGTTTTGTCCATGCAACAAAATCTACATTTTGCATGGTGCTGCCCCCCACGAGTAGTAAAATCTGGTCGAGATTGAATTTTGTAAGAAGTTGAGAGTTTTTTTTAGATATCGCTTTCGCGAAAGCGGAAACTCTATCAAAATCCAACTTTTCTGGATCCAATAATATACCCATGGTACGCTTAGCCTTTGCGATGCGCTTATATAGCTTATCCATAAAATGGTAGTATATAGACAAGTGTAAAACCTTTCATTTCACAAAAATAACCGTCAAATTTTTGATGGTCAGAATTGTAGTCCAGATGACAAATCAAATAACCTTCATTCAAACTGAAGTTATTCACGCTGCAATTTTCCTTAAAGCCGAGTCCCCTTGTGCCATAGAGTTTGTACATGGATTCTTTGGCTCCCCAGATTACGGTAAGTGCTCTCACTTTTTCCTCCATTTTCTCTAGGTAGGCGTTCTCAAAGCCTATAAATTTTATCGCAATGCGCTGGATTTTATCGCGCTGCATCTCTATGTCAATTCCTACAGGTGAGTCGCTAATAATAATGCCTGTAAACGTAAAACTATGGGTTATGGAAATATGCCGGCCGTCACGTAAAAATGGTTTACCCTCACTACTGTAGTACAGGTCGAGATCTGAATAGCCAGCAGCACACAACAAATGTCTTATGCTCAAAAAGCCCCTGCGGTGCAACTCAGAACTCATGGTGAGCAACCGTTCCATGGAGTTTTTAGACAGCTTGATTCCAGTTCTTAACCATGCCTCGCTCTCCTCGATTTCCCATATGTAAACCTTGGTAGCGCTGCGGTTGTTAAGTGTTTTATAAAGAGGCATTAGGGAGTTGTTTTTTTCTTAGATTTGCTACCGCAATTTAACAAATAATTAATGCCTGTAAATCGCTGATATTAAATTGAATCACGACTAATAGGTTAGATAAAATCAAAATAATGAGTACTGAAACCATTCCCTACGTTCCCTACAAGGTAAAAGATATTTCTCTTGCAGAATACGGTCGTCTAGAGATCGAGCTTGCTGAAGCTGAAATGCCCGGACTGATGTCCTTGAGAGAGGAATATAAAGATGAGCAACCTCTTAAAGGAGCTCGTATTGCTGGTTGTCTACACATGACCATTCAGACGGCTGTTCTTATTGAGACGCTAGTAGCGTTGGGAGCTGACGTTACTTGGTCTTCTTGTAATATTTTTTCTACGCAAGATCACGCAGCAGCGGCAATAGCAGCAGCTGGCATACCAGTTTATGCTTGGAAAGGGATGAATGAGGAAGAATTCAACTGGTGTATCGAACAAACCTTGTTTTTTGGCGAGGATCGTCAACCGTTAAATATGATCCTAGATGATGGGGGAGATTTGACAAATATGGTTTTTGATGAATACCCAGAACTTGCAAAGGGGATTAAAGGTCTTTCTGAAGAAACAACTACAGGTGTCCACAGGTTGTATGAGCGTATGAAAAACGGTACTCTCGTTATGCCTGCGATTAATGTGAACGACTCAGTTACTAAATCAAAGTTTGACAACAAATACGGTTGTAGAGAGAGTGCAGTAGATGCTGTACGTCGTGCTACCGACACCATGCTTGCAGGTAAGCGGGTGGTAGTTTGTGGATACGGAGATGTAGGAAAAGGAACTGCAGCTTCATTTAGAGGAGCAGGGTCTATTGTTACCGTTACTGAAATAGATCCAATTTGTGCACTACAGGCCGCAATGGACGGTTTTGAAGTGAAGAAACTTGAAAACGTAGTAGGAAATGCAGATGTTGTCATTACAACAACAGGAAACAAAGACATTATACGAGGTGAGCATTTTGAAGCTATGCGCGATAAAGTGATCGTGTGCAACATTGGACACTTTGACAATGAAATTGACGTAGCGTTTTTAAATGAGAACCATGGCGATTCTAAAGTAGAGATCAAGCCACAGGTAGATAAATACACTATAAACGGTAAAGACATCATTCTTCTTGCCGAAGGACGCTTAGTGAATCTAGGTTGTGCTACGGGACATCCAAGTTTTGTAATGAGTAATTCCTTTACAAATCAGACTTTGGCACAAATCGAACTTTGGAACCATACAGATAAATATAAGAATGAGGTTTACATGCTGCCTAAGCATCTTGATGAGAAAGTGGCAGCATTACATCTAGAGCGCATTGGGGCAGAGCTAACAGAGCTTAAGGAATACCAAGCGGACTATATAGGTGTAAAAGTTGATGGACCATTCAAACCTGAATACTATAGGTACTAGGATCTAATATGCTCACGGTTTAATTTTTGATTTTAAAACGTGGGCATATTTTACTCATTTATATTGTCATTCAATATAAAGTTTAGGTAATGGCTATAGCTATAGATGAAATTTTACGTAAAACCAGCAGATAGAGATGCTTAAAGGGAATTTAAGTTTTTTTCTTGCAAGATTTGAAATTTAGTCTTATTATGCCAAAATTATAAATTTGCTAATTTTTATAGCAGAGAATTATAGAATTAATGAAAGATAAGAAACAATGGGTAGAAGATGCTAACGAGTGGTTAGGAGCTTCTATGAGTAATATGTCTACAAGTGATCGGGTACACTCTTCTCGTAAAGCGAAAGAGTTGATCTTAGGCATTAACGAGATTTATAAAGAAACAAAAGATCCAGAGCTTATGGATCTTATGAAAGCGCTTACCGCTAAAAAGCAAAAAGTAGAGAAAAGATTGAAAGGCATCAGAATGTAAAAATTTCATGATACGCTTTTTTTAAAACCCCCATATCTAATTTAGATTTGGGGGTTTTCAATTCTTGAATATTTGCAATTTCTAAAATATTTAAGTTAAAAACATCAAGCATTTCATCGCTCACTTTCGATGGTAATAAGTTTTCATTGAGTCCATTTTCCTGACTCAAACTATTCTTTCATTTTCCAAATAATTCACAGATCCTTGAGAATAAAATTATGGTTTAACAAAAATTGTGATTTTAATGATTGAGTTAAGAGGTATTTAGTAGGTTTAAAGTGTAAGGTTAACGGGCATTTAACGGCAGTCCGGATTGATTCAAATATATTTGTGCCAAATAAAAAAATACAACTATGTCTAAATCATCTAACGGAATTATTGCATTAGCAGCGGGAGCAGCTATAGGAGTAGTAGTAGGTCTATTATACGCACCAGAAAGCGGAGAAAAAACCAGAAAGAAAATTAAAAAACAGGCTAAGAAAGCTCAGAAGGATATTGATGCTCAGGCACGTAAGACTTACGCTCAGGTTTCTGACAAAGCAAGTCAATATACAACAACCGCAAAGACAAAAGCAAACGACTGGTCAGGTACGGTCAGTGAGCGCATAGAGTCTGCTTTATCTAGTGCTAGTTATAAAGCTGATGATGCTATTGTTGCACTTGAGGATAAGCTAGAGCAATTGAGAGAGCAAAACGCAAAACTGCAAAAACCTAAATCAGTAACAGATGCAGCTCAAACTACATCTGCTTCTGTAAACGTTTAAACTTCTAAGTCTTGGGAAAAAGTATTTCAGAAAATTTTAGTGAGTTCAGTAATGCAACTCAAGACTATATAGAGTCTACGATTAATTACCATAAGCTTGATCTGTATAAAAAAGGGGCTAAGGGCGCTGTAGCTATAAGTTATAATTTGATTCTGGCCTTTTTTTTACTGATCGCACTTCTATTTTTAAGTGTGGCCGCTAGTATAGCAATTGGAAAAGCGCTGGATAGTGTTCCGCTAGGTTATCTCATTGTGGGTGTTTTTTACTTATTAATTATGGTAGTTTTGATATTTACTTTGAAGAGAAAACTTGAAACTCTGATCCTTAGAAAAACTAGTAAACAATTCTTCAATACTAATGAAGATATAAATGTCACACAATATGAGGATGTACAATAATTTTGACGAACTTGATCGTGATTTGAAATATCTTAAGTTACAACAAGAGGTTCACAAGGAGACCATGAAGTTGAACTTACATGAGGTTAAAGAAAGCTTGAGTCCCATAAATATTGCAACTAACATGATTGGTGCCATCGCGAAAAAAGCCTTTGTCCTCAAAGCGGTCAATAAACTTGTAGGTTTGAATGGTTCAAAGTAAAAATTCCATTGAAAAACAAAAATCCGCTGAAGATTGTTCTTCAGCGGATTTTTTAATGGATTTTATTTAGTAATTAAGCGTCGCAGCGCTCCTTATCATAAATTGCTTCTATGTCTATTCATGCAGACTATGTGCTCTTTTTTTCCTCTTTCAAATTCAGGTTAATTTGATCTTTCATGTGTCTGATAAACTTCTTGAAATTGATTCTATATGTTATATTTAGATTCCTTTTATAGTAAAACGATTTAACTGCAAGGTTGTAGATATGAATAATTTGTTTTTGGCTTCAATTCCATTAAGAGTTAAGTGCGTAATTTTATATTTTATGGCATTAATTTTTGGATCGTCATTATTGAAAACTCACATCGTAACTGACTCATTTGTCACTCGATATAGTTTTTACGCCATCATGTTGATTTTTGGAATATCTATAATTATCTATTTTAGAAAAGAACTAAATATGCGTGCAGTATTACTTCAAATGATTTCTGTTACTGCTGTGATTTTTATAGTATTCTTGATGGTAAACTTTAGTCTAATTTAGAATTTAGAATTTAGAATTTAGAATTTTATCGTAGAAAGAGAACACAAAATTTCAATTATAAATCCGCTTGAGAAGCTTCTCAAACGGATTTTTTAATTGAGGCCATTTATTAATTAAGCATCAAAATCTTCAGTATCCTCACTCTCTTGAATATCTATCCTTGAAGTATCGATACGCTTTTTAGCGGCTTTTCTTTTGTCCTCCTTTGCTTTGGTAAGCTTCATTTGCTCTCCTATTTGCGCACTAGCGGTAAAGCTGGCAATCATGTTGTTCAGCATGTCACTACCTGCTTGTGGGCTATTGGGAAGCAGGATAAGGTTTGAATTGGTTTCCTCACCTAAGGATTGTAATGTATCATAGTGTTGAGTCACAACTATAAGCGCACTCGCTTCCTGGCTATTGATTCCTACGTTGTTTAATACATCCACACTTTCTTCTAGACCTCTAGCGATCTCGCGACGTTGGTCAGCAATACCTTGACCTTGAAGTCTTTTGGACTCAGCCTCAGCACGAGCCTTTGCAACGATTTTTATTCTCTCTGCTTCTGCTTCGTATTCAGCAGCAGTTTTTTCACGTTCTGAAGCGTTGATACGGTTCATGGCAGCCTTTACTTGTACATCAGGATCTATATCTGTTACAAGCGTTTTGATGATGTCATAACCGTAGTCAGACATGGCCTCGTTAAGCTCGCGTTTGACCGCGATCGCAATATCATCCTTTTTTTCAAAAACGTAATCTAATTTCATTTTAGGAACCTCGGCACGCACTACATCAAATACATAGGCCGTAATCTGATCGTGAGGATTTTCTAAGCGGTAAAATGCATCATACACTTTTTCACGAAGCACTTGAAATTGAACGGAGATCTTAAGACGTACGAATACGTCATCTTTAGTTTTAGTCTCCACAATAACATCCAACTGCTGTATTTTAAGGTTAATACGGCCTGCAACCCGATCAATAAGCGGAACTTTAAGCTGCAAGCCAGAATGGCGCATGCTGGTAAACTTTCCAAAACGCTCCACAATGGCAGCCGTTTGTTGTTTTACTGTAAAAAAGGTTCCTAACAATAGAAAGAATCCTATGATCAGCATTACTGGTACAAATAAGTATCCCATAATTTATAGTTTAATGATTAGTGCTTATAAGTAGGTAAGATAAGCCATTTGTTACACTAAAATTTGATTATAATGGCTTGCTACATGCGAGCACGGATCTGCTCAATCCAGATATCTCTTTTACCTACAACAAGATCATAATTTTTCTCATTTGTAATGATTCTAAGGCCGTTATTAAAAATGTATCCACTTTTGCGTGTTTTCAGATCCACTATATCCTTAAAAGGAATTGTAGTTTGACCTGTCTGCACGTTTAATTTGTGTGATTTGAATATGACATTCTTGTTACTCAAAAATAATTTACCACCTACACCTTCAACTCCTCGGAAAAGATTTGCTGGACCACTGACTTCAATTGCTTCATCCTCGTCAATTGTGGGAGTTATATTTTTTCCAAGATCGCTTGTAAAAGTTTTCGGGAATTTTTTCATTAGATACGGCATGCCAAACCCCATAAACAATCCAAAAAAAACACCTTGGAAAACAAGCCCCAAGGGTGTTTGAAAATCATTATCTACAAACTGATCGATGAGCCACAATAAAAAAGCGTGTAGACATCCTAAAACCAGAGCAAAAACCATTTTTTGCTTCCAGTTAAATTGTCTAAGACCTGCCTCAATTTCCATATTTAGTTAAGATTAGCTAAGTTCTTGGATTGCTGCTTCAATACGATTTACAGTTTCTTCTTTCCCGATCATGGAAGCGATTTCAAAGACATCTGGCCCCATGAGACTTCCAACTAACGCAAGCCGCAACGGCATCATTACTTTTCCAAATCCCATCTCTTGGGATTTGATCCAACCTTTCACATCGGCAGCAAGTTCTGCGGCGTCATTTGCTTTAGATTTTGTGATGACCTCTGCCACTTGAGTCATTATTGCTCCAGTATCTTCTTTCCAACATTTTATCACGTTTTTGTCGTCATATCCTTTCGGAGATTGAAAAAAGAAGCCTGATAATTCAAAGAGATCTTCTATAAAAACGGCACGCTCTTTTACGAGCCCGCACACGATGTTTACGTAATCCTGACTGGGGTAGGAAATGTTTTTTTCTTGTAACGCTTTCGCGAAAGCGGCACCCACAACAGCATCATCTTGCTTTACAAACCATTGCTGCTGGAACCATTTTGCCTTCTCTGGATCAAACTTTGCCCCTGAACTGTTGACTTTATCCAAGGTGAATGCATTTACCAGCTCTTCCAGAGTGAAAATTTCCTGTTCTGTACCGGGATTCCAGCCTAGGAAGCCTAGGATATTTACCATGGCCTCGGGTAAGTAGCCGTCTTCCCTAAAACCACTGCTTTTTTCTCCAGTCTTGGGATCTCTCCAATCCAGAGGAAATACAGAGAACCCCATTTTATCACCATCGCGTTTGGACAATTTGCCTTTTCCTGTAGGCTTTAAAATAAGGGGCAAATGAGCAAATTTAGGTGCGCTCCAGCCGAAGCTTTCATACAACAAAACATGCAGTGCCATGCTGGGCAACCATTCTTCCCCACGTATTACGTGTGTAATTTTCATCTCGTGATCGTCTACCACATTTGCCAGATGGTAGGTGGGCATTCCATCGCTTTTGAACAAAACTTTGTCATCCAGCAAATTGGTGTCTATCTCAATTCCCTTGCGTATCTCGTCATACATTCCCAGCATTTTCAGCTCAGGTTTGAAACGTATGGTGAAATCATCGCCATTTGCGATGCGCTGGTTCACTTCTTCTTGACTCAATGTGAGTGAATTTGTAAACTCTTGCCTATTTTTATGATTGTAGATAAAAGTTTGCTTATTGCTTTCTGCTGTTTTTCTAGCTTGGGCAAGCTCATCAGCGGTGTCAAATGCGTAATATGCAGCATCCTTTGAAATAAGCTCCTCAGCGTAGGCTCTGTAGCGATCCTTGCGCTCGCTCTGGCGATAGGGACCATGATTTCCATCTTTATGTGGACCTTCATCACAAGAAATCTGGCACCAGTCCAGTGCTTCCTTAATATAGTCCTCTGCACCCTCTACATACCGATTCTGATCAGTGTCTTCTATACGGAGAATGAAAGTTCCATTGTGTTGTTTGGCAAAGAGGTAATTAAAAAGAGCGGTTCTCAAACCACCTATATGAAGAGGCCCGGTAGGGCTGGGGGCAAAACGTACTCGTACTGGCATACTCATGATTCTTTCTTTATAGCTGCAAAGATAAAAAGACGTTGTACCGTTTTTAATTAAGGTTCTGTTGAATTTTTATCTGAATACCTTCTTTCTCAAATGACTTTGTCTCTCCGTAGCAGAAAAATGTTATTCATAAGCCGCGCTGATTAATTTGAAAGGGACTTATAAAATATCTGTCGATATTTGCATTGCTCTCCAAAAAAAAGTAAACTCAAATTCTAATTATAAGATATTGACTTCAAAGAAAAAAACGGCGCTCTATTTCGGGACTTTTAACCCTATTCATATAGGTCATCTTGCTATTGCAAATTACCTTGTGGAAAACAGTGACCTTGATGAATTGTGGATGGTGGTCACGCCGCACAACCCGTTAAAGAAGAAAAACACCTTGCTGGATGACTACCAGCGGTTGCACATGGTACATCTCGCCACAGATAATTATGAAAAAATCAAGGCGAATAATATTGAGTTTAGTTTACCACAGCCCAATTATACTGTAAATACACTGGCTCATCTCTCTGAAAAATATCCTGAGAGAAAATTTGTTCTCATCATGGGAGAGGATAATTTGAAAAGCCTCCACAGATGGAAGAATTATCAAGTGTTGCTTGAAGATTACGAGATCATTGTTTACCCTCGCATTTCTACAGGTAGGGTTAAGGAGGAGTTTATCAATCATCCAAAAATCACTAAAATCAACGCTCCTATCATGGAGATCTCGTCTACCATGATACGCAATGGGATCAAAGAGGGAAAGGATTTGAGGTATTTTATGCACCATGAAGTGCAACAGTATGTAGAGGAAATGTTTTTTTACAAATAAGGCATAAAAAAACCGCCCACAAACGAAGAATGTTTGTAAGGCGGCTTCCAACCAACCAAATCTTGTACCATGAACTGATACTTAAAGTTATTATTAAAGTGCTTTTGTTAAATCAGATCTTCATCTGATTTGCGACAAATCACTTTCGCTTTATTTTACAAAAAGTAAAGACCCTTAGGTAAATCTTTTACCTCGCTCCCCATTGGGACTGTAAAGATGACAATAAACCCGCGATCCACAATAAGGTGTGCGCGTTAAATATATGTAAATGTGTTGATAACTCAATCTAATCAACTGTTTTTCAGGGAATTAATTAAAATGGTTTGATCCGACTAAATACCAAAATCCTCCCTAAATTTTATAGAGAATAGAAATGTAACTCCTTAATAATCAGTATTTGTAGGATTATGGCTATTTATTAAATTAATAGTCGTAGATAGCAAGTTATGAAATTGAGTTCGATTAGACTTCCTCTTCTAATTCTTCTTCATTGTCATCACCTCTCAATCTGCGGTCCACGCGATCAGCCTCTTCGAGAATTTTGGGCAAGAGAAAGGGAGCAAGTGGTTCAATATGTGCGTAGATAAGACTGTCTTCTTTGATCTTTTTATCTATTAGATTAAATTCACCACTGGCGCTGTTAATGAACATGAGGATCACACTAGCGAGAAAGCCCATTTTTGCAAGCCCAAAAGCAGCTCCAGCTAATTTATTAATAAAACTTAGTTGTACCGTTTTTACCACTTTGGTTATTAATTTACCTATATAAGTAATGATAAAGATGATGACCACAAAAGTGATGACAAAACTGGCAATGGCAATATAGGTTTCCTCCCAGTCAAATTGTTCTCGCAGCCAGTCTCCGGCATAATTAGAAAAATAAATAGAACCGTAAATAGCTGCAATGAGCGCGATAAGTGAAGTCAGCTCAACAAAAAAGCCATTGAGATAACCTTTCCAAAGCCCAATTAATAAGAAAATACAAATTATAATATCTAACCAATTCATACTGGCGAAGATATTAAATATGCATCCTGACTTCCCTGTTGCGAGTTATGAATTGAGTGATTTAATCAATAACTTACGCACAAATATTTTAAATATGAGATTTCTTTCCCTGCTACTCATCTTGATACTTATCTCGTGCAATGAACAAGTTGAGAATCAGGGTCATTTAGATACAAGCTCCTCAAAAAAACATGAAAAGGTCGCAGACTTTGCCATAGTGATTCATGGCGGTGCGGGTACGATTCAAAAGAAAAATATGACTCCTGAGTTGGAGCAGCAATACAGTCAAAAGCTGACGGAAGCCGTTGAAGCGGGACATAAAATTCTTGCTAATGGTGGAAGTGCGATGGATGCCGTAGAAGTAAGCATACGCATTATGGAAGACTCGCCTCTGTTCAATTCTGGGAAAGGGGCCGTATTTACTCATGACGGCATCAATTCGCTCGATGCTAGCTTCATGGACGGTAAGACACTTGATGCAGGAGCAATCGCAGGAGTAACGACTGTAAAAAACCCTATATCGCTTGCGCGGAAGGTGATGACCCAATCAGAGCACGTTCTTTTGAGTGGCGACGGAGCAGATCAATTTGCCCAATCTCTCAATGATGAAAATATTGAGATCGTTGATAATAAATACTTTTTTACAGACCGAAGATACCAGTCATTACAGAAGGTTTTAGAACGCGAGAAAAGTGAAAATCAAAAACAGGCAACTCTTAAGCTGAACGATAAAAAATCCATCGTAGAACTAGAACTGGAAGATCCATTCTTTAAAGATCAAAAGTACGGTACGGTAGGTTGTGTTGCTCTTGACAAAAATGGAAACATCGCCGCTGGAACCAGTACCGGCGGTATGACCAATAAAAAATACGGCCGTATAGGCGATTCACCCATTATAGGAAGCGGTACTTATGCAAACAATACCACTTGTGGAGTTTCCAGCACGGGACACGGTGAGTATTTCATCCGCGCTCAGGTCGCCTACGATATCAGCGCGCTTATGGAATATGGTGGCATGACACTTGAACAGGCAACAGAAGAGGTGATCCAGAAAAAACTCGTTGAGCTGGGTGGAACGGGCGGTATCGTAGCACTGGATCATCTGGGAAATATATCCATGGAATTCAATACCGCAGGAATGTACAGAGCCTACAAAACAGATCAGAATGAGACGGTAGTGGGAATGTATCAAGAAGAGAAATAAACAATGAAAA
Source organism: Nonlabens sp. (assembly GCA_049671565.1). Classification (GTDB taxonomy): domain Bacteria; phylum Bacteroidota; class Bacteroidia; order Flavobacteriales; family Flavobacteriaceae; genus Nonlabens. The sequence continues at coordinate 114,661 of JBATVD010000007.1, forward strand.
TAATATCCTATAACGTAAACGGCATTCGTGCCGCAATGAAAAAAGATTTGATCAAATGGCTCAATGCTGCAAATCCAGACGTTCTGTGCCTACAAGAGATCAAAGCTATGGAGGAGCAGGTAGATACTGACGCTTTCGCGAAAGCGGGATACAAATATCAGTATTACTACTCTGCACAAAAGAAAGGCTATTCAGGTACGGCAATCATTTCCAAAACCGAACCCGATCACGTGGAGTACGGCACAGGAATCGACTTGATGGACAACGAGGGGAGAAATATCAGAGCTGATTATGGCAACCTTTCTGTGATGTCCATGTATTTACCTAGCGGAACAAATGACGCGCGATTGAGCCTCAAATTTGAGTACATGGAGCAGTTTCTAGAATATTCTAAAGAATTGCGCAAGGAGCGACCTAATTTACTGGTTTGTGGAGATTACAATATCTGTCATAAAGCCATAGACATTCATGATCCTGTAAGATTGAAAAACATGTCAGGTTTTCTTCCAGAAGAACGTGAGTGGATGGATCGGTTTGTCGCAAGCGGCTTTGTGGACACCTTCCGGATGTTCAGTGATCAACCTGACCAGTACAGCTGGTGGAGTTATCGTGGTGGCTCCAGAGCCAGAAACAAGGGCTGGAGACTTGATTACCACATGGTGAACGATACGATGAAAGATCGCGTAAACCGATCCGTGATTTTAAGTGAAGCGGTACATAGTGACCACTGTCCCGTGATGGTGGAAATAGATTGAATAGGGACGTCAAACTGAGTCTGTTGAAATTGGATGTTTATCCCAATGTTTTACTAAGCTAGCGCTCCGGCAGGCTCAGCGTGACAAGACACATATATCATATTGAATTATCGCAGCGATCCCGTACAGTTACCGGGACAGCATATTGGAAATTGAGATGAATAAAACTCAAGACTTCCCCTGAAGCACTAAAACAAATTCGCCTTTGGGTTTTTTAGTTTCAAAATGTGTTAAAGCATCGGCAACTGTCCCTCGATAATGTTCTTCAAACATTTTTGAGATCTCGCGAGAAACACTGATCTGGCGATCGCTGCCGTAATGTTCTTGAAAATCCTTGAGGGTTTTCGGGAGTTTATGGGGCGACTCGTAGAAAACAATAGTTCGATCTTCATCTTTTAGATATTCTAAGCGTTTGTTGCGTCCCTTTTTTACGGGAAGAAAACCTTCAAAAACAAATTTATCGCAGGGCAATCCTGAAACAGTGATTGCGGGAACAAAGGCGGTGGCTCCTGGTAAGGCCTCAATCGGGATGTTATTTTCTATCAGCTTTCGCGCAAGCAAAAATCCAGGATCACTTATTCCAGGGGATCCAGCGTCTGTGATAAGAGCCATGGTTTCTCCAGCTGCGATGCGTTTTACAATGCTGTCGCTTATCTTATGCTCGTTGTGCATATGGTAGGACATCATGGACGTATTGATCTCATAATGCTGTAATAGTTTGCCACTGGTGCGTGTATCCTCGGCAAGAATCAGATCCACCTCCTTGAGAACGTTTACGCTGCGATAGGTCATATCGGCCAGGTTGCCTATGGGAGTCGGGACAAGATAGAGTTTCATGCGGAGCTTTTTACAAATATACGTTTCGGCTGCGCTCAAGACCTTATTTAATTTATTCGAAGTATGTTTCAGCTTATACTAAATACCGGGAGCAATAAAAAATCCGTGTAGCTTTAAAAGATACACGGATTTGATATTCAGAAGAACTAAGTTGTTTACTTCTAGATCTGACTCATACCGCCATCGATTTCAAGCTCGATACCGTTTACGTAGCTGGCCTCATCGCTGGCTAGCCATGCGACTGCTCCAGCAATTTCTTCTGGCTCGCCAAAACGAGAGAGCGGCACATTCTCCGCAAAACTTTTACCCATTTCCTCGACCTGCTCATTAGTCATTCCATCCATTTTATTGTAAATGGGTGTACCGATAGGCCCTGGAGCTACGGAATTCACGCGGATTTTACGAGAAGCCAGTTCAGTCGTCAGAACGCGGGCGTAGGAACGTAGGGCACCTTTAGTTGCACTATAAACGCCGGAGCCATCAAATCCTTTTTGGTGTACGATGGAAGTGTTGAATATCAAACTTGCACCATCATTCAAATGAGGGATCGCTTCCTTTACCAAAAAAGCAGGGCCTTTTATGTTAGTGTTGAACTGATTATCAAAGAATTCCTCATCAATCTGATCGCTGGGACGGAACTGTGCTACTCCCGCATTAGCAAAAACTACGTCAATTTTACCGTACGTATCTACGGCTTCCTTGATAAGTCGTTTGTTATCATCAAGGTTAGTCTGATCAGCCAGTACGGTCTTGAAATCGCCTGATAGCTTTGAAGCTGCCTCGTCCAGAGCTTCTTGTCTGCGACCGGAGAAGACCACTTTTGCGCCCTCACTGAGAAATTTTTGAACGGTTGAAAAACCTATTCCTGAATTCCCACCGGTTATAACGGTTACTTTACCTTTTAATTTACTCATAACTATTGATTATTAATATCTGGAACAATCGTTCCAAATAAGGTTAAAAAAAAATTACTCTAATATTTTTAATGAATTGTGGATGATGGACTTCAAAACCTTCTCATCCTTTTCCAGTATACCTGTCATTCTGAAACCTTGAAACGCGTTAAACACATGCCAGGCGTAGGTTCTGCAATCTTGGTTTTTATTGATTACTCCTTGATTTTGACCGTCCTTGACCAACTTTTGAAAAAGCGTCAGCGTTTGCTCTTGGGTATTTTCCAGCCAGACTTTGATGTTTGAATCTGATGCCATTTCAGCTTTGCAATTCATACCCATGCATCCCCTTGAATCAGTAGCGATTTCTGGTAAAAAACTGTAAAAAATATTTCTAATTGTTTCTAAGGCATTGTGCGATTTATTTAAAACCTCTTCAAACTGTAAACCAGTTCCCTCCATATAGGTAGTTAGTGCTAGTTTGTAAAGCTGCATCTTATCGCCGAAGCTATTATACAAACTACTACGATTCAGGTTACTTGCATTTACAAGATCTTGCATACTTGTACCATTATAGCCCTTCTTCCAGAACACCTGCATGATGTTTTGAAGTACTAAATCACGATTAAAAGTTTCTACTCGAGGCATATCTTGCAATTACACTACAAACATATATTGAAACGATCGTTCCAAATAATAAAACTAAGTTTTTAACTAATAATTTGCATAATGTGCGCTTTCGCGAAAGCGAGATATTTCAAACCATTAGATTCAAACGATAGATATAATTGCAATGCATAGTCATTAACTTTGCAGCATGACGAGAGATGAACAATTAAAGGAACGATGGGTGGCAACGATCGCATTTTTTCAGGAGCGATTTGGCGATGGAGAAGAGATGGATCTGGATGCGATCTTGTTTATAATAGGTGTTCAGGAATTGGGGCAGCTGCATCGCAAGTTCAAAAAGGATGAAAAACTTCAATTGATGCACATCGCTATTTGCCGAGTGCTGGAACCTTATGGATATTATGAGTTTTCACATTACGACGATGAGAAATGGCCGCATTACGATCTCAAGGAGAATTTGCCGCCCTTAAAAGCAGGCGAGCAGTCGGTATTGATGAAAGAGGCGATAGTTAATTATATGCTGGCGCAGGAGGTAATTGAGTGAAGTATAATTTCAATCTATTCAAACCACGAAGGTTTGAGAACCTCATATTTTTGAGATTACTTAGAACCCGTCTGAGAAAACTTTTGACAAGTCGGGAAAACCTCCGAGGTTTGGCCTCGAAGAATTTTCTAACCCTGAATCGCCCCAGCGACAATCGCAATCAAACCCACTAAGAAACAGTAATAGGAAAAATAGTGCAGTTTTGCTTTCTTAACCAGTGAGATCATCCAAGTACAGGCTAAAAGTCCAGTGATAAAAGCGGCTCCAAAACCAACGATCAGCGGCATGCTTGAACCGGATTCCAGTACAATATCTCCGCTCAAAATATCTTTAGCGATCTTACCAAAAATGAGTGGTACCACCATTAAAAAAGAGAAACGAGCTGCTTTGGTGCGGTCATTTCCCAAAAGAACCGAAGTTGAAATCGTAGCACCACTACGTGAAACTCCAGGCAACATAGCAACGGCTTGAGAAAGACCTATAATAATGGCATCTTTCCAACCTACGTCTTTTCCAGTGAGTTTAGCTCGCCCTGCAAGGAAAAGTAACAAACCTGTAATGATAAGCATGAAACCAACGAGGATGATTCTACCTTCAAATAAAGACTCTAGGTAATCTTCAAAAAATAATCCTATGCAAACCGCCGGAATCATAGATAAGATGATTTTTGCAGCAAATTGGGTTTCGTCATTCCATGAGAATGAGAAAAGACCTTTGAACAAATCAATGATGTCTTTTCTAAAAACGATTATGGTGCTCAAAGCGGTAGCAAAGTGAACCACAACAGTAAAAAGCAGGTTTTCCTCCTTGTTTCCTATATCAGTTCCCAGAACTGCTTTCCCCAGTTCAATATGTCCGCTGGAGGAGACAGGAAGAAATTCAGTCAATCCTTGAATACAGCCCAGAATAAAGGCATCTAGCGTTTCCAATACTTACTTATCTGGATTTAACAATATGGCATAAACTTCAATTCCAAAGCCAATCAATACAAGAGTAGGAGCCAGACGTATGCGGGTCCAGTGAAATATATCTTCACTAAAAACTTCTGGGTCCTCTGTTCCACCGCCAGCCATCAAGGCAAAACCCAAAGCAATCACCACAAGCCCTATAACCATCCATAAATAATTTTTCTTTTTAAAGAGAAACTCCTTGCGAGGTTTAATGTTTTCTTCTTGAGAAAAGGTTGCTTTTGATTCTGGAGATGTGAACTTATTCTTCATAGGATTCTAATGGATTAAGGCGATCGCAAATTAAAACAAATAAAACTTAGAGAAATTGTGTTGGGCGATTAGCAAAACAAATTTAAAAGTATAACTGATCCGTTCTCAGGTTCAAATATCTTGTGGTAGCAAAGAATGTACTTAACAAACTGATCAGTATTCCAAATGACAGGACTCCCGCAAAGAGTATGGCTAGCATCTCATAATTAGAAAGTATCTGCAATTCAGGAATATATTGATCTGCATAGTAAATGACTACGGCCAGCAATCCCAATGCAAGCACGGCGGCGATTACTCCCAGTTTAATACTCGTGGAAATAAAAGGCCTGCGTATAAATCCTTTGGTAGCACCTACCATTTGCATGGTTTTTATCGTGAAACGCTTAGCATACACGCTCAATCTTATGGAACTATTGATCAAAAGAAATGCAATCAAAACAAATATTCCAGCAACAACCAGCATCCAGAAAGTGATGCGCTTTACATTTTCATTTAATAGTGAAACCAGTGGTTTATCAAAGATGACCTCTTGAACAAATTCTTTTTCGGCGAGTTCGTCTGCGATTTGTTGCACCTCGCTGGCGGTGACAAAATTGGCATTAAGTCTAAGGTCAATAGAATTGGGAATCGGGTTAAAACCATCTAGCGTAGCTACAAAATCTTCTCCCAGATCTTCTTGGGTTTGTCTGGCACCCTCTTCCGCACTCACAAAAACAGCGCTTTTGGTGTACTCCGCCATCTGGAGTGTTTTTTCTAGTTGCTGCATTTCTACGTCCTTTGCCGTGTCTTTGAAATAGATGGACATCGGTACTTGCTCCCGGAAGTAATCGGCGAGTTTCTGGCTGTTCAATAAAAAGAGACCGAGTAATCCCAGCATAAACAAGACTAGAAATAAACTGATCACCACCCAAAAATAGGAGCTGAACACGCGGCGTTTCTGATAACTGGACTGTGAAGCCATTAAAATTGAAAAATAATTCTAAACAAAAGTAAGAAAGTAAGCTTGGTATGAGGCAACAGCGATGAGGTTTTCAGTGGATATATGATTTTTTTTCATCAATTGCGGCCTCTCCCATTTCCGAAGGGAGACCGATCGACAACGAGCGAGCATGGCGAGGGAGCGATCAGAGGGTTTTACGGTTGTTTATAATACGATCTTTAACATACAGATTTCTATGGTCAAACCCTTTTGTTTTGCAGCAAGCTGCCAAACGGTTTTCCCTTTTTTTTTAAAGGAAATGCAGATAAACTTTTTGATCAAATGTCAGTTCGAGTACGTCGACGAGCTCAGCATAAACTAAAGTCGAGAACGTTTTAAGTATGAAGAGATCAAATCTGCTTCGACTGCGCTCAACATGATATCTTACCTGTTTATTTGAGAAATCTTGTCCCCTGACTCCAGTTTCTTACTTCTTATACAATCCATTCTCTTAAACCCATTATTTTTGCACCTTATAAAACCCTCGCATGTTACTGTACGACCACAAGAAGATTGAAAAGAAATGGCAAGATTTCTGGGCAAAGAACCAGACTTTTAAAGCTGTCAACCAGTCTGATAAGCCTAAATTCTACGCACTGGATATGTTCCCTTATCCCAGTGGTGCCGGGCTGCATGTGGGCCACCCGCTGGGGTATATCGCCAGTGATATCGTATCGCGCTACAAACGCCACACCGGTCATAACGTCCTGCATCCCATGGGTTACGACAGCTTTGGCTTGCCGGCTGAGCAGTACGCGATCCAGACCGGTCAACATCCCGCGATTACGACAAGAGACAATATTGCCCGTTATCGCGAGCAAATGGACCGCATCGGGTTCAGTTTTGACTGGTCGCGCGAGCTAAAAACCAGTGATCCCGACTATTACAAATACACGCAGGAGATTTTCATCATGCTTTTCGAGAGCTGGTATGACAAGGATGAAGATCGTACCAGACCCATTGAAGATTTGGTTTCTCGCTTTCGCGAAAGCGGAACAACCACCATCAACGCTGCTACAGAAGAAGATCTGCCACAATTTATAGCAGCAGAATGGAATGCCTACAGCGATGAAGAGCAGCAAAAAATATTACTCGATTACCGCTTGACGTATCTGGCAGATACTGAAGTGAACTGGTGTCCCGCACTGGGAACCGTACTGGCTAACGATGAGATTGTAAACGGCGTTTCAGAACGTGGCGGGCATCCCGTAGTGCGCAAAAAAATGCGCCAGTGGATGATGCGCATCAGTGTGTTTGCAGAGCGTTTATTAAACGACCTCGACGGACTTGACTGGAGCGAAAGCATCAAAGAAATCCAGCGCAACTGGATCGGGAAATCGGTGGGGGCAATGGTCACATTTAATTTGGAAAATCAGAGTTTGCTGAGCGGAGCCGAAGCAAAAATCCCAGTATTCACAACACGTCCAGACACGATTTACGGCGTCACATTTATGACGCTGGCTCCAGAGCATGAGCTAGTCGATGCAATTACAACTGCAGAACAGAAAGAAGCCGTAGAAGCTTATAAAAAAGCCAGCGCAGCACGCTCAGAACGAGAGCGCATGGCAGATGTCAAGACCATTTCGGGAGTGTTTACGGGAGCCTACGCGGTTCATCCATTGAGCGGTGAACAAGTGCCGATCTGGATAGGCGATTATGTTTTGGCGGGTTATGGAACCGGAGCCGTAATGGCCGTCCCCTGTGGCGACGAGCGCGATCACGCGTTTGCTAATTATTTTGCCGGTCAGCAAGGAATGCCTCCCATAAAAAACATTTTCGAGGACATTGACATCAGCAAGGAAGCCTACACGCCTAAAGACAACACGCCACTGACCAATAGCGATTTCCTCAACGGAATGAGCTATAAAAAAGCGATGGTCGCCGCTATTGCCAAACTGGAAGAAAAAGGTTCTGGAAAAGGAACCACAAATTACCGATTGCGCGATGCGGTATTTTCCAGACAACGCTACTGGGGAGAGCCGATACCCGTATACTTCAAGGACGGTTTACCACAAATGATTGATCGCCAGCACTTGCCTCTGGAATTGCCGGAAGTAGATGAATATCTTCCTACGGAGGACGGCGCACCGCCGCTAGGACGTGCAACGACTTGGAGCTGGTGTACCAAAGAAAACAAAGTCGTGTCAAACGACGATGGTAGAGATTGCGTCTACCCGCTGGAATTGAACACCATGCCGGGCTGGGCGGGAAGTTCTTGGTACATGTTCAGATACATGGATGCTAACAATCCAGACGAGATGTTTTCAAAAGAAGCGCAGGAATATTGGCAGAATGTAGACTTGTATATAGGAGGAAGTGAGCACGCGACCGGTCATTTGCTATACAGTCGATTTTGGGTAAAAGTGCTGCACGATCTAGGTAAGGTAAGTGTCAAAGAACCTTTCCAAAAAATGATCAATCAAGGGATGATTTTGGGGGAGAGCGCATGGGCATATGGATGTGGTTTGCCTATAAGTTTTGAATCTGTCACTGACGAAAAAGAGGTGTTGGCTTCAATGAAAGAGCTTTCAAAAAAGTATGTTATACCTAAAACCTCATTTGAAGCTGGATTGAATAAATCTTTTGATAACATTTTGAACTCAATTTGGGAATCCAAACTAGAAATTGCAAAAGAAACAGGTGTTAGCATCAAATTAGGCGATCTTGATGAATTTAATGGAACATTTTCACCTTTCCGAGTGGATGTAAAGTATTTAAAGGGTAATTCTGATGAGCTTGACATTAAGTCCTTAAAGAATGACCTTAGGTTTAAATTTATAAAAGAAGCTGAGTTTGTTCTTGATGATGATGAAAAATATTTAACTCACCGAGAAGTAGAAAAAATGTCCAAGTCCAAATACAATGTAGTCAATCCGGACGACATCTGCGATCAGTATGGAGCAGATACCTTGCGCTTGTACGAGATGTTTTTAGGACCGCTGGAGCAGGCCAAGCCGTGGAACACTGCTGGAATTACTGGTGTTTATGGTTTTATGAAAAAGCTGTGGAAGCTCTATCATGATGAAAACGGTTTTACTTTAAGTGATGAAAAAGCATCTCCAGACAGTATGAAGACCTTGCACAAAACCATCAAAAAAGTACGTGAGGACATTGAGAACTTTTCTTTCAATACCAGTGTAAGCAGTTTTATGATTGCGGTCAATGAACTGACCGCTCAGAAGTGCAACAGCCGCGATGTTTTGGAACCGCTAGCCGTTCTGGTATCGCCTTACGCACCGCATATTGCAGAGGAATTGTGGTCTCTGCTGGGTCACGATGAGTCGATCAGCGAAGCTGAGTTTCCTGTTTTTGAAGAAAAGTATTTAGTAGAAAGCAGCAAGACTTATCCCATCTCATTCAATGGGAAAATGAAGTTTACACTGGACTTACCAGTTGATGTTTCTAAGGATGAGTTGGAGAAATTGGTTTTAGATAACAATAAGGTTCAAGAACAACTGGAAGGTAAGACCATCCGTAAAACGATCGTAGTACCTGGCAAGATTGTGAATTTTGTGGTGGGGTAAATATTCCAACGCACATTGAATATGAAGGCGGCCATAGAGGTCTCCTCTTTTATTCAGGATGGAATTTAGTTACGCTTTCGCGAAAGCGAAATTGTAGACCCATTAAGTTTCCTGTATACTGAATACCTGCATGTTTTTTTGCAAACAATTTTACACGTTCTGATAATGAGAGGTTTGAATTATTATAATTTGTATTTTTAACTAAATTTTTTCAATCGCGATATAATATGGTCAGGTCAATTATTTTTTTACTGTTTATTGTTTTTTATAGTATTGAATGTCATTCTCAAATCGATTTTCAAGACACAGCCGCCGCGGTGGGCTTGCCTGTGAGTGTAGGGAATCCAAGTTTTGGTAGTGGAATTTCTTTAGTAGATTTTAATGATGATGGTTGGGATGATGTCACACTCGCCACTGACGCCAATTCTAACGTGAGATTCTTTGAAAATAATAATGGAATTTTTACCGAAGTCTTTTTTCCCGCTGTGAATATGATGTACAGGACTAAGGCTGTAACTTGGATCGATATCGACAACGATGATGATAAGGATTTATTTGTCACATCTGATACAGGCTCTAATAGATTGTTTGAAAATCAAGGGGCAGCAGGTCTTGTGGAAATTACGGCCGCGAGTGGGCTCACTACATCTGGGCTTGAGTCGTTTGGGGCGAGCTGGGCAGACGTCAATAATGATAAATATTTAGACCTATTTGTTTCTGTTAGGAGTCAAGTAAATTCAAACAAGCTGTATGTAAATAACGGCGATAATACTTTTACAGATCAGACTGCTACCTCAGGGATTTCTTTGCAGCCTCGCATGTCGTTTTGCTCTGCATTCTTTGATTTTGATAATGATGGGGATCAAGACCTTTATGTTTCAAACGATAAATATGCGTTTGAAAACTGGCTGTTTCAAAATGATGGTACTGGAAATTTTACGGATCTGAGCGTGGATTCTAGTTCAAACCTTTTGATCGATGCCATGTCTACGACCGTAGGGGATTATAATAATGATGGTTTTTTTGACATATATGTCACAAATAATCCCCAGGGAAATATTCTCTTGAAAAATAATGGTAACGCTACCTTTTCTGATGTCACGACAGATACGGGAACATCATTTGACAGCGTAGGCTGGGGAGCGGTATTTGTTGATGTTGATAATGATGCCGATCAAGACTTATATGTCAGCGGTATGTTTGATGGTAGTAACCGTAACCTTTTGTCGGCAGCTTTATATGAAAATAATTCAAACATTTTTACCATACCTACCGCCCCTGGCCTAGTGGCAGATACTGGTACCAGTTTCTCTAATGCAGTCTCTGATTTCAACCAAAATGGCTCAATGGATATTTTTGTGACTAACAACAATCAAGAAAACATATTCCTATGGGATAACGTTTCTACAGGTTTGGGAAATTGGGTTAAAATTAGACTTACAGGTAAGTTTTGTAATAAAGACGGTATAGGTGCGGTAATTAAAATTACTTGTAATGGACAAGATCAATATAAAACTTTGCTTGCGGGTGAAGGATACTTGTCTCAAAATTCAGGAACGATTCATTTTGGAATTGGTACAAATTCCATTATTGATGAGCTAACTATTTACTGGCCTGACGGAACTACGGATTCAAATTATGGTATCAATCCAAATCAAGTTGTGAATATATTACAAGCAGAAACCTTATCATTAGTAGACAATCTAAATGCTCAAATAAGTTTAAGATATTCTTCCATAGAAAAAAAGGTACACATCATTTCTCAAGAACCTATTGCTGAGGCAAGACTTTATAGTCTCTCTGGAACTTTAATTCAAAAAGTTAAAGTATTAAATAGTTTTAATACGGAGCACTTACCTGATGGCTTGTATATAATAAAGGTAAGCACGATAAAGGATGCAATGAGCATAAAATTCCGGAAATTCTAAACACGAATTTTAACGAATTTTATTGTTTTTAATCGAATTTTTAACGTTTGTCTTAATTTTTCGCATAAAAAGGTTAATATTATCATGATATTAAATAACCTGTATTATGTATAAAATATTACTCTCAATGCTACTCTTAGCTTGCTGCCTCAATCAGGCAGAAGCACAAGTGCTCAATCAACCAGCAAACTGGCCTAATGCATCTTGGACACTCGGTGGATCCTATACAGCTGGAGGCTTACTTTCTGACCCAACAGGTGCGGGAACAACCTTTAACTTTGACGATGATGCTGCAGGTAACGGTTCGACCGATAATCCTATAGTGACATCACCAATTATAGACCTTACTGCTGCCAGTGGAGCTGGGGAAACATGGATTACGGTTAGTGGTGGCTTTACGTATCGTGCGCTAAACGGTGATATTTTGGCGATCGAAACCTATGATGCAGATGCGGATGCTTGGTCGGCTTTAGAGGTGTTTTCAGGCAACTCCACTAATACTGATTATCAATCATGTGCAGGTACTGATGGCTACACCACAGCTGTTTTAGATATTTCAGGATTTACGGCTACCCAATTATCAGGGTTTCAATACCGTTTTTCCTACGATGATCAAAGCGGTTGGAATTGGGGATTTTGTGTGACCTCACCCACGATTAGCTCTGCATCACCACCGTCATGTTTAGATCCCTCTGCACTTACAGCAATCAATATTACAGATACTACAGCTTCTCTTGGTTGGACAGAAAATGGAACTGCAACATTATGGGATGTTGAAATTGTAACTCAAGGAACGCCTCCTATAGGTACACCTACAGTTTCTGGTGTTGGAAATCCTTATGGCGCGACCGCATTAACTGAAGATACTGAATATGATTATTACGTACGTGCTGATTGTGGTGCTGGTGGAACCTCTGCTTGGGTAGGTCCTTTTACCTTCAGAACAGCTTGTAGTGCTATAGCAACACCTTATACAGAAGATTTTGAGACATTTACTCCAAGCAACGATGCTCCTTTTAGTTATGAGAATTGCTGGAATGCAACTAATACTGACTCAAGTTACTTTTGGGAATCTGCTCTTGGGACGGACACAAGTTCTGGCGGTACAGGACCTGACCCCACGATTACAACAGGAGACTATTTCTTTATTGAAGCCTCTGGTTCTTCTAATGGAGACGTTGCTGAATTAGTGTCGCCACGAGTAGACTTGACAGCTTTAACAGATCCTGCTCTGTCTTTTGACTACCATATGTTTGGAGGCCAGATTGGAACTCTTGAAGTGGTCGTAAACGGAACAACAACTGAATGGACACTTTCAGGCCAGCAGCAGACATCGGCTACAGAACTTTGGGAAACCGCGATTGTTGACCTAAGTTCTTATTCCGGTCAAAGTATAGCTGTAACTTTTAGAGCGACGGGAGTGGGAACATTTGAAGGAGATATTGCTATTGATAATGTAGCCTTTAATGAGTTACCTGCTTGTGCCGATCCAACTTCTTTAACAGCATCAAGTATCACAGACACAACTGCAAGTCTAGGTTGGACAGAAAATGGAACTGCTACTGTCTGGGATGTTGAAATTGTAGATGTGACAGCCGCTGGAGCTGTAACAGGAACACCGACAGCATCAGGAGTTGCAAATCCCTATGCGGCAACGGGATTAACCCAGAATAATGATTACGCTTTTTACGTACGGTCAGATTGTGGAGGAGGAACATTTTCTAATTGGGTGGGTCCTTTTTCTTTTTCCACATTGGAAACTTGTCCTACACCATCTGCATTAAATGCTTCTAACACTACGGAAACTTCTGCAGACCTAGAATGGACAGAAAATGGGGCAGCTACCGCTTGGAATGTAGAAGTTGTAGACCTTACCGCTGGAGGATCTGTTACTGGCACTCCAACAGCATCAGGAGTTACAAATCCTTATACCGCAACCGGCTTAACGGCAGATAATAATTATGAGTTTTACGTACAAGCTGATTGTGGTGGTGACGGAACTTCGATGTGGGCAGGTCCTTTCGCTTTTGCTACAACTTATGTCGCTGTTCCGCCTGACTGTTCAAATGGCGTGTTTTTGGACTCTGGAGGGCGCAGTAGTGATTATGGAATCAGTGAGAATAACACTTATACGATATGCCCTGATAGTGCTGGGGATGTGGTTTCAGTAACTTTTACCTCCTTTTCAACTGAAAATGATGGAGTATCTTGTTATGATGGTCTAACAATTTATGACGGTGCAGATAACACAGCCTCAACTATAGATCCGCCGGGCGGTGGTACTATCTGGTGTTGGGATAGGAATGATGCCCCAGCCGTTGGTTCAGGCGACCTTCAAGGGATGACAATTACATCTACCGATCCGTCTGGATGTATCACATTTATATTTACTTCCGATAGCTCTGTTACGCGGCCTGGATGGGAGGCTGTTGTTTCTTGTAATGCGGGTCCTACTTGTTCAGTACCATCTGACCTTGCAGCGGGAACCATTACTTCAGATTCCGCGATCTTAAGCTGGACAGAGAATGGCACAGCAACCGCTTGGGATATCGAGTGGGGAACAGCTGGGTTTACCCAAGGATCTGGTACGATGATCGAAGACACGGCCGACAATCCATATAACCTTTCTGGACTTATGGCAAACACTGCCTATAAATATTATGTAAGAGCTGATTGCGGAAGCGGTGAGAGCACATGGGCAGGTCCATTTCCTTTTACTACCGCGTGTGCAGTTTTCACACCGGCATACGATGTTGACTTTTCCACATTCCTTCCAGATTGCTGGGAAGAGGCAGCAGACGGTGACGCCGCTTCTGGCCCAACCGGCCTAGGTGGTGGAAACTGGTCCCAGTCTGGCTCACTGGCAAGGGTAAACCTTTTTAGTTCAAATGCAAGTGAATGGCTTCTGACCCCAGAATTTGATCTGAGCGGCGGTCCATGGGAGATCGTACTTGAAATCTCTGGTGTGGATTTTGGTGCTAGCGGCTTCTCAGGCATGGGTTCAGATGATGTCGTTGAGGTTCTAGTCTCTACAGATCAGGGATCCAACTGGTCGGTCATTTACACTTTTGACGCCTCAAGCCCCATTCCAAGTAGCGCGACAGATGTATCAGTAGACTTGAGTTCCTATACAGGTGCAAGCAACCTGTTTGGAATACGAGCTTCTGAAGGTTCTGCAAATGATCCAGAGGATTATTATGTCAACGTTCATTCTTTTGAAATAAATACACCACCAGCGTGTCCTGCTCCTTCAATGCTAATGGCGACAAATATAGCAGCGACGTCTGCTGATCTGGGCTGGACAGAGAACGGTACAGCAACCGCATGGGATATCGAGTGGGGAGCAGATGGGTTTACCCAAGGATCTGGTACGGTGATCGAAGACACGGCCGACAACCCATATAACCTTTCCGGACTTATGGCAAACACTGCCTACGAATATTATGTAAGAGCTGATTGCGGAGGTGATGAAAGTACTTGGGCAGGTCCATTTGCTTTTACTACCGCGTGTGCAGTTGTCACACCGGCATATGATGTTGACTTTTCCACATTTCTTCCAGATTGCTGGGATGAGGCAGCAGACGGTGACGCCGCTTCTGGTCCAACAGGTCTAGGTGGTGGAAACTGGTCCCAGTCTGGTTCTCTGGCAAATGTGAACCTTTTTAGTTCAAACAAAAGTGAATGGCTTCTGACCCCAGAATTTGATCTGACAAGCGGTCCATGGGAGATCGTACTTGAAATCTCTGGTGTTGATTTTGGTGCCAGCGGCTTCTCAGGCATGGGGTCGGATGATGTCGTTGAGGTTTTGGTCTCTACAGATCAGGGTTCCAGCTGGACGGTCATTTACACTTTTGACGCTTCAAGCCCCATTCCAAGCAATGCGACGGATGTGCCAATAGACCTGAGTTCTTATACAGGTGCAAGCAACCTGTTTGGAATACGAGCTTCTGAAGGTTCTGCAAATGATCCAGAGGATTATTATGTTAACGTTCACTCATTTGAAATAAATACGCCACCTGCTTGTGCTGCTCCTTCAATGTTGACTGCGAGTAATATAACAGCGGATAGTGCAGATTTAGGCTGGATGGAGAACGGTACAGCAACAGCATGGGATATCGAGTGGGGAGCAGATGGGTTTACCCAAGGATCAGGCACGGTGATCGAAGACACGGCTGACAATCCCTACAGCTTGACAGGTCTTGATTCTAACACAGCTTATGAATATTATGTAAGAGCCGACTGTGGAGGTGATGAAAGTGCATGGGCAGGACCTTTTAGTTTTAATACCTTACCTGACTATTGTGGTGGTGATAATGCTTACGATTCTGGAGGTTCTACTGGTGATTATGGAAATAATGAAGATGAAATTTATACCTTTTGTCCTGAAAGTCCAGGAGATATTGTGGTTATAGATTTTACGCAATTTAGTTTTGAAAATAATGGTTCCAATTGTTATGATGGGCTAACCTTGTATGATGGAGCTAATACTTCTGCGTCTATTATAGCTCCAACTACCGGATCTGGTGATGTGTGGTGTTGGGATAGAGATGATTTCACTCCCTCTGGCTCAGGAGATTTGTTAGGCCGCAGTATTGTAGCAACTAGTGCTTCGGGCTGTATAACAATTAGATTGACCTCAGACGGTTCAGCGACGAGAGAAGGTTTTGAAGCGGGTGTAAGTTGTGTTACACCTTATGCTTATGATGCAGGAGGATGGAACAATACTCCCGAGGGTAATAGTACATCTAGCGATGTTGTTATAGTGAGAAATGGATCAGTTAACCTTTCTACAGGAATCGATGCAGATCACTTAGTCGTGAATTCTGGAGCGGAGTTGAACTCAACCTTTGGACCTGTAAATGTTTTTGGCGAATTAATTAACAATGGTAAAACAGGAGGCGCAAGTAGAGTTATAATGCAAGGTGCTTCAGAGCAGTTTATCAGCGGTAATGGTGAGATGAGAAGGTTGGATATAAACAATAGTAATGGCGTTAATTTATTAGGAGCGCAAGATGTTACTTTTGATCTTGGACTATTGGACGGAGAACTTCGTGCAAATAACAATCTAACTCTAAAGAGTAATGCGTCAGGAACCGCCTATGTTAGAGCAATTTCTTCTCCTACCGCAAGTGTCTCAGGCAATGTTACAGTTGAGCGATTTGTTCCTGCAGGGAATAGGGCCTACAGGTTTTTAGGAACGAGCGTGAGTGGACCCAGTATCTTTGAATCTTGGCAGGAGAGCGGTAATAATTCAAATGGATTTGGAACCCATGTTACTGGAATAATTGGTACGGTTGGAACAAATAATGCCGCCACAGGACTTGATGAAACCCTCTCTGGGAGTTCAAGTATGTTGAAATGGGATAACGTGGCTCAGACATGGAATGAAGTTACCAATACTAAGACAGAAATTTTAAATGCTGGAGCCTTTTATAATATGTTCATAAGAGGAAACAGAGCAATAAACCTTAATGACAATGCAAGCTCACCTAATGATGTTACTTTGAGAGCAACTGGAACGCTGGCAACGGGAGATCAAATGATTACAGGGAATGCAACTTCAGCTACTTTCTTAGCGGTAGGAAACCCTTTCCAATCTAAAGTTGATTTATCCTTGGCCTCTAGATCTAGCATTAGCGATAATGTTTATTATTGGGATCCTACACTTAATACTCAAGGTGCTTATACAACCATTGATATAACAACAAGTGGTGCTGGTACTAATGGTAATGCAACTCGAGTTCTAGAACCAGGTCAAGCTGTTTTTCTACAAGAATTGGCGGGAGCCTCCTCTATCATGTTCTCTGAATCAGACAAGGTATCTGGGTCGAGTAACGTAGGTATACTTTCAACACCTACAGATACTCAATACTTGAGAATGAAGCTTTACCATACAGGTCAATTACAAGCTGGTGGTAGTTCCATAGATGGATTGATAATGAAGTTCAACAGTTCAGAAAATATTGATGTGGATCTAGCAGATGCTGTTAAACTTACCAACATCGACGAGAACATGGCAATCTCTCACAGTTCAGGTAGTTTATTATCTATTGAGAAAAGACCTGCTCCATTCACTAATGAAGTGATCGATCTTGATATGAATCAATACCGTTCTACAGATTATAGTTTTGGAGTGAGCATGGATCCACTTCAAGGCATGAAGGTTTATGTTAAAGATAATATGGACAACAGTATGACTGAAATCGTACAAGGTTCAGGAGAAACGATGATTGATTTTACCGTAAATGCAAATGATCCTGCATCAGTAGATACTAATAGATTCCAACTTGTGTTTGAAACAGTTACACTGAGCATAGGTTCTGAGCTCAGCGATTCTATTTCTATCTATCCCAACCCTGTTAATGAAGATGTACTGAATATACAGGTCGCAGGAAATGTGAGTGCTCAAAAGCTTAAAGTGCAGTTATTTAATAGCTTAGGGCAACTTGTGAGATCTGAAGATGTTTCTAATACTACAGATGTAATACAATTGCGCAAGATGAATGATTTGAAGTCTGGAATCTATTTTGTAACTATTAAAGGAGGTAATCTGGATCACACTGAGAAGGTGGTGGTTGAGTAGATCTATCTAAATAATTTAATCCAGTAAAGCTTCAGGAATTTATTCTTGGAGCTTTATTTTTATATCGCTTTCGCGAAAGCGGAACAACCACCAATATCAAAAACCTTATTTTTGCAAACCGTACAATATAGAGCTTACAATTAAGTTAGAACTATTACAAAACAAACGTTTGAAGTCCTATTTTAATAATTTTTTACTTCTATTACTTGTCCTTGCGCTAGCCATAGGCTGCAGTCGCAAGAGAAATACTTTTACCAGTCGCAACCTACATTCTTTGAGTACAAAATACAATGTGCTCTACAATGGAAATCTTGCATTACAGGAAGGGCTTTCCTCTCTGGAACAAACCTATCAGGATAATTACTGGGAGATTCTACCTGTGGAGCGTTTTGAAGTGATTGAAGAACTTCCCGCTCCAGGATCTAAGAGACAAAAGAACTCCAGTTTTGAGCGTGCGGAAGATAAAGCCATTAAAGCCGTACAGAAGCACAGTATGCTTATCGACCAGGAGGAGTATAACCCTCAAATAGATGAGGCCTATCTACTTTTGGGCAAGGCACGCTACTACGATCAGAGATTCATACCAGCTCTCGAGGCGTTCAATTACATACTGCAGTTCATGCCTGAAAGTGACAATCTCGTTGCCGCCGCGGTGTGGAGGGAGCGCGTGAATATGCGACTTGATAATAACGAAACAGCTATTGATAATCTCAATAGATTGCTAGCTAGGGAAGACCTTGAAATAGAAGATGAAGACCTCGCAACTCTAAATGCGACTCTATCCCAAGCCTACCTGAACATGGATGAGGTAGATCAAGCCCTATTATATATGGACAAGGCTGCAAATCTTACCGGAAATAAAGAAACGGAAGGTCGTTACAAATTTATTGCCGGTCAGTTATATGCAGAAACTGGACAAATAGATAGTGCTCTTACCTATTACGATCACGTTATTGAGATGCATCGCAAGATTCCTCGTAATTATTATCTGAATGCTTTTATTGAGAAGGTAAAGCTTCTTGAGGTAGATTCAACTAATCGTAAATCTCTTTTTGTTCTTCTCGATGAACTTGAGGAAAATCGAGAAAACCGACCATGGCTTGATGATATCTATTCCCGAAAAGCCATTTTATATGAGAGCATGGACAGTATAAATGCAGCTCAGATCTACTATAATCAATCCTTGAGGTCTCAAGGTCCTAAAGACCGCTATCTCTTAGGAAATAATTACTTGGCTCTTGGGAAGATCAGCTTTGATCAGGACCGCTATATGCAGGCAGCAAAGTATTATGACAGCTCTCTTTCTAATTACACGCCACGTAGTAAAGAACATCGAGCCGTTAAAAAGAAACGGGAAAACATTGAAGATGTGATCACCTACGAATTAAGACGTCGCAGCGCAGATAGTATTTTTAAGGTGAATGCCATGACTGAGTCTGAGCAAGCTACCTATTATCAATCGCATATCGATAAACTGATCGCCGCAGAGAAGGAACTTGAGAAGCAGGCGGAAATCGCCGCAGCAAACCAAGCCCAAAATCAAGCAGGTGTTCAAAATTTTAATAAGATGCGCTCTAACAATTCTAGTAGGGGCAATCAAAATATTGCGCCTCCTCAGCTAGGTCCAAGTTTTAAATCTGCTAGATCAAGGGGTAGCAGCAATTTTTACTTTTATAATCCACAGACTGTTGCACAGGGAATACAAAACTTTCAACGCAAATGGGGCAGGAGGGATCTGGAAGATAACTGGCGGCGTAAAAACCGTAAAAAAGTTTCGGTAGAAGAAAATGAACAAGATTTAGTTGATGAGAATATTGAGGAAGAAAAGCTCAAGCCAGAATATTCGGTTACTTTTTATACAGATCAATTAATAAGCGATCCAGTAATGCTGGATAGTATAGCTGATTCTCGTGATTTTGCTTATTACCAGCTCGGTGTTATTTACAAGGAAAAGTTCAAAAGGAATAATCTGGCGATAGACCGTTTTAATCAACTATTAACCTACGATCCAGAAGAAAAGTTAGAGCTTCCTACCTATTACAATTTATATTTAATCTACGATGAATGGGATTTGAACAATGGTTCGAAATCTCTCAGTGACGAAGCCAGAATCAAAGCAATACAATTCAAAAATAAAATAATAACAGAATATCCTAATAGCCGCTATGCGGAGATATTGAGGAATCCCAATTCTCAGGTTGTAGATAAAGATGGGCCGGAAGCTGTATATAAACGACTTTACCGTGATTATGAGAATAACGATTTTGAAACCGTGATTAGTGAAGTAGAGCGCTATGCCACAATATTTAATGGAGACCCTATCTTGCCTAAAATGGAGCTGCTCAAAGCGTTTTCATCGGGCAGATTGTATGGCGTAGAAGAATATCGTAAAAATTTGGATTACGTAGCAATGAGCTTTCCCAATAGTGATGAAGGAAAAGCTGCCCAAAAACTATCGCAAGACTCAAAGAACTTGAGCATACCTAATAGTTTTGTTGATGACTCTAAACTAAAAGACTTTAAGCTTTTGTATAAATTCCCAAGAGGTCAAAAAGCAGAGGTGGATACACTTAAGAAAAATATAGATAGTGTTTTTGCGGAGAGTAATTATAGTTTTCCAGTATCTATTGATGTTTATAATAAAGAAAACTCACTGCTGATTATTCATGATTTGAAATCAAGGTTGTCGGCAGAAGGTGTTTCAGATTTGCTCAAAATGAGTGAGTACAAAATCGAAATACCGTTTACTACCATTGCCACAGACAATTATGAAGTCGTCCAAGCTCATAAAAAACTAGACGAATACCTTCAAAGTAAATAAAATAGTTATGTTCAAAAACAAGACTGAAAGCAAAAGAAACTCTGAAACCAGTTCTCAAAATAGAATAGGAAAAGGAACTGAATTAGAGGGAGATGTGGTTAGTAATGGGGGATTTAGAATAGACGGAGTTCTTAAGGGAACCTTAAAAACTAAAGGAAAGGTAGTCATAGGCAAAGAAGGTAAGATTGTAGGAAGTCTTTTTTGTAGCAATGCAGATATTCAAGGTAGCTTTGAAGGTTCCATGAAAGTGGAGGATCTTCTATCTCTTAAATCTACAGCAGTTATTAATGGCGAGATTGTCACAGGTAAACTAATGGTAGAGCCAGGGACAGAATTCAACGGAACCTGCACTATGAAACAAGATGTGAAGTTGCTTCCAAATAGCAGTAAGAGTTTAAAAAAGTCGGGAAAGACAGCCTAATCTACCCCATGAACTTTTACTTAAGAGCTTTAATACTTACTGCGCTTATTGCTACAATAGGCTTTTTTATTCATGATAATATTGTTGCCGATCCTGTAATTAGTGTTCTTAATACGTATGTTTTTCTAGGTGTAGCAACCTTTTTGACTCTTTCCGCTCTTAAGTTTACTGCCAGAATATCACCAAATAATCTCGGATACATTTTTCTTGGATTGGTCTTCATGAAATTTGGTGCCATACTCATTTTCTTTCCTGAACTTATCGACGATGAGATGCAGTTGACGCGCAAGCAGCTTTTAGGATTTTTAGCACCTTACTTTTTATTTTTGTTCGCTGAAATAGGGATGGTTCTTAAGTGGCTTAACGATAGTTAATTAACCTTAAGTTTCTAAGTATTTTAGTCCTAGGAATTTTAACTATTCTCGCCTAAGTTTTAGATTGTTTTTTGTCATACATTTGCACCCGAATTAAAAGACTTAACTTTTTAAGGTGGATTTCATGTATAGAGCGTACTTTAAATTAGCTTTTTTTGCAGTAGCATTGTTTTCTTTAGCAGGAGTTTCTGCACAGGATGTTTTAGATGGTGAGCCTGGACCTGCGCATGAAGAGGTTTTGGATAATGACGGCGGAAAAATTAATACTTCTGGTGAAATCAATGAGTATATCAAACATCACTTAAAGGATTCTCACGACTTCCATTTATTTTCTTACACTAATGATGAAGGAGAGCGTAAGCATGTAGGCTTCCCCCTTCCAGTTATAGTATGGTCCAGTGAAGGTTTAAAGGTGTTTATGTCTTCTGCTTTTCATCACGATGATACCGGTGAGGTAAAAGTAGATGCTGGAGGTGTTACTTTAGTAAAGCTTCACAGTAAAATCTATGAGCTTCAGGATGGAGCTGCTACAATTGCTTTTGATCAAGAGCATCATCCTACGAATGCAGGAAAACTATTGGATTTTTCAATTACCAAATCTGTATTTGGTTTATTGGTTATTGGTTTATTGTTAGTTTTCTTATTTGGGAGATTAGCTAAACAGTATAAAAACAAACAGATCCCTACTGGTTTTGGTCGTGTTCTAGAGCCTTTAGTAATATATATACGTGATGAGATCGCTCGTCCAAATATTGGGGAGCACAAGCATAAGAAATTTATGCCATACTTGCTAACGGTTTTTTTCTTGATTTGGATTGCGAATCTTTTGGGATTGACCCCTTTTGGTTTTAACATCACGGGTCAGATCGCGGTAACCGCGTGTTTGGCAATTTTTACACTGGTTATTTATTTGGCAAGCGGTAATAAAGAATTTTGGGGTCACATTCTGTGGATGCCGGGAGTTCCTTATATATTGAGACCTATTCTAGCGGTTATTGAGTTGGTTGGATTTTTGTTGATCAAGCCTTTTTCACTTCTGGTCCGTCTTTTTGCAAACATCACAGCAGGACACTTTGTCGTCATGAGCTTGATAGCTTTGATGATTACTTTGAAAGATCAATTTGGAGCGGTTGGGTCAACGAGTATGTCATTAATCTTGGCCTTGTTTATAATGGTCATAGAATTATTAGTAGCCTTTCTACAGGCATTTATCTTCACGATGCTATCAGCCCTATTTATTGGGATGGCGGTAGCAGAGCATGATCATCCTGAGCATGCCGGTACTGAGGAAGATGATATAGATGAGGTGAGAGAACGTTTTATATAGTAATAGTAGAGTAGTTTTTTTTTTAATTTTTAAATCAATTGTTATGTACAATTTAATTGGAGCAGGTCTTATCGTTATCGGTGGTGGTATCGGTCTTGGTCAAATAGGTGGAAAAGCGATGGAAGCTATCGCTCGTCAACCTGAAGCAGCTGGAAAAATCCAAACTGCGATGATCATCATCGGTGCACTTCTTGAAGGACTTGCATTTGGTGCACTTATCTTGGGTAACCCATCATAAGTAACCTTAAAAAACAAGAACACAATCCTGCAACGGTTGGTTGCAGGTTGTGTTTCTTAAAGTTCAATTACTCTTATTAAAATAAAATGAATTTATTAGAAGATTTTTCGCCGGGCTTATTCTTTATGAATGCCATTATATTGGTGATATTGATTTTACTATTAGGAAAATTTGCGTGGAAACCGATTCTTGCCGCTTTGAGTGAGCGTGAAGAAGGAATTGAGAACGCGCTGGCAAGTGCAGAGCAGGCCAAAAAGGAGATGGTTCAATTAGAAGCCTCTAATGAAGCCGCTGCTCAAGAAGCTAGAGCCCAAAGAGATGAAATGATTAAAGAAGCGCGTGAGATCAAGGAAAAAATGATTTCTGATGCGGCTGTTCAAGCTCAAGAAAAAGCAGATCTAATTATTGTTAAGGCTCAAGAAGCTATTGAAGCTGAGAAAAAAGCAGCGCTAGCTGACATTAAATCTCAAGTAGCTGAGCTTTCAGTTGATATCGCTGAAAAACTTACTCGTAAAGAACTTTCTGAGAAAGATGCCCAGCTTGCGTTAATTGATAAAATGCTAGCCGAAGCTAATATCTAGAAATTATGAGATTATCAAGAGCCGCTTCCCGATACGCTAAAGCAATTCTGTCGCTTGCAAATGACAAGAATCAAGCTGATGCTGTGAATGAGGACATGAAAAACGTTCTTGTGACTATTTCAAAAAGTAAGGAGTTGAGAGATTTTCTTTCCAGCCCCTTGATCAACTCGACTAAAAAGAGAGATGCCTTAAGAGCTGTCTTCAAAGATAGTAATACCATAACCACTGGACTTTTTGACTTGCTTGTAGATAATAATCGAGCAGATATTCTTCAGGATGTCGCGACCAGCTACATTGTTCTTTTTGAAGATATGAACAAACGTGAGATCGCCACTGTGACTACGGCAGTTGAGATCACACCAGCTCTTGAAGCTAAGGTGCTCGCTAAAGCAACTGAACTCGCTGGTAAAGAAGTGAGTTTACAGAAAAAGATCGATCCATCGATTGTAGGTGGTTTTGTTTTAAGAGTAGGTGATAAAGAAATAAACGCAAGTGTTCAGCAAAACTTCAATGAATTGAAGAGAACTTTTGCAAGTAATTAAATAGATTGTAACTGTTCCGCTTTCGCGAAAGCGAGATCACAATAAGGAACTTTTTTAAATAAATAACCGGTACAGACGTAATTCTGATCCTGGTAAAAAGATTAAAATTAAGAACATGGCAGAAGTAAATCCAGCAGAAGTATCTGCAATACTTAAGCAACAATTATCAGGTTTTGATGCTACAGCATCACTTGATGAAGTAGGAACTGTACTTACCGTGGGTGATGGTATCGCTCGTGTTTATGGTCTTTCAAACGCTCAGTATGGGGAACTTGTTTCCTTTGAAAGTGGCCTTGAAGGTATCGTTCTTAACCTTGAAGAAGATAACGTAGGTGTCGTACTTTTAGGTTCTTCTTCAGAAATTAGAGAAGGGGATACCGTTAAACGTACAGAACGTATCGCCTCGCTTAAAGTAGGTGAAGGAATTGTAGGCCGCGTGGTTGATACTCTTGGTGAGCCTATAGACGGAAAAGGTCCTCTTACTGGAGAACTTTATGAAATGCCTCTAGAGCGTAAGGCTCCTGGAGTTATTTACCGTCAGCCCGTAACTGAACCTTTGCAAACGGGTATCAAGTCTATTGATGCCATGATTCCAGTAGGTAGAGGACAGCGTGAGCTTGTAATCGGTGACCGTCAAACGGGAAAATCTGCCGTATGTATCGATACAATTATCAACCAAAAAGAATTTTACGATGCTGGCGAGCCAGTATATTGTATCTATGTTGCTATTGGTCAAAAAGCCTCTACGGTTGCGCTTATTGCAAATGTACTTGAAGAGGCTGGAGCACTTGCATATACTACAATTGTAGCTGCAAATGCATCGGATCCTGCTCCTATGCAGGTGTATGCGCCGTTTGCTGGAGCTGCAATAGGAGAGTATTTTAGAGATACAGGTCGTCCTGCATTGATTATTTATGATGATCTTTCTAAACAGGCGGTAGCTTACCGTGAGGTTTCTTTATTGCTACGTCGTCCACCAGGGCGTGAGGCATATCCAGGTGATGTTTTCTTCTTGCACTCAAGATTATTGGAGCGTGCTGCAAAAGTCATCAATGATGATGAAATTGCAGCAAATATGAACGATTTGCCTGATAGTTTGAAACCTATAGTAAAAGGTGGTGGTTCACTTACAGCACTTCCCATCATTGAAACACAAGCTGGTGATGTATCTGCTTATATTCCAACTAACGTAATCTCGATTACGGACGGACAAATCTTCCTAGATGGTGACCTGTTTAACTCAGGTGTGCGTCCAGCAATTAACGTAGGTATCTCCGTATCTCGTGTAGGTGGTAATGCCCAGATTAAATCGATGAAGAAAGTGGCAGGTACACTTAAACTGGATCAAGCCCAGTATCGTGAACTTGAAGCTTTCGCAAAATTTGGATCTGATCTAGATGCGGCAACCTTGAATATTATTGAGAAAGGTAAACGTAACGTTGAGATTTTAAAGCAAGCCCAAAACAGTCCTTACCCTGTTGAAGATCAGATAGCGATTATTTATGCAGGTTCAAAAAACTTGTTGAGAAACGTGCCTGTAGATAAAGTGAAAGAATTTGAGCACGATTATCTAGAGCTATTAAATGCTAAGCACAGAGGTATAATGGACACTTTAAAGTCAGGTAAATTAACTGATGAGGCAATAGATACTTTAACAAGTGTCGCAAAAGATCTTTCTTCTCGCTATTAATACTATATTCTGAATTTGAATTATGGCAAACTTAAAGGAAATACGTAATAGAATATCATCAGTTTCTTCTACGATGCAAATCACATCTGCCATGAAAATGGTTAGTGCTGCAAAGTTAAAGAAGGCTCAGGATGCTATTACAGCCATGCGACCTTATTCAGATAAGTTGACTGAGATTCTCCAGAATTTGAGCTCTACATTAGAAGGTGACGCTGGCAGTGTGTATGCTGAACAGAGAGAAGTCGAAAGAGCTTTGGTAGTTGCAATTACATCTAATAGAGGTCTTGCAGGAGCTTTTAATTCAAACATCATCAAGGAGTTGATACGACTCAATCAAAATGAATTGAAAGGCGTTGCGGTTTCCTATATGACAATAGGAAAAAAAGCCAATGACTTTGTAAGCAAAGAAAATACGGTACAGTCTAACAAGAGTGATCTTTTTGACAATATATCTTACGATAATGTTGCGGTAATTGCTGAGGAATTAATGGCGCTTTATGCAAATAACGAATTTGATAAAATTATTCTTGTATATAATAGTTTTAAGAATGCTGCGACCCAAATTATAAAAACAGAGGATTTTTTACCTCTAAAATCTATAGCTCAAGATCCAGAAGCTTTACAGAAGCAAAAAGATATGGATTATATTTTTGAGCCATCTAAAGAGGAAATTGTTGAGCAGCTTATTCCTAAGTCGCTGAAAATGCAACTTTATAAAGGTGTGCGTGATTCATGGGCCAGTGAACATGGTGCACGTATGACCGCCATGCATAAAGCTACAGATAATGCAACCGATTTGCGCGATCAGTTGAAGTTGACCTATAACAAAGCAAGACAAGCTTCCATCACAAATGAGATTCTAGAAATCGTAGGAGGAGCTGAAGCATTGAATAATTAAAACTAAAAAAACTACCTAAATTCAAAACCTCTTAATTGAGGTTTTTTTGTGATATTTCCAATTTTATTCTCAAAAAAGTAATTTTAGTTTCGATAAAATACGGTTTTTAACTGTAAAGTACAATCTGGTGTTAAATGTACTGGTTAGTTACTATAATCGTAGAGTTTACGGTTATAATTTTTAACTTTACACAACTTACAAAAACTAAAATGAAGCCATTATTACCCCTTTTATTAATGTTAATTATAGTTTTTTCTTGTAGTCCAACCAAGGATTATCAATCCCATGATGGATTGACCTTCAAGGATCTAGATTGGAAAGATGAAAAGCTAGAAAGACCCTTTCTTATAAATTCTGATGTAAGTAAGAAACTTACGGAATCTGAAAAAAAACTATATCTACCAGCGAGACTTTTT
This sequence comes from Nonlabens sp., assembly GCA_049671565.1. Lineage (GTDB taxonomy): Bacteria > Bacteroidota > Bacteroidia > Flavobacteriales > Flavobacteriaceae > Nonlabens. The sequence continues at coordinate 141,862 of JBATVD010000007.1, forward strand.
AAAAACTCTAGAATTGATCATGTTTATTTCGATGGAATGAAAAGTGACAATGTGGAAATGATTGATGGTGAAAAACCCAGATATCAAATTTACTTGAACAAGAATGATCACAAAGTGGATAACATCCCCTATAATCTTGCTCCTGATGAAGCAGTACTTCAAATTACGGTTTTTAATTCAAGTAAGAAGATACAAGTTGTCAATCACGAGAAACTTATAAAGATTGCAGATATCCGAGTTCCATTTTATCATGAGGATGAGATTGATTAAAAAAATTTCTCCTAGTTACTCAAGGCAAGGATAATCCTTGCCTTTTTTTTATTACTTTTAATTTTAAATATTATCCATGCGTCCATACATTCCGCTTCTGTTACTATTTGTAGTAATCGCCTCATGCTCTTCCAGTAATTACCGGCTCAACAAAGGACTTGTTTTTAATTATAGTGATTGGGGTGAATATTTCGAGCAACCTTATGTCATGATAGGTGAAAATGAAGGTGCTGATGGCACGAAGGTTCATAAAATGTTTCTTTCAGGACAATTATTTAAAGATGTAGAGGTAGAATACGTCTATTTTCAAGAAATGAAGTCTGATATGATTAGCTGGAACGATTCTAAATCACGTCAGTTGGTTATTATTTTTGACGAAGGTCAGCACAAACTGGACGAACCTATGTATGGCATTGGAAAAAATCAAGCCGTGGTTTTTTTGAAAACCAAAAAAGGTAAGGAATATACTGCCAAGTTAGAAGACATCAGATTAGTGAAATAATCTTAAAACCATCTAAATTAGTTTTTGTGCCTAAATTGCTGCAATATTTTTGAGTTAAAATAACGCAATGAAAATAGCTGTTGTAGGTGTTACTGGCATGGTAGGTCAGGTAATGCTCAAGGTACTAGAGGAACGCAACCTAGAAATCACAGAACTTATTCCCGTAGCTTCAAAGAAATCTATAGGCAAGCGGGTAAATTTTAAAGGTAAGTCCTACTCCATTCATTCCATTCAGGATGCTATAGCGTTGAAACCACATATAGCATTGTTTTCGGCAGGTGGGTCTGTGAGTCTTGAGTTTGCTCCACAATTTGCTGCGCTAGGTACTACTGTTATTGATAATTCCAGTTCCTTTAGGATGGACTCCGATAAACCACTTGTGGTTCCTGAAATCAACGCGGCGAATCTTAAAATATCTGATAAGATAATAGCAAATCCCAACTGCAGCACAATTCAGATGGTATTAGCGTTGTCACAGTTGCACAAAATGTATACGGTCAAGCGATTGGTGATTTCTACATATCAATCCATTACAGGAACGGGCGTCGCTGCCGTGAATCAGCTGGAAAACGAGATGGCTGGAAAAAAGGAGGTAATGGCATATCCTTATCCCATTCATAAAAATGCCTTGCCTCATTGTGATGTGTTTGAGGAGAATGGTTATACTAAGGAAGAATTAAAACTCATAAGAGAAACTCAAAAGATATTAGCCGATAATTCCATAGCTGTTACAGCAACAGCTGTGCGTATCCCTGTAGTAGGCGGTCACTCTGAGTCGGTAAATGTGGAGTTTAGAAGGGATTTTGATTTGAACGAAGTAAGAAAAATACTTTCAGAGACTCCCGGAGTGACACTACAGGACAATCCAGACGTCAACCTGTACCCCATGCCCTTAACGGCACATGGCAAGGATGACGTATTTGTAGGACGCTTGCGTAGGGATCATTCTCAAGAAAACACCTTAAATATGTGGATAGTAGCAGATAATCTACGCAAGGGAGCAGCAACAAATGCCGTTCAAATTGCAGAATACCTAATTGCAAATGAGCTCATTGCTGCTCAGTAATGGTTCAGTATCTTTAGCCGTGAAGATCACTAATCGCAAACTATTATATTATGATCAAATGGATCGCCCTGAGCTTAACAGTTATCGCTTTTACGGCATGCAAAAAAAGTAAGGAAACACAACCTGCCGTGGCCGAAAACAAACCCATAGATTACCCAAATACTAGAAAAGTGGATACCGTAGATATATATCACGGTAAAGAAGTCGCAGACCCTTTTCGCTGGCTGGAAGACGATATGAGTGACGAGACCGCGCAATGGGTGGCAGCTCAAAATAAAGTTACGCAAAATTTTTTATCACAGATCCGCTTTCGCGAAAGCATAAAACAGCGACTTACCGAATTATGGAATTATGAAAAGGTCAGTGCACCGTTTATTGAAGGTGATTATACCTATTTCTATAAAAACGATGGTCTGCAAAACCAAAGCGTGATTTACCGTCATGCCAAAAATCAAGATCCATCAACGGCAACGGTATTTCTTGATCCAAATACTTTTAGTGAGAAAGGAACCACCTCACTTGGTGGCACCAGATTTTCAAAAGATGGATCTTTGTTTGCCTACTCAATAAGTGAAGGAGGCAGTGACTGGCGTAAGGTAATAAGCATAGACACTAAATCTATGCAGCAATTGGGAGATACCATTGTAGATGTCAAATTCTCTGGCATTTCATGGAAAGGAAATGAAGGTTTCTTTTACAGCAGTTATGATAAGCCTGACGGAAGTGAGTTGAGCGCAATGACTGACCAGCATAAACTTTATTATCACAAATTGGGAACTCCACAATCAGAAGATAAGATTGTCTTTGGAGATTCACAAAATCAAAAACACCGATACGTAGGAGGAAGTGTTACAGACGATCAAAAATATCTTCTGATTTCAGCCGGTTCATCGACAAATGGAAATAAATTGTTCATGAAGCGTCTGGACGGCGACAACCCAGACCTTATTACAATCGTTGATAACGTAGATTCAAACACTTATTTATTACATAATGAACGTGATAAATTATGGCTGGTTACAGATTATAATGCTCCTAACAAGAGAATTGTAACTACAGATCTCAAAAATCCAACTTCGGAGAATTGGCAAGATCTTATTGCAGAAACTGAAAATGTGCTTTCGCCTTCTACAGGTGGTGGCTACATATTCACGGAGTATATGGTTGACGCTGTTTCGCAGGTTAAGCAGTATGATCTGGAGGGTAAATTAGTTCGTGAAGTAGATTTGCCGGGAATTGGAAACGTGGGTGGATTTAGTGCTAAGAATGAAGATAAAACTTTGTATTACAGCTTTACAAACTACACAACCCCATCGAGCATTTACCTCTACGACATTGAGTCGGGAGAGACAGAATTATACCGTAAGCCAAAAATAAAATTCGACAGTAAGGATTACCAAAGCAAACAGGTTTTCTACACATCTAAAGATGGCACTCAAATCCCGATGATTATATCACATAAAAAGGGATTAGATCTAAACGGTAAAAACCCGACCATTCTTTATGGATACGGAGGGTTCAATATTTCACTAAATCCCGGTTTTTCAGTGACCCGTGCCGCATGGATGGATATGGGCGGTGTATACGCCGTTGCAAACTTACGTGGTGGTGGAGAGTATGGTAAAAAGTGGCATGACGCGGGAACGCAGATGAAAAAGCAAAATGTTTTTGATGATTTTATCGCGGCTGGAGAATGGCTCAAGGATAATAATTATACGTCTACTGAATACCTCGCGATTCAAGGAGGCTCTAACGGAGGCCTACTGGTGGGTGCAACAATAACTCAAAGACCAGATCTTGCCGCCGTTGCTTTTCCTGCTGTGGGTGTTCTGGATATGTTGCGATATAACAAATTTACAGCAGGTGCGGGTTGGAGCTATGATTACGGTACGGCAGAGCAGAGCCCTGAAATGTTTGATTACCTCATAGGCTATTCTCCTTTACATAATGTAGAAGAAGGAACAGAATACCCTGCGACTATGATAACCACGGGAGATCATGATGATCGAGTGGTCCCAGCGCATTCTTTTAAGTTTGCTGCAGAACTGCAGTCTAAGCACAAAGGAGAAAATCCAGTCCTGATTAGAGTAGAGACTGATGCTGGTCATGGAGCTGGAAAATCTACTGAACAGCAAATACAGGAATGGACAGATATTTATGGTTTTGGCCTTTATAACATGGGCTTTGAAGAACTTCCCACTACAAATACTAAGATGAAGTCATAATAAAATCATTTGTAATTAATACTTAAAAAACGCAATCAGACTTGATTGCGTTTTTTTAGCGTCTACACTTATATCAAGATTAGGTTGAGTTATGTTAAATCCGGGACTGTAAAAGTTAAGTCTATTAACTTATTTCATTGTCTAGACATATTCTTCTAAAAACTAACATAAACTCAGCTAAAGCCCTTCACAAATAGGTCTTAGTAAGATGATACACCTTGTATATTAGAGTATAATTAATCTAACAATACAAACTAATATTATGAATTACACAAAAGAAGTAGGAAGTAAACTAAACGATTTATTAGAAAAAAATTACGATGCTGAAGCTGGTTACAAAGCAGCCCAAGACAACGTGAAAAAAACTTGGACAAAAGACTTTTTTGCTAAACAAGCTCAAGAGAGATATAACTTCGGACATGAATTGAAAGAGGAACTAAGAAGTTTTGGACAAGAACCAGACAAAGGAACCTCAATCACCGGAGATGCCCACAGAACGTGGATGAATATTAAATCTACTTTCAGCTCTGATAATGATGAAGCCATACTTGAAGAGGCTATACGAGGGGAAAAAGCCGCTCTAGAAGAATATAATGAGGTAATCAACGAGAGTACATTACCAGCATCAACCAAAAATGTTTTAATGAAACATCGTGATAATATACATACCGCATTAAAAAGTGTGGAAAATATGGAAACTATTGCATAAGTTAGGTTAAGTTGATTTAGTTGATGAAAATCCCATTCAAGAAATTGAGTGGGATTTTTTATGTTTTAAATATTTCAATTGTGAATCCCAAAATATGAAGTCAATACTTTGATTTGTAGAATTATAAAACTACAGAGTGTCCTCTTAAATTTAATGATCATATGTTTATTTACCAATTAAAAGCAAGTCGACCATGTATTATAAAGACTACTATATCCATCTTATAAAGGTATTTTGAGTTTATGAAGACCCTATTCCAGAAACTGAGTGGGATTTTTCCTTAATAAATTTATATAGATTAGTTTTGTTTCATAATTAGCCAACCCATGTTAAAGAAATCCATTGCTGCTGTATTTATTATTTTAAGTCTAACCTTTTCAAAAGCTCAGGAAATAGCAATATCTGATGGAAATAACATTTCTACTTGCTCGGGTTTATTTACTGATTCAGGAGGTACGGCCAATAGTTATTCAGCTGATGAAAATTTAACCTTTACTATTTATCCATCTTTCCCAAATTACCGCACTCAAGTGGACTTTTCTCTTTTTGATTTGGCTGCAGGAGATGTGTTGATAGTTTATGATGGAGATAGTACATCGTCCCCCTTTATAGGTTCTTATGGCTCATTTCTTGCTCCAACCACTATTGCTGCAAGCTTGAACAACTCTACAGGTAGTTTGACATTTGTTTTTACCTCAAATGCTTCAAGTTCTACAGCTGCAGGTTGGGAAGGTCAAATTACATGTAATACAGATTGTCAAACCATAACAAGTGGGATAACCGTTTTACCCGCTCCAGATGTGGATGGAATATTACGCGTCTGTCAGGGTGAGGTAATTGACATCGCAGGCAATCCTATGTTTTCTGATAATGCTTCTGGTTCTTCTACACAGTACCTGTTGCCTGACGGTTCTACCGTAAATGGTTTGAATACCTCGCTCTCATTTAATGAATCTGGTATTTATAAAGTTGATTTTATTGTGAGAGACTCGCAAGGTTGTAGGGATAATACCGGCGTAGACCTGGAAATTTATGTATCGACTTTACCTGATTTTAGAGGTACGGAAGCTGCCAGTCAGTCCATTTGTCTTGGTGAAACGGTAGAATTAACGGGAGAGGTTGAAACAGTTGTTTCTACACCTAATTTTGCTCCACCTATTGCAGGTACTACTTTTTTGCCAGATGGTAGTGGTGTGAGCTATAGAACGTGCATTGATGTAACACGATTTGATGCAGGTGCTACAGTGAATAGTCCATCTGATCTCGCTGGAATTTTTCTTGAGATGGAGCATAGTTATTTGGGTGACTTAGAGATTACCTTAACAGCTCCAAATGGATCCCAGATACTGCTTCATAACCGTGCAGGAGCAGGTACATATTTAGGAGAACCCGTCGACGTAGATGCTAACATAGATCCAGGAGTTGGGTATGTATATAATTTTACTGAGGGATCTAGAGCTACTCAAACTTTATCTACTATTGCAAATAGTGTACAGACTGTGCCAGCAGGAGATTATTTACCTCTAAGTCCATTTTCAGCGGTTATAGGAACTGAACTCAATGGTCAGTGGTGTATTGAGGTTACAGATTATTTGCGAAGCGATAACGGTTATATTTTTGAATGGGGATTAACATTTTCACGGAATCTTTTTGCCCCAAATCTTGTTTTTGAACCGCAACCAGCAACCGAAGGGTGGCTTCCAAATGCAGATATTATCAACACCTCGCCTGACGGTTCAATAATTACGATACAGCCTTCCACTCCAGGAAGACACTGTTATGATTATGAATTGGTAGATAGTTTTGGGTGCTCTTATATTGAGCAAGTCTGCATAATCGTGAATGATGTTGATCAAATACCCCAAGGTATCAATGATATAAGTATCTGCTCTGATTTGAGTAATGACGTGACCGTAGATTTAACAATATATTCAAATGATATAGAAAATCAGTTGAATTCCACAATAGTAAATTACTACAATACACTTGCAGAGGCTCAGTCTCAAGTAAATGCGGTAGGCAGTACATTGGTGCCAGCCATCACGGCAACGAGTACTGTTTATGTGCTTCTAGGAAATAACCAGTGTCCTATAATAAAGCCTCTAACAATTAACCTAGTAGCAAGTCCACCCGCAGGAATTCCTGTAGATTTGACCATTACAGATTTTGACGGTGATCAGCAAGGGATTTTTAACCTTAGCATAAATGATCCTATCTTATTAAACGGTCTAGCTGTTGTTGATTATGAGCTGTCATACCATTTTACTGCTATTGATGCCCAGTCTGGCGCAAATCCTATAGGTAATCCCACTGCATTCACAAACACTTCAAACCCTCAAGTTATTTATACAAGAGTAGCAAGTCTGACAGGTTCGTGTTTTGAAACGGATACGTTTGTAATCTCAATTTTAGACAACTCAGCATTAGACTCAGACGGTGACGGTATTTTTAACAACTTAGAAGATCTGGATGGAGACGGCGACCTGACTGATGAGGATACAGATAACGATGGTACGCCTAATTATCTTGATACTGATGACGATAACGATACGGTTCTAACCGCAGATGAAATCGTAGGTATTGGTGCTGGGACAAGTACCAATATGTACTCCTACATTGATACCGATAACGACCAAGTAGAAAATTATTTGGATCCAGACGACGATGGCGACGGTCTCGATACAGAAGACGAAGATTACAACGGCGATGGAAACCCAATGAACGATGACACCAACAACAATCAGGTACCGGATTATCTTGACGACACGGTGACTTTGAGTTCGCTCACGGCGAAATTTGAAAACCTTTCCATTTACCCGACACTTGTAGAAAATTTCATTATTATAGATTGGAGTAAGACAGATCTTGTTTTAAATAATATCACGATTTACGACGCCAGCGGAAGATCTGTTCTATCCACAAGTGAGAACCTTGTAAGTCAATCAGAATTAAATACACAATCTTTGGGCAGTGGCGTTTACTTCTTAAAAGTAATCTCTGATGATGGAAACAGTTTTGTAGAGCGTTTTGTGAAGAGATAAATGAGACATTTGGCATCTGTATGATAATATATCAACAAATAAAATCGTGAAAAAAACTTTCATTTTCATTGTCTTGATATTTCTTTCATGCGATAATCGTATCAAAAAGTCTGAGGATAAAATAATTATAGAATTATATACCGCTAACAAGATGCTGCCATTTGATGAAGGCATTTCAATTATGAAAGTTGGTAATTTTGAAGATCGCGACTCTCTGTTTAGACATAGGGCTAGATTTGATACTTTGAATAACAGTATAATATTCGCAGGTAAATTTGAAGTTGATGAATCCGATCTTTCAAATGAACCTGTTTTGACCGATAAGGATATTTTAGGCTTTGATTTTGAAAAGAACCACTTGTTAATTGATTCGACTGCTATTGTTAAACTGGAGAACCTTGAAATATCAAATTTGTGGAGCAGGCAATTTATATTAACTGCTGATAATGAGCCTATCTTGAAAGGCTATTTATACGGTATTTGGTCATCTTCTTTAGTGCATGATAACTTTATCTTTTTATCTCATTACAACAATGATTTTAAAGGAGATACTCTTGGGCTTCAAGTTGGGTACATGTTTGCACCACCATTTTCAAAAAACGATGGAATTCATTATGATTACACAAAAAATAAAGCGTTCTACAACGCTTTTAGGGATTAAGTTCTAAGCAAAATGTAACCTTTTGCTTTTGTTATTCTATACTCGTTGCGCAAATTTGAAATGCACACGATTCTCTGAATAGTTTGCCACACCTCCACATCTTGTAAGATACATCCAAGATCTCCTTGAATAAATAAACTATAGAACTGTTTTTGTTCAAAACCCATTCATTTCTCACGGCTCAATACCTAGGCACAAACCGCGATAATTCCTAACTTTGAATGGAGTCGTTATGCTCAAACGACTATTTTCAACCCTCTGTATTACAATCAGTTGCCTATGTATTTAATCTTTGACACCGAGACCACCGGACTACCCAAACGCTGGGATGCGCCCTATACAGATACAGACAACTGGCCGCGCGTGATCCAGATTGCCTGGCAGCTGCACGACGAGATGGGTCGCATGGTGGATCATCGCGATTACCTTATAAAACCAGACGGTTTTGACATTCCCTATGATGCAGAGCGCATCCATGGTATTTCTACGGCGCTGGCTCAAAAGGAGGGAATTGCACTGGAAGAAATGCTGGCCGAGTTCAATCTCGCTCTGGAGAAAACCAAATTTGTCGTAGGTCAAAACCTCAAGTTTGATCTCAACGTCACTGGAGCCGAGTTTGAGCGCACCCATATAGGCAATAAGTTACAGGAGATTCCCGTCTTGGACACCTGTACCGAGCACACAGCCCAGCTCTGCCAGATTCCTGGAGGTCGCGGCGGCAAGTTCAAACTTCCCACACTTACAGAGCTGCACCAGTTTTTATTCAATGAGCCTTTTGGCGAGGCACACAACGCCACTGCCGATGTAGAGGCGACCACGCGCTGTTTCCTCGAGCTTATCCGCAAGCAACAGTATTCTACAGATCAACTGGGTGTAGGGCCTGATTATTTTGTACGCTTTCGCGAAAGCAACCCAACCATCATCACTCCCGCTGGACTGAACCATGTCAATCTTAAAAAGGCTTCAGAAAAGCTCAAAACCGACGATACTCCTGAGATTTCTAAAGCTGAGATCAAGGAAAACCTCAATGAGCTGAGTGATGCGCCATTTGCCCACCTGCACAACCACAGCCAGTTTTCAATACTCCAGTCCACCGCCAGCGTAAAAGATCTTGTAAACGCCGCGGCCGCAAACGATATGCCCGCTGTTGCGATGACCGATCATGCAAATATGATGGGCGCATTTCACTTTGTGAGGGCGGTAAAAGCACATAATGCAAGTCTCGCGGGTAACGATGATGGAATCGAGCGCCAGCCCATAAAACCGATTATAGGCTGTGAATTTCAGGTGTGTGAAGACCATCTGGACCGCACGCATAAGGATAACGGTTACCAAATCGTAATTCTCGCCAAAAACAAAAACGGCTACCACAACCTGGCAAAACTCGCCAGCAAGGCCTATATAGATGGGTTTTATTACGTGCCACGTATCGATAAAAAACTGGTTGAAGAGTATAAAGAAGACCTGATCGTGCTTACTGGAAATATGTACGGCGAGGTGCCTTCAAAAATCCTAAACCAGGGAGAAAATCAGGCAGAAGAAGCCCTGCTGTGGTGGAAAGAGCAGTTTGGCGACGATCTTTATGTAGAGCTCATGCGTCACGGCCAGGAAGATGAAACGAGAGCAAACGAGGTGTTGATATCGCTTTCGCGAAAGCATAACATCAAAATGGTAGCCTCAAACAATACCTATTACATCGATCAGGCAGATGCTAATGCGCACGACATTTTACTGTGTGTAAAAGACAATGAAAAGCAAGCAACGCCTATAGGCCGTGGTCGTGGCTACAGATACGGTTTGCCTAATCAGGAATATTATTTCAAGTCGTCAGACGAGATGAAGGAACTGTTCAAAGATCTTCCCGAGGCGATTCTGAACGTAAGGGAGGTTGTGGATAAAATCGAGTCCTACGAATTGGCTCGAGATGTACTGCTTCCAGCTTTTGATATTCCCGAGCAATTTATTGATGAACAGGACAAGATAGACGATGCCAAAAGGGGGGAAAATGCTTATCTGCGTCATCTTACGTATGAGGGAGCTAAGAAACGCTACGGCGAGCTGACTGATGAGATTAAAGAACGACTGGACTTTGAGCTGGAGACTATACAGAAGACGGGTTATCCCGGTTATTTCCTGATTGTATGGGATTTTATAAAAGCTGCCCGAGAAATGGGAGTTGCGGTAGGTCCCGGTCGTGGATCAGCCGCGGGAAGTGCAGTGGCGTACTGTTTATGGATTACTAATGTGGATCCCATCCATTACGACCTGCTTTTTGAGCGGTTCCTGAATCCGGATCGTGTGTCCATGCCCGATATCGATATCGACTTTGATGATGAAAATCGTGGTCGCGTCATGGATTATGTGATTGATAAATACGGATCTGATCAGGTTGCCCAGATCATCACGTATGGTACAATGGCAGCAAAATCCTCCATTAGGGATACATCCAGAGTTTTGGATCTGCCACTCAATGAAGCTGACCATATCGCCAAGTTAATCCCTGATTTTGCCAAACTCAAAAAGATTTTTGCGCTCGATCCATCCAAAATCAGTTCTGCTTTTCGTGGAGATGATTCTACTATGGTGGAAGAATTATTGCAAATATCGGAAGGTAATGATCTCGCTGCCGAAACTATAAAACAAGCCCGAATCCTAGAGGGTTCGGTAAGAAATACGGGAGTTCACGCCTGTGGAGTGATCATCACACCAGATGCACTGACTAATTTTGTTCCGATCGCGACGGCAAAAAATTCTGACCTCTACGTGACCCAGTTTGATAACGAGGTTGTAGAAAGTGCCGGTCTTTTGAAGATGGACTTCTTGGGATTGAAAACTCTTAGTCAAATCAAGGATACTGTCGCCATCATCAAGGAGCGGCATCATATGGAGCTGGATATCGAGGCGATTCCGCTGGATGATGAAAAAACATACGAGCTTTTTCAAAAAGGTGATACCGTGGGTATTTTTCAATATGAGAGCGCAGGGATGCAAAAATATATGCGAGAGCTCAAACCCACCCAGTTTGCAGATCTTATCGCCATGAACGCACTGTACCGTCCAGGACCACTAGAGTATATTCCAGAGTTCATCGATCGTAAACATGGTCGTAAGGAAATTATATACGATCTGGACGCCATGGAAGAATATTTGGAAGAAACCTATGGAATTACGGTTTATCAAGAGCAGGTAATGCTTCTGTCGCAAAAACTAGCCAACTTCTCAAAAGGTGATGCAGATGTCTTGCGTAAAGCCATGGGTAAAAAACAAATGGCAACACTGCAAAAGATGAAACCGCAGTTTCTTGATGCGGGAGAGGGTAATGGCCACGATAGAACCGTTCTTGAAAAAGTTTGGAAAGACTGGGAGGCATTTGCATCCTACGCATTCAACAAGTCGCACTCTACCTGTTATGCCTGGATCGGATATCAAACGGCCTACTTAAAAGCAAATTATCCTGCCGAGTTCATGGCAGCAACCCTGTCTAACAACATGAACCAGATCAAAGACGTGACCAAATTCATGGATGAATGTGTGCGCATGGGATTGGATGTATTGGGTCCAGACGTGAATGAATCCAATTATAAATTTACAGTAAATCCCAAAGGAGCGGTACGTTTTGGAATGGGAGCCGTTAAAGGACTGGGTCACGGTGCCGTTATGACGATTATCGAGAATAGAAAGGACGGTCCTTACACGAGTATCTTTGATATGGCAAAACGCATAGACTTAAGGGCGGCCAATAAAAAATCATTTGAAGCACTGGCATTGAGCGGTGGTTTTGATGGGTTGGGAGGCGAGAACCGGGCGCAATTCTTCCATCAGTTCGATAACGGACAAATATTCCTTGAACAGGTAGTCAAGTACGCCCAGAAATATCAAGAGAATGAGAACAGCGCACAGGTAAGCCTTTTTGGCGAGGCGAGTGATGTACAGATTCCTGAGCCGCAGTTACCCGTTGTTGAAGATTGGGGAACTATGGAAAAACTCAAGCGTGAGAAAGAAGTTGTGGGAATCTATATTTCTGGACATCCGCTGGACGATTATAAAAAAGAGATTGAGTTTTTCTGCAACTGCAATTTGCAGTCAATGAGAAATCTAGAGACCCTCGTCAACCGCGAGCTGACGTTCTGTGGGGTGATCACAGAAACCAAACATTTAGTAAGTAAACAGAACAAGCCATGGGGAATGTTCACCATAGAAGATTATGAAGAAACTTATGAATTCCGATTGTTTGGCGAGGATTACTTAAAATTTCGTCATTTTTTGGTTCCCAATTCCTTTTTGTACTGTAAAGTGAAGATTCAGCAAGGTTGGATGGATAAAAATACTGGCAGACCACGCGATCCTCGTATTGCGTTCACACACATGCAACAGTTACAGGATGTAATGGCAAGTAGTGCCAAAAAACTACAGATAGAACTACATGTAAACGAGATCTTAGAACCTAAAATTGAACAGCTTAAAGAAACTTTAGAAAGACATAAGGGGGATCATCATCTATCCTTTTGTCTAAAGGATCACGAGGAAAAAATCCTCATCAATATGAACAGCAAGCTCAACAAAGTAAACGTAACCACAGAACTCTTGAATATTTTGGATGATACGGGTGTGACATATGGAGTATCTTAACCTATCATATACCAGTATAAGATTATAAGTACTTTATATCATTTCACTTAATAACGAGTGCTAGGTTTCTTTACATTTGTAATTATTAAAGATAAATATTATGGCTTTAGAAATAACAGACGCAAACTTTGAAGAAAAAGTATTGCAAAGTGATAAACCGGTAATGGTAGATTTTTGGGCAGCATGGTGCGGTCCCTGTAGAATGGTAGGTCCCATCATTGATGAAGTTTCAGAGGAATATTCTGATAAAGCAGTAGTCGGTAAAATGGATGTTGATGCAAATCAAGAATTTGCAGCAAAATACGGCGTGCGTAACATTCCTACAGTATTGATTTTCCAAAACGGAGAAGTAGTAGGTCGTCAGGTAGGTGTCGCCCCCAAGAATGCTTACACAGAGGCTCTAGATTCTTTAATGAACTAGAGAGCTTAGACAAATTATATGAAACCGCTTTGAGCAATCAAAGCGGTTTTTTTATATCAAATTGTCACATTGAATTGGACCTCAGGGGGTGTTTATACGATTTTGAAACAATAATTCCGCATAACTCGTAGGCCCCACCCCAGCCCTCCCAAAGGGAGGGAGACTCAAACTCATTCAAGTAGAGATGGTGTTTACGAAAAAGTTATTCAAAATTTGGTTTAGAGTCTCCATTATACAATTCGTTTTACTAGCGAAACCTCCGAGGTTTAATAATAGGTTTTTGATCTATATGATGTTGTTCCCAACAGCTTTGCGGGAAGCTCTACGTATGCCTGTACTGAGGTTGTCGTAGTATTTAGCTTGATAGTCAAAAATTAAATTGTTACTCTGAATGCGACCTTGGTAGCAACTCAGAGTCTACTTGTGCTAGCTCGATTGCAGTTCCTCTTACATTTTTATAAACGATTTGTGGATCAATTTTTCGTCTTTAATCTTTTGTCTTTTAGCGACAGCGCTCTACAATCGCTAATCAGCGCTATGGTATTTTAACCTTACTAAAAGTCTTTTTAAGATTTCTCTACCTGTCATAAACCATTGCGATTAGTATCTTGAAAACAAAAAGATGAATAAGACCATTTTGTTGAAAAACAGACCTGAAGGTAGGCCAGAATTATCAGATTTTGAATTTAAAGAAGAACAAAAACCCGAGTGCAGCGATGGACAGATCTTACTTAAAACACTGTTTATTTCAGTGGATCCCTACATGCGAGGTCGTATGCGAGATGAGAAATCATATGTAGAGCCATTTGAACTTAACAAGCCCATCGAGTCCGCACTGGTAGCTCAAGTTGTGGAGAGCAAAAGCGATAGGTTTAAAGAAGGAGATTACGTAACTGGAATGCTGCAGTGGAAGGAATTCCAAACCAGCGATGGTAAAAACTTAAGAAAAGTAGACAAGGAGCAAGCTCCTCTTAGCGCAAATCTTGGTGTTTTGGGAATGACTGGTCTTACGGCCTATTTTGGACTTACAGATATAGGTGAGCCTAAAGAGGGTGAAACATTGTTGGTTTCTGGCGCGGCCGGAGCGGTGGGCTCCATCGTAGGACAGATAGGAAAGATCAAAGGCTGCAGAGTCGTGGGAATTGCCGGTAGCGACGAGAAAATTGAATTGATTCAAGACAAATTTAACTTTGATGCAGGAATCAATTATAAGAAAACAGAAGACATGACTGAGGCGATTAATAAGCAAGCTCTAGATGGTGTAGATGTCTATTTTGATAACGTAGGAAGTTATACGCTAGATGCTGCCATGAATAACATCAACCGTTTTGGAAGAGTGATCAACTGCGGTGCGATTTCTTTGTATAATGAAACAGAGCAACCTACAGGGCCTAGATTGGAAACCACTATAGTCAAGCAAAGTATTAAGATGCAGGGTTTCATTGTTAGAAATTACCAAGACAGATTTGAAGAAGGAATCAAGCAGCTGGGCTCATGGCTCAAAGATGGCAAGCTAAAATATGAGGAGACGATAGTAGAAGGTTTCGAAAATACTCCACAAGCATTCATTGACTTATTTGATGGTAAGAATAAAGGTAAAATGGTTGTAAAGGCTTAAATTATCTTGTTCATAAAGAGTGATTGTAGGTCATAAATCTGTAGTCGCTTTTTTTAGATTTACGCTTTCGCGAAAGCGAGAACCCATTAATCATCTTCAATCTTAGATAAAAAGCCAGTTTTCACGTATTTTTCAGCAATGGATCTCAAACAAGAACTACAGAACACCACTGGATTCAATAATCTGGCCTTGCTAGCAAATCAAGTGGTGGAGGGTTTTATAAGTGGCATGCACAAGTCGCCCTTTCATGGGTTTAGTGCAGAGTTTGCCGAGCATAAAATATATAATGCAGGTGAGAGCACACGGCACATCGACTGGAAGCTTTATGCCAAAACTGATAAACTCTACACAAAGCGCTATGATGAAGAGACTAATTTACGATGTCACCTAATCTTGGATAATAGCGCGTCCATGCATTATCCCAAGCTTAAAGAGCAAAAACTAGGTCAACTCAACAAGATAGGTTTTAGTGCCTTAGCGAGTGCCGCAATCATGAATCTGCTGAAAAAACAACGAGATGCAGTAGGTTTGAGTATTTATTCTGACTCCTACGAATATTATGCGCCAGAAAAGGGGAGTGATCGCCACCACAATATGTTGTTATATCAATTGGGGGAATTGTGTAAATCAAGGAGTACCGCAGTAAAAACTGATACCTATACCTACATTCATGAGATCGCCGAAAAGTTAAAACGCAGATCCCTCGTTTTCTTATTTACCGACATGTTTCAAAGCGATAAAAAGGAAGATGAAATGTTTGAGGCATTACAGCATTTAAAGCACAATAAACATGATGTAATTCTTTTTCACACTTATGACGCTAAGACTGAAATTGACTTTGACTTTTCAAACAAGCCTACTAAATACACGGATCTGGAAACTGGCGAGCAGATTAATCTTTATGCTGATAGTGTAAAGGAAGCGTATAAAGAAGCGGTAGAAAAATATTTTCAAAAACTAAAGTTGCGCTGCGGTCAGTACCGCATAAAATATGTTCCTGTGGACATTAATAAAAGTTTTGAAGTAATTCTTACTACCTTTTTGTTGGAACGGCAGATGTTTAAATAATTCATTATAAAACAAAAAGTCAGGGTTTGAACGATAATATTCAAACCCTGACTTTATCTCCCTTTTATAAAGGTTTACTTATGAATTATCGTCAGTTTTGACTTTTTCAATTTCTCCATTTTCATCATACTTGATTTTAGTTTCTGAACCGTCGGGACTTTCAAGTTTGACTTTGTCTTTCTTTACTTCAACATTGTCTGCTTCTTCAATAAGATTCTCTACTTTTTGTTCCTGAGCAGTCTGACCATCTTCTACATCGCGACAGCTGGAAAAGGCAATAGCTGTAATAAATAATATTGCTGCGGGTTTAATTAGGGTTTTCATATTAACATATTAAGGAAACCAAAGTAGACGACTTTAAATTATATTTTAGGTAAATTACTACTAAATTTATGGATTTAATCACTCATCTCATAGAGTAATTTTAGATGCTGAATTGAAATAGACCTTACTAAGAGGAAAATTTTGAGTAATTATATCACAATTAAATATCGAGATCCGGGTTTTGCAATCTATCAAATTAACCAATTATGCGAATTACTGTTTTACTGTTTTTGATTTTTAGTTGTTTTGCGAATGCCCAAACCCAGTTTCATATTCTAGATCAAGATTCTCAAAAACCAATTTCCAACGTCTCTGTTTATTTCAATGAGGGCAACCTTATATTTTCTAATTACGAGGGTCAGGTTCATATCCCAGAGGAATTTCAGGTTAATGAGCTGATAATAGTAAAAAACGGCTATTTGCAAAAAGTGATTAAAATCGCCGACATTTTAAATTCGGTTGTTCTTCTCACTAGCACCGATGAAATACTACCGGAAATCGCCTTGAAAATTATAAAGAGAGAAAAAATTATCAAGCACAAGGCGACTCGCAGGAAATCAGCATTTAATGGTGTAGCGCATTACCATGGCTGGGAATATGGCGTTTATATAAAAAATCCCGATCCAGAGCAAGACCTGCAACTATTGGAAATCACAATTCCTGTAATATCAAAATCGTTCGATTGGAAAAGAGCCGCCAGAGACAGGAAAAAACTTAGCGCTAAACAAAAGAGAAAAGGTAAAGGTGTTAGGGCTCATGTTCTCAAAAACGAGTTCACCTATCTCTACGAGATCAATTTCTATCATATTAAAAATGATACTGTTTTTGATAGAATCAATACGCCGCCTGTTTACCAAATCATAACTAGTGATGAAAACCTATATAAAATTAATTTAGAAAAGGATCGACTGTTTGCAGATGATAATGGAATCATGGTAGGAGTCAAAAATTTGGGACCCTGTGATGAAGATGGTAATTTACTTCCTATACCGCGTTATAAATCTGAAAAAGTCGTAATGCCAGACGGCAGATCCGTTTTAGTTCAGAATAATAGGGAAACCATGCCGCTTATGGGAATTACAAATAAAAGAAAGGATAACAGTCTCAATTTCAGAAATACTCATAGAACGGCTTCCTCTCGATTCAACCTGATTAAAGAAGGACATCTAGGGGGAATAGTAGGAGGAGCTCAAAATCAATTGAGTCTCGGTTATCGATACAAATTGATCTCCTACGAGAATTAGGCAACTTCAACCCTCGAGCAAAAAAAATGCCGCTCATCGAGCGGCATTTTCACTATTTATGAGAACTGCTTCCTAGTAGAAGTCATCTCTGTTATCTTCAATATCAGCTGATTTCTTCAAAGCTTCAACCAGTTGTGAAGTGGATTGATTTGCGGTTCTAGTGGCAACTTGATTTGCGTTAGAACTATAGTTTTGTAAGTCTGGAGCATCTTCAATACCCGTAACTTTTACAACAAATACACCGCTTTCTCCTTTAATGGGAGCAGAGGTTGCTCCATTCTCAAGACCAAAAACTGTTCCTACCACCATAGGCTCTGTACCTGGCCCTGGAATAGTTGGGTTTTTTCGGTTGATCTTAGATGCATTCTTAAGAGATTGACCTTGGACTTTTGCAATTGCAGCAATCTCACTGTTTGTGATCTTGTCCATAATCATTTTAGCCTTTTTCTCCTTTCTTAGAATAGGCGTCACTGTAGAACTAGCTTCTTGGGTAGTTTGCATCCCTTCTTCTCTTACAGCTTTAAGTCTTGCAATAATATAGCCTTCAGTAGTTTCAAATCGCTCGATATCTCCAATTTCACGTTCTTTGTCAAAAGCCCATTTTACAATACCGCGATTCTTCTTAACACCTGGTAGAGATTCATCCAGTGGCTTTAGGTTATTTACTGGTTTAACTGTTACATCATTTTCTTTTGCAAGCTCCGCAAAATCACCAGTTTCAGCAGCCTGTTGGAACTTCACGGTTTGAGTGTAAAGATCTTTTCCAGTTTGTTTAGATGAGATTACTCTGTTTGCAATGGTGGCAAGTTTTACCTCATCTAGTGGGTTTGCAGTCTCGTCTAATCTTATGATATGATAGCCAAAAGAAGACTCTGCAATTCCAATAGTACCTTCATCATTTTGAAACAAGAAGTTTCTGTAGCCCTCTGCTAGATTTTTAGCATTTTTAGTATAAACGGTCCAGCCTAGATCCTCTCCTTTAGCTAAATCAGTGTTTTCCTCAAAATAATCAAATTTATTATCAAACTTAGATTTGCTCTGACCGATCAGATCAAATATGCTGTCTGCCGTTTTTTCAGCTTCTTCTTTGCTGCGTGTAGCCGTAGAACGTTCTGCACCTTCATAAGAAACAAGTATGTGACGGTTTTGAACACTGTCCATAACTTGTCTTTTGTCTTCTACAAGTGAAAGTTTTAAATAACCATTATCTTGATAAGGACCGAACATGCTGCCTACCTCAAAAGAACCACCCACATTCTTCTGTGCAGAAGTTAGACTTTGAACCAATTGCCAATTTCCATTATACGGCTGGTCAGAAAAGCGATTCACATAATTCTGCTTATCCTCTGCATCTGCAAGTGATTTGATTTCTTCAGCTTTCTTAGTATTCACGTTATAAGTAGAATTATCAGTAGTCTTTCTCAAAGAAAGCTTTTTTCTCATTTCTTGAAGATCTGCCGCAGAAGCTTCATCCTTGAAAAGAACGAACTCTATATCACGTTGAGCTTCAGATTTAAAACGGTCTTTATGATCGTTCATATATTTCTGAATCTCTCCAGAGGTCACCTCTACCGTAGAATCTGGGATACTGGAGTATGGAATTTGAACATATTGAAAGCTGCGGTTATCATTAGCCATGCGGTACTCCATCTCTCCTTCACTGTTAGTACCTACGATACCTGACTTAAGAAGGTTGAAGAACTTTTCCTGACGGGCTCCATCTGCAATTTGTTGTACGTAGATGTTCCACTGGTCTGTGTTGTTATCCTCCATATCCTTCACATAAAGCGCAAATTTTGCTTCACTGAAGGTACCGTCTTCATTTTGGAATTGTGGGTTGCTTCGAGAAGAATTCTTGATTCTTTCAGCAACTTCTTTGTCAGTTACCTCTATACCTGCTGCATCCATCTGCTCATCAAGGACCGCATTGCGCACCATTTGTTCCCAAACGCTATTTACCGTCTGTACGGTAGTCATTTGCCCACCACGACTGCGCTGTGTGTTTTCAACCATGGTAGCAAAAGTCTGCTGGTTGATTTCTGTATCTCCCACGTATCCTATCGCATCATCTGGAGACTGTCCCCCAGAATTGAGTGAGCCTTGAATAATAAATGCAAAAAGAGCCAGTGCTATTACTAAGATCAAGATCGCGCCCTGACTTCTTATTTTACCTAATATTGCCATTTTAATGTATTGATTTTAAGACGGCGAAAATAACCTTTTCCGCCTAATTATTAAAGCTTAAAGTCCGTATGTGCTCTCTTTTTAACGCTTGTATCTGTAGAATCTAAGCTTCCACCCTTAATATTAAATTTTTCAATTGCACATTGATGAATGTTCATATCCATTATGAACCGCTTGATCTCATGTAGAAAGCAGCTTTATGATAATAAATACCCAGAAAATTCTTAATGATCTCGCTTTCGCGAAAGCGGTATTTTTAAACTCTGAACGTCTAGTAAATGTACTGGATCACTCATCATCCTCCACGGTGAGTTGCATAAGGTCGATCTTGTTATTTGAAGTTTCCAGAATGGTAAAACGGTAGTTTTCAATATGGACTTGATCGCCCTCCTTGGGAATGCCTTCAGTTTCATGAACGATGAGCCCTCCCAGAGTTTCATAATTTTCACTTTCAGGAAGATTAAGTTTATGGTTCTCGTTTACTTGATCCACTTCCAGTCTTGCACTGAACTTGAATTTATTTTCTCCAAGTTTTGTGTCAATCAATAAATCTGAATCATGCTCATCCTCAATCTCTCCAAGTAATTCCTCCACGATATCTTCAACGGTTATAAGCCCGCTGGTGCCGCCATATTCATCAAGTACTATGGCAATGCTTTTGTGTCTTTTTATGAGGAGGTTGAGCACATCTTTTGCCAGCATGGTTTCTGGTACATAAACCACGGTGCGCTGGATGTCATCAATATGAGCTGGGCTTTTAAACAGGTCAAAACTGTGAACATAGCCTACGATGTCGTCAATAGTTTCATTGTGAATCAATATTTTGGACAGGCCAGTGGCAACAAATTTTTTATTGAGTTCTTTAATATTGGTTTCTTTTAAGACCGAGACCACCTCAGTCCTGGGAACCATTACTTCGCGCGCTTTTAAACCTCCAAAATCGAGCGCATTCTGAAAGATCTGTATCTCACTATCTACTTCTTTTTGCTCCTGAGCGCTCTCCATTTGCTCGGTGATATAGTTTCCAAGTTCTAATTTGGAAAAAGTAAGTTGTATCTGATCTCCGTCAGTTTTGAGAAACACTCTTAAAAAGAAATCTGAAATCAAGATACAAAACCAAGAAAGCCATGAGAATAGCAAATAAAAGATATAGGCGGGCAGAGCAAAAAACTTCAATAGTTCATTTGCATAGATTTGGAAAAATACCTTGGGTAAAAACTCTGCTGTAAGTAAAATGACGAGCGTAGAAATCACGGTTTGCGTGAGTAAGCCCTTGAACCCGTAAGCAACAGATGGATAGTAAAAGGCAAGTTGTTCAGCGAGCAAATCTCCCATGGCAAAACCATAGATGACTAGAGCAATGCTGTTACCTATGAGCATCGTGATGATGAATTTTGAAGGCTTAGCGGTAAGCAGGCCTAATATTTTACCAATGATATCACCTTGCCTTTTTTCTAATTCTATATGAATTTTGTTAGAAGAAACATAGGCGATCTCCATGCCTGAAAAAAAGGCACTCAACAGCAACATGATAATGATAAGTAAAATTTGCTCAGTCACCTTTATTTGTTTCTATCTTCAAATCTACGACGAAAGCGCCTTTTGAAAAAGAACATAAATACGGCAACGACGCCCATAGCAAATAGCATGTATGATCTATTAGGCGTTTCAGAGAAATCGATTATTCCAGTTATAAAAAAGATCACAGCAAATGCGATATACGCGTACTCAAAATATTTAAAGAACTTACTCATTATCGTTATTGTTTATAAAAACGTCATCAGGCTCACCCACTTGAGCGTTTTCTAGTTTTTGATCACTGTCATAGCGTTTTCCAGATGTCTTCCCAAACAGTTCACCGGTATCCTTATTTTTTAAAAAAGTCTTGAAGCGATCGTTTGTAAATATCCATTTGTCTTTTTGGTTCCAGTACATTTGATCGCCCATGAAGGTGTTTCCATCACTATCAGTAACCACAACGTTGCCTTGCAGGTCTATGATATCGGTAACATCATAGCTTAGGCCTCGATCTGCGGTTATAGTAGTCTTACTGTTTTCTTGCGCCTTATTAAATATTTCTACGGTAACGCCTTCTGGAAAATGGGTGTAAGGAAATTCATCATTACTAAAATCCAGCATTTTCTTTCCTTGAAGCGTCATCCTGACCAGCCCACTGTCTGTATATTTCAGTAGCATATTCTCCGCCTCACCTATGGGTTCATTTGAAGAGAGTTCCATTTTTTGAACCTCTTTCAAATTATCCTCACATGAGGCCAAAAAACAGATCACGGCAAGTGCCGTGATCGTGTAAATAGTTATGTATTTTAACTTGCCCATTTATGGGATAACAACTGATTCTCCTATCCAGCAATTGAAAGTAACTCTATCTCCTGAGTTATATTTATTGCTACTAAAAATGTCACTTGTTTGTGGAGCAGTTCCATTGTAGCTAGCTACGTATTTTGCTGCGGTAGATTTAAGTGATGGATCCACGCGACCTGCTTTTTCAGCATACCTTGCGGCAACCCAGTTCACCATTCTTTTTTGTAAAGGATCTGTCCCACACTGGTTACCACTTTTTGCGATCATATCAGCGATTTTGAGAAATGGAGTTCCATAAGACGGTTTCGCTTGATTTGAAAGAATATATTCTCTTTTAGCGCTACTGTATTGCCCTTGGCTTTTATAAATATTACCCTTGTTGTAGTGAATTCTAGATTTGTAATCGTTATCAATTCCCAATTCTACCGCTTGATCCCAGTACTTGAATTTTTCAGCTGTTGTCTCTGCAATATTTCCTAAACCATAAGCCGTCTTTGCGCTTGGATTTATTTCATGTAATGCTTTTACTGATTTGATGTACAGAGGATCCTCTGTACAATCTTTCTTTTGCAATCTTACCAATACATTGCTTAACCAAGCCTTATCAGTTTTCTTGTTTTCAAACTCTACATCATAAAGAGGGATGAGCTTATCACAGTCTGCAAGTGCTCCAAGTGTTCCATTTACAGAACCCATAACAATACCATAGTTCTTGAGGTTGAGCTCTTGATTTTTTATTTGATTTATTTCCTTATCGGTTATAGTCCCCTCTTCTTGCTTTTGCATGAGTTCAGCAATTACCGAAGATCTCTCATCAAGTAGGCCATCTATGTGTGCCGTAAGGTTATCATAAATATCAAACAGCTCTTGAAGGGTCATTTTCTCGTTATTAAAACGATCTTCTGCCAGTTTAAAATAAGTCATCAAGCCCTTAGGATCCGTAAAGTTTTCTGTATCCTCATTGTAGGCATCATTAAACATTTTGAATTGCTCATCTGAAGTACCTCTTTTGTACTTATACATGATGGAAGCAATTTCCATTTTTTTCTTTGTGACGTTTACATTATCAGGAAAATCTGAAATCTGGGTTTTGAGCATTTTGATAAGCCCATCTACATTCTCGGTCTCATCTCCTATTTTATTCTTTAATCTGTGCTCGTAGATGCGCTCGCCATATTGATAAATAGCAGCACTGATCTTCGGGCATTTTTCAATTAAAGGATTTAATTGTTTATAGGCCTCATCATATTGCTTAGACTTTGCGTTTTCAGCAAAGATGCTTAACATTTGTTTGCATTCCATGTCGTCTTGCGCTTTCGCGAAAGCGAAACTAAAAACAGCTATAAATAAAAATATGGAATTTTTTAATTTCATGGTAAGTAGTTTACTTAGTTATATTTTCTTTTTCTGAACCAAAGATCGTTTAATGAAAGTCCTATACTTAAACTTAGAAAATCTTCTTTTATGAGTCCGTTGCTTGTAGTACCTCTTTGACCATATTCTAAACCAAAGGTGGCATTTGAAAAGGCACTCGAGCGTCCTACGGGTAAACTCATTCCAAAAGATATGCCAAATTCATTAATGTCCTGATTATTTATGTTCAGGCCATTTTGCTCGTAACGTAAACCAGCCCTGTACGTAACTCGATCCCAATAGCTTGTTATGCTATTAAAATCTGGCACATAAAAACCTCCAAGTCGGTAAGTGGATGCGTCGGTAAAATTCGAATTATCTGGTGTAAAATTGCGAGAGCTCAATGAACTGGACTGCTGGAAGGAGTACTCTCCACCTAAAGCCCATTTGCGAGGCATGCCTATGTTTGCGCCTAGTGTGAAGCTGGAGGGCAGATTTAGTTTTTCTCTGAATTGGTTTCCCTCCCTGGTGTTGAAAACACTTTCAGTAAGATCATCGTTGAGGCGAAATAAACCTATCGTTCTGCTACCCTCTGCAGTGATTTTATTTTTTGGACTGTAGATTGCACTTGCTTGAATTTCATATTTTTCATTGAGCAAACCTTGATAGTGCAACCCAAAGTTGAAAGAGGCTCCTGAGAAATTTGCATCATTCACTTCATTTGTCCCAAACTGGACGTTTGCAAGTGCTACACTTGATGAGTTACTCTCATTACCAAAATTATAACGAAACTCTCCTCCCAGACTGAAGTTGTCATTGATAGCGTATCCAAGTCCAAAATAAGCCCGGTTTATGCTGCCCTCTCCTGTAAAGCTTGTATAGGCATCCTCGGTTAGGGCTCCTATTTTATAACCTACAGACTTGAAAGGAACAAGGCCAAAGCCCATCCCAAGCTTTTTACCTAATGGAATGCCTATGCTTACATATTCAATAGACGTGGCATCGTAAGTGCCTTCCTGATCACCATCAGTTGCCCAAGTTTCTGTATGCACAGCTCCCACGGTGTAAGTGGTAAGCCTCAATTTACCGTAGCTGGCAGGGTTGCGTAAATTTACATGAATACTGTCCAAGTAAGTGCTAAGGCCTCCCATGGCTCTATTTTCTATAGTTCCCCTGAATGTTTGCTGGCCTAGACCGAAGAAAGAGTAGGGAGATGAAGTACGAGATTGCGAAAATCCGAGAATTCCAGTGGTAATCGCTATCGTAAAAATGATACTTCTTATCATATTTTTTTATTAGTCAGGTATAAATTATAGATCCCTCTCAAGGTCAAATTTGAATCGGCAAAGAAACGATTTTTTAGCTGTATGGACAATAGCTCAGAATCGCCTCCAGTAAGAAAAACCTTTAATCGGTTTTCTTTATCTAAGTAGTATTCGATCATTGCATCTATTTCCATTGCGATACCGTTCTGAACGCCGCTTTGAATGGATTTTATAGTTGTATTCCCTACGGTTGATGGATTGGTTGTTGCAGATACTAACGGTAATTTAGAGGTAAAAGTATGGAGTGCTTGAAATCGCATATTTAGCCCTGGCGATATGGCTCCACCGTGGTAGCTGCTTTCGTTATCAAGATAATCGTAAGTGATACACGTGCCAGCATCAATTATTAGGGCAGCTTGTTCTTTTTCTAATTGCGTCAAGGCACCAGCAGCTAAAGAGATGCGGTCATTTCCCAAGGTTTTACTCTTGTAAAGATTCTTAAATGGTAGCTTCAAATCATTTTCCACAATGAAGACCTCATGTAGATCGCTGAAATGTTCTAGGAATGGATCGATTGAATGATGTACTGAACATATAGCTATGCTACTCGTTGCAGAAGTAAGTAAAAGGTTTTGAGTTTCTTGAATGAGCTGGTCATGTGGATAGACTTGAACATTCTCAACTTGAAAGGAATTCATTAGAGCGACTTTGCAAAATGAATTACCTATATCTATTACAAGGACCATCTGAATAAAATAGTGTGGGATACTGGATTCGAACCAGCGACCTCTACGATGTCAACGTAACGCTCTAAACCAACTGAGCTAATCCCACCAAAAAAATGTTCTTTATAACAAAAAACCCGATCTCTAGATCGGGTTTTTGTGGTACCTCCAGGAATCGAACCAGGGACACAAGGATTTTCAGTCCTTTGCTCTACCAACTGAGCTAAGGTACCTTTTGCTCTAAAGCGGTTGCAAATGTAGTAAAATTATCATTTGTCAAAGGTCTTTCTGTATTTTTTTTAATCAAATAATTCCAAAGAGCGTTCCAGCTTCATTCCTCTAGATCCCTTTATAAGGTATAGCCCTTTTTTCTTTAGTGATTTAAAGTAGTTTTCGAAATCTTCAAAAGTTTCAAACCGCTCGTAACTAGTTTTAACATTGAAGAAATGTGAACCTATAAAATAAACCTCGTTTAGTTTGAGTTCACTTGCGAGGTCTGCAATCTTTTGATGCTCTTTCTCACTGTAGGCTCCAAGTTCAAACATATCTCCGAGTACGGCACTTCTTGAACCCTCCTTTTGCCGCGCTAGATTCTCTAAAGCAACTTTCATACTTGATGGGTTTGCGTTATAGGCGTCTAGAATAATACTATAATCTTTATGTTTAATAATTTGAGATCTGTTGTTTGAAGGTACATAAGATTCAAGCCCTTGTATTATTTTTTGACTAGGTACACTAAAATGTTCACCTATAGTTATTGCAAAAAGAGCGTTATTGTAATTGTAGTCTCCAGTAACATTCATTTCAATTGATTGATTTTGATAAGTAAGCTTCACATAAGGATCTGAAGACCTCAAAACACACTTGTCTGTAGTTTTAATGCAGTTGATTCCTTTTGATCTACTAATTTGTTCTTGATCCCAACGTGCGATGAAGGCTCTCTTATTGTTTTCTCGCAAATAATCATACATTTCACTTTTACCTTTTTTTATACCTTCAATACCTCCAAAGCCTTCTAGGTGCGCCTTTCCGTAATTAGTAATCATGCCATAATCAGGCCTTGCGATCGAGCATAGAAATTCAATTTCTTTCTGATGGTTAGCGCCCATTTCTACAATTCCTATATCGAGATCTTCATTGAAACTTAGTAGTGTGAGCGGGACGCCTATGTGATTATTGTAGTTGCCGGCAGTGCCTTTTACCTCAAGTTTTTGAGATAATACAGATAATATCAATTCTTTGGTAGTGGTTTTCCCGTTACTGCCAGTTAATGCAAGAATCGGGAATTTGAACTGTTTTCTATAATAAGTGGCTAGCTCTTGCAACGTTTTTAAAGGATCTTCAACTACGGTAACTTTACTTAGACTTTCATATGCTTTATCGTTGCAGACTACGTGAAAAGCACCTTTTGTAAGTGCGGTTTCTACAAAATTATTTGCATTAAAGTTTTCTCCACTCAGAGCAAAAAACATTTGTTCTTCTTCTAAAGATCTAGTGTCTGTACTGACTCCCTTCGAGTTTTTAAAAATTGTGTATAGTTCTTGCATAAATGTAAATTAACAAAAAATGCCCTTTTCAAAAGAAAAGGGCATCTATTATTTTAGATTGTTATAAAGTCTATCCTCTTGGTCTTTTACCTTTCTGAGATTTAGAACCTACACGAGACATTGCACAACGGAAACCTAAGTCGTCACGAGCCATATCTTGTGGATAAAAGCGTCTTTGTGCTGGGTCTAACCAGTACACGCGATCTCTCCAGGAACCTCCTTTGTAAACTCTTACCTGATTGTCAATTAATGTAGTCCTCTTTGCAGACGTGTCGTAAGTACCGGTAAATCCAGCAGAATCAATTTTAACCGTGTGTTCAGGGCTGTTGTACATACGCTTGTCGGTATCATTACTAGCCTGCTCGTTGAAGTAACGTGTGGACTGAGCATCTCCATCTCTGAAGTCTCTATTATCACTACGATCAAAATTAGTTCGTAAATAAGTATCTTCTTCAGTAATTGCTACTTCTTGAATTTCCCCAGGCATGGCACGAGCAATTAACTTACCATTTGACAAGGTGTCGTAAGGAATTGAATCAGCGCTTACAACTGAAATCATTCCATCAGGACCGATTTTGTTTTTTGTATAAACATTACCTCTGTAGTAATTAAAGTCGCTGAATTCATCGTCGATTATTGGACGATAAACATCTGCTACCCATTCAGAAACATTACCTGCCATCTCATAGATTCCAAAATCATTAGGCTTATAACTTTTAACTTCAGCTGTTATATCTGCACCATCGTCACTCCAGCCAGCTATTCCACCATAATCACCATCTCCTTGTTTGAAATTAGCTACCAGCTCTCCAAGATTTCTTCTACTACCGCTACGAGTGTATTGACCATCCCACGGGAACTTTTTTCTTCCTCTGTAAGAATTGTATTCTCTAACACTAACAAGTGCAAGGGCGGCATATTCCCACTCAGCCTCTGTAGGCAGTCTGTAGTCTGGAAGGATAATACCTTCAGATCTTGTTACGTACAAGCCAGAAGCTTCACCAGTTCCATCGCCTGTTTTGGCAGCTTGTTTTTCTTTTCTGCTTTGAACTTGTTCAGATCTCTTTCCTCCACGAGTTTTCTCATCATCTCCCCCATAGGTGAGTGTGGGAGCGTTCAGGTAGGTTTCAGTACTAAATGTAGAGCCAGGATCAGTGTTAGCAAGGGCGTCTTTAGAAGTATATCCTTCTTGATTAAGTATCTTCTCGTTTACTCGGTCTGTTCTCCAGTTTGCAAACTCAACCGCTTGAATCCATGTAACTCCTACAACAGGGTAATTTTGGTAAGCTGGGTGTCTCAAATAGTCCTTGATCATTTGCTCATTATACCCTAATCTATTTCTCCATACTAAGGTGTCTGGAACCGCTCCATTATATATATTACGGTATTCTTCATCTTCTGGAGGAAAAGTTTCCTTGATCCAGTAAAGCATCTCGGCATACATTCCATTAGTAACCTCGGTTTCATCCATGTAAAAGGACTGAACGTGCTGTTGATTAGGCGTGTTGTTCCAATCGTGCATAGGGTCATCCTTTACACGACCCATTGTAAAAGTTCCTCCCTCAACAAATACAAGGCCTGGTCCTGTAGCCTGCTCTTTGTACTTGGTATTAAGCTCAAAGCCATTTTTACCAGTTACATCCCAACCAGTTCCTCTTGAAGTAGTGGTGTAATCGTTACCACCACCACACGCAGCTAGTACTACTGCCGCAAGAACTGCGACTATAGATCGTAATGCAATGAATTTATTCATCTTAAAAATTATTTATAAAAATGAGACGCAATATAATATTTTCAGGGTAATACGAAAGCATTTAATTCCATAATTCCCTTTACTTTTGTCATTTAGGGTAATTCAACGGTATATCTTGAGACATATTATAGTCGTATATCACATTTAACATACTCCGCTCAAAAATAATAACGCTGCAAATAAGACGTTAGATAGTTATGAATAAACTTTGCGCCTTACTACTCTCTGTATTTTCCTTCACGGCGATAGCTCAATCTGGTTCGTTTACCATAAATTGGGATGGCCATAGACAGTTCAGAGCTGGTGATCGTTTTATGGAAGTTCCTTCTTTTTCAAACAATCTGTCCTTTAATGGTCGAGAGCTGTTTTTTTCTTACGTAAGTGAAACTACTTTTATGGCAGATCCAAGAACTGCTAAAATTTCAAATATTGTTTCAGCTTCTATATCACGAGCAGATTTGAAAGAC
The DNA here is from genome assembly GCA_049671565.1 of Nonlabens sp. GTDB lineage: Bacteria > Bacteroidota > Bacteroidia > Flavobacteriales > Flavobacteriaceae > Nonlabens. The sequence goes on from JBATVD010000007.1 coordinate 171,256, forward strand.
TTACCTCTTGAAAATATACCACAAGAAGTGAAGTTAACTGTGGGTAATGCGCTTTCGCGAAAGCGGAATTATCTACAATTAAATGTCACTCCTATATATAAGGATGGAAATTCCTATCGCAAGGTCATCTCGTTTGATTATTCTTATGGGGAAAAGCTACAAGTCAATTCTTCTCAACGTACTGCGGAATATGGTAATTCTATATTGTCTACTGGAGAATGGTTCAGAGTAAAAGTAAGGAACACGGGTGTGCAAAGAATGACTCGGTCCTTTTTGTCCAATTTAGGTATTGATGTAAGCTCTGTGGACCCACGCAGAATCAAAGTTTATGGTCATGGCGGGACCTCTTTGCCACTAGTAAATGGGCCTGATCAATTTTTTGACCCTCCAGAATTGGCAATACGTGTGTTGGGAGAGAATGATGGGAGTCTGGATGGTAATGATGCGGTTCTATTTTATGGTATCGCTACTGATACGGAATATGTTCAGGAAAACGATAGTTTTATCAACCCATATTCTGACGATTCATATTATTATATAAATGTAAGAGGGAGCAATGGTAAACGTATACAAAATGCTACGGCACCGATTTCTGCACCTAGTGAGACCTTCAATTATTACCATTCTCGCAAGCACCATGAGGAAGATGAACGCAATATTGCCCAGCTGGGTAGGATATGGTATGGAGAGCGATTTGGCTTTGAGCCAGAACAGAGCTTTGAGTTTGAGGCGGAAGATGTTGTTTCTGATCAGCCTATAAGATTGCGGGTGACAGCTGCTGCTATTTCTGATAGAGCTTCTTCAATGTCTGTGAGTTTAAATGGACAAACCGCAGGAACTGCTAGCTTTCAAGGACTTGCTAGTTCAAACACTGCGGCAACTTCTAGAGATTTGGTGACTAATAATAATTTGACGGTTTCTGGCTCTGATATTACCGTTGATTTAGTGTATAGCAACGCTGGAAATCCTGGAGCTCAGGCATTCTTGGATTATATATGGTTGGATGTTCCGCAACGATTGGATGGTGGACAAGGCCAGTTCCAATTCAGAAATCTAAATGCATCACCTAGTTTTAATGCAGTGGAGTATCAGTTTGCAAATGCCTCAAACATTACTGAAGTTTGGGATGTAACTGACCGGTGGAATGTGACCACTTATCAGAATGAAGATGCAAATTCTGATTTCTCCATAACGGTAGATCCAGATGAACAGCGATTATTTACGACGGTAGCTCAAAACGATTTTTTCACACCCCTTATAGAAGGAGGCTCACGAGTACAAAATTCAAATCTTAAAGGAACAATATTTACCAGTTCTGATGGATCTTTTAGAGATATTGATTACTTAATAATAACACCTGATTTTCTAAGGTCTGAAGCGCAACGCCTAGCTAATTATCATACTACTTTAAACAACCTAAATGTAAAAGTAGTGTTGCTTCAAGATATTTACAGAGAGTTTTCAGAAGGCTCACAAGATATTGCTGCAATCAGAAATTTTGTCAAATACGTTTATGATAACGCTTCTGACCCTTCACAACGAGTGAAGTATTTAAATATGTTTGGCGATGCAAGTTTTGATTATAAAGATCGTATTGCAATAAGGGATAATATCGTTCCTACATATTTATCTGCTAATAGCGCTTCACTCGTATTTAGTTTTTGTACGGATGACTTTTTTACCATGATGGATGAGGGTGAAGGAAATCTATCCTCTAATAATCTTATGGACTTAGCTGTAGGGCGCATGATTGTAAGCACCACGACTGAAGCGCGGGAAATGGTAGATAAAGTAATACGCTACACCAGTGAACCCGCATTTGATGACTGGCGAAACCGAATTACTTTAATAGGTGATGATGTGGATGTAGCTAGTGATGCTATTCTACAGACCAACGTAAGCGAGTTGGGAGACGAAATTTTCAGGAACAAGCCCAGCTACAATGTCAATAAAATTTTATTGGACAGTTACGATCAAGTATCCAGTGCTGGTGGTGAACGTTATCCTCAAGCGGTTGAAGATATTGCAAATGCATTTGAGCAGGGATCATTGGTGGTCAACTATTTTGGTCACGGTAATGAAGATGGACTGGCACAGGAATTTGTTATAACCCAATCTATGGTGGAAGATTACAGACACCCCAATAAATTACCCTTAGTAATCACGGTTACTTGTGAGTTTACAAGATATGATAATCCATTGCGGGTGAGTGGGGGGGAAAAGCTCTATTTAAATCCATCAGGAGGGGCAATTGCTTCAGTAGCTACCAATAGGTTAATTTTTGTTGATACAGGTTCAGATTTAAATAATGCTTTGGATGAATACCTTTTTTCTTATGATAATCTTGAGCCTGTATCAATGGCAGAGGCTTTGAGACTTGCTAAATCAGATCCCGATCTCGTTTCTAGTCTGGACAAACGGGTAATTGCCTTTGTGGGCGATCCTGCTCTTAAAATTGCCGTTCCAAAACCAGAGGTCGTACTAACAACGATCAATGGCAATCCTATTTCTTCAAATACGGATGTTCTGCAGGCCCTTGCTACGGTTACCTTAGGAGGGGAAATTAGAGACTTGGCAGGATTGCGTTTAAGCAACTATCAAGGCATCGTAGATGTTACGGTTTTTGACAAAGAAATTGACCGGCAAACTCTTGGAAATGATAGATCCCTAAACTCTAATGATGAATTAATTATTCTTGATTTTGATCAGCAGGGAGAGGTTTTGTTTAGAGGACAGGCAACTGTTCAAGATGGAGTTTTTGAGGTGACTTTTGTGATGCCGCGCGATACACAAATACCTGTAGGAAATGGGAGGGTTTCTTTTTATGCCAAAAGAGACAATCTGCCAGAAGATCAAAATGGTTTTTCACAAGACATTACCATAGGAGGTATAGATAGAACGGTTCCAGAAGATAATGAGGGTCCAGAAGTTCAGTTGTATATGAACGACACTAACTTTGTAAGTGGTGGTATAACCGATGACAGTCCTTTTTTGCTCGCTTTGTTATCAGATGATAACGGCATTAATACTTCCAGCGGTATTGGACATGATATCACGGGAGTTTTAGATGGCGATGAAACCAATCCATTTATTCTAAATGATTATTACGAGGCAGCAGTGGACGATTTTACCAGTGGCCAGGTTTACTTTCCGCTTCGTGATATTGAGCCTGGACTGCACATGCTCACAGTAAAAGCTTGGGATACTCATAATAATAGTGTAGAGTCAGAGATTCAATTTGTAGTGTCAGGATCAGAGGGAATAGAACTCACTAGAGTTTTGAATTATCCCAATCCGTTCAGCACTTATACGGAGTTCTGGTTCAACCACAATAGACCTTTTGAGCCTCTTGATGTTCAAGTTCAAATTATGACCGTTTCTGGGAAAGTGGTCTGGAGTAAAATTCAAAACGTTACTACCAGTGGATTTACCTCTCGTGAGATTACTTGGGACGGGAGGGATGATTTTGGTCAGCGGTTGGGAAAAGGGGTTTATATATATAAGATAAACGTAAAATCCACGTTAACAAACCAGACCGCGAGCAAAATAGAGAAGTTGGTCATCCTTTAATTATATTTGCATCCCTTTAAAAGTTATTAATGAAGAAAGTTTTAGTACTAAGCATCGCAGCAATATTTGCATTAGTAGCGCGCACAGATGCACAGACTAACGATACAAGAGTAATTACAACCGCATTGCCTTTTTTAAGAATTGCGGGTGATCCACGTGCAGCGGGTCTGGGTGATATGGGGGTGGCAACAAGCCCTGATGCCTGGTCACAACAATGGAATCCGGCAAAATATTCCTTCTCTTTAAGGAAGCAAAAGTTTGGAGTCGCATACACTCCTTATCTTGGAAACCTAGTAGATGATATTGCCATTGCTCAACTCGTTTATTCAAATAGAATTAGTGAACAAGGCGCTTTCGCCGCGAGCTTAAGATATTTCAGTTTAGGAGAAATAAATCTTACCACAGGGCCCAATGATCCAGGAAGGACTGAGAATCCCAATGAATTTGTTCTTGATGCCACTTATTCCCTAAAATTAGCAGAGCAATTTTCCATGGCGGTAACAGGTAGGTTTTTAAGGTCAGATTTGAGAATACAGGGAGTGGATAACGATGCTAGTGCAGCCAATAGCTTTGGTGTGGATATCTCTGGGTATTATCAGTCAGAAGAAAATGCTTATCAAGATTTCAATGGTCGCTGGAGAGGTGGGTTTAATATTAGTAATATTGGCCCTAAGGTTTCTTATGATGAGGGTGGGCAGGAAAACTTTATCCCCACAAACCTTGCTTTGGGAGGAGGCTTTGATTTTATCCTTAACGATGGATATAGCAAGATAGGAGTTACCGCAGAGGTGAATAAGCTCCTTGTTCCTACACCACCTATTAGAGAGAGTGGTGATGAGGATGGAGACGGCATCGCAGGGGAAATTATCGAAGGCGAAGATGATGATGTTACCTTCATTAACGGTATTTTCCAGTCTTTTGGAGATGCTCCCGGAGGTTTTTCTGAAGAGCTCAAGGAATTTACTTGGGCGTTGAGTGCCGAGTATACTTATGATGACAGCTTTGCAGTACGTGCAGGATATTTCAATGAATCAGACGAGAAAGGGGCGAGAAAATTTCTTGCTTTAGGAACTGGTTTTGAATTTTCAAGTATAGGGATAGATCTCTCCTATCTTTTCTCAACAAGTCGTATCAACAGTCCTTTAGAGGGAACTCTTAGATTTGGACTTACGTTTAGTTTTGGAGACGAGTACACAGAATACTAGCCATCAGAAAAGTAGAACTACATACCACTCTCGATTTATTTGACGACCGGCAGGAGCTGAGTGAAAACGATCAAGCTTTAATTGAAGCAGCTCTTGAGGCTCGGTCTAGAGCTTACTCGCCATATTCTAAATTTAGTGTGGGTTGTGCAATCCTGCTGGAAGATGGTACGGTTGTACAAGGCAATAATCAAGAAAATGCTGCTTACCCCTCTGGACTTTGCGCCGAGCGTGTAGCCATTTTTGCCGCAGGAGCAAATCATCCTAATAAACCAATAGTAAAACTTGCCATTGCCGCAAGTCCTATGGACGATTCTTTACATAGACCCGTGCCACCTTGTGGTGCATGCCGTCAGTCCATCGCAGAATATGAAAAGAAACAAGAAAACCCCATTGAGCTTCTTTTTATGGGTGCAGACGGTCCTGTAATGAGGTCTAATTCCATAAGTGACCTTTTACCTCTTATTTTTGACAAAGCTTATCTGTAAACAATAAGTGTATTTTAAGGGACTTGGGTTTTTCTTTCTGCATTTTTCAACTATTTTTGTTTTTCGTTTTTATATATAAGTGGTGGTAATTTAGATATTTATACCGCTTTCGCGAAAGCGAGATCACTAACAGGAATATCAATGAAAAAAGTCACAAAGGACGTACTGCTCAACTGGTACGAAGAGATGCTCTTCTGGAGAAAGTTTGAGGACAAGCTCGCACAAGTATATATTCAACAAAAAGTAAGAGGTTTCTTGCACCTTTATAATGGGCAGGAAGCAATTCTTGCAGGGTCTTTACATGCTATGGATCTCACTAAAGATAAAATGATCACGGCTTATAGGAATCACGTGCAACCTATAGGAATGGGTGTGGATCCCAAGCGTGTCATGGCAGAATTGTATGGTAAAGCTACAGGTACCTCGCAAGGTCTAGGAGGCTCCATGCACATCTTTTCCAAAGAACATAGGTTTTACGGTGGCCATGGTATCGTAGGAGGGCAGATACCTTTGGGAGCTGGTATTGCTTTTGGAGATAAATATCACGATAAGGATGCGGTAACCTTGACCTTTTTTGGAGATGGTGCAGCACGACAGGGTTCACTCCATGAAACCTTCAACCTAGCCATGTTATGGAATCTACCGGTTGTTTTCTGTGTTGAAAATAATGGTTATGCCATGGGGACCAGCGTGGCTCGTACAGCAAACCATACCGATATCTGGAAGCTTGGACTCGGTTATGAAATGCCTTGCGGCCCAGTTGATGCCATGGATCCTGAGAAGGTCGCAGAAGCTATGCATGAAGCCATAGAACGCGCACGTAGTGGAGGTGGGCCCACCTTCTTGGAACTTAAAACATATAGGTATCGTGGTCACTCCATGAGTGATGCTCAAAAATACCGTACCAAAGATGAGGTAGCTGAATATCAAAAAATAGATCCAATCACTCAAGTTAAGGATCGTTTGATGGAAGAATATGAGGTGTCAGAGACCGATATTAAAGACATAGGCAAAAGAGTAAAATCGAGGGTGGCAGAGTGCGAGAAATTTGCCGAGGAATCTCCATTCCCAGAGAAAAATGTAATGTACGACGCCGTATATGAACAAGAAGATTATCCATTTTTACCCGCTAAACTATAACTAGATGGCAGAAATCATAAATATGCCCAGATTGAGCGACACCATGGAAGAAGGTGTGGTTGCAACCTGGCTCAAGCAAGTAGGTGACAAGGTAGAGGAGGGAGATATTCTAGCCGAAATCGAGACTGATAAAGCTACAATGGAATTTGAATCCTTCTCTGAAGGTGTTTTGCTTCATATAGGAGTTCAAGAAGGGGAGACCGCTCCAGTAGATCAGTTGCTTTGTATCCTCGGAGAGGAAGGGGAAGATGTTTCCGACCTAATTGATGGCTCAACTGATTCAGATTCTGGTAAGGATGAGGAGAAATCATCTCAAGATGAAGATGAAAATCAAGGTGATGATTCAAATGAAGAGTCCACTGCTTCAGATAACAAAGAGGGTTCTAATGACTCTGATGATTTGCCTGAAGATGTTGTTATTGTTAACATGCCACGATTAAGTGACACCATGGAAGAGGGTACGGTGGCAACTTGGTTAAAGAAAGAAGGGGATCAAGTGGAAGAAGGTGATATTCTTGCTGAGATCGAGACCGACAAAGCTACAATGGAATTTGAATCCTTTAATAGTGGAACCTTACTCAAAATAGGGGTTCAAGAAGGAGAAACGGCTAAAGTGGACACCTTGCTCGCCATCATAGGGCCAGAAGGTACTGATGTGTCTACATTAAAATTAGATAACTCAGATTCTTCAAAAGCTAAGAAAGAAAGCAAACCTAGCGAAGAACCAAAGAAAGAAGAGAAAAAAGAGGTTGAGTCTAAAAAACCAGAACAGCCAAAATCTAAAGAAGAAAATAAGTCTGAAGCCGCCGTCTCAGAAAATAGTTCAGGAAGGATATTTGCTTCCCCCCTTGCTAAAAAAATGGCAGCTGACAAGGGAATTGATCTGAGTCAAGTTAAAGGATCTGGAGAAAACGGTCGTATTGTAAAGAGTGACATTGAAAATTTCACACCTTCTGCAAATCAAAGTACAGCTGGAGCACCAGCCTATGAGGTGGTGGGAGAAGAAAGTTTTGAAGAAGTCCCAAATTCCCAAATGCGTAAAACGATTGCAAAACGCTTGGGACAATCTAAGTTTACTGCGCCCCATTACTATTTGGGTCTTGACTTGGATATGGATAATGCCATTGCCAGTCGTAAAGCTATAAATGAACTGCCAGATACTAAGATCAGCTTCAATGATATGGTGATCAAAGCTGCAGCTATGGCGTTGCGCAAACACCCGAAAGTCAACACACAATGGACCGAGAAAAACACCATTATTGCAAAGCACATCCATATAGGAGTTGCCGTAGCTGTAGATGATGGTTTACTTGTGCCAGTGCTTCCATTTGCTGATCAAATGAGTATGCAGCAAATAGGTGGTAAAGTAAAAGAGCTGGCTGGAAAAGCGCGCAATAAGAAGCTTCAACCTAAAGAAATGGAAGGTAGCACCTTTACGATTTCCAACTTAGGGATGTTTGGTATTACAGAATTTACTTCAATAATTAATCAGCCCAACTCAGCTATAATGTCTGTAGGGGCGATTGTTCAAAAGCCTATTGTGAAAGATGGTCAGATGGTTATAGGTAATGTTATGAAAATTACCCTTGCCTGCGATCATAGGACTGTAGATGGTGCGACTGGAGCTGCATTTTTACAAACTTTTAAGTCATATATAGAAAATCCTATCGTGATGTATGTTTGATTAAAAATTTAAATCAAAAAAAGCTCTGATTGTTTGATCAGGGCTTTTTTTTGGTGCGGATTATATATCATGTGATTTTTCAAACATATATTTCAATAAGTTCAGCATTCTCGGTTTTCCATTTGAGTTCCTTCAACACTGCTGGAATGAGGATACATTCTCCCATCTTGAGATTATAAGTTTGACCTTCATGCTTAAGAGATGTCTTACCCTTGACACACATATATATTATAAATGAGTTAATAGATTCTATATTCAATTCCAAGTCTTGATCGAGTTTCAAAAAATTGGTTTTGAAAAAAGGTGAATTGACAAGCTTATTTTTACAGTTAGGAGTTCTACTATACTGGGAGTTGTATGAATCTTCTATCGAATAATCTACGGCCTCAAGAGCTTGATCCGTGTGTAACTCTCTTTTTGTTCCCGTCTTTTTGTCGATGCGATCGTAGTCGTAAATTCTATACGTGATATTAGAAGATTGCTGAATTTCTGCAAGTGTGACTCCTGTACCAATTGCATGCACTCGACCGGCGGGAATATAAAACACATCACCTTCTTTAACATCTATAGTATTGAGCACATCGGTAATCGTGCCATTTTTAATATGGCTCTTGTAGGATTTTTGATCAAGTTTCTCTTTAAATCCCACGGTAATAGAGGCATTATCTTCTGAAGGCATGATATACCACATCTCATTTTTACCCAAACTTTTGTGTCTTTTTTTAGCTAGAACATCATCGGGATGTACTTGAATGGACAGGGGTGAGGCAGAATCGATAAATTTAATCAGAAGAGGGAATTCAGTGTTATCTGATTGATAGGAATCGCCTAAAAAATCATCTTTGGATAGGGAAATAAGATCTTTAATACGTTTACCTTTCAATGCTCCATCAGATACCACGGTTTCCTTTCCTGGAACAGCACTGATTTCCCAAGATTCTCCTATTTGATTCTTTGTATATGACTTGCCTAATACATTTTTGAGGTTTTCTCCTCCCCAAACACGATATTCAAAAATAGGATCAAATTTTAATGGATATAATTTCATTTGTCTCTTATCTAATCGGCTGCAATTTACAATACGTCCACCTTTGTTGACAGAGTATTCTGTGTTTTACACCATAACTGTCGTTGAGTTGCGATAAGCATTGGACGAATTGTTTTTAAGAAAAGACCTTTTAACTATCTTTGGTAAGCTATGGAAGTTCCACCTATTGAAGTACAGATTAAAACACTACCACTTTCTCCTGGAGTGTATTTGTATTATGACAAAAAAGACAGACTGCTCTATGTAGGAAAGGCTAAAAAACTTAAAAAAAGAGTGTCTTCCTATTTTAACAAGAATCACGATAGTTTCCGTATTCGTACTATGGTGAAGAGTATTTGTCGCATTGAACATATAGTGGTAACCACTGAGACTGATGCATTGCTTTTAGAAAACAGTCTCATTAAAAGTCGCAACCCTAAATATAACATCATGTTGAGGGATGATAAAACCTATCCATGGCTGTGCATTAAAAATGAGCGATTCCCAAGAGTGTTTTTGACTCGCAAGATGATAAAGGATGGTAGTGAATATTATGGCCCTTATACCAGTGTGCGTACGGTAAGAACACTTCTCGAACTGGTAAAATCTTTATATCCCATACGCACCTGTAAATATGACTTGCAACAGGATAAAATTGCGGCAGGTAAGTTCAAACTCTGTCTTGAGTATCATATAGGTAATTGTAAAGGACCCTGCGTAGGCCTTCAGTCAGAAGCCGCTTACAACCGCAGTATAGATGCCTTGAGAGGTATTGTAAAAGGGGACTTTAAAAAGGCGGTCAGCTATTTTTCAGATTTGATGCAGGAGCATGCAGAAAAGATGGAGTTTGAAGATGCTCAGCGCATTAAGGAAAAATTAGACGTTCTTACTAGATATCAAGCAAAATCAACGGTAGTCAATCCTAATATATCCAATGTTGATATATTCACCGTTGTCAGTGATGAAGCGGCAGGGTATATTAATTATTTGCAGATCAATCATGGTGCAATAACCAGGTCCCACACCTTGGAGCTCAAAAAACAACTGGATGAGAGCGACAAGGAATTGCTGGAGCTTGCAATAGTGGAGCTGAGATCCCGATTTAACTCTCAATCTAGAGAAATCTATACTACGATAGAGGTTGATTTAGGTGAAGAAATAAAAGTTACGATCCCAAAACTTGGCGATAAAAAACGCATCGTGAACCTTTCAGAACGTAACGCCAAGTATTACAGACAAGAACAGTTTAAGACTATAAAAATAGTTGATCCAGATAGGCATGTGAATCGTTTAATGGCACAGATGAAAGCAGATTTACGTTTAGATCACGAACCAAGACACATGGAATGTTTTGATAATTCAAATATCCAAGGGACTAATCCAGTAGCTGCATGTGTGGTTTTCAAGGATGGTAAACCTAGCAAAAAAGATTACCGGCACTTCAATATTAAAACAGTAGAAGGTCCTGACGATTTTGCCAGCATGGAGGAAGTCGTTTACCGCAGGTATAGAAGACTTCAAGAGGAAGACCTACCTTTCCCGCAGCTCGTGATAGTAGACGGTGGTAAAGGTCAATTGTCGAGTGGGGTAAAAGCCTTAGATAGATTAGGTCTGAGAGGTAAAATTCCAATTATAGGAATTGCTAAACGTCTTGAAGAATTATTTTACCCCAACGATCCCGTACCACTGTATCTAGATAAAAGATCTGAAAGCCTTAAGATAATTCAACAAATGAGAAATGAGGCTCACCGTTTTGGTATAACTCACCATCGCAACAAGCGCAGTAAGCAGTCTATTGAAACAGAACTAGACAACATACCGGGTATAGGAGAGAATACCACAGTGGAACTCTTGAAAACCTTTAGAAGTGTCAATCGCATAAAAAAAGCCACTCAAAAAGAACTTGAAGAGGTAATAGGTACTTCACGAGCAAAAAAAATTATAGATTTTTATACCAATGAAACTACCATCCAAAATAATAGTTAGTTTCATCTTGATTGTGATGTCATTAGCTAAGGTTAATGCTCAAGTCGATGATTCTGATGACCGACCTAAGATTGGCTTGGTCCTTTCTGGTGGTGGAGCAAAAGGTTTTGCTCATATAGGCGCCCTTAAGGTTATCGATTCATTGGGTATAAAAATTGACTACGTGGCGGGAACAAGTATGGGAGCGATTGTTGGAAGTTTGTATGCGTCGGGATATACTGGAAACCAAATGGACTCAATTATCAGCAAAACGGATTTTGGCCAGCTTATAATTGATGACATTCCCAGAGAGGCTAGAACATTTTATGAGCGGCGCAATAGTGAGAAGTATGCCGTGACGCTACCCTTTAAGGATTTTCAGATACAATTGCCCAATTCTCTGAGTGCGGGTCAGAATTTTTATAATTTACTCTCTCAATTAATGGCGCCAGTAGGGGAAGTGGACGATTTTGAAAAGTTGCCCATACCTTTCTTTTGCATGGCTACTGATGTGCTGACTGGCGAGGCCGTGGTTTTGGATAATGGCTACCTCCCCAAAGTAGTTAATGCGAGTGCGGCACTGCCATCACTACTATCTCCTGTAGAAATTAACGATCGCCTTTTTATAGACGGCGGAGTTACTAACAACTATCCCATAGAAATACTTAGAAGCAAGGGGATGGATATCATTATAGGTATAGACGTTCAAGACGATTTAAAGACTAGAGAAGAACTGGGTAGTGCTTTTGAAATACTTGCTCAAATAAATAATTTCAGGACCATAAATGATATGAAAGTAAAATCCCAACTTACTGATATCTACATAAAACCTGACATCACAAAGTTCACGGTAACCTCCTTTAGTGAAAGCCAATCTATAATTCAAGAAGGTAAAATTGCGGCATTAAAAAATATGCAACAACTCAAACCACTTGTTCAGAAAAATTACAAGCGAAAGGATCTAGACGTACCAGATAGTAAAATATATATAGATCGCATTACCATAGATGGAAATGATAAGTATTCGCGAGCATATATTTTAGGTAGGTTTAAAATCAAGACACCCGGTTTCATCGATTATTCAGATATCAATACGGGTATCAATAATTTGAAGGCAAGTAACAACTTTACTAAGATTAATTATATCATCAAACATTTACCTGAAGAGAATGTGTTGTCCATAGAGGTCAGTGAGAACGAGGTGCGTAATTATTTGAGGCTTGGAGTACATTATGATAACCTCTTCAAAAGTGCGGCAATTGTGAATCTAAGCCGCAAAAGTGTTTTGGTAGGTGGAGACATAGTTTCTGGAGATGTAATCTTAGGTGATAATCCTCGTTATAACTTTGATTATTACATTGATAAAGGACGTTACTGGTCTATAGGACTACATAGCAGCTATATAAACTTTGAAGAAAATGTAAATGCAGCTGTAGTAACAAGTTTGATAGGCGCTCCTATTCCTGGAATTAATTCAGTAGAGCTGGAATTCAGGGAGTTTACGCACCAATTTTATGTACAAACACAGTTAGCCAAAGAGTTCAATCTGCAAATAGGTGCAGAGTTAAAGAACCAAAATGCATTTACAGAAACGCTTTCCTCAATTAATCCAGATGGTAATCGCTCAAGTTTTGTAGATCAGAGTACGGGAAGTGTCTATGGTAGAGTTTTGTTGGATAGTTTCAATAAAGCATCTTTTGCAGATAGCGGCTGGAATGTGACCTCAGATTTTCATCTGTATTTATTTGAAGGTGTCACCGATAATACTGAGGACAGTAATTTTGAGCCCCATTCCATTGCACAGATAGAAGTCGCCAAAGCATACAGTATAGGAAGGTTAAGCGCTAGGGGCTCGATAGGAGCAGGAGTAACCTTGGGGGTGCGAGATAATACCGCTTTCAATTTTTTCTTGGGAGGTTTTGGAAACCGGCGGGTGAATAACATACTGCCCTTTTTTGGATATGATTTTTTAAGCATTACGGGTGGATCCATGATTCGTACTGATCTAGAAGTGGATTATGAGATCTTCCCTAAAAACCATCTGATATTTAATGCAAATTATGCCAGCGTAGAAGATGACCTTTTCCAAAAGGATGACTGGTTCAGTGATATACAGTATCGCGGTTATGCGATAGGCTATGGTTTGGAAACATTCATAGGCCCTATAAGTGCCCGTTACAGCTTTACCCCACAAGGGCAGGAAGGACAGCTTTTTGTAAATCTAGGTTTTAGATTTTAACAATGAGCTTTTAATGATCTCGCTTTCGCGAAAGCGAGAACGCCATTAAGCCATATTTACGATATTACAGTTGGTAGGACGAGTAGAATTCACGAAATTTACCTAAATCCAATACCTCATCTATGCCATTTTATCACAAACTGGGCAAAATCCCACCAAAGCGACACACCATATTTAAAAAACCTGATGGTTCTCTTTATTATGAACAGCTTTTTGGTACGATAGGATTTGACGGGATGTCTACTAATTCTTATCACGAGCACCGGCCTACCATGGTAAAGGAGATCAAAGGATCTTACAATGTCGCACCTGAAATTGCACTGGAAAATCATTTAAAGTCCTACAGACTCAAAGGTTTTCAAGTACCTCCACAGCCAGATTATCTAGATAGTAGAAAAATTGTATTGACTAATAGCGATGTAAGCATCATTCTTGCCGCGCCGCAAAAATCCACTGAAGATTATTTCTTCAAAAATGCAGATGCCGATGAACTTATTTTTGTCCATCAAGGCACTGGAGTCTTGCGTACTCACTTGGGAAATCTAGATTTTAAATATGGCGATTATTTAATGATCCCGCGTGGGATCATCTATAAACTGGATTTTGACACAGAGGTAAACAGGTTTTTTATCGTGGAGAGCCGCAGGCCTATTTATACACCTAAGAGATACCGCAACTGGTTTGGTCAATTATTAGAACATGCCCCATTTTGCGAGCGTGATTTGAGAAGGCCAGGAACTCTGGAAACCCACGATGAGAAAGGAGAATTTTTGATCAAGATCAAGAAACAAGAAGAGATTTTTGATATGGTTTATGGTTCACATCCATTTGATGTAGTGGGGTATGACGGTTATAATTTTCCGTATGCGTTTTCGATCCATGATTTTGAGCCAATAACTGGAAGGATACACCAGCCACCACCAGTACATCAAACTTTTGAGACAGATGCCTTTGTGTTATGTAGTTTTGTACCTCGCTTATATGATTATCATCCAGATAGTATTCCAGCCCCTTACAATCACAGCAATATAGACAGTGATGAGGTGCTGTATTATGTAGATGGCGACTTTATGAGCCGTAACGACATTGAGCCAGGTCATATAAGCCTACACCCAGCGGGAATTCCACACGGACCTCACCCAGGAGCGGTAGAAAGAAGCATAGGACAAACGGAGACCGAAGAGCTGGCAGTAATGGTTGATACATTTAAACCTCTCAAAGTAACTGTGGATGGTCTTGAAATTTCAGACGATAGTTATCATAAAAGCTGGATGGAATAGTTATGGAAGATTATAATTCTAGCTCTAGCCAGCAGCATTCAAGTCGTGGTTACGATAGTACAGCTCCTAAAAATAATCAAAGGTCAACAGCCTATAACAGGAATGAACCTGAACAAGGTTATGCAAAATTACCGGCTGACAGCTCTGCCATGACGCTTGCAATTATTGCCGTCGTGCTGCTTGTAATTTGTTGTTGTTGTGGAGGGCCAGTGTTTGCTTTAATACTCTCTGCCATTGGTTTGATACTTACCTATTTTAGTATTCAAAAGTATCAACAAGCACCTCGCGAATATTCACCTGAAAGCTATAGGAAAGTCAATAATGCTAAGATTTTTAATTTAGTAGTCCTGATCTTTAGCATTGTCACATTGATACTCATGTCCCTAGACTTGATAGAAAATGATTATAAAATAGGAGAAAAGGAATTTGAAAAAATCTTCAAAGAAATGTTTGAAAAAGATGAAGAGTACGAAGAAGAAATTTCTACAGAGGAGGCACCTACCGACGAATGGTACTACTATGAAGACGAAGCTGATTCATTAGAACAAAACAATAGTGAAGCCCAGCAAATAGAAATAGATTCAACCACCAAAGAAAAAGAAATAGAATAAAACATTCTCAAACATCTTACTATGCCTGCAGAAATCAAAAGTCTCAAAGACCTAAAAAACACAGAATACTCACTAAAAAAACTCTTTCAGGAAGCAGAGGATTTTCTTCCTTTGCTGGGAACAGATTATGTTGAGCTCTATGTGGGGAATGCAAAACAGAGCGCACATTTTTATAAAACAGCATTTGGCTTTCAATCAGAGGCTTATGCTGGTTTAGAAACTGGGTTGACCGATCGGGTTTCTTATGTTCTAAAACAGGGGAAGATCAGGCTGGTTTTAACAACGCCACTTCAAAAAGACGGCGAACTCAATCGCCATATCAATGAGCACGGCGATGGTGTAAAAGTGGTTGCTTTATGGGTAGAAGATGCCGTAAAGGCATTTGAGGAAACCACAAAACGTGGTGCAAAACCCTATCAAGAACCCAGAACCCTAGAGGACGAAAATGGAAAAGTAATCACTTCTGGAATCTACACTTACGGAGAAACGGTGCACATGTTTGTACAGCGGGATCAATACGACGGGATATTCCTACCCGGTTTTGAAAAATGGGAATCGCATTACAATCCAGAACCGGTAGGATTGAAGTTCATCGATCACATGGTAGGAAATGTGGGTTGGGATGAAATGAATACCTGGTGTAAATTTTACGGCGAGGTAATGGGTTTTGCCCAGATCATTTCTTTTGCAGACGATGATATCGCTACAGAATATACCGCTCTTATGAGCAAGGTAATGAGTAACGGCAACGGCCGGGTCAAGTTCCCGATCAATGAACCCGCAAAAGGAAAGAAAAAATCCCAGATTGAGGAATACCTGGACTTTTATAACGGTCCCGGTGTACAGCACATTGCCGTCGCGACAGATGATATCGTCGCCACGGTAAGCGCCATGCGTGATCGCGGTGTAGAATTTTTATACGTGCCAGAGGCTTATTATGATGATCTACTGGATCGTGTAGGCGATATTGACGAAGATGTAGAAGTTCTCAAAAAACACGGTATCTTAATTGACCGCGATGAGGAGGGTTATTTACTGCAACTCTTTACCAAAACCGTCGTAGACCGTCCCACGATGTTTATAGAAGTAATCCAGCGTAAGGGAGCACAATCCTTTGGTGTAGGGAATTTCAAGGCTTTATTTGAGGCGATTGAAAGAGAGCAGGCGCGGAGGGGGACTTTGTAGGATTAGAGATTATCTAGATAGGTTTTCAAGTCTTGTACAAAGGCGACCTTTTCCAACTCGTTGCGTTGTGCATATTTGTTGATCAATGCAGTAGCCATGTCATCGTATGGTAGGCCCATAAGCTTATAAACGGTAATACGTCTTACTGGAAGAGGCTGGCTGTAAAAACCAGCCATTTCCTCTATCTGCATGGTTTCCGCCAAGTTATGAAAATCCCTCAGGCTCTCATGCTGGCGTAAAAAATCAAGACCGGCATCCTGCATAGTCTGCAGGTGGGGCCGCACACGGGCAAAACTCGCGTCGTCCTCCACGAGCACACCATAGACGTTGTTGAGTACAATCTCACGGCCTAGGATCCTGTCGGAAAATGACCTGCCAAAGGTATTTGCTGTTTTGTCGTGCCCCCATCTGAGATCTGGATGGTTTTTATAAACCGTGTGTATAATATTTTCTACAGGGTGAAATGTGACACCCACGGTAAAATTAGAGAAATTTACTCCAAACGGAAACCTCTCAACCCTTCCATGGGTTAACATAATCGTGCGATCATTATTCTCTTCTCGCTTAAGAAACTGACCATATTTATTCATCACATAGCCCTCGGGTCGCAGCTCCTCTAGATGCCTGTGTAGATCTTCCTTGTTATAAACCATGGTCTTCATAGATTATCCAGATGGGTTTTTAGATCTTGAAGAAATGCAACCTCCTCTGACCTATTGAGTGCTTGATTTTTAGACAGATATCTTGTGTGGAGTGTATCATAAGGAATATTTAATAACTTTCTCACTACTAGCCTTTTTACACTAGCTTTATTACCATAAAACAATGCATTTTCTTGTGAGGCTAGGTCTTGTGCAAAATCGTAAAAATCCCTCAGGCTCTCATGCTGGCGTAAAAAATCAAGACCGGCATCCTGCATGGTCTGCAGGTGGGGCCGCACACGGGCAAAACTCGCGTCGTCCTCCACGAGCACACCATAGACGTAACCCAGAATAAAATCCCTGCCCAATACATCATGGGCAAAACTTTTGCCATATGTGCTATTGTCCCTTTCATGATACCATTCCAAACCTGTATGGTTATTATAAACTGAATGGATGATGTCCTCTACCTCATGGAATATTACATCAATGGCAAATCCAGAAAAATTGACACCAAAAGGAAAATGTTCTGACATGCCAAAGCTCAGAATAACGGTACTGTTGTTATCTTCATCCCGCTTGAGGTACTGACCATATTTATTCATCACATAGCCCTCGGGACGCAGCTCCTCTAGATGCCTGTGTAGATCTTCCTTGTTATAAACTGTAATCATCGTATATGGTTTTATAGCACTTGCTTGTAGGCATTCTTATGAGCCAAAAACAATCATCTGGATACATCTATAAAACTAATGATTTTTAATTAGTGAATGGAATCTTTTGATGAGAAGTGACTTTTCACAGCATCGTGGTTGTTCGCATCGTAAATACGCGCTAAAAGAAATAAAATGTCCGTAGAATAATAAGCCAAGTCTAAATACTTTGTACTCAGTACTAAATACTAATCACCCCTCCGGCAACTCCCCCACAAACATCCAGGCAGTAGCATAACCTTGGGATTTTAAACTAGCAAGCGTAGCTGCGGCGTCTTTACGGGTAGCAAAGCTTTCAAAAGCAACATTGTGTAAACCATAGGAGTTCACACCTATTACTTTGGCCTTAAAACCTCTTGCTTGAAGCTGACGCACACGTTTGGCAGCATTTGCAGGTTCTCTAAAAGCGCCCGCAATGATGTGGAAATTCTTGATTTGTGGTGTTGCGGTAAGCTCAATACTCGGTAATGGATCACTAATAAAGATATTGGCTTCTTGAATCTTGGTACGCAAATGATCATCAGCCTGTTGCTCGATGGCCAGAGATTCCTGTTCCATGCGGTTTTCGTAACCTAAAAAGCCCAGATATCCCATACCTAAAAGCATGGCACCTGTGGCGGCATACTTTACCCAAGAGGAGCTACTACTTTTGGATATTTCTTCTACCGTTTCTGTTACTGGTAGTGGAACAACTTTAGGAGCTGATTCAGAAGTGGTTTCTTGATCTGCGGGTGAAGCCGACTTGCGATCCACTGCCGCTAACTCTTGTGAGCTCAAACCATAGGCTTCCGGCAAATAATTCATTACATACATAGGTGTAAACGCGATACTTTGGGATTCGCTATAAGTAAAGCGACCTATTTTGTAAAGAGTGATACTTCCTTTTTCAGCTAACTCTGTATGCATTACCTGTACTTCACGCTTCACGATCACTCGTGTATCTTCAAATGGGATGGACTGCGCCTTGGAAATATAATTTTCCAGTAAACCATCACTTTGGTTTAAGGTAGCGTTGAAGCCCAGTCCTTTTTTGGGAGGATAGATCGTATGCGTGCGTTCAAAATGTTGCGCAGGTACACGTCGGGTGATCAGTGCCCCAAAATCAGGAATGATTACACATTCATGACGATATAAAAGATCAGAAATATATTCGGCTAGCTTCATCTCTACAAACATAAAAATTTACTCCGTTTAGAATCGCTATTCAGCTGAAGATTTATTAAGAATATGCTCAATTTTTGAATTTTACTCCTCTGTTGAACCCTCTTGAAAATTATTCTTCTCATTATAGCAGGTTTTAAACGGTTGTGGGTAAGTTGGATAGCTTTCGCGAAAGCGAGAACTTTTAAATCCCCTTTAACTAGGAAATGTTATTTTGATTGCGAACTTCGCTAAAAACGCAAAGTTTGTTTACAATCACATGGCTTCAACAAGTAGGGGACAGCGGCCCTATCTATACGGAAACAAACATGGATCGTTTTCCGGTAGAGCCATTTAATACAGCGAGCAATTTTATCTTTCTGGCGACCATTCTGTATTTTTCCTATCTGATTTATAAAAGCGATAATAAGCATTGGTTTTTGACCGCCTGTATGCCTGTGTATTTCATTGGGTTTATTGGGGGAACGATCTATCACGCGACACGCAGTTCAGAAATCTGGCTGATCATGGATTGGGTGCCTATCGTATTGCTTTGTTTGGCTTGCAGTATTTATTTTGTCGTGCGGGCTAAAACCAGTCTTCTAAGCAAGCTCATTCTTGTGGGTGTTATCTTGATTCTGAATTTTGTACCTATGTTCATTGAATTGCCTAAGGGTTTTAATAACTCTTCAGGCTATGTAGGCACCGTAGCTGCAATAGTTTTACCGCTACTTTTTTACGGTAAATCAACACGATGGAGCAACTTCTGGAATATAGGTTTTGCGGTAATGGCGTTTCTCGTGGCGATATCATTTAGAACCCTGGATAGGTTTCAGGATATAGATATTTTTTACATGGGGACGCACTGGCTCTGGCATACCCTAGGTGGAGTCGCGGTGTTTTTCTTGATGCGGTACATCTATTTGGATAATGAGAAATCCAGGTTAGGCGTTAAATACAGACCCGCAAAATTGGTTTAAATTTGCACCCTCATATTTTTTTTCATGTTAGACAAGGTTAAGGAACATTTAGAACGCGTACAGAATTTCACGGCAGACTCAAAAGAAGCAGTGGAAGAATTCCGCATAGAATATTTGGGGAGCAAAGGCTTGTTAAAGGATCTGTTTTCCAAATTTAAGGAAGTCCCAGCGGAACAGAAAAAAGCTTTTGGACAAGCGATAAACGAGCTCAAGCAAAAAGCTGCAGAAAAGGTCAAGACGCTTAAGGAAAACATGGAGAGCAATCAAGAAGAGCAAGTCCTCTATAATGACCTCACCCGACCTGGTAATCCCATCCAGATAGGTTCTAGGCATCCCATTTCCATTGTCAAAAATCAAATTATCGATGTGTTCTCGCGTATAGGGTTCAACATAAGCGAGGGGCCAGAAATCGAGGATGACTGGCACAATTTTACAGCACTCAACTTGCCAGAGCACCATCCTGCTCGTGATATGCAGGACACTTTTTTTATCCAGACTAATCCTGATATTTTACTGCGTACTCATACTTCTAGCGTTCAAGTGCGCTATATGGAAGACAATAAGCCTCCTATAAGAACGATTTCACCAGGTCGTGTGTTCCGTAATGAGGCGATCAGTGCTCGTGCACACTGTATTTTTCACCAAGTGGAAGGTTTATACATAGATAAAGATGTGAGTTTTGCAGATATGAAGCAAACCTTGCTCTATTTTACCAAAGAGATGTTCGGTAAGTCAAAAATTAGGTTGCGTCCATCTTATTTCCCATTTACGGAACCCAGCGCAGAGATCGATATCTATTGGGGTCTTGAAACCGAAACCGATTACCGTATTACCAAAGGAACCGGCTGGCTCGAGATAGGAGGTTGTGGTATGGTAGATCCCGCCGTGCTGACTAACTGCGGTATTGATCCAGAGGAGTACAGTGGTTTTGCCTTTGGTATGGGTGTGGAGCGCATCGCAATGCTTATGTACCAGATAGGAGATATACGCATGTTTTTTGAAAATGATGTACGCTTTTTAAAGCAGTTTTCAAATGCGATCTAGCCATGGCGCGTCGTCTTATTTTTGTCTATAATGCAAACTCGGGTAAATTAAACGCCTGGCTGGACAGTGCGCATAAAATCGTGAGTCCCAAGACCTATCAATGCCGGCTTTGCGATCTTACCTATGACATTTTTAAGGAAAATGAAGATTGGGCACGCTTTCGCGAAAGCGTAATAACATCAAACCCAAATCTATTGCTAGAGTTTCTTCATATAGACGAGTTTGAGAAGAAATACTGGTCCAAGTGGCTTCCAAAATATGAATATCCCATCATATTGGAAAAAAGCGAGGAAGAGCAGGATTATAACGATGGTTTTGGTACCAACTCAGGTCTGGATGTGTTTATGAGTAATCAAGAAATAAAGCAAATAGAATCCACCAGTCAATTTATAGATAACTTCAAAAGAAAGATAGTATGAAAAAGTATTTGTGGGCATTTGTGATTTTTATCGTCTTGATATTTAGCGGCATTTTGTCGATAGTGGGGGAGATTCTTGAGTTTTTCGTAGGTGTTGTAATGATTGGATTTGGTGTGCTGGCAGCAATAGCTTTATGGATTTATGTTAAGGTAAAGGGTTAAACTTGCTTGATGGTTTATTAATTTCAAAGATGTAACTTTGGGACATGGCGGTACTAGATGCTTATAAGGAAGATATTGAAAGATTGTGCAAACGGCATCACGTCGAGATACTTTATGCCTTTGGATCAGTTTTGAGACCTGATTTCTCAGCTAGTAGTGATGTAGATTTACTAGTCAAGTTCAACAAATCTAACATTTCAAGATACTTCGAGAATTTTATGAGATTCAGAAAGGATCTTAGCGACCTGTTTAAACGACCTGTTGATTTAGTGGAAGAACAGACCGTTAGTAACCCTATTATGAAGTATGAAATAGAGAGATCGCGAAAACTGGTTTATGGAGTATAAAATATTAAAATACCTATACGATGTTGATAATGCTATTTTGGAAATTGAACAAATTCAGGAACACGTCGCAAACGAAAGTCCTACTATTGATCTAATGAGAATCAGGGCGCTGGAGAGAAACTTCGAGATTATAGGCGAGGCCATAAACCGTATTTTAAAAGAGGATCAGAGCTACAAAGCAAAAATAACAAGTTCTAGAACTATAGTGGATTTGCGAAATTTTATTATTCACAGCTAGGAGAAAATCTCCACAGAAATAATTTTTGACATAATTAATGATGATATTCCACTATTAAAAAGTGAAGTGAAGAAGTTGATAATCGATCTTCCGCATCCCTCTGGATTTAAAAAAGACACCAAAATTTAACTAAGTTTTTCTGTGAAAAAAGACATTACCATACCAAAGGTCAAGGGCGTTCATATAGCTATTATTAAAGAATGGGCGGCAGACTTTTCTTCACAGGACTGGATGGTTTATCTAATCAATGATTCCCTTGAGCCACTGGAATCGGTTATGATCTTGAGCCGCGGTAAGCATGAAGATGGGCGCAAAACGGCTACTTTTAGACATGCTTTTAAGGTTGTGGGTGCAAAATCCTCTAGGAAAGTAGAGTTGATTATGGAGGAGGTGTTTAGTTTTGAGAACGAGTTCATACTTACTTATTTCAAAGAGGGTAAGTTATATGACAAGGTATTTACAGCTCCACCTCATTCAATCTCTGAGAAGAACATCACAGATTTACCCGTAATGGAATTCAAGGGAATTTTACTTTCATAAATTCACTATCGTTGCGACTTGCTGAGATATCAGCATGTTTTTGAAGTACTGCTAGTTTGAGTACTTTATTTTAAAAATATTTCATGGTAAAAAACCTGATTCAACTCATAAAGGATCTGCGCAATTTTTTGCAAAAGCATTCCTCAAAATATGCTGATCAATTACCCTACCTTATAATAGGTTTCATTTCCGTACTTATTTTTGTTGGCGGGATCAGCCTTTTTATAAATCTTACAGATTCAGTAAGGGATAATACGGTCTCTGAATATGATGAGTCTATAAGTGACGCCATTGTTGCCTATAGATCCCCATTTTTAACCGACTATTTCACGTTTGTAACTGAGGTGGGCGATGCCATAGGTTATGTAGTGGTGTTTATCTTGTGTACTCTGATCTTTTATTTGGTTTTTAAGAACTGGAAGTATGTGGTGCAGATTGCTACTGTCATGATTTTAGCGCTAAGCTCAAACCTCATTTTGAAACAAATCATTAATCGTGCTCGCCCTACTGCCGAGCATCTGGTAGAGGTAAAAACCTTGAGTTATCCCAGTGGTCACGCGATGATGTCCATGGCTTTTTATGGTTTTTTGATTTACTTAATTCATCATTTTAAATTTTCCAAAGGCCTTACCTGGCTGCTAACCATTTTAATGGGTGTATTAATCTTAAGCATTGGTGTCAGTAGAATCTATCTGGGTGTTCACTATCCGTCAGATATTGCTGGTGGATTTATTGCAGGTTTGGTGTGGGTGGTTTTCTGCGCCATGATGTTCCAGTTGATTCGAATTTTTAAGAGGGATCCTGCGACGTGATGACTTTTCACGAGAGTAGTTTTAAATCTAGCCTTTTGGAAAGAAGTTACAATCTCCACGGTGGATTCAACCGATTTTCACCAGCAAAATAAAGCACCAGTTGATTACCATCGGGATCTCTTAAACGAGCTTCCCGCCATAACCATGATTTATTTTCAGGATTTTGATCAAATTTTATTCCCTTGAGCTTGAGCTGATCTACGCGCTCATCCAATTTTTCAGTTTCAAAATAGATCATTATTTCTGAATTTCTAGAAATTCTTTCAACCACATGAATCGAAAATGTTGATCCACCTTCTGGACATTCAAATCTAGCGTAGTGAGGTAGGGCTTTGACAATCAATTTCAGCCCTAGGATTTCATAGAATTTTATAGATCGTTCAATATTTAAAGATGGTAGGGTAACTTGATTGAGTCTCATGAGATATTTAAGAGTTCGCTTTTTAAATTTTTTCTGGCACGAGATTCATATTTTTTCTGGAAGAGGTCTGTTTTAAAGATGGATTCCTGTCCCAGCATTTTCTTCAAAACCTTTTTCCTGCCACTATGATATATAAAATCAGGATACACACTGTATTCTTTTCTGACCGCTGCTGCATATTCCAGATATTGCTGTGGGTCTTTACCTAATATTGATAAATCGAGATCCAACAGAATATTAGTATCACGATCTTCAGATAATTCATGCTCTTTAGTAGCTTCAATTTGTGATATGCAATATTCAATACACTTGAATGAAGTTTTACCGACAGCCTTTTTAAACTTTAGGGCGCTTTGATATTCGTTATCGCTGCGTGTAGACTTATAGATGATGTCATGATAGAATATAGAAAAGAGTAAAGCGTCTAAATTTCGAACTTCACTTTTGATGGGGTTGAGTTCATGACACATATTCTCTAAGTGACTCATATTGTGGTAATGACGCGATGAAGCAGTATAGTTGCGTTCTATTTCATTCCAGCATTTCTCATTGTATTCATGGTCATCAGAATAATGCGATATGAGCTGGATGAATTTTTCTTTCAACATATTTATGTTTTTCTTATTTAAGAAGGTGGGATAGAGAAATTCCCCAAGAAAATAGCTCAACTTTACTTAACCCTGTATAAATTTTAAAATGATAATTTTTATATAGTTAAGATAACAACCTAATAATTATTGTAAGCTAACAGCTAACCCACAAACCGCTCATCCACTTCCATAACCTCCCCACAATTATCGCAAGTGCGCAATTCCTTGGATGCGTAAAACTCTTTAAATCGAGGTAGAAAGTCTTTCTCGATGTCATCAAGCTTGAAATAGGTCTCGTGCAGTTTGTGGTTGCAATTATCACAGAACCATAACAATCCGTCCACGGCATCTGGAGCCACTCGTTTGCGTTCAATTACCAAACCTATAGAATTTTCATGACGCACGGGCGAGTGCGGCACTTTTCCAGGATGTAAATACATATCGCCCGGGCCCAGTTTCATGGTACGCTTTTTTCCCTCGTCCTGAGCGTGTACTTCGATATGTCCCTCCAGCTGGTAGAACAACTCTTCGGTTTCATTGTAATGATAATCTTTACGGGCATTAGGCCCAGCAACGATCATCACGATATAATCGCCGGCATCTTTGTAGAGGTTTTTGTTTCCCACGGGCGGCTTGAGCGAGTCCCGATTTTCTTCGATCCACTTATTGAGATTGAAAGGTGCTTGAATGGCCATAATAAAGAGTTTAATGTGTTGTTTTTGCAGTCGATTGATGATGTATCTCCAGCAATTCCTCAAGATAATCCCTGCTGTTGCTCAATCGTGGGATTTTGTGCTGTCCGCCCAGTTTGTTTCTTTCCTTGAGCCAATTGTAGAAAACATCTGTCTGGGCTTTGTGCATCACGGGAGCGACCAGCGTGGTGTTGTTATTTCGTTTTGCCTCATAGTCGCTATTGACTTTTTGAAGGTTGTGGTCTAGCGCTTTCGCGAAAGCGGAAAAATCTACAGGCTCAGTGCCAAATTCTATTATCCACTCGTGGGCTCCCTTGCTCTTGCCCTCCATAAAAATGGGGGCGACGGTGTAGTCCTTGACCACGCAGGGAAAGTCTTTGATCGTCCTGTTGAGCGCATTTTCAGCATTCTCGATAACCAGCTCCTCGCCAAAAACATTGATATGGTGCTTGGTACGGCCCGTGACCTTGATGTGGTAGGGAGCGGTACTGGTAAAACGTATCGTATCGCCCACGGAATAGCGCCACAATCCAGCGTTTGTCGTTATGATCACGGCATAATTCTTACCGATCTCCACGTCGCCCAGCGGGATGATCTTCTCATCTGGTGTGCCATAGGTATCCATGGGGATGAACTCGTAGAAGATCCCATAATCCAGCATCAATAAGAGTTCCTTGCTGTTATTTGAATCTTGGATCGCAAAAAAGCCCTCGCTGGCATTATAGGTCTCGTAATATTTGATATGATCTGCAGGGAGTAGCTTTTTAAAAGGCTCCACGTAGGGATCAAAGCTCACGCCACCGTGAAAAAACACTTCCATCGCTGGCCAAATCTCCAGAATATTATCAGCTCCCGTGATGTCTAGAACGTTGTTGAGCAGCACCATCATCCACGAGGGAACACCGGCAAGGCTGGTAACGTCTTCATGAATCGTATTCTGCACGATCGCTGGCATCTTGACCTCCCAGTCTGCCATTAGGGCGACCTCATTGCTGGGCGTGGAGCTGTAATCTGCCCAGAAGGGCATATTATCTATCAAGATACTGCTCAAATCCCCTGCTGCTGTTCCCGATCTTTTATCCAGTTGTTTACTGCCTCCCAGTCGCAATCCTTTTCCTTTAAAAAGTTTGGAATAAGGGTTGTTGTTGAGGTACATGCACAGTAAGTCTTTTGCAGCGGCATAATGACAATCCTCTAGGGATTCTTGGCTCACGGGTATGAACTTGCTCTTTGAATTTGTGGTACCGCTACTCATGGCAAACCACCGTATCTCAGTAGGCCAATAGATATTCCCCTCGCCGTTCTTGCTGCGTTCTATATAGTGCCTGGATTGCTCATAATCTGTAACGGGAACACGATCGGTAAAATCCTTGTAGGATTTGATGCTTGAAAATCCGTGCTGTTTACCAAACTCTGTAAAGCGGGCAAAGTAGATCAAATCGTTCAAAACGTTGAACTGCAACTCTTGTGGGTGCTTCATAAATAGCTCCATATCATGGATGCGTTTCTTGAGAAACCACGACACGACGGAATTTAGCAGGGCATTTGCCATTTAAGGATGGGGTTAGTGGTATTTTTGATCGTAGAACACTTAGCTCAAACGATAAAGATACTAAAATGGTTATTACTGGAACCCTGCGCAAGATGCAAACAGAACTCAAGAAAACCGTGCAATATTATGAGGTTTTTAGAGACGACTTCATCCACCTCAATCAGTTACTTGACAAAAAGATTACGATCAAACATGTGGCAAATGAGTGCCTTAATTGTGGGCTGGATAAAAAGATATGGCGACAGGGTTTTTGCTACGACTGCTTTACTACGGTGCCACAAGCGGCAGATTGGATCATGAAACCTGAGTTGAGCAAGGCACATCTAGATGAGGAAGATCGCGATCTGGACTATGAGAAAAGGGTGCAGCTCAAACCGCACATCGTCTATCTCGCAAACAGCAGCAACGTCAAAGTGGGCGTGACTCGCAAGACACAAGTTCCCACCCGCTGGATCGATCAGGGAGCGCACGAGGCCATCGCTATTGTAGAAACACCTAACCGCTACCTGGCTGGAATCACGGAGGTTGCCTTAAAGGAATTCGTGGCGGATAAGACCAACTGGCGCACGATGCTCACTAATAAAGTAGAAGATGTGGATTTGTTACGCTTTCGCGAAAGCATGCTTCCTCACATACCGGAAGAAGCAAAACAGTACATTCTTGATATCAACGAAGAAACCGCGATCCATTTTCCCGTACTAGAATACCCAAAAAAGGTAAAATCAGTCAACCTGACTAAAACTCCCGAACATAGCGGAGTTTTAAAGGGCATCAAGGGACAATACCTCATTTTTGAAGACGGTCATGTGATGAACGTGCGAAGCCATGAGGGTTATGTGGTGGAGTGGAGCGTGGGGTGATTAACCCTCAGGTTCTGTGGTAGGCAATTCAATACTCACGATTCTTAATGGTATGGAAATAATATAATTCGACGGGCAAAACATACGCTCGTTTTCTGGGATAACTTCATATTCAATATAGACCTCAAGATCATCTTGCCAAAAAGCTTCTGGTATATCAAACATATCCCATATAACTCGGTTAGGAGATCCTGAAGGAAGGATATTAAAATCTGGATCGTAAAGTTCTACCGTATTGTGGTCTGGTGTACACCTCCCCCATGTCAATATCTTCGCATTTGCGACAATGGGTTCTGGTTCTGGCTCACTTACATCGTCATCATTATTACAGGAAAATAAAAAAGCGGAAAGGAAAAGAAGGGCAAGATATTTCATGACATAAAATTAATATTTGACAAAAGTTTGATTGGCTAATTTTGAATAAACCTACAAAAATCTACTTAATTAGAAGATATCCTTTTTAAACTTTGAAAATGAACTTTTTATATAAACTGGAACAAAGTATTCTTCCTATAACTTTAAATATATCCCGACATCTATTTTTGATTCTTTTATTCTACCACTTCAAACTCAAAATTACCTGATAACGTTGTTGTGTTGAGCTGGCTGTAAAGATCTATGATAATATCATTTGCTCTAAAATAATAATTTATTGGGAATGAAACTTCCTCATCGTTCAGGGAGCCACCTAAACTGTAGGTTCCAGCTTCTCTCAAAACGATTCCATAGGTATGCTTAAATTGATCATTTTCTAGAATGGTAAGTCCAGTGATAAATCCGTTGTTGCTATAGGTTGTACCATCGCTCTCTACAAAGTTTTCAGTGGCAACATTAATGCGCGATGGACTACCAAAATCTGATAATCTATAAAAGGCCATGTTGAATTGGAAATAGCCCTCACCGTCGTTATTGATAGTAATTTGATCCAATTCTAAAGTAGCTTCGTCAAACTCTTGATCTACATTAATAACGGTTTCAATAAATAGCGTATCACCTACGGTATAGGTAGTTTGGTCGTTGACTATTCTACTTACTTCCCATACATTTTTAGAATAGTTCGTGAAGTTCCAGTCTTCTTCTTCAGGGCAACACATGGATGCACATAAAGGAAGTACTATGAATAATAGACGCTGGAGTAATACAGTTTTCATAAGGGCGATTTACTTGAAGACGCATGATTTTGCAAATGGTTGCGTCAGGTTACTCCTCCTCGCTATAATCAGGATATAAAAATGAATTATAAGGAAAACGCTGCACGTGAATCTCGCGCACTTTGTCGTAGACCAGTTTTCTAAAGTCCTCCATGTTCTCCTTATTGATCGCAGAAATAAATACAGCATCTTTATCGGTGCGACCCATCCAGGTTTGTTGCCATTCTTCAAGAGAATAATGCTCCGTGGATCGTTCAATCATTAAATCAGTTTCATCGTAATCCTGAGCTTTGTATTTGTCAATTTTATTGAAAACCATGATCGTAGGCTTATCAATCGCTTCAATCTCTTCCAAAATCCCGTTGACCGAATTAATATGATCTTCAAACGACTCGTGCGAGATGTCCACTACATGAAGTAACAGGTCCGACTCACGCACCTCGTCAAGTGTTGATTTGAATGACTCTACGAGTTGCGTAGGCAATTTTCTGATAAATCCTACCGTGTCGGTAAGTAGAAAAGGCAAGTTTCCTACCACAACCTTTCTTACCGTAGTGTCGAGCGTTGCAAAAAGCTTGTTTTCGGCAAAAACGTCGCTTTTTGAAACCACATTCATCAGCGTGCTTTTCCCAACGTTTGTATATCCTACCAGAGCTACACGCACCAGTTTCCCACGATTTCCACGCTGCGTGGCCATTTGCTTGTCAATAGTAATCAGCTTTTTCTTCAGCAAGCTGATGCGGTCGCGCACGATACGCCTATCCGTTTCAATTTCAGTTTCTCCAGGACCGCGCATCCCGATTCCCCCTTTTTGACGCTCCAAGTGCGTCCAGAGACCTACAAGTCTGGGTAACAGGTATTCGTATTGAGCCAGCTCCACCTGGGTACGCGCATAACTGGTTTGTGCGCGCTGGGCAAAAATGTCCAAAATCAAATAGGTACGGTCTATGATTTTAGTCTCAAGAATTTTTTCAATATTCTTTTGTTGTGCTGGCGACAGTTCATCGTCAAAAATCACGGTGCCTATATCGTGTGATTTTACGTAAGCTGCCACATCTTCCATTTTCCCTGAACCTATAAAGGTTTTGGGATTGGGTTTTTGCATTTTCTGGCTGAAACGTTTATGAACCGTGGCTCCCGCCGTGTAGGCAAGAAATTCCAGCTCGTCCATATATTCCTCCAGCTTTTCCTCAGACTGTTGTTGCGTGACCACTCCTACAAGGATGGCTTTTTCGTACTCGTGACTTTCTTTCTCTAGCATAAATGTTTATCGAAGTGAAACAAAGATAGAGAATGTAAGTATAGGCTTGTCTTAACTTAAACCCCAAATCCCATTATCTTTACCTCTCAAATTCTACCATGAATAGATTTCTATACTTCATCGCTCTGATTTTGTTGGTGTCTTGCAGCAGCTCAAACAGCACCTCCAGCAGACTGCAAAAGAACGAGCGGCTTATGGAGAAAATGCGTAGCCTGGCTACCATTGATATTCCTAAGTCCAGTTCGATTCAGCTGGGAGAGGACGTAAAATACCTCGCGAGTGATCCCTTGCAGGGCAGGGACACAGGATCAGAGGGTATTGAAAAGGCGGCTCAATTTCTGGAAAACAGGTTTAAGAGATTGGGAATTGATTCATTTTACGAGACGTATAGAGATGACTTTGAGGTAAAGGAGGACTCCGCTTTTAATGTGGTGGCGACACTTCCCGGTTCTGATGGCTTGCTCAAAAATGAGATCGTGGTCTTCGGTGCGCATTACGATCACATCGGAATGACTGATGCGGGAACGGAAGATCATATTGCAAACGGCGCAAATGATAATGCAACGGGCACAGCTACGGTCCTCTCCATTGCCAAAATCTTGAAAGAGGTCGATTTCAACCGTCGTACGGTGGTTTTTGCCTTATTCAGCGCGGAGGAAAAAGGGCTGCTGGGTTCCAAACACCTCGCGCAACGCATGAAAGACGATGGCCTCAACGTGGTTGCCATGGTCAACTTTGAGATGACCGGCGTTCCCATGAAAGACCGCTCCTATATTGCCTATTTGACGGGTTATGACATGTCAAACATGGGAGCGATTTTCAACCAAGAGAACAAGAAAATTACCGCAACGGGAAAGCTGGAAAAAGCAGCCGAATTCAATCTGTTCCAGCGATCCGACAACTACCCGTTCTACGAGGTGTTCAACATTCCCGCACAGACCTTTTGCACGTTTGACTTTACAAACTTTGACCACTATCACAAGGTAGGCGATGAAACCGAGCTTATGGACCCGCGCCACATGGCCGATGTCGTCGATGCGCTAACCCCAGGAATTCTGAACGTGGTCAATAAAAACGAACTCAAACTTACCCCCAAAACCGATGAGTAAAAAAATAGTCATAACAGGAACCAGCAGAGGAATAGGATTTGAACTCGCACAGCTTTTTGCGGGCGAGGGGCATGAGGTAATGGCGCTTTCGCGAAAGCAAGAACCCATAAAATCCCTCAACCACGATCATATATCTGCCATGGAACTGGACCTGAGCAGCGAGGAAAATATACAAGAGGTGTGCACCGCGATCAAAAACAATTGGGATCGAGTGGATATTTTGATCCACAATGCGGGAATGCTGGTCAATAAACCTTTTGAAGAACTTACTGCAACTGACTTTAGGAAATGTTATGAGGTTAATGTTTTTGGAGTGGCATCGCTCACGCAACACTTAATGCCTTTGATGAATAAGGATGCTCACGTGGTTGCCATAAGTTCCATGGGTGGAATTCAAGGCAGTGCAAAATTCCCTGGCCTTGCCGCATATTCCAGCGCAAAAGGCGCGGTCATTACCCTACTTGAACTCCTCGCCGAAGAATATAAAGAAAATGGCCCCAGTTTCAACACCCTCGCTCTAGGCGCCGTACAAACCGAAATGCTGGAAGAGGCGTTCCCAGGCTACCAAGCGCCACTAACCGCAATCGAAATGGCACAATACATCAAGGATTTTGCGATGACAGGCAACAAGTTTTATAACGGTAAGGTGCTGGAAGTAAGTAGTAGTACGCCGTGAGAATAAAATCCAAATCTCAAATTCCAAGCTCTAAATCTAAAGAGTAGAAACCCACCCTTCAGGCGTCATGCTGAGCGAGTAGTCGAAGTAGTTGGGGAAAGGTTTTGGTGTACTTTCAAATGTCGATAATGGTTACTTTTATTCAACCTTTCTCCAACAACTCAATCCGATCCTCCTTAATCACAATAAACTTTTGCTTATAAAGACTTCCCACGGCCTTTTTAAAAGACTTTTTACTTAATCCAAAAAGATCTTTGATGCGTTCTGGAGAGCTTTTATCAGTCACTAGGACATAGCCATCAGGACTTTGTTTCAGTTTTTCCAGAATTACTGCGGTATCGTTATCGATTAGATTTGAATATCCTTGTGGTCTTAGCGATACATCTATTTTCCCGTCTTCCCTGATGTTTTTAATAAAACCCGTGATCTCCATCTCTTCTTCGACTTCGGTAAAGCACTCGTTTTTGTAAAGCAAACCCTCATATTCCCCCTCAATCAACACCGAGTATCCCAGCGGAGTTTCGCGCTCAATAAAAAGGTTTACTACATCTCCCTCTTGCAAATTCATAAATCAAATTTTAGTTGTTAGGACTATTTAATTGACCATCGATTTCAATCCTGCAACGGTTGCGACTGGATCGCTGGCTTTAAATACATAACTACCAGCTACCAAAACATCAGCGCCGGCATCGACGAGTTGTTTTGCGTTTTTGTCGGTTACGCCACCGTCTATTTCAATCAGGGTGTTTGATCCTTTCTTATCAATCAACTCTTTAAGCTCGGTTACTTTGTTGTAGGTGTTTTCAATAAAACTCTGCCCTCCAAATCCTGGATTCACGCTCATCATGCAAACCAGATCAATATCCCGAATGGTATCTTTTAGATGGTCAATATTCGTATGAGGGTTTAATGCCACGCCAGCTTTCATGCCGTGTGCTTTGATGTTTTGGAGCGTGCGGTGCAAGCGGGTGCAAGCCTCATAATGCACGGTAAGCACATCGCAACCTAAATCAGCAAATGTTTTAACGTAACGATCAGGATCAATGATCATCAAGTGCGTGTCGATCGGTTTTGTAGCGTGTTTGATAATATCCCGCAACACCGGCATTCCAAAAGAGATATTAGGTACAAAAACACCATCCATGATATCAATGTGAAACCAGTCGGCATTAGAGCGGTTAATCATTTCTACATCGCGTTGCAGGTTGGCAAAGTCGGCGGCGAGGATGGATGGGGCAATAAGTTTAGACATTTCTGGATATTTTCAGGGTTGTGCAAAGTTAGAATTAGTTCTTACGTACTTAAAACTATTTCACAAAAACCTTGTAGGCCCATGGTTCTAGTTCCAGTTTAAAATTTGCGCCTAAACTCGACTTTTCCTTAGAGAAATACTCTGTGTAATCATCGTGATAAAGATTTTCTTTGAAGTCGACCTGCTGCACCTCATCAGAAAAATTGATCACGACAAAAACCTTGTCGTTCTCTTTTTGACGCACAAAACTGAACACCATGCTCTCGGCATTATTAGGGACTTTGATCATGGTCGCGCCCCATTTGGCATGCCATAGGGCGGTATTTTCTTTAAGCAATGTAAAGAGATCGCTATATAAGGTTCCGATCGCATCCTCTTTCCATTCAATCGCGTCTTTTTCAAAAAACTCAAGCCTTTTTTCGTTTCCAG
This sequence comes from Nonlabens sp., assembly GCA_049671565.1. Taxonomy (GTDB): domain Bacteria; phylum Bacteroidota; class Bacteroidia; order Flavobacteriales; family Flavobacteriaceae; genus Nonlabens. The sequence continues at coordinate 204,675 of JBATVD010000007.1, forward strand.
CCTCTTGACCATTGTAGATCAGCGGCATTCCCTCTCCCATAACCGATAAAACGATGGCTGCCTCAAGCCCATCCCCAAATTGCTCATACATCGTTCCTTCCCAAGCATTCTTATCATGATTGCTCACAAAAGTCATTCTCATGCTGTTTTCTGGAAAAGCACTTTCATTCCAAGAATAGTAGATAAACAGATCATTCACACTGCCATCGCCCATGCAAATTTTGTGAACGGCTTCATTCCAACTCCATGCATAAGTCATGTCAAAAGCTTGGGCGTGGAGGTCACGTGATTCCCATTCTGCCAGCATAAAGACGGGTTTGATGGCGTCCAGCTCGCTGCGCACGTTGTTCCAAAACTCAATAGGCACAAAACCTGCAACATCACATCGATACCCGTCGATGTCTGCCTCTTTTACCCAGTATTTCATAGCATCAGTCATGTACTCTCTTATCTCAGGCTTGCTGTAATCCAAATCAATAATATCGCTCCAGTCCCACCAGGGCGTGGGTCTGAAATCGCCTTTATAATCCTTGTCGTACCAGTCGGGATGATCGATCGCCAGCTGATTGTCCCATGCCGTATGATTTGCCACCCAGTCGAGGATTACGTATTGATCATTTGCGTGCGCAGCATCGACAAAGTTTTTTAAATCCTCCAACGTTCCAAATTCTGGATTGACACTGTAATAATCCTTGATAGAATACGGACTTCCCAAACTCCCTTTTCTATTCTTTTCTCCAATCTCGTGAATAGGCATCAACCAGATGATGTCCACGCCCAGTTCTTTCAGCCGAGGCAGTTCCTTTTGTGCAGCGGCAAAAGTTCCCTCTTCAGTGAACTGTCTTGTGTTGAGTTGATAGATCGCTGCGTTTTTAGACCATTCTGGATGTTTGATTTTTACGTAGTCATGGGGCTCGTGCACGCTTGTTGTAGTTGAAGTTTCCTCTTTGTCTGGACTTTCCATTTTCTTTTTTTCATCTGCGCACTGGCAGAAAACAAAGCTTAAAAGTAAAAGTGCGGGAAAATAAATATTTTTCATAGATGGTTTTGCAGGTTCTAAAACTTTGACAATGAATAAATTTACAAAATGAGCAGATCAAACACAAAAAATATCATTTGGAGTATCTTGGGTTTTAAAGCTAGCGTGCTCATTGCTTTCTTGGGATTACATCAGTGGGGAGTCCTTTTTGCGATGTCTGTACCAGCACTCATATTTGTATTCGTAGGTGTGAAGTTTGCGCTTTCGCGAAAGCGGTACTAATCAAACTAAGTAAACATTATTCAGCCGCCACCACTTCAATCATTCCTTTGACTTTCTCAGCAGTTTTACGTGCCTCGATAACATCCTTTGCGACAATCGTGACGTGCCCCATTTTTCTGAATGGTCGGGTTTCTTTCTTGCCGTAAATGTGTGGAGTGACGCCAGGCATGGCCAGTAGTTCTTCAATACCTTTATAGACAACGGGTCCCGTGTGGCCCTCGGCACCCACAAGATTGACCATAACACTGGCCATGGTACTCTCTGTACTTCCTAGTGGGAAATTGCAAACACAACGCACGTGCTGTTCAAACTGGTCGGTAATGCTGCCCTCGAGACTATAATGACCGGAATTGTGCGGTCTTGGTGCTACCTCGTTGACAAGCAGATCGCCGGTTTTGGTCAAGAACATCTCCACCGCAAGCAAACCTACATGATTATAAGCCTCGGAGACTTTTAAAGCAAGCTCTCTCGCCTTATCTGAAATATCCAGGTTGATCCGTGCAGGACATATGACATATTCTACTTGATTGGCTTCGGGATGAAATTCCATTTCTACCACCGGATAGGTTTTCATCTCGCCACGGGCATTGCGCGCAACGATCACGGCGAGTTCTAGGTCAAAATCTACCATGTCCTCGTAGATACACTTGTTTTTGGGTAAATCTCGCAGATCTTCTTTGTTACGTATGACTTTTACACCCTTTCCATCATAACCACCCTCGGCACTTTTCCAAATAAATGGGTATTCACGATCGTGATCTAAATTAAGTTGCCCCATAATTTCAAAAGGAGCGGTGGGAATATCTTGATCTGCGTAGAATTGCTTTTGTACAGCCTTACTTTTGATAAGGTTAAGTGTTTTGGCATTTGGGGAAACGGCAACACCTTTATCTTCCAGATCCTGCAAGGCTTGAACATTTACGTTTTCGATTTCAATAGTCAGCGCGTCTACTTGCTGACCAAATTCCATGACGGCCTCATAATCGGTTATATCGCCCTCAAAATACACGTCGCAACCTTGAAAAGACGGTGCGGTATCGTCCTTATCCATCACAAAAGTCAGGATATCCCATTTGCGCGTGGTGTAGAGCATCATCTTGCCCAGCTGCCCACCGCCCAAAATACCTAATCTAAAATCTGAAGAAAATTGTGTTTGTTTCATATTTCAAAAGTAAGATTAGGATTTGATACTGAGTAGGGTTAAAACATACGATTTTCGCTACGCGGGACTTAGGACTTAAGATATTAAAAAAATTAAGGGTGTGTATAGACTCCGGTAATTGTGGGTCGGGCGATGATTTATGTTACATGGAACACCCCAAGCCCATTTCGACCTAGCTCAATGCACCGCCTCAAGGGGGGTTTACCAAGGTTTTATAAAAATGGCTCCACATATTATCCAATGAAGTTTTAAAAATCCTTTCCCTTAGTTTAAGGGAAACCAGTCGGCAAAGAGCGAACGAAGTTTGAGAGCGGTCAAAGGGTTCTGCGGTTGGGAGGAATGACACGTCTGTGAAATTAAAATTTGAGGTATTTAGACCCTATCAATTTAGATTAGAGTGATGATAATTATCATATGGAACACCCCCAACCCATTTCGACCTAGCTCAATGCACCGCCTCCAGGGGAAAGCATCGGACTTTTATCAAGATTTCTGACGTTTCTTCAGAGAAAGTCTGTCATCCGTTGTCGATCCGTCTGTCGTCGATAATTCTGTCATCAAAATTTCCAACTCAATGCTAGTCTTACGACGTAAGTCAGATGTCGCCAGACTTCCCATCCTAAGTCATTTTACACATGAAGATAGAAATCCTTGCCCTATCTTTGCCCCTTAACCACAACACGTGATCCGCCTACACGACTTACATTTTAAGCCATTTTTGAGCGCAAATGAGATCAGCGATGCGATCGACAACCTCGCTTACCAGATCAACCGAGACCTCAAGGATCAGAACCCTATATTTCTAGGTATTCTCAACGGCAGTTTTATGGTGCTGGCAGACCTCGTGCGCAAGTTTGACAGCGATTGTGAGATCGCATTCATACGCACGAAGAGTTACGAGGGCACGCAATCCACTGGAGAAATTTCGCTGGAGATGGATCTGGATGTGGATCTCTCTGGGAGGGCGGTCGTAATTGTAGAGGATATAGTGGACACGGGTCTTACGGTGGTCTCGCTTTCGCGAAAGCTACAACAGCAACATCCCTCTTCACTAAAAATCGCAACATTATTTCTAAAGCCTGAGGTGTATAATCGCGAGTTGGAGATCGATTACGTGGGGCAGAATATTGAGAACAAATTTGTCGTGGGATACGGCATGGATTATAATAATTTAGGGCGCAACCTGCCCGAACTTTACGTACAAACGAAAACCATGAAGAACATCGTGTTATTTGGCCCTCCGGGAGCTGGAAAAGGAACCCAAGCAGAACGCCTCAAGGAAAAATATGGATTGATCCACATCTCTACTGGCGATGTTTTTAGATACAATATTGGTAATAAAACAGAGCTTGGGACTCTAGCCAAATCATTTATGGATAAGGGACACCTCGTCCCAGATGAAGTGACAATAAAGATGCTACGAGCCGAGGTGGAAAATAATAGCGATGTAGCAGGTTTTATTTTTGATGGATTCCCTAGAACTGAAGCCCAGGCAAAAGCGCTGGATGAGCTTTTGGAAAGTATGGACTCTCAAGTTTCTGGTATGGTAGCACTTGAGGTAGAAGATGAGGTTCTCGTAGAGCGACTTTTGGAACGAGGAAAGGTGAGCGGCCGAGTGGACGATGCCAATGAAGACGTGATACGTGATCGTATCAAGGTATATTACAAGCAAACTGCACCCTTAAAAAATTATTACGCCGACCAAGACAAATACTACGGAGTCAACGGCGAGGGCGATATGGACGTTATTACCGAGCGATTGAGTAAGGAGTTTGATAAACTTTAGTTATCAATAATTATCGATCGTAGGGGCGTATTACACAAGTATCGCCAAAACCAATAAAGTTTAAATGGATGGTTTTTACCATCCATTTTCTATTTATAAAGGTGTAGGAGTTAGATTTTTAAGAGGAACAACCGAAAACGTTTTCGCAAAAGCTTAGCTTATCATAATCAATACCTTGAGATGATGTATTATTTTCGTAATTCATCAAAAACCCACATTATGAAGAAAATTTTACTTTTTTGTTTTTTCGCTTTAAGCGTTATCACTCTTTCTGCACAGGGAGATCTAGGTATCGTAGGTCCCGCGGCAAACGGCTGGCCAGATGCTGCAACTAATCCCACTCCAGACATTATGTTGACAAACAATGGGGATGGAACCCACTTTATAGCGGATCTTACCCTTACCACGGGTTCTGCTAAATTTAGAACTGACATGGACTGGGGCAATCCAAGCTATGGAGGGGATACTTTTCCTTCTGGAAGTATCACGAATAACGATATTCCAGTGCAAGCGGGTGTTTATGATGTTACCGTTGACCTCAATACACAAACTTATACCTTTACCGACGTAGCTACATTTACGGTAATTGAACTTGTGGGAACCGCCGTGACTGGGGGAGCAAATCCTCAAATGTCTACCATAGATGGAATCAACTATGAGCTCGTTGCTACTGGGTTCATCAGTGGAGATGTTGAGTTTCAGGAATTGGGAACGACAACGACTTATGGAGATGCTGCGTTTCCATCTGGAACTGCAACCCAAGGAGGAGCTGCTATTCCGATTCCTACCGGATTTTATGATGTAACTTTTAATTTAAGTACAGGAGACTATAATTTCTCTCAACCAAATGTAGGTATCGTAGGTCCTGCGGTAAACGGCTGGCCTGACGCCAACAATCCTACACCAGATGTTCTTATGAACACCACCGATGGAGATACGTACACACTGGATGATCAAGTACTTCTTGATGGACCTATGAAGTTCAGACAAAATCAAGACTGGGGAATCAATTGGGGAGGAGGATTTCCTGGAGATACCGCGCAATTAGGTGGAGGGGATATTCCTGCTACAGCCGGAACCTATGACATTACCTTCTCAAGATCTAATCTTACTTATGCCTTTACTGATGTCACTGCATCTGTCAATGATGAATCTTTTGCAAACTTTAAGGTCTATCCTAATCCATCCAGCAACGTTTGGATCTTCAAAAACCAAAACGAAGCAATTGCTACCATCAATGTTTTTGATCAAACAGGAAAATTGGTTCTTGAAACGGCTCCACAATCTTTTACAGGAGAAATAGATGCAGCTGTTTTTACAAGCGGTCTTTATCTAGCGCAAATCCAACTTACAAACGGTACACAGACTACTGTGAAATTATTTAAGAACTAGTTTAAATCACAAGACTTACATTTAGAACCGATCTTGATTCAATCTTGATCGGTTTTTTTATGCTTATTTTGTCTTGATGATTTTTAATTTGAAACCTAATCTTAAAGTTGAACTTACGGATGTCGCTCTGGTCATCGATGATAATTTTGATCGAGAAAATAGTGGTATTTATCCATATCCTTCTCTACGAGCTATTGATCATGCGACTTCAGAGACTAACTGGGTAGTTACACTATTGAATTTATTAGTATTTTCTGGCTTTAGATACAGGTTCAAAAACCGTCCTAAAATCGAGATTATTCTAGACAATCAGATTCTCAAGTTCGATGTGGATGGAGCAGATGAGGCAAAAGTGGAGCGTTTTATCTCGCTTTCGCGACTTGTGCTGAGCGGCGTCGAAGTAATGCAAATAGCACAAAATAATTCCAGAGAAAAGTAAAGTGAATTCCTAGAAAGAACTCTAGGTCGCGCACTACCTGCTTAAATTGTCGTTATTTTGCAATAATTCACTAATGACCCTCAAATAATAACTCATCCATGACTGAAGGAAATTTTGTAGACTACACTAAAGTACACCTAGAATCTGGCCGTGGAGGTAAAGGAAGTACCCACCTGCATCGTGAGAAATACATTGAAAAGGGAGGTCCTGATGGTGGTGATGGTGGTCGCGGTGGTCACATTATCTTAAAGGGTAATGAAAACCTATGGACGCTCTACCATTTTAAATACAAACGCCATTTTAAAGCTGCTCAAGGAGGTAACGGAGCCAAACAACGACGTACCGGAGAGGATGGAGAAGATATCATTATCGAGTTGCCATTGGGTACTGTAATTAGAGATACCGAGACTGGAGAGAAAGTCCATGAAGTTTTAGAACACGATGAGGAATTTATCGTTTGTGAAGGCGGTATGGGTGGTCGTGGGAATTGGCATTTTAAAAGTTCTACCAGACAAACACCGAGATACGCACAACCCGGAACGGAAGGTACAGCGCTAGACGTCACATTTGAATTGAAAATATTAGCAGATGTAGGCCTTGTAGGATTTCCCAATGCTGGAAAATCAACCCTTTTGTCAGTATTGACCGCGGCAAAACCTAAAATAGCCAATTACGAATTCACGACATTAAAGCCTAACCTAGGAATTGTCGAATACCGCAATTTCAAGACTTTTGTCATGGCAGATATTCCAGGATTGATTGAGGGAGCTGCAGAAGGGAAAGGATTGGGTCATCGGTTTTTGCGCCACATAGAACGCAACTCAACCCTGCTATTCCTTATTCCCGCAGATGCAGATGATATCGCGGCAGAGTTTGAAATCCTTCTCAATGAGCTGCGCAAATACAATCCTGAGATGCTGGATAAAGAACGCTTTATCGCCATCTCAAAAGCAGATATGCTCGACGAGGAACTGGAAGAAGCTATTAGAAAGGATCTGGACGATAAAGGAGCGTTCAACGGCGCTGATTATATGTTTATTTCGTCCATTAGTCAAAAGAATATGGTTGAATTGAAAGATCGATTGTGGAGTATGTTGAATGATTGAAAATTAATCTCATGAAATACATTGCCATTATTTTTCTGCTTGTAAGTTGGGTTTGCACAGGCCAAAATGATCATTTGGGAAGGTGGAAATATGATGGTTTGATGCTATCATCAATTGATACTCTGTATACCGCACCTGAGGATGTTCCAGCCCACATAAAAACACTTGAGAATAGACTGTCTATAGTAAAAATCTATTTTATAAATGACAGTATCGTGGATTATCAAATCGATGAACTCGTGGAAAATAAGATTTATGATCAAGAAGAATCTTTAATCACATTAGACGACGAGTGGGAATTTGAACTACTATCCTTTGATAAGGCTCAGTTACATTTAGATCTAGGTTCTATCTATCTTACCAAATATGAAGAGCATGAACCCGCAGATAAAGTATATCTTACTGAAGACAGTTATGAAGTAAAAGAGCTGGAAAGAGGTTCAGAAATAGGTAAATGGGTAATCGTAGATACGAGACTAGCAAATGGAAAGGGTGGAAGCAACAGCATGTTGAAATTATTTGAATCATCGGTTTTTAACTTTAAAGAAGATGGTAATATGTCCCTTGAATTTAAAGGAAGCAAAACACTTTCAGAGTATTTTATAGAAGATGAGACTAACCTACTTGTTTCTACTTATCCAGACGGTAGAATCGAGCGCGAGTTTATTATTGTAGAAATCAGCGAAAAACATATGATCATGAGAAATAAGAAGCGCGGATTTTACTTTTATCTTAAAAGAAAATAACCACACCGCAAACTACTCAAAATGGCGGTTGAGGAATTCTTAAGAAGATCAACCTTGAAGCTTTTCTACATTGAGGAAGGTAAAATTCATTAGTTGTATTATTAAATAGGTTGGATTATGTTTGTTTGACAACCTGATACCACCTCAATGTCTCAAGCTAGCTTTTACCCACCCAGCCCATCGGCCTTACCTGAAAACTTTACTAAACTCCCTAGCAGTTATAAGCTTAAAGCAAGTCTGGCTATAGGTGCAATTATATTATTTATTTTTCTATACACGGCACTTGTGGCGGCATTAGGATGGCTCACTTATTATGCTTTCATATACGAGATTACGAGTATTAATAAACTGACCATACTCCTTAAAATAGGAGCTATAGCGGGAGCGGGAATGCTCATAGTATTTACCGTGAAATTTATATTTAAATTGAAAAACACCCAGCCAGTCAACAGAATTAAAATAGATCTGGAATCGAACCCGAAACTCAAGCATTTTGTCATGCAGATATGTAAGGAGACCGGTGCTCCTCAACCCAAAAACGTTTACGCGGATCCAGATGTCAATGCCTATGTATCCTATACGAATATGTGGATGAGTCTTTTTCTGCCCACTCGTAAAAACCTGACCATAGGGCTCGGGCTGGTCAGTTGTTTGAATCTTAGCGAATTTAAAGCAGTGATCGCGCACGAATTCGGTCATTTTTCACAACGATCCACGAAAATAGGGAGCTATATTATTTCAGCAAATACGATCATACATGACATGATCTATTGAAGAGATTCATGGGATGACCTATTTGAGCAATGGCGCAATTCTGATATTAGGTTATCGATATTTGCGTGGATTATCACTCCCATAATCTGGATAGTAAGGCAGTTATTATCCCTTTTTTACCAGTTATTGAATATAGCTTACGGCTCTTTAAGTCGAGAAATGGAATTTAATGCAGATAAAGTGGCCGTAATGACCGCAGGTAGCGAGGGCATAATTTCTTCACTATGGATGCTTGATCATGGCTCCTCCACTTGGTCAAATACGATGGATCACGCCTATCTCGCAAGTCAGAAGGATCTTGCGGTTAAAAATCTATATCTACATAATGACAAGGCTCTAAAAAATTTAAATGATAAAATCCAGAACAAACTGGAAAACCTGCCAAAAGATGATCTAGGTATAAAAAGATTTTTCAACTCATCAGAGAATTCTAAGGTAAGCATGTACGCAAGCCACCCACCTAATCATGATAGAGAAAAAAATGCCAAATCTCCATTTATTCCTTGTGAGCATGATCAGAGATCTGCCTGGATACTATTTGATGAAAAAGACAAAATTCAAGAATACGCTACAGATTTAATATATTCCAAGTATATCGGTAAGGAATCAATGCAATTATTTTCAGATAAAGAGTTTCAGGCATTTATAAAAGCTGAATCAGCTGGAAAAGAATTACTGGAAGAATACCATAATACGTTCAGAGACAGATTTGTCTCTATTCCTGAAGAAAAGGATCTTGAAGCTACTGATATCAAAAGTCAAGTCAAAATTCTGACATTATCTGATATCAAAAAAGAACTTTCCAAATTGATGGAACCAGTTAGCAAATACGAGCGTCAACTGATAGAACTTCAAGCCATGGCAGCTGGAGAAAGCAGAAACAAATTTTTTGAATATCAGGGAAAGAACTATAAGAAGAAAGAGGTCAGTGAAGTTTTTGATCAACTTGTCACGGCTAGAGAAGATTATTTTAATTCAGCATTCAAAGATTGGGATGCTCGGTTCTTCGCTTTTCACTACCATCTAGCCAAAGGCTTGAACCGGAAAGATGAATTATTGGGTTATTACAGGCAACACAAAAAACTTAGTAGTTTTTATCTGAATCTCGTGTACGGTCAGAAACAAATCTATTCATATATCACAAATCTTCAATCGCAATCAGAAGTTACCCAACAGGTGGTTAACGAAGTTGAGATGCGCATACAGAGTCATTTCCAAGAGTTTAATTTTAATCTGTCAAAATTTGATGAAATTAAATTTATCCCATTGCCTAATATACACAACGTGCAAGATTTAAAGAACAGCATTGTAGAGGGTGGCAACTTTATGGAGAGAGGCCATGGTATATTTAACTCCGGGAAATTCGATGAGATGATGCAGCAATTATCTAGTGCAATCAATCATTTACAACGTATCGATCAACGCAGTATGGCAGTAATCCTAACATTTCATCGGGAATTGGAAAAATCTCGATTATCTATACCCCAAACTGCTCAAAATGATGGTCCAGATGTTTCCATTGTAAAACTCCCCATTGTTCTTTAGTAAAGCTACCAAAAACAGGATGCGGTTGTCGGTTTTCATTATCTCGGTCGGCGTAGAGTTCTTGCATCCAGCGGGATAGTTCCTGTTTTTCCTTTTCAAAATCGCGTTCATCCCTTACCTGAAACTGTGGAGGGGTAGGTGCATTTTTTCTAAACGGTTTCTCACTGTACATCATCTTTTTGAAGAGCAACTTCACGATCCAGTTGGGCTTCATGGGAGTCTCGTCTTTTCCCAGCGCGGTTTTGATAGGAGCTTGACAGTGCTTCAACATTTGTGCAGCGGTCATTTTACCCCATAAGGGAGTTTTGTCAGGAGCGATGTTATTAAGTCTGGACTGTAGGTTCTCGTAGGTGTTTTGATCGAAGAATGAAGGCATAGTTTATAGGTTAAGGATAGAGTAGGTATTTATTTCTTATTTCTGAATATTCCTCAAGCCCATCCGCCCAATTCGCAGAAATTTCCTCTGCACTCATGCCATTTTTAATTTGGGCCTGTAATTTTTCAGTTCCAGCTAGTTTTGTGAAAAAGGAATTGAAGAAATTTTCTTTGTAGGGCGCTTTCGCGAAAGCGTCTACAACAAAATCTATTTTCAAATAATTCAATCGCTGGTGTTCACGCAGATCTACTCCAAAACATCGTTTGCTATTGAATTTAGGGCGTTTTGCTCCGGGACTGGGAGTAGGAGTGAAGGAGAACTCGTTATATTTTGCCAGAGAAGGAGATCCATAAACCTGAAACTGCATATCTGTGCCACGGCCTACACTTACCTCAGTACCCTCAAAAAAGCAGAGACTGGGATACAAATTGATGGCCTGGTCGTTGGGTAGGTTGGGAGAAGGGTTTATAGGCAGGTGGTATGGGGTCTCGTGGGTATATTTTTCACATTGAATCACTTCCAGATCTGCCTGAAGACCGTTGTTGAGCCAGCCTTCACCATTGATCATTTTTGCGTATTCACCTATAGTCATCCCATGTACTACGGGCACGGGATGCATCCCGACAAAACTTACATGCTCCTTTTCTAGAATGGGTCCATCTATATAATGTCCATTGGGATTGGGACGATCCAATACTAGTATGGGAATTCCCTGCTCGGCGCAGGCTTCCATCACGTAATGCAGAGTGGAAATGTAGGTGTAAAAACGTGCCCCCACATCCTGAATATCAAAAACAACCAGATCAAGCCCTGCCAGTTGTGCTACCTCAGGTTTTTTATTATTCCCATAAAGGGATATAATGGGCAAGCCCGTTTTCTCATCCAGTCCATCTTTAATACTCGCGCCAGCATCTGCCGTTCCCCTAAAACCGTGTTCTGGAGCAAAAACGCTTTGGACCGTAATGCCTCTAGAAAGAAGTGTGTCTACAAGGTGGGTAAAGACCACACGTTCTTCCTTATCCCACTCTTTTGATTTGATGACTTTGCCCGTATTTATAACGCTGGTCTGGTTACTAACGATCCCTACGGTTTTTCCTTGAAGTTTAGGGAGCCAATTTTCCAGTAAATGGGCGGCGGGTACGGGCTGGTTCATCTTGCGAACGGCCACCTGTTTCTGGGAGATGTTTTTTGGAGTACGCTTTCGCGAAAGCGTGCTCTCAGCAACCACTTCTTTTTTACTGGTTTCATTTTTATTATTGATGCTGGAATTACATGATGCCAGCACAAAGCCCATGGCGATTATGGTATATTTGAAAAGTGAACGGATAGATGTGAATTTAGAGTATTTCATTGCGAGGCGTGTACAAAGTAGTACGAACTATAAAAATAGCGTAAGTGCACCGATAATTAAAATAGCCACGGCGGCAATTGCGATAGGAATTATCGTGATGCTCATTGCCATTTCTACGGGCGTGGGCCTACAACGCAAGATCAAGGAGAAAGTGAGCGCTTTTAACGGGCATGTAGCTATCTCATTATTTGATCGGAATAATTCTATCACTACGGTAAAGCCTATTTCCATAAATCAAGATTTTTATCCAAATTTTGAGCAGGTACCTGAGGTTACGCACGTTCAGGCAGTTGCTACTAAAGGTGCGATGATACGCACCGAGACTGATTTTGAAGGCGTCATTTTTAAGGGTATAGGCGATGATTATAACTTGGAATATTTCTCGCAGTTTATCATTAAAGGAAAAATCCCTGATGTAACTACCGATAAGACCTCAAAGGATATTTTAATTTCTGATGAGATCGCTCGTAGACTGGGACTTAAGGTAGGGGACAAGGCAAATACTTATTTCATGAAATCTACCAGTCGTGGTTCTATAGCCCGTGCTTTTACCGTTTCAGGAATATACAACAGTGGTTTGAAGGAGTATGACTCTAAATTTATTATTGGCGACCTGCAAAACCTGCAAAAGATCAACCGCTGGGAAGATGATGAGGTAGGAAGATTTGAAATATTTATTAAAGATTTTGACCGGCTAGATGATGTGGCTCGAGAAATCAACCTCAACGCTGGAGCAACGCTCTATGCCGCGAGTATCAAAGAGCAATTTCCCAACATATTTTCTTGGCTCTCCTTGCTCGACTCTAATGTTTATGGCGTGATTGGGATTATTCTCATTGTGGGTATTATCAATATGATAACGGCTCTGCTGGTTTTGATTTTAGAGCGCACACAAATGATTGGGACGCTGAAAGCACTTGGAGCTCAAAGCTGGACGATTAGAAAGGTATTTCTTTATAATGCGATGAGTTTGGTCTTGAAAGGACTTTTAATCGGTAATGTAATAGGACTGGGGTTGATAGCCATACAGTATTATTTCAGTCCGCTGACGCTTGATCCAGAGAATTATTACGTGACCATCATGCCAGTATATATTTCTTGGTTTCATGTGATCGCGGTAAATGCGGGCACTTTTATCGTTTGCTTTCTTGCGCTAATTATCCCAACGCTTGTGGTGAGCTCGATTTCTCCTGTTAAAGCGATGCGGTTTGAGTAGGGGAAGTAAAAATAAAATCAAAACGAAAATCAAAAATAATTCAATTAACTCATAAACATGATTTGGTTTTAATGGTTGGAATCTAGTCATTATTTCTAGCTGAACTATTGTTCCGCTACTTTCTTCAGTAAATCATTCCCAAAAAATAATACTGTAATGCAGATTAAAAGGCTTGGATACAGTCCGCTTACAAATCCCTTGGGAAAACCATGTGTAAAGAGGATCAGGAAGAAGTAAATGATGAAGCCTGATCCAAATTTCAATATGCGCTCTACTGAGCTCATTTTTTGAGTAAAAAAAACGATGAAGAATGGAAGAAAAAAGCTTAAAAGGTAAGCACCGTACATGCTATTGCTCTGCGCGTTGCTAACAATGGTAAGATATCCAAAAACCAACATCAATAAACAATTCAAAATCAGCAAAAACAAATAGTTTATAATTTTTGACACCCACTTGCTTTGGACGTTATCATCGTCGATTAAAAATTCCTCTGGATTAAGATCCAAAGCTGTATATATCAAATTCAGCGTTTTGCCTCGTGGCTCACTTTCTGATTTTTCTATTCTTTGAATAGTTCTCAAGTTGACTTTAGCTTTTACGGCTAATTCTTCTTGTGTAAGCCCTTTTAATTTGCGGTGCTCTACAATTTTCTTTGCTTTTGTTTTCATTGAGATCTTTTTCCGTGATGATTGAAAGTTATGTAACCACTAAGAACCAACCTCAAATTTTTCTTGAATTTTTTGCGACATTTAGAATGTCGTAGAAATGTCATCTATGTAATTTGAGATAACTTTCTGTTTATCATTTATTTAATAAATAATTTCAGTCAATAGATAGTTTAAATTGATTTTAAGCAAATCAAACTAGACTTCCACTATTTTTGGTCAATACAAAGAAAATTTTATCATGAACAACATCCTCGTCTCCACTGAAAATAAGATCACAACCATAACAATCAACCGTCCCAAAAAATTAAACGCTCTCAATAAAGAGACTATTGAAGAATTGAGTGGGGCAATCGATACCGCTGAGGCAGATTCTGGAACTAGGGTGATTATCCTTACTGGAAGCGGAGAAAAAGCCTTTGTCGCTGGAGCAGATATCAGCGAGTTTGCAGATTTTGATCAGGAGCAGGGAAAAAAACTAGCCGCTCATGGTCAAGAAATATTGTTTGACAAAATCGAGAATTGCGGTACGCCTGTAATCGCTGCGGTTAATGGTTTTGCTTTAGGTGGAGGACTGGAACTTGCGATGGCAGCTCACTTTAGAGTAGCCAGTGGTACTGCAAAAATGGGATTGCCAGAGACTTCGCTAGGTGTTATTCCAGGATATGGAGGAACCCAGCGCTTACCACAACTCGTAGGTAAAGGTCGCGCGATGGAGATGATCATGACCGCGGGAATGATCAACGCTGGAACGGCGCATGAATACGGATTGGTCAATCACGTGGTAACTCCAGAAGAATTGATGCCTACCTGCGAGAAACTCGCCCATAAAATTATGAATAATAGTCCTATGGCGATCAGTGCTGCCATTGACGCAGTAAATGCTGGCTTCAGAGACGGTGTGGACGGTTATGATGTAGAAATTGATTGTTTTGGGAACTCTTTTGAGACCGAAGATTTTAAAGAAGGAACCACGGCATTTTTAAATAAAAGGAAGGCGGAGTTTTGATTGAATTGAAAATCTTGATGATGTCAAACTGAGCTTGTCGAAGTTGGGTCGAAAATATCGATTTTAATTCGTCTTCGACAAGCTCAGACTGACAAACATACTATTTTAGATTTGGAACGTGGTGTCGATAAGCCTCTCTGTCTATAAGAAAATAATCACCCCCTAAACAAAAAGAAATCATCTTTGATATCTTCGATCTTCTCGTCTTTATTGGTAATGATGTAGTCGAGCGCTTTTTCTGTAAAGTTGAGACCTTTTCGAGTAAGCGATACCACCTCATCATCAATAGAGATCATGTTGTTTTTCAATGCCAGGTTTAAAACCGACTTCGCTTTTACCTTTCTCCAGTTGATATGTTCCTGCAAGTGAGCCACGCGTCGCTCGTGCAAGCTGTCATGATTATTAAGATGAAGTAAAAAGGTAAGCAGGGACACCTCGATTTGTTGCCTGTTTTGGCGTATGAGTACGGCGATGAGTCCTTTGCTTGGCGCGAAAAGGTACACGGCCAAAAAGATTACGCCCAAAACTGTTGTTATTGATCCCGAAATAGATGCGTCAATCGCCCGAGCAAACCAGTAACCTCCGATGGCGCTGGCAACCCCAAAGAGCACGGAGAGTACTATCATCTTTTTCAGGTCTGTGGTCAAAAGATAGGCTGCCGCAGCTGGTGCGATCATTAAAGCAACTACCAGGATCGCTCCTACTGCATCAAAAGCGGCGACCGTGGTTACTGAGGCAACGCTCATCAGTCCGTAATGGAGGATGACTGGCGAAAAACCCATGGCACTGGAGAGTCCGAGATCAAAGGTGCTTACTTTCAATTCCTTATAAAACAGCAACAGGAGCGAAATAGTAATGATCAAAATCGTCAAAATCACATAGAGACCGCGAGGACCGAGATCCACACCATTGTAAATCCAGCGGTCAAAAGGAGCAAAGGCAAGATCTCCCAGCAGCACTGCATCCACGTCGAGGTGGACATCGTTTGCGTTTTGGGCGATTAAAATAACACCAATACTGAACAGTACGGGAAACACAAGTCCAATCGCGGTATCTTCCTTAACCAATCCCGTTTTCTGAATGAGTTCTACAAGGATAACAGTAATAATACCACTAAATGCTGCAAAAATAATCAGCCAGGGCGATGCAAGATCATGCGTTATAAAAAATCCGATCACGATCCCTGGAAGTATGGAATGACTGATCGCATCACTTATCAGAGCCATCTTGCGCAATACCAGAAATACTCCCGGAATGGCACAGGCAGCACCGGTCACGACGGCGATGAGCTGTATTTCAGTTCCTGGATTCATTCTTTCGGTAGGTTTGTTGTGTAAAGATTTTCTGCTGTCTCATAGCCTTCTGGAGTGAGTGACCAGTCATTTCCCTTAATTTGAATCCAATCTTTTTTTTCTAATTCAGCCAACTTACCCCTTGTAAAACCTTGAAAATTATTCAGAATTCTAATGGAATGCGGTCTGGAAATATCATCATGCTTTTTAACGATGCTATACATAAAGTGCAGTGTTTTCTTAAGTTCAAGATCGCGTCTGTTTTTTAATAACCTTATTTGCTTGAATAAGATGCCTCTGCCCGGTGAAAAAATAAAAGAAACGGTTACAAAGACAGCAGCAACCAGTACAATTACCGGCCCTGTGGAGAGGTTGGCCTGACTAGCGCTTATCGCAGTACCAAAAACTCCCGAGAACGCGCCAAAGATAGCCGCCAGCAACACCATCACACTTAATTTGTTAGTCCATTGACGAGCCGCTGCCGCAGGAGCGAGCAGCATCGCACTCATCAAAACCACGCCCACCGTTTGCAAACCGATGACGATGGCAAGAACGATAAAAAAGCTGATCAATCCGTCAATAAATTTTGTATTAAATCCTAGAGTCATCGCGTAGTTACGATCAAAAAGCAAGAGTTTGAACTCTTTCCAAAACAACAGCATTACAAAAAGACTTACTCCAGTAACGATACTCATTAAAATCACATCACTTTCTACTAAGGTCGCGGCTTGACCAAAGAGATATTTATCAAGCCCTGCTTGATTGGCATTTGGTTGTTTTTGAATGTAGGTCAGCAACAGCATCCCAAAACCAAAAAACAGACTTAAGATCAATCCCAGTGCGGTATCTGTTTTCAAATGTGTTTTGGTAGTAATTCCTTTGATCCAAAATACGCCGATCAACCCACTGACCAGAGCGCCGAGCAATAAGACATTTGGATCCTTTGCTCCAGTAAGCAAAAAAGCTACGGCAATTCCCGGCAAGGCTGCGTGCGAAATCGCATCGCCTAGCAAACTTTGTTTGCGTAGGACCGCAAAACTTCCCAGCATTCCACAAATAGCTCCCAACACAGCCGTTCCTAGCGTGATAGTTCTTAAGGTGTAGTCAGTAAAGAATTGACTTAGTTCCACTTTTATTGATTTTTATTCTGTCAGAGCCTGTCGAAGTCGGTTTGGAGTTCTCGGTTTCCAAATCGTTCTCGACTGCGCTCGAACTTACATCTTACTTCGTCAAACTGAGCCTGCCTGTGCTGAGTTCATCGAAGTATCGAAGTGCATCTCGGTTCAACTAGTCTTCGACGGGTTCAGACTGACATTTCTAGTTTTTTTAGTTTGTACCTTTAATCTTTTGTCTTTTAGCGGAGCGATCTTACGTCCTTACCACATGAGTATTATTGCTGTACCGCTACCTTATAATTAATTCCATAGGTCTTCGTCAAATTATCGTCATTAAAAATATCCTTGACCGGTCCCGTGGCGATGTGTTTTACGTTTAAAAAAGTTACCCAGTCAAAATACTCAGGAACGGTTTGTAAATCATGGTGTACCACGATGACCGTTTTTCCTGCTTTGCGCAATTCTTTTAAGATGTTGATGATGGCAATTTCAGTCGTGGCATCCACTCCTTGAAAAGGTTCATCCATAAAATAGATGGATGCATTTTGTACCAGGGCACGCGCCAAAAATATACGCTGTTGCTGCCCTCCAGACAATTGGCTGATTTGTCTGCTTTTGAAAGACAGCATACCCACTTTTTCCAGTGCTTCAAGCGCTTGTTTCTTCTCTTTGGAACCCGGCCTTTTGATCCATCCCAGCGATCCATAGGTTCCCATAAGAACCACATCCAGCGCCGTGGTAGGAAAATCCCAGTCCACACTCCCTTTCTGCGGAACATAAGCGACTAGATCACGCTGTTTTTTATAAGGCTTTCCAAAAATCGCTACCGATCCCGCGATGGGATCAATG
This sequence comes from Nonlabens sp., assembly GCA_049671565.1. Taxonomy (GTDB): domain Bacteria; phylum Bacteroidota; class Bacteroidia; order Flavobacteriales; family Flavobacteriaceae; genus Nonlabens. The sequence goes on from JBATVD010000007.1 coordinate 222,759, forward strand.
ATGCCCAGAATGGACTTGATCAACGTAGATTTTCCCGCACCATTGGGTCCCACTATCGCCATCAAAACTCCCTCCGGAATAGACAGGTCGATATCCCAAAGCACAGGCTTATAGTTATAGGCAACTGTCAAATCATCTACGGCAACGGCGATTTTCTCATTCATTATTTAAGTGCTTTTACTATGGTTTTTACATTATGCTCATACATACCCGTATAAGTTCCCTCCAGAGTTCCTTTTGAACCCAACGCATCGCTATAAAGCTCGCCACCTATTTCAACTTTATGGTCTTGAGCCTGCACGGCGGCTTGTAATGCCTCCACCGTGCGTTTTGGGACGCTACTTTCAATAAAAATTGCTTTCACATCACGTTCAATGATAAACTGGGTAAGACGTTGTACATCTTGTACACCTGCTTCTGTAGCAGTAGATAAACCTTGTAGGCCTACGACTTCAAAACCATATTTGCGTCCAAAATAATTAAAGGCATCATGCGCCGTGACCAGAATTCGTTTTTCAGGAGCAAGTAAGTCGATCATATCTTCCAACCGGTCTTCCAGCAAGCTGATTTTAATAAGATAGCTGTTTAGGTTTTTTTCATAGAGATCCTTGTTTGAAGGATCTTTTGCCTTGAGCGTATTTGCCGCCAGCAATGCCATTTGTTCCCAGTAGTCCGTGTTAAACCACACATGGGGATCATAACTACTAGCAAAATACTCACTACCTATCAAGGTGTTTTTATCGATCGCATCGCTCAGTGCAACCGTTTTTTTGCCTCTTGATTCCATTTGTTCAAAGACTTCTACCAGCTTGCCCTCAAGATGCAATCCATTATAAAAGATAATATCTGCTTCATATAATTTGGTGACATCGCCCTCGCTGGCTTTGTAAAGGTGTGGATCCACGCCGCTGCCCATAAGTCCTTCCAGCTGGATCGCATCGCCGCCCAGTTCTGCAACCATATCGCTGATCATCGTTGTGGTGCAGACAATCTTCAGTTTCTCGCCGTCGGTTTTCTCAGTCTTTGAGTCCTTGTTCCCGCAACCCACTAGCAGGATAACCGTTAAAAAAAACATAGTACTTCTAATCATGATTTTTGTTTTGTTCTCGCTTTCGCGAAAGCGATATTATTTAAAAGCTACTTCCAAATATGCCTAAATCGGTAACTCAAACCAGCACTCAGCAAGAGATCCTGCGAGGTGTTGATCCCAGAACCAAAAGTGATGTCAAACTGCAGGTCGTCGTTTGCGAGATAGGTAAAACCAGCATCCCAAAGATGGTTGGCACGGGTATCTTCTGGAAAATCGCCGTATAATTCCACATAAGCGCCAAAGGGACCTGAAATATCAAACCCATAGGCGATTGTGTAGAGATACTGCAACTCTGAATCGCCGGCTTCCAATCGCGCACCGATGTTATAAGCCAGTCCCGAGCGGTCATTAATGGTATGGTCAAACGCCAGGCGGAAATCCATCCCAGTATTCTCAGGCTGGTAATCACTGCTCGCGGTAAATGGCATGTATAAATGACCTATGATCGCAATTTTAGGCTTCCAGCCCTCGCCTTTTGCAATACCTATTTTGGCACCAATCAACAGCGGACTCGTACCATTAAGATCTGTAGTCCCATCATTAAAATCATTACTGATCTCCGTCTGGCGGGTATCTAAACCCAGTCTCAACTCAAAATTATCGAGCAGACCGTATCTCAAAAGTGTGGTGTTGAATGTGAGCTCGTCGGTTTGAAAACCGTCTTCACTATCCCGAGTATAAAACCCACCCGTCTCAATCTGGAGAAAATTCTTGCGCACAAGGCTGGGCGATTCGGTCGCATCTGGACGATCGGTTACCAGTGATTCTATGGTATCGTCCTGTGCAATGGCCTGAATCGATAGAAAAAGCGTAAAAAGAATAAGTAGTTTAGTTTTCATGATGCTGGGTTAAGTAAAGGTTTTCCGAAATCTTTTTAGAGATCTGAAAGGTGTTGTGGTTTGCTTTTATGGTTTGAGAACCGTCGAAATCCTCATGTGCTATGACTTCCACACGAGTGCCCAGTTCCAGGTTGTTTTTATTAAGGTATTTAAGAAATTCAGTTGAGGAATTACCCACGCCTACCAGAGTACCGCTATCGCCAGATTTGAGTTGGCTGAGGGTGGTTTTGGCCTTTTGTTCTAATTTTCCATTCTTATCGGGAATGGGATCGCCGTGCGGATCTTCCTTGGGAAAGCCTAGATGTTTATCAAGTTCGTCGATGAGCTTGGGACTCTGGATGTGTTCCAGTTGTTCAGCAACTTCATGGACTTCATCCCAACTAAAATTGAGTTTCTCCACTAAAAATACTTCCCACAAACGGTGTTTCCGTATGATTTTCATCGCGCAATCCATTCCAGCGGCTGTCAACCGGCTGCCATGGTAGGGAACATATTCAGCTAGGTTTTTATCGGCTAGTTTTTTGAGCATATCCGTTACCGATGATGCGCGTGTGTTCATGCGTGCCGAGATCTCATTAGTAGATACCAGACTGCTGTTCTGCTGCGCGTGGTAAATGGCCTTGATATAATTTTCTTCTGAAACAGAATGCATGCGTCAATTTCAATGAGACTTAAAACGTCTCGTAATTTGAGACAAAGGTAAAACGTTATTTTGTTAAGTCTAACTTAATTTTTAGACAAGGCTAAAAAATAGAACTATTTATCAGTCTTGCATCATTTATGAAAGCGACCGCTCTTTATTAGTTCTCACTTTCGCGAAAGCGTGCTTTTTTTTTGGAAACGGTGCAATTGTTAGAATTAAACCATTCATCTACACTTAAGTGCTACTGGTCGACACTTTAAGAGATCTAATCGTTAAATTTATCCCGAGGTAAGGCTTCTCATTATATTTAAAGTCGATGAACCATGAATTTAAGAGATTTGAAGATTTTACTGATTGAGGACGACGCGATTGAAGTCATGAAAATGAAGCGTACGATCTCACGTTTTGACCAAGATCATGAGTTGATCGAGGCCGAGAACGGAGAGGAAGCATTAGACTTATTAAAGCAGACTATCATTCCAGATATAATTTTGCTGGACCTCAATATGCCTAAGATGAGTGGTATTGATTTTCTCAAAAAAATGAAATCTGACAACCGATTCAAATATATACCCACCATTATTTTAACGACCAGCTCAAACGAGCGAGATCTTCAGGCCTGTTATGAACTGGGAATCGCAGGTTATGTACTCAAACCGCTTAAATATGATGAGTATGTACTAAAAATCCATAGATTGCTGGATTACTGGAGTGCTAACGAGTTATATTCTTTATAATGAAAGGGATTGTATTTACAGAGTTTTTAGAATTGGTAGAAGAGAAGTTCGGTTTCTCGATGGTGGACACTATTATTGATAATTCAGAGTTACCCTCTGGCGGAGTCTACACCTCTATAGGAACCTACAGTTTCTCTGAGATGCTGCAGCTCGTCACTAATCTAAGCAAGGAAACGGCGATTCCCGTGGATGATTTATTGCTCGTTTATGGCGAGCATTTTTTTAGGGTTGTGGAAACCAGTTACGTAGGATTGCTAGAGACTTATAAAGATCCCATTGAGATGCTTTCTTCCATAGAAAACCACATTCATGTAGAGGTTAGAAAGATCTATCCGGATGCTGAGCTGCCCACATTTGAGGTGTTGAGTAAAGATTCTGATCGACTGCAGATGAAGTATACCAGCAGCAGGGCAATGCATCATTTTGGACTAGGTTTGATGAATAAGACCTTTGATTATTTTAATCAAGAAGCAACCATTACCTTAGAGTTCTTAAACGAAAAAGGAACTGAGGTCATTTTCAACATTGTAAAGAAACATGGTTGATGCAGAATTACATGCTCTCAAACGTGCATTAGCTCGGGAACGCAAGGCAAGAAAACAGGCCGAGTCAATTCTTGAAGCTAAATCTGCAGAGTTATATTCTACTTCCCAAGAACTTCAAAAATCAAATCTCAAGCTTAAAAAACTAGTTAAAAGAAAGACCTCAGAACTTGAGGGAGTCTTTGAAAATATCGTGGATGCCTACGTCGTTACCGATCTTTTGGGAAATGTACTTAAGATGAACATGGCAGCCGTTGAACTGCTAGAGGCAGAGAGTGAAAATGATTCCATCAACATTTTGAACCTCGCCAAGCCGTCTGAACTGGAAAATATTACTCATAATTTTCAAAAACTGCTGAAAGAAGGCGCGGTAACCGATGTCCACATATGGATCGTGACCAAGACTGGTGCTGAGAAACTGGTACACATCAATTGCAGCATTATTTATGATAATGCGGGCAGACCCAAAGCCGGTCAGGGAATCGTGCGTGATATTACGGCAATCAACAAAGCAGATAAGCAGCTCAAAAAATCAGAAAGCCGATTGAGTACGCTTATCCTGAATCTTGAAAATGGAGTTCTGTTGGAAAGCGAAGACCGTAAAATAGTCCTGACCAATAAGAAGTTTTGCCAGTTTTTCCAGATTCCGCTAGAGCCCGAGCAAATGATAGGTTTTGATTGCAGCAGCGCGGCAGAGCAGTCCAAAGGATTGGTTAAGCAACCCGAAAAATTTGTAAAGCGCATCGATCAGGTCCTCAGGGAGCGCAAAACCGTTATAGGCGATGAGCTTAATATGGTAGACGGGCGCATTTTGGAACGTGATTTCATACCCATCATTGAAAACGGGAAATACAGCGGTCATCTCTGGTCGTACCGTGACGTGACCCTAAACCGCTCTTATAGAAAAAGCCTGGAAGCCCAGAAAGAAAAATATAGCAGCATTATCGCAAACATGAACCTGGGACTCGTGGAGGTGGATAATACAGACCGTATTTTGATGACTAACCAGCGGTTTCAGGAAATGTCGGGTTATAGAGAAGAAGAATTACTTCATAAAAGTGCAGCAGACCTCTTTTTACTGAAGGAAAGTGAAGAGACCATTAATGAGGAAACCCAAAAACGTCTTGAGGGAGTTTCAGATTCCTACGAACTTACCGTTAAGAATAAAGCAGGTAATAAACGCGTATGGCTCATCAGTGGCGCTCCCAACTATAATATCAAGGGAGAAGTGATAGGTTCCATAGGCATACACCTGGACATTACAGACCTAAAGGATCTGGAACGACAGAAGGAACGACTACTGGAAGAGCTCAAACTGAGTAATGAGGAACTCAACGAGTATGCACACGTGGTGTCGCACGACTTAAAATCGCCGTTGCGTAGTATTTATGCCCTTGTAAATTGGCTTAAAGAAGACAACGAGGGCAAGCTGGATCAAGTCAGTCTGCAAAACATCTCGCTTATTGAAGAAACGCTGGAAAAAATGGAACTGCTCATAGGAGATATCCTCAATTATTCCAGCATAAACGCCCAGCGCGATCATCGGGAGCCTGTGGATTTGAATATTTTAATGGAAAGCGTACTTGGAATGGTACATGTACCCGAATTTATTGAAGTTAAGGTTGCTCCACAATTACCCGTTTTGAATGCAGATCCTACTAAGATGAATCAGCTGTTTCAAAATTTGATCAGCAATGCGGTAAAATTTATGGATAAAAAGGAGGGCAGGATCGAGGTTTCCTTTGAAGATTTGCCGTCGCACTATTCCTTTGCCGTTTCAGATAATGGAAAGGGGATCGCAAAAGACTACCACAACACTATTTTTAAGATTTTCCAGACCATTGAAAAGCGTAAGGAATCTACGGGAATAGGGTTATCCATTGTCAAAAAGATCGTAGAATCCTATGGAGGTAGAATCTGGGTAGATTCAGAAGAAGGGAAAGGAGCTACCTTTAGATTCACTATAAAAAAAGAGCTGTAATGGAAGAGCCCAATCTGTCCTATATCAAAAAGTTGAGTCAAGGCGATAAAGAATTTGAAGATCAGATTTTTAATGTCATGCAGGAAGAATTTCCGCTGGAGCGCTTGAGCTATGAAGAAGCCGTTGAGGCAGAAGATTTCAAAGATTGCGCTGCCCGAGTACACAAGCTCAAACATAAAATTAGTATTTTGGGACTGTCTGCCGGATATCAAGCAGCCGTAGAATATGAAAACGAATTAAGGCAACAGTCCTTTGAAGGTAAAACCGACTTCGAAACTGTGCTGGACCGTATAGAACTCTTTTTAAAAGATCGAGAATGAGATGTATTATTATAGACGATGAATCAGTGGCTCGCATGATTATCAAAAAACTGTGTAAGGATCATAAAAACCTGTCCATTGAACAACAGTTTGATAACGCCATCGATGCGATGAAGTTTCTCAACTTCAACAAAGTCGATCTTATTTTTCTAGACATACACATGCCCAATTTTAATGGGATTGATTTTATCCAGACCATTAAGGATCCGCCCAAAGTAATCTTGACCAGTTCCGATCCTAATTTTGCCATCGAGGCTTTTGAATACGATTGTATCGTTGATTATTTGATTAAGCCCGTTACTGAGGAACGTTTTGCCAAGGCGATTTCAAAAGCCCAATCCACGCCAGCCATCGTTCCCAATACCAAGGTCAAGGCCGCGGTCGCGAGCGGCAACTCAGATGAAGCACTTTTTGTAAATATCAACAGGCGGTTGATCAAAATCGACTTTGACGAGATCTATCTGGTGGCTGCAAAAGGCGACTATATCCTGATCAAGACCGATCATGAGAACCATATCGTTCATTCTACCATGAAAAAGATCGAGGTCAAGCTGCCCGATTCCATATTTTTAAAGATCCACCGTTCCTATATCATCAATGTTAAAAAAATCATCGATATAGAGGACAACTGCGTACTCATTAAAAAAGATGTGATCCCTATAAGCCGGTCCAACAGGCCTATTCTAATGAAGCGATTGAATCTGCTTTAGATTTTTGATGATTTTTTGGGCGTGCCGGTCTTTCGTTTCTCAAGACCGTCGGGCTTTACGCTACAAGTCCTCGCTCGTGCCTCGCTGTGGGCTTTCCACTGCAATCCCTCACGCGAGGTAAGTAGATTTTAAATAGCTATTCGCTGCAAAACAGCAGTTTGTTTGGTTAAGGTACGTTTGTTGTATATTTGTATTGCGTTATAAAATGCAAATAAATCAAAATGAAAAATTCAAAAACTTTTAAGATCTCAAAAGAAGCGGCTCGTTTTTTTGACGAGATGTTGAAAAGAAAGGCTGAAAACAAGAAAAAGGTAAGCCAAAGATTTGAGCAAGGCGAGTTGACTACTGAATAATATGTACACTTATAAAACTGAAGAGAGCCCTGAAGGCTCTCTTTTTTATTTTAGGACAATCCACGATTACGACTTTTCAGTCCAATTTCTCATAGCACCTTACCAAACAAAAGAAAGCCTACAAATTTTTGAAATTTCAATATTCAGTACTAACCAAAAAAAGCCGAAAAAAGATAATAATGTTGGTAAAACAGTATGTTCTATTATAAATCATTTTTTGAATGAACATAAGGAAAGCGTTATCGTTTATATATGTGATTCAGAAGACAGAAGACATTATGCGAGGGATAGAAAATTTTCGCTTTGGTATGTAAACTATAATAGTGAAAATCTCCACAAAATGTATAAGTTCAACTACCTGATGGAATTGGAAGATGTCACGATTCACTATTTTACTTCAGCTCTATTTGATTCAAGAGTCTACCCTGTGGATTTTATAGAAAAAGTCTTCTCTGAATTCACAGAGCGATTATCTGCCGATAAGAGTGGTTGATACCTGTTGAATAGAAGCCTTGAAAACAATTTTTTGGATACCAGCGCACACTCTTTATACTTGATAGTTTTGATTATTTAAGTTTAGGGCGTGAATTGAAAGTCATTGCTTATTCCTCAATATGGGCTTTCTACTGCAATCCCTCACGCAGAGCTTGGAAAAATTAAATGAATACAGATTCTTTAATTAAGTTGAAGTTATTTTAATTTTATTGATGTAATAAGTAAGCCTTATAAAATTGATTTCAAATCAAAAAACATATTATAAAATTGTATCCGATATTTTTTCTAGAGGAGCCGAAATAAACACAGCGGACAGAATTGATTACAATATGGTTGCAAGAATTTCGGAATTAAACAAACTGTTTAATTTGATTGACAAATGTTCTGAATATCATAATGTTTCTATCCGAGAAATTTTACAGAGCTTAAAACTGTTTGATCCATCTGTTATTACAGGTACTCAACTTTTTCTTGACCTAAAAGAAATTAAAGAGGAAAAAATTATTCAAGAGTTCAATATCATTAACGAGTTTAGATATTTCACATATTTCATTCTAGAGAAAGTAAGACTAGAACTCCTAAAAAATAATGAGGTCGAAGAATTGCCCAATAGGTTTGAATCCAGTTATTTTTTTGGAAGTTTAGCGGATTGCAAGCGCTATTTAATAGGGTTAAACTTAAATTACAGTTTGAATAAACTTAAGGTTATTGAAGTAAAGTTTGAATATGAAGACGTTTTATTTAAGTTCGATAATAATCATCTATCAAATTTTGAGGATAGTTTTCATTCCAAAGATTTTAAAGATTCTATTGCAAGATATTTACGTGCAGAACAGACTCAAAACCCATTATTCGAGTATGTTTTTCAAGGACGATATAGAATTGTCAACACTTATATGACTTAACTTTTCCAAATTTCCAATTAGATCTTTGATAGCTAAGAATGTATTTAATAATTTTAAATTACGTAAGGGATAGAAGTGAAAAACCCATAGCGAGGCACGAGCGAGGACATGAAGCACATAGCCCGACCCGTTTATAAAAGCGATAGCTGTTATAAAAAGGGATACGCCCAAAAACACACAAACATTATAGTTTATCCAATACTGAATTTCTGCACATTTGACTTATCCATAATTATTTACCATTCATCTACACATAGCCACCACCTGACGTTTATGGTTTAAAACAGGGGGAGTTGATTTTTAAGTTTGGTCTCAAATATTAGAAATCATGAAAAAAATCGTACTACTTATGCTCCTAGTTTCTGCGGGAGCCATTGGGCAGAATTATCAATATCTAGGCACTTATGATGTTCAAGGAACTCCAAATTATCTGTTACAGCCTAGCGATGTGGTGGATGCAGCCACTATGGACATGATCGCTGCTTCCTTGCCAGAGAGCTATCCAGTGCCGCAGTATAATCCGCATTATATCAGCGCGGGCTATGAAACCGATATCAAGATAGATGAAGAAGCTGATATCTGGGTTACTTTTGTGCAAGAGGGCGCGGGTTATCGCAATGTTTTGGGCTTTTATACCTATGACTTGAACAACCCTTTCACATCAAAACCGGTAAATCCAGACCTAACCATCATTTTTCCCAACGCTTCAGCGCAATACAGCGGTGGTGGTTTAAATACGGGAGATAAAGTGCATCTGGGTAGATTTCCTGCAGATACGGGAATAGGCTGGGTATTGCTCGCAAATGCTTGGAGTCCATCATCCCAATCTGTAGGTAATGGACAGTGGCAATTGTTTTCCAATCCAGATTTTAATCCTGAGTCTGATCCCAATCTGCAGCATCACAATGTTTTACTGAACGATTCAGCAAACGATCGAGTGATCCTAGGTTTTGAAGATATAAGAAGGGATTACAGCTCTTGTGACAATGATTTTAATGATGCGATTTTTTACGTCACTGCAAACCCATATACCGCAATTCAAACTGAGAATTTTGCTGAGGTAACTACAGGAACTGCTGTAACTAGTGCCAATAATGGCGGTCTAGAGTCTAACGGCGATCTCGCCAGCCTTGTCGCACGCAGAAATTTAGCACGGAAAAAAAATGGCCACGTTGTGAGCAAGTCCATGCAGCCATCATTTGATCCATCACAACTCATGACGACTTACGGCGCAAACAGTGCTGCGACCCTGAGTAGCGTGTTGCCCACCACGGGAATGTATGGTACCGAAACCGCTCAAATTTCTACGCCACAGGACTTAGTCAATATCACAAATGCCGATGAGATTTTTGCCGTGGATTATTACCAGCAGAGCAATCGAGTAGCTGCGGTTCTTGCTTCTACATCTACAGGGTCAATCTATGATCACTCTAAAGCGATCTGCGACCGTCTCAACAATTCGAAATTGAAAGACATTTTGACCGTTCCCGTAAGAGGGCATCACATTATCGCTTCTACCATCGAGAGAGAAAATGGCGAGATTGAGTACTCGCTTAGTTTTTCAGTTAAGGAAGGTGCTGCTGCAAATGAACTCTTTAGCAAATGGGAAATTGCACAGTATCCCGCAGGCGACTTTATGAATTTTCAGATTTGGGGAAGTACCTATTCTCAAGTATTTGCGATTGCTAACCACATTATCGATGAACTTACTGCTATAAAAACATTGAACAGCAACGCACAAGCGCCTAGAATTCCGCAAGTATTTGTGAGCTCAGGAGCTTATGTCAATGGGAACCTGGAACTGGAAATCATTAATAAAAGTGGTGCGGCAAGCTTTCTCTTTGACGGAAATCTTAAGGCCACGGAAACGTCTTCACGTAGCAATACACAACAGACTATTGCATTAAGCGGCGCCAGAAATCAGTCAGTACAAGTTCCTACTGGATCGCTATTTGACATAGGGTTTTCAATCCAAGTTGGGAATGAGCAAAAGGATGCGCTCTACCTTGCTGATGGACCTTGGGGTCTGGATTACTTGCCCGCTTTTGCTACCGTGGATAATTTTGATGTACTTCCATCTGCAACTGGTGTTGCTCACGACAATTATTTTGTTGAAAGAGATCCTTACATATCAGGAACTGTAAAGGGTAATGTCAACCTATTCCGCCACTTGAAAGCTGGGGAAGGAACGCTGGATGTAAGCGCTTATGATGCACTTCAGTTTGAAATGTTGAACACACAAGCGGTAGAAATTATTCTAGTGCCTGAAGCACCTATTGCTTGGGATCAGCGTTATAAATCTACGATTGCTGCATCAAATGTCATCAGCAACTACGATATCGAGTATACCGATTTCACTAATCCAGCTGGAGAATCCTATCCTTACGATGACATTAAAACGGTTGTTTTTTCTATCATCAGCGACTATACAAATACGATTCCCTACGAGCTGGAAATAAATGCACTGCAAATGGGAACTCATCAAGGGACTTTAGGCATGGAAACGCCTGAAATGACTTCAGTGAAGTTAAAGAATGCTCCTAATCCTTTTAGAAGTTTCACAACGGTATATTTAGATAGCTCTATTGCTCAAACTTCTGCCAGTATAGCGGTGTATGATCTATTGGGCCGCCAGGTCGATTTTCAAAAAAATATTGTGGTAAACAATAACAAACTCGATTACCACGCACCCGAATTGAAAACAGGCATGTATAAATACGTGGTACAAGCAGGAGATCAAGTTATGAATGGAACATTTATGATTAAAAAATAAAGGTTGGTTGATTGAGCGTTCATTTCTGCTACGCTCAATGACCTCGAGAATGGTTTTAAAAGCACTTTGGTAAACTCGTAGGGTTTTATTAAGGTGCTTTTTAGTGCTTTGACTCCGCTCAGCAACTGTATCTGGTCAATATCTGAAACTTAGAATTTATTTGCATGATTGTCACACTAAGATGGTGGCTAAATTCAAAGATTGGAGAAGTTCTCTGTCACACTGAGCCTGTCGATGTGCTAGCGAGATATCTTTTGAAAATTAGAATGCTACACAGTTTGACTTACTCGGCATAAACGGTAGTGAGAACTATTGTAAACCGAGAACCTGTCTCGGCTGCGCTCGACATGACTTCTTAATTCTACCTATTTCCTTTCGCTTATTTAAGCAAGTTCTTCGTATTAACAGAAACGGAGAAATGCATTATGTCTTCGACAAGCTCAGACTGATATCGTTCAATGAAGCAAAACCGTAAATCACTCCCCAAAACTAAACAATGGCTTATCTGTAAGCAACCATTTAATCGTAATACCCATTTCCGTAAATTCAAAACCAGCAGCGGTGGTAGAAGCAATGTTACTTTTGCCGGCAAAAACGGTTCCCACAAATCTGGGAGCAAACTTGTAGCCTAGACTGGCATTGACTCTATAAGTGGATTGCTTGTCGTTATCTTCTATAAACTGATAACCCGTGGCAAAAGTGGCGTCGTAAAAGAACTGGTTGGTTTTAATGCTTCCTAAATCTCGGTTGAGATTGACAAAAACCTCTACCGCATGAAACTGTTCTGGACTAAAATAAATTGCAGGTCGCTGCTCGTCAAAACTGATGAACTGATAATTCAAACCTCCCTTAAGCGAGGGTTTTTTCAGGAAATTGTAGTAAAGTGAAGTAAAGTATAGGTGCCTATTATTTCCATCATTTTGACTCGTGAAATAATACTGATTGTACCATCCTAAATCAAAGGTGGTACTCAAATTGTGGTTAAGGAAGAAGTTATCTTGAATCAGTTTTCTATCAAGGAGATCTGTGTTGAAATTTTGAACATCACGACGGTAACCTAGCTCAACACTTTGGCGAGTAAGCGCTTGTGAACGTATGGATAATTGTGGCAAGAGTTCAGTATAATTATTGGCATCACTACGCACCTCGCTTAAGCTTGCCATAGCCTTCAGATAAGTAAGAGGAGCCAACCTCACATCTACTCCAGCTGCAAAATTATAGGCGCTTGCAGTGGCGTTTGTGTTTTGATTTTCAGTAGATCGCAGACCGTAATCCAGCAATAGGCTGTAGGTTTCTTTAATTTGAAAAACATTACCCCCATTGAGGGTGTAGGCAATATTATCGCCGTTGTCAAAACTGTACGAAGCTCTCGCTCCCAAGCTGGGTAGAAAGGTTCCATTGAGTTTTGCCAAAAATCCTATCGCGTCTTTTTGCCCAGCATAAATGGCAAGTGTTTGCTGTGCCGCACGATAGGCATCACTGTATCTTCCCTGCGCAAATAATGAGTTGGCACTTCCCAGATTTCCATCAAAAGACAATGAATCTGCCTCGAGAAGCTGCGTGTAATAATCGGTACTTTTATTGAAGTCGGCCTTATAAGTTTCTAGTGTGGCGAGCAGCGCCAGTCTTGTGGTCTTTTCTTTTTGCGATGGATTTTCTACTGTTAGAAAGCGATCGATCTCTTTTTCGGCTTTATTGTATTTCCCGTTCCAAATGAGTGTTTGAATATGTCTTTCTCGAGTCTGTAAGGCTAAATCTGTCTCGATTTCTTCGTCGAGTAAATCAACAGCCTCGTCACTTTTTTCCAGCGCCCGCTTATCCTTTTGCATAAGATGATGAACGAGTGCCTGCCCATTGAGCGACCTCAGCTCATTTTCTGTACTTCCTTCTATTCTTTGGTAGGTTGTCATCGCTTTCGCGAAAGCGGACTGAATAATATAGGCATTTGCAAGATTGAGCAAGGTCTCAAGGTCAGTAGAATTGTAGTCTAAATTGTCCTGGAGCAGCGCCGTTCCTTTATCATAATTCCCTGCCTTTACCAGTTGATCTGCATAGGCGATCTGGATGTATTTTTTACTGATACGAGCGTTGCCATTATCGGGATCAATAGCCACAGCTTTATCGATCCATTCTATAGCTTCGGGATACTTTTTCAAATTGGACAAGGTGTTTGCGTAACCAAGAACTGCTGGAAAACTTTGCGGCTGCTCCTTTACCAGTTTCGCATAAAAGGCTTCTGCATCTTCATACTTTTCGTTCCACAAAAGAGACTCGGCGTAATTGAGCTTGATTTCAAAATCACTGGGATATTCTTCTCTTAACTCTATAAATATATCTAACGCCTGCGGAGCCTTACCGTTCAAACCTATAGCTCTGGCATAGCAAAGTCTGGCGGTTTTATTCTGGGGATATTCTTTGAGTATCTGCTCAAAAAAGGTTTCGGCTTTCTCAAAATTTCCCTGCTCTAGATAGCTAAACCCTTCCTGCATATCCTGTGCAGAAAGACTAAATAACATAGAACTACATGCAAAAAAGAAAATGCTTATAAGAGTCTGCTTTGCCTGCTGTTTTTGAAAAAATATCATTGATCTGAATTGAGCTGGAGGTTAAATTATGCTTTATAAAATTGAAATACAAAGATGAATGAACTAATCACACCACAAAGTTCATTCATCTACACTTAAAAGCCACTAACCGAAAAACTCCCGTTTTAAGTTACATTCAGAGACATATTTGCACTGTAAATAAAAGCAACAACTAAAATTTCACATCATGGCTTTAAGAATTACTCAAGAAGGAAACAGCATCGTACTATCAGGAAACTTGAATAGTAATACTACAACCTCATTAGAAAATCACTTGAATCACTTATTAGAAACCAAGAGCCATTTAAATGTAAACCTCAGCGGTCTAGATAGAATGGATATGAACGGTGTAAGCAGCATCAACAAGATAAAGCATGAGGCGCATATCGCCTACAAATCGGTAAAAGTGAACGGTAGTAGATCTACAACGACTACGGCAAATAGAACTACTTATCTTACTGTAGCATAATCATGAAGTCGCTGGTCCTCTCTTTGAAAACATTTACCTTAACTAAGGAACAAATCTTTTTAGGAAGTTCTTTAATCGTTAGTGCGGGTAATTACTTCTACAATCTCATTGTAGGTAGAATGCTGGGCCCAGAACAATTTGCAGACGCTGCAGTACTCATTACTTTTTTACTTGTCTTCTCATTTTTTGCCATGACTTTTCAGCTTACCGCAGCAAAGTTTATAGCTGCCTCAACTGTAGACACGGGCATCCAGTCATTGCTTGATCGTGTTTCTATTGCGACAGGGTTTCTGGTAGGAATCTCATTATTTATATTTTCAGAGGAACTGGCAACTGTCTTGTCCACCTCATCCACGCTTATGTTTAAGGTGTTTGCATTAGGAATGCCTTTTTACTTTTTAATGAGCACCCGACGCGGTATGGATCAAGGTGCTGAAAACTATGTCTCTTTAAGTGCCAGCTTTCAACTTGAAATGCTGGGCAGATTGATCATTACAGTTATTATTTTATTATTTCTCGATATCGATGCTATTATCGCTGTTTCAGTAGGTATCGTAATTAGTTTATTGCTAGGAATGATCCCTCTTTTATCTAGAGATCTCATCAGCTTTAAGAAGTTATCCATTTCAAAATCTACGTGGCGAAAGGTGGCACTATTCTTTGGAGCAACCTTGTTTTACGAGTTATCCCAGATCATTATCAATAACAGCGATATGCTTCTGGTCAAGCATTACTTTTCTGCAAATCTATCTGGAATCTACGCTTCAATGGCAATCATAGGCCGCATGGTTTATTTTATGGCTTGGATGTTTGTGATGATGCTGCTTCCCAAAGTCATTCAACTTCAAAAATCAGGACTTCCCACACGTCCCATTCTTCTCAAGTACCTCGCCTACATCTCTGGATTTTGCGTGATACTTACTACTTCTACCGCTCTGTTTCCAGAGTTGAT
Organism: Nonlabens sp.; assembly: GCA_049671565.1. GTDB lineage: Bacteria > Bacteroidota > Bacteroidia > Flavobacteriales > Flavobacteriaceae > Nonlabens. The sequence goes on from JBATVD010000007.1 coordinate 238,153, forward strand.
CGTACAAAATCTTTTTGGCGATGCTTACCTTGATATTGCTCCATTATTGTGGAAATATGCTGTTGCTGTTTCGCTTTTCGCGAAAGCGAACTTATTCTCCTACTATTTCTTATCCCTAGACAAGTACTTACCATTGATACTTACGGTCACTGCAGGAGTAGCGCAGGTCGTTCTCATATATTTGTTCCACGACACACTCGCTCAAGTGGTACACGTACAGATAGCCATCATGGCCGTATTGCTAGTCGCTCAATTGATCTACTTTTTCTCTAGCAAAGAGATTTAAAGGTATAAGCTAGCATACAGATGATTTACTCATCACAACATCATTTGTAGATAATTAGTCAATCGAAAGCTATTTACCATTCATCGACACTTCCACTCTATCAACCGATTCTTTTCAAAATCAGCTCTTTAATCTGAGATATTTGAAGTGTCATTTAAAAATAAGAATTATGAAAGTTGCCATCGTAACCGCATTTCCGCCCAGTAAAGTAACTCTTAATGAATACGCCTTCCACCTAACTAAAGCCTTTGCCTTAAACTCAGATGTGGAAGAAATCACACTGCTTACAGACCACGTTGAAGACGTTGAAAACATTCCCGCAATTAACGACGGCTGTAAGGTAAACGTGGTTCCCTGCTGGAAGTTCAATAGCTACCACAACATCGCAACGGTTTCTAAAGCTGTCAAAAACGCAAAAGCCGATGTTGTTTTATTCAACTTGCAATTTTTGAAATTTGGCGATAAGAAAATCCCAGCCGCTTTAGGATTGATGTTACCGTGGATTTGCCGTATGCAGGGAACACCCAGCATGGTTCTTTTACACAACATCATGGAGGAAGTGGACTTAAACAACGCTGGTATTGAGTCTAACAAATTGATGGAGTGGACGTACAAGATGATTGGTAAAGGGCTTACGAGAATGATTTTGCAAGCCAATAAAGTAGCAGTAACCATTCACAAATACCAAGAAACGCTTGAAAAAGTCTACGGAGTAAATAATGTAGTGACTATACCTCATGGGACGTTTGAGCTACCTACAGAAACGCCCAACTTTAAAGAACCTGAAGAAAAATTACAGGTTATGGCTTTTGGGAAATTTGGGACTTACAAAAAGGTAGAGTCCATGATCGAGGCAGTTGAACTTGTTAAAAAACGTACGGGTAAAGCTATAGAAACGGTCATCGCAGGAACGGATAATCCTAATGTAAAAGGATATCTCAATAATGTTGCTGAACAATATAAATATGTATCAGATTTAAAATTTACCGGCTATGTGGAAGAAGAGGATGTTCCCCTGATCTTTAAATCTTCCACGCTGGTATGTTTTCCATACACTTCAACAACAGGAAGCTCAGGCGTTTTGCACCAGGCAGGAAGTTATGGAAAAGCGGTAGTTATGCCAGAAATAGGAGATCTATCCCGACTTATCACAGATGAAGGCTATCAAGGTGCTTTCTTCCAACCAGAAGACGTCTCTAGTCTCGCTGATGCGATTGAGAAAGTCCTCATGGATCCAACTTATAGAATCGAGATGGCTAAAACCAATTTCAAAGCGGCAACGGCTTATCCCTTGTCTAAAATTTCAGAGATGTATGTCGATAATTTTAAAGAGTTCACTTCTGTTCAACAGATGTCAAAGGCTTTGGCAGCATAGTGCTGCTAATTTTTTAAATGGCAAGAAAGCCCGCTTACAGCGGGCTTTTTAGTTTGTAAATTTTAAACAACTCCTTCGTAGCCTAGATCAGCTAGGGACTATTCTTTCAATTCGCTAAAGCTCTGTTTACGATTCCCATCAGCATCAATAAAACCATATTTCTTTTGAAGATTCTTTTCATAGGAATTACCATTGAAAACATCTTCTGGGATTTCAGGGAAGTCGTATAAAGTCCAGACTTGAGATCCTATGTTTTGCTCTTTAAGAATATCGTTAATCTCTTTGTGATATTCCGCTTGTTGTTGGGGACCATCTGTAAAGATTTGCCACCAGCCGGTATGGGATGAGCGACCATATTCTGATAGGAGAATTGGTCTGCCATCACTTTCGGTTTTGAGCGCTTTTGTTCTTTCTGCCAGTTCGTCCAAATCTGTATAGTAGTGAAATGAGACAAAATCCAATTCACTGCTCAAGTTCCTAGCCGCTTCAATATTTGACCAGCCTATAGTTACTGGATGATTTGGGTCTTCTCTTTTGACAGTTTGAGCCATGAATTTCAACCAACTCTCAACACGATACTTTTTACGGCTTTCAAAATCGAGATCAGGTTCATTTTTCAAATCCCAAGCAGCAATTGCGGGATGGTCTTTAAGTGATTTAACTATACCTACAGCGTGTTGCTGGGCAAAAGTCCAGTCCCGCAAATCGTAATTTCCATAAAAATCAAATAGAGTTACCAGCACTTGCAAGTTGTTTTTTTCGGCGGCGTCAAGTAGCAAGCGAACTTTCTTAAGCTTTTTGGGATCCACATACTCTTTTCCAAAGTCTTCGTAGCCTATAAATATCCGGATCGAATTGAGTCCTAAGGACTCAATCAATTCAAAATCCTCTTCAATAACTTCTATGTCAAAATCATCTCCAAATGTATTCCAAGGCGTCGCCTGTGGATAATAATTAATGCCTCGCCAGTTACTGATAAAATCGGCTGATGTTTGTTGAACTTTTCCCAATGGCTCTCGATCCTTCAGAATCATATGGCGTATGCGCCAGTGCCCATCTTCCAGCAGCATCATGATCTCGTATGTGGACTTGTCAGTAGTTTCGTGGACTAATTCTTCTTTTAAGTAGGTTCGACGGTGTTCTACCGCCGCAGAATCGGTTAGAACCACTAGCTGCCCATCCTCACTGTATAATTCCAATTTCAAATGATGTTCAAGACTGGTCGATCTAATACTTGTCTCCAAACTATCATTGTAATTGATGACCTCAGTAATTTTTGCTCGAGCGTTTTTGGTAAAATAATCATTGAGTAAAACAGAGTCATTTACTTCAAAAGCCAAAGCTCTAGAGTGCCACGCCATCTTGTAATCCTTTTCCAGATCTGCAAGTGCGGGAACACTTATTTGTCTCCCTTTCACAAAACTAGTATCCCACGAAATTAACGGAGCGTGAGCTGCTTGAACATCTGCACTTACTTTGAGAATTTTTGATCGATCTGCGCCAGAATTGAAATAGAGAAACAACTGACTCAAGGCGATCATTATGATCAGTATCGCGGCTACATAACCCACGATCGTCAGTGATCTCCCGATATTTTTGCGAGCAGCACTCATTACTTGATTTGTATTGTTTTAGCCACTCCAGCTATTTCTATATTCACTTTATCGACTTCAGTAATATTAGCCTCATCAAGATCTAACTTAATAAAACCGTTCTCAGACTGTTTTGATATGAATCTTGTTTTGCCGTTTGTATCAAAAGAAATGGTGGCCTCTTGACCATCCGGATAAAGTTGGCCCATATAGCTGCGCAAGGGTCCCGCTGTAAGCAAACGATCTGCAGCATCATAACTTACCTCATAATCTTGCAGTGCCGTTATAAAATCAACTTCTATCGTATCGCTCTGCGCATGATAAGGGACTTCAGCATAAACACTCCATGACATCGCTTGCTCTGGATGCAAAAATCGGCCAGTGGCAGCTCCATCAATTGTGGTTCCCTTGGTTTTGAGCATCGTCCCATCTGGTCGCTGTGCATAAAAATCAACCCGTGTCCCGTTGTCTACAGTATTCCCATATTGATCCTTGATGGTTGAAGTGACAACTTCCATAATTTGATTCCCGTCTGCATAATTGTGATCTCTAGAGGCGTTGTTATCTCGCTTTCGCGAAAGCGTAAACTCTACAGGAAACCCAGCCGTATAATCTAGTTCAAATTCTTTTGAAGAAACCTGATCATTGACCGCACTCGCAAAAACCGTTTGCTTCTGTTGTAGTTGTGGTAAATAGTCAAAACTTGCTAAAGACACACTGTCAAGTGTCTTCGAATTTTGTGAGGTACCTATATAATAGCTGTACTCAATATTCTGATCCTCAATCGGATTGTCAAATACATCTAGCGGTGTATTGATAAACATTGCCCTATCGCCGGTATCTGGGTTAAGGCGCGTGGGACCTAAATAGCTTTCGATATTTAAAGACTCAGTTTTTGGGAGAATAGTTATCGCTCCAGTCAGATTGGTGTCTTGCAATTGCCAATGAATTAGTCCAGATTGTTGAGCTATAAAATTCGGAATCTTAAATGATAGTTCTTTTTCTAACCTCTTACCCTTAATAACTACCGTTCCAATGGAATAGTTCACAATCAGATTGGGATCTTTCTTGCCGAATCCATTAAAGGAAATAGATACATTATCTCCAGCTTGGTAAACGGTGTATGATAGTAGAACTTTAAATTTAACCATGCTCTGGTCTACTTCTGTGCTGGAAAGCGCAAAAAATAAGCCTATCAATATGATTAAAATTTTGATTCTCATTGTGTTGGTTTGCTGATGTATGAATTAGTCATTAGGCTAACGTAGGGAATACTTTGCATATCTGTTTTTTGAAGTGTTTTAGTCTGTGGTGTACTCAAGATTTTATTGGGCATCCCGTTGACATAACAATTGCTCATATCCTGATCAATCACTTTTAACCCTTTCAAATCCTGTAGTGTAACTTCAAACTTTTGCTTGCGGTAGGGACGTACACTTTCTGAGACAAAATAATTATCCAACCAGATCAATTCTTGATTCTCATTGTAGTACGAAGTCAGCATTTGAGGTATCGTTACTTCCTGAATACCAGTATTGAACAAACTCCCAGTAAGTTGTTTGCTTTGCAAATTCAAGTCGCTAATGGTAAGAGGTTCATCAAGATCTTCAGTACTTACGTTTCCAGCAGCTTGAATAGCAAATTTTGTTGGAGCATTCTCAAAGAATAATGGTGTATAATGGTCTGGATCATACACGCTAGGGATCTCGTCCTTTGTAGTAGACCACGCAATACCCTGAAAACCAATTTTAAATGGTGATTGTTCCATAGGGAGTAACTTATGCTTCAATTCATACTGGGCGTTATAGCTTGCGAGTTGTTTATTCTCTTCATCATATAAGGTCCCATTAATGATTACATCTGCCGGAACAGTGTCTATATTCTGCACGGTTCCAATAATAAAATAGCTACCGTTTTGCTGCACCAATTTTGCGTCCAGAATCTGGAGATTGGGTTGCTTTAAAACATCTTCATGATATGTTTGCTCTGTGCTAATACGCCGTCTTCCCTGATTGAAAAAAGTTGTGGAATTAATGGAAACAAGTTGATCTGGGGGTAAATCTGTTCCTAAGTCTTTATATCTAATTTTCCATTTCCCGTCTTCTTTGATCAGATCATGTTCTTCCTCTTTAAAAATTTTTTTAAGCGGTGTCACGTAAGCCAAATGTACTTTAGCCCTAGCAGTAAATTCATTTTGCTCTATTATTTCAGTTTCTATGTTTTGAAGCTTGGCGTAGGAACTGGTCAATCCATCTGTGACTGAGATACTCAGCATAAACCGATCAAAACTTAAACTCTCGTTTGCTGCAAAATGATCAAAGGCATCCTGATATCTTTTGAAATCAGTAGCATCATAATAAGAAAGTAATACATTTTCTGGACTGCGATAGCTATCATTTTGAATGTAAACCGCATACATCTGGTGCACAAAAGCCACACAAACTACGGCAACCCAAATAGTACTTCCACCAAAAAACAACGTTTTAAAGCTCGAAGATCTTTTCTTTTTTGATTTCCAGAGCGCAATACTTTCATCGTATTCAGCGCGATATAAATTGGTCACTCTACGGAAAACGACAAATAGTAAAATGACTACCATGCTCATAGGAACGGTTCCCCATAATATATTTTGCCATAGAGGAACTTGGTCTCTAGAACTTATGGACGGTAATGGAGACACATTTAATCGTTCCCAAACCATGATACCGTTTTCCAAACGCTGCAACCGTTGCCAGCCACAGAAATAAAGAATGGGATCGTAAAATTTATCATTTGAAAAAGTATACTTCAAATGGTACTTCTCAGGCACGGTCAGAAACTGCTGAAGCGATCCTAGTCCCTCGATCCCTCTAAATTTTGAGTTCTCCAGTCGTTCTACGGGACGCGTGGTTAATTCTGGCAATCGCCTTGCCGAATGGTAATTACCATCAACACTTTGCGCTTTAGTTTGAGTAGCGAGCCACGCCATTTGATCTCCAAAACCCAATGTCAAATAACGCCAGCGATCGTGTTGATCCTGATTCAAGAAATTTGTGATGGGCTGCATATCGATTTTAGCAGGCTGTGAGGGTCTGAAGTAGCCCAGACTTATCGTGAAAATCGTAAACACTATAAAAGTCACTGCAAAAAACGACAGTATAACTCTGTTTGCCACTTTGCCCAATCGCTCTAATATATAACGATGCATACTGCCTTGCACAAGTTCGTAGATAAACGATCCAGCTATGGGAACTGCCATGATACTCGCCCACAATGTGAATCGATCCAGTGTCAAAATATTAAAAGCGTTGTCGCCCAGAAGTAATTTGGGCAGCGGCGTGGTACCTCCCGTTCCCAACAACGTAAGTAGGGAAAACGACAGACCAAAGAACAATAAGCGTTTTGAGAAGAATCTATAAAAAATGTAGGGCAAAATAAACAGCAACACTCCCCATGGAATGATGAAAAACACCAATCCAGATGAAAGAACTTCCAAAAAATTATCGCGAGAACCGTGTGGAATAGGCACCTGAGTGATGGGATTATTTTTAGTATTGATCCAGTAGGGAAGAATACACCCCACGATAAGCACCAGCGATGCCATCCCAAAACCTACGATACGCCAAAAAAGTTTTCTAAAGGTATTCCAGAACGCTTTGAGCGTGATTTTCTCTCCGTGCAGATTTGAGTCTTTAGGTTCTAACTTTAGCTTTTTCGGAGACCCACTTGTTGAGTTTTCTTTTGAGACCTTCTGGTTTTTCTTGGAAAGATTTGCATTGGATAATTCCGCTTTTGCGAAAGCGAGATCACTTATAGCTCGATCCATTATAGCCATCCCTATCACAGGGAATATGAAAAATATCATCCCAAAAATGGGTGTGACGTGGTGGGAACAGACCGTAACTCCAATTAGGGCGATTGCTGTCCAGAGGCGTTTCCAACTGCGATCCTTGATCCACCCGTGAATTTCTGGCAATGCATGAAGCAATAAACCGATGCCAATAATACTGGGTAGCTGACCAAACAGATGCAAAGTTTCTACAAAACTTGAGGAAAAAACAGCAAATAGGGCAGCATATCCTGCCATCTGTAGGTTGCTAGTGATCAATAAAGAGAACCTGTAGATTCCTGTAATAAATAGAATAACAGCTACAATAGCTGTGGCAAACAAACCAAATTTGAGACCACCCAAAAAACTAAATGCTGCAATGGTCTGGTGTACCAGCGGCGGGTAACCCATTACCGTAAAACCGGTGTACCACTTCATATTCCAGTGACTGAACCAGTCTGTCGCATAATGATCTGCAAAAAACAGATGGATCAATGCATCATAGGTAGACTCCAGCGTAAAAAAGATCGCACTACCATGAAAGATCAAGGCAATCACTAGAGCAAGGAGTAAGTATTTATTGGTTTTTAACGGCACTGAAATATGATCCTTTTTAGGTTTTATAAAGATATGGGAACACAAAGGATCGACCATCAGCATCCATCTTGGACGATTTACCATTCGTCTACACTTGATTTCCACTAACCGAAAAACAGAATTTCAAGGTGCGTTGAGGCGGTAGTTTTGGGACATAATTAAAAACAAATCGTCATGAAATCAGGAATTGTAATACCATGTTATAACGAGGAGAACAGAATAGACACGAAGGCTTTTCTGAATTTTGCCAACTTCAACAGAGACTTCGTTCTATGTTTTGTGAACGATGGAAGTAAAGACAGAACACTTGATGTTTTAAAATCTATGAGCGAGCAGGCTGCTAATATTTATTATGTAGACCAGCCACAGAATCAAGGTAAAGCTGAAGCTGTAAGAGCAGGAATGAAATTCATCTACGATAATACAAACGCAGCAGATATAGGGTTTATGGACGCTGATCTTAGTACTGGATTTGCTGACTACCTCAACCTAGTTAGAGTAATGGATGGTACGGATCAACTCAAGATGGTTTACGGTTCAAGAGGCGCTGGTGCTGGAGAGGTAGAACGAACTGCTTTGAGAGATCTATTCTCAAAATTTGTCAAACTGTTTATTCAAATGATTCTCAAAATGCCGATTAACGATACTCAATGCGGCGCCAAGGTATTTCACAGATCGCTTGTACCAGTAATTTTTGAAAGATCGTTTCTTACGAGCTGGTTATTTGACGTGGAGATGTTCATCAGAGTCAAAGGATTTTACGGGACACACCAAGTCATGAATTACATTTATGAGCAACCTTTGAAAAAGTGGGTACACATGGAAGATTCTAAACTAACCCTTAAGGACAGTGTGAAAATTCCTCTAATGCTGGCAAATATTTGGATGTCTTATAATGTACTTAATTCTTTCCCTGTAGTGGATCAATTATCCTATACCGCTACGGTGGCTAATATAAATACCGCAAAAACAGCAATCAAGGTTGCAGCTTAATTCTCGCCCTTGATTTGGTTGCGCTTTGCGCGCTTTTCCCAATTTTTACGTGCGAGTAGTTGCATATCCTCTACGTTGTCGCTTTCATCCATGATCTCCAGTCCCAGCATGGTTTCAATAATATCTTCCATCGTGGCCACACCCTGAACATTTCCGTATTCATCCACCACGAGTGACATGTGTTCTTTTGTGGCGATCATTTTTTGAAAGAGTTGGGGAATGGGCATGTCGGTAGGAGTGATGGCGATTTCCCTTTTGAGGTCTTTTAAGGTTTCCGCAGGCTTATCGTGGATGATATCTTCCAAGATGTGATCTTTCAAAACATAACCTTTTACATCATCTCGATTTTCTCCATAAATAGGAATTCGTGAGAAACGCAGTTCTTTGTTTTCATCAAAAAACTCATCGATTTTCATGTCTTGCTGCGCCATAAACATGACCGATCTGGGTGTCATAATATCCTTGACCAGAATAGTATTGAAATTCATCAAACTCTTGATGTATTGGCCCTCACTAGGTTCAAAAACACCTTCTTCCTCAGCAGTTTCTGTAATCGCGACAAAGTCTTCACGAGTCATGGTGTTCATGTGCGCGCTTTTGCCAATAGCCTTTGTGGTAAGTTGCAACACCCATAGAATTCCTGAATATTTTAATACCCAAACCATCCATTTCAAAATAAATGTTGAGAAACCCGCAAGCGATTGCCAGTAAGTGGCTCCTATGGTTTTGGGTATGATTTCAGAAAGCACCAAAATCAATACCGTCATAATTCCAGAAACCACTCCTACCATGGGAATGCCCCACAAATAATCAGGATAGCCTTCTTGCACAATAGCTTCTGCTTGAACTCCTACAAGTATCGCACCCACCGTATGTGCAAGTGTGTTCAACGTTAGGATCGCTATCAGTGGTTTATCTACATCTTCTTTTAGGGCCCGCAACGTGTCTACATAAGTAGCGCCTTCCTGTTCCTTGACCTTGATAAACGTAGGGTTGATGCTTAGCAGTACCGCTTCCAGTATGGAACACAAAAAAGAGAAGAATATAGAGACGACCGCATAGATGATCAGTAAACCCATGAAATGATTTTTTGTAAAAATAGGGTATTCCTATAATGAGTTGGGTTAAAGTAATCTTTTAGCTGATATTAGTTTATCGAAAGATATAATTAGCCTTAATGGTCAAAAACAACTTCAATTGAAAAGGGCTCAATTTTATCGAATATCAACTCGATGTTATCATAAACTTTTTCATCAAATACTTTCTTGTATTTTAAAAACCCGTGAGACTTGTTACCATTATCTTCCATAAGATCCTGATAATTTAAAGTAAATAATTTGAGAGGTAATTCAATGCTATTATAAAATATTCCAATTATCTCCTTGTGAGCTAGTACTCTTTTAGAATCTTCAGAAACTTTCAGCCATGATTTTATTTTTGATCGAGACTCTAATAATACATTACCTTCAAATTTAGTTTTAGTTCGGCATTTAATTTTAATATCTGAATAATGAACATTAAATTCTAAAGCAGTATTGTCTTTCGCTTGAGCCAATTTTTCAATGTTCATTACATCATAGGTAAATAGATTTTCAAAAAGCCGATATGATTTTCCATAACGACCGTCTCTATTAAAAACAAGGTAAGACAATCCCTTATCTTCATATACCTCGGCCATTATGTGCGGTAAATCTTCATTAAATAGAAAGTACCTGGTATATTCCTTTTTGTCTAAATCACGCTTTTCAGTAAAATGGGCGATCCTATTAAAAGTGTATGATTCGACCTTCAGGCTATCGATGCCTTGCGAAAAACAATTTAAAAGAATTAATAAAAACGAAATTGTGATGAAAGTTTTGATTGAATTGTTCCTATTCCTAAAATTACGTTTTTAAATCGAGTTTGAATACAAATATTGTCATTCGTAAATAGCTAAATACAAGCTTGTTTCAGTCGTAATTAAACGGCTCAATCTTCTTCCCACCAGAAATATCAGACCAAGAATATTCTTTGCGTTTTGTAACCGTGCGGTATTCTGCCGTCACTTCATTCTCTGAGCCTTGCTCTCCTATATAGATAATCATTCCCGGCATACCGTTAGGCTCATCAGGAAATATCAGATCTTCACTGTGATGAAACATACCGCCATCGCCTACGCTAGGATAGGAACCAAGATCTAAAAGCATGTCTTCATTGAGATCAATTGCAAAATAAGATCGACCACCATTTTCTCCACAGGCTTCTGCTAGAAAGTCAATTTTAAGAACGTGGTCGATATTTTTAAGGCCTTTGCTGTTGTGTAATTCTACCGCAAAATTACCAATACCTAGATCGTAAGTTCCCAGTTCTACAAAACGGTCTTTAAACACCCTACGCATTTTGATTTGATAAGAATATTCATCATGAACTTGTGTTCTGGTGTACAGCAGTTTTGAGCCGTCTCCCAATTCTATACTTCTCAGAGCGAGAAATCCCGAAACCAAAAATCCGGTTTGATCTCCTGCTCTGACTTTTAACCAGGGTGCCTCTGTTCCATAAACCGAATGGGTTTTATCCAATACTTCTAAAATGGTAACGCTGGTATTTACAGGTAGGTTTGCCAATTTATCAGCATCTACATTATCCGTGGCGCGGAGGCTCACATTGTCGCCATAAGTGACGTACGTCTTTCCCTGTACCACATTTTGACCATTCCAGTGTGCGTTTTCGGGCTGTGCACTTAGATAAAGCGCAAAAAAATTGAAAAATAGGAGTATGTATTTGGTCTTCATAGGATTGGCACGTGCTAGAAATGTGCCAAAACACAAAACTAGTACATTTTCAGTTGCTTAAACTTTTGCCAGAACTTATCTAAACTAATGTTAGCGACACGCCGACTATACGCAGCTTCCATTATCTTAGAGCAAATCAAAATAACTATGGAAAAGAAGACACCAAATTTCGAAGACAAACAAGGAAAACACCCCATCCCACATGCAAAGGGAATAACCGATAAGGATAATAGAAATCCTGAGTCGGTTGAGATTAAAAATGATAGGGAGAAATCAGATAAGTAATATTTTTTGACCTCAATTAGAATGGGACGATCACTGAAAAGTCGATCGTCCCATTTTTTATTCTGTTCTATTTGAACCGCATCTAACCTCAGCGGATGAAATACTGCTAAGGTTATTTATTTTTATTTAGTAAACACATACTCATTTAAAATTAATTCATCTTGATTTAAGTGTGCTTTACATAGAGCATTCAGCTTCAAAACGTGCTCCAAAAATTAAAATACCCTATATTTTGTATTTTAAAATAAATAGCTTTCCCTAGTTGAAAGATCTCATCAGACTTTATTTCTACGTTATCAATTTCATTCTGAGAATAGTCAGACAATTGCAATTGTTGCTCAGTCAATAGTGACTGAAATTTTAGATGTAGAGGATTGTTTTGATTAAGTAAGTAAATTATTTGCGTTAAACTCCCATTCAAATCAGATGTGATGTTAGCGAACTCGGTCATATCCTGAATGGATATTTTATTTTTTTCAAATGATTTTCTAAGAGTTTGCGATAAATAACTGAACCTGGAATATCTAGCGTTATAAGAAGACATTGCTTCCCTAAAATCTTCTAACCATTTGTATCTCATGTTCTGACGTGAATTAAGATAAGTACCTGAAATAGCTAAGAATGATGCTAGCAGGACGGTAAAAATCGATAAAAACGGGATGTAATCTTTCATAATCAAGCAATCACAGCCCCATTCAAGCTCGAATCATCAGGATTTACAAAAACCAATTTCCCATCCGGATCTTCGGCGAGTAGGATCATTCCCTGAGAAACGGTACCACGTAGCTTTCTGGGAGCGAGGTTGACGAGAACGGTTACTTTTTTACCTACTAATTCTTCAGCCGAGTACTGTTGAGCGATGCCGGAAACGATTGTGCGTTTATCAATCCCGGTGTCCACGGTCATGACCATGAGTTTATCGGTTTTAGGCATTTTTTCTGCGGTAAGGATCTCTCCCACACGCAGGTCCATCTTCATAAAATCATCGTAGGTGGTCTCTTCTTTTTGTGGCATAATTTGAGCTTTTTCGGCTTCGTTTTGAGCCTTGCTGGCTTCTAGTTTTTGTAATTGGTGTTCGATCTGTTCGTCCTCGATTTTTGAGAAGAGCAGCTCGGCTTTATTGATTTTATAACCATGGTGCAGCAATTCCTGTTTCTCGGCGATATCGTTCCATTCGATCTTAACGAGATCTGCCCGCAGTCGCGCCGCAGGATTTGATGCGATGTTGAGCATGTTCTGCAACTTGGCAGCGGTATGTGGTAAAAACGGCTCGGCAAGAACAGCGAGTGCTCCGGCAATCTGTAATCCCACAAACATGATGGTTTTCACACGTTCAGGATCGGTTTTGATGAGCTTCCACGGTTCTTCATCGGCGAGGTACTTGTTTCCTAAACGGGCGAGATTCATGAACTCGTTTACGCTTTCGCGAAAGCGATATCTATTCAAACTTTCTTCAATACTCGCAGGAAAAGCATTGATCGCATCCAGCGTTTCTTGATCGACCTGGGTGTAGGCATTAGGCTGCGGGACGATCCCGTCGTAATATTTATGGGTCAACACCAGCGCGCGGTTAATGAAGTTCCCGAGAATGGCGACCAATTCATTGTTGTTCCTCGCCTGAAAATCCTTCCAGGTAAAATTGTTGTCTTTGGTTTCTGGGGCGTTTGCGGTCAGTACATAACGCAACACGTCCTGCTGATCAGGAAATTCCTCGAGGTATTCATGTAGCCAAACCGCCCAGTTGCGTGAGGTGGAAATCTTCTCGTCCTCCAGGTTGAGGAATTCGTTTGCCGGAACATTTTCTGGCAACACATAATCGCCATGCGCCTTGAGCATCGCCGGGAAAATTATGCAGTGAAAAACGATATTGTCCTTACCTATGAAATGCACCAGAGAGGTGTCCTCATCTTTCCAGTAGGTCTCCCAGTTCTTCTCCTCGCGTGCCGCCCATTCCTTAGTCGCAGAAATATAGCCGATGGGCGCATCAAACCATACGTACAGTACTTTTCCCTCTCCACCTTTTACCGGTACGGGAATTCCCCAGTCCAGGTCGCGGGTGACGGCACGTGGGTGCAAACCATCTGTAATCCAGCTTTTCACTTGGCCGGTTACATTAGGCTTCCAATCTGCAGCGTGGCCTTTAACGATCCACTCGTTTAACCAATCGCTGTACTGATCCAGTGGTAAAAACCAGTGTTTGGTTTCTTTGAGTTTGGGTTTGTTGCCCGTGATCGCACTTACCGGATTGATTAGATCTGTTGCGTTGTGGCTGGTACCGCATTGCTCACACTGATCGCCATAACTTTCTGGATTTCCACATTTGGGACAGGTACCTACCACAAAACGGTCGGCCAAGAACTGATCTGCTTCCCGATCGTAGAGTTGTTCTGTGACCTGCTCGATAAATTTTCCGTCAGCTTCCAGCTTTTTGAAGAAATCCTGCGCAGTTTTATTATGTATGGATGCCGTGGTGCGACTGTAATTATCAAACGAAATACCGAAATCCTTAAAACTATCGTCTATGATTTTGTGGTAACGATCCACCAGCTCTTGAGGAGTGATGCCCTCTTTTTTGGCTTTGATCGTGATGGGAACACCATGCTCGTCACTTCCACAGATAAAAGCCACATCATTCCCCTTAAGGCGCTGGTAACGCGCAAAAATATCGGCCGGGACATACACACCGGCTAGATGGCCTATGTGAACAGGCCCGTTTGTGTAGGGAAGTGCGGCGGTTATGGTAAAACGCTTTTGATCGCTCATGGTATTGCTTTAGTGATGCAAATTTACGATGAATGGTGGGGAGTTTACTGACATTGAGTACGCATTTCACAGGGGTAGGTTTGAAACCTACCCGTGTGAAATGAAGTGGATCGAGAAGATATTCAATCTCTTCACTCCGTATTAAACATACCAAGACGAAAACTTGGCATGTTAGGAAGGGAAAAATACGGTTGGATATGCCAGCTATTTGTGTTGGCATGTCTTTCAATAAGCTGAAGAACTCTTTTCATTTGGAAATTTGAAATGCGTTTAACTAAAAAAAACCTATCCTCAGCCCTTTCCAAAGGAAAGGGAGACTTAGATATGAAAGCTGTTATTTTTGAATGATGCGTATAATTTCCAAATCAAACATGCCAAGACGAAAACTTGGCATGTTGGGAATGGAAAAATGCAGACGGACATGCCAACTATTTGTGTTGGTATCTATTGATGGTATCTCGATTTCAAAAGTATCACTCTAGACTTAGTGGGGTTTTAGAGTCAGTTTTCATAAGGTTTTAACCTACTCTTGCAAAGCAGACAGAAAAAGTCTTCAAGTCTCTTCACTCCGTATCAAACATGCCAAGACGAAAACTTGGCATGTTAGAAATGAAAAAATAACATGGTTGGACATGCCAACTATGTGTGTTGGCATGTCTTGTTGAGGGGTCGAGATTTAAAATTATCACTCAAGAACTTGTGGGATAATAGAGCCAGTTTTCATAAGGGTAGGTTTAAAACCTACCCTTATGAAAATACAAACGGAAAATCTCTGCGAAACATTACGTACGGAATTGTCTTAGCTCAATAGGTTGTATTTTTAAAATTCTGAGAAACGCATGAATACAAAAAAATACCAACTCAAATCCCTCAAAAAAAACGACCTCGTGCGTATACTCTGCACGGCGCGCAGTGCTCAAAGAGCGCAGCTTCAACCTGCAGTTCATTTTCTGGAGGAAATGGGTTTGCGGGTGGATTATGGAGACACCATCGGTAAAATTCATCATCAATTTGGCGGTACAGCAGCAGAACGTCTCGCCGATTTCCAAAAAGCCTGGAATGATCCAGAGGTCAAAGCGATATGGATTGCTCGTGGTGGATATGGTACGATACAGATTTTGGACGATCTTGATTTTAAAAGAGTGGCTTCGACTTCGCTCAGCCACCTTAAAAAAAATCGAGATGCAGGTTCACTGAGCGTAGTCGAAGTGAAACCCGTGATCGGTTACTCAGATGTCACGCTGATCCACAACAAGATGCAGAAAGCGGGTTTGCCTAGTATTCATGCTTTTATGCCACTGGAATTAAATAATCTTACCGCTGGAGCGACTTGTGCTGAGCGTAGTCGAAGTAAAGCGAGCTTTCAAAAAGCCTTGTTTGGAGAAAATATAATTACCGAGATCATAAACACAAACAATTTGACGTCGGCTGAAATTTCAGGAATACTCTACGGAGGTAATCTTTCCATACTTTACAGCATGCTGGGATCAAATGACTTGCCCAGTTTTCATGACGGTATTCTGTTTATCGAGGAAATTGATGAATACCTGTATCACTTGGAACGGATGCTATTTTCACTCAAGCGAGCAGGAAAACTTCATAATTTAAAAGTACTTTTAGTAGGCGGCATGACCGATATGAATGACCATGAGGTGCCCTTTGGGAAAAATGCCAGAGAAATTATTCTAGACGTGACCGAAGAATATGACTATCCTGTGATATTTGATGTTCCCGCAGGTCATATTACCGATAACAGAACCTTGAAAATGGGGTGTGAAATGCAAATTTTAATTACAGCTGACAGAATAATCCTAAAGCAAAAATAATGGCAGATCACAACGATTTAGGAAAAGAGGGAGAGGAAATGGCTGTGGCTTATCTATTGAAAAACGGCTATGAAATTTTGATTCAAAATTACATGTTCCAAAAAGGAGAGATCGATATCATTGCCCGCACTGGAAACACGGTCGTGATTGTTGAGGTAAAAACCCGATCCACGCCAGACTTTGGCGATCCACAGGATTTTTTAAAGCCCGGTCAAATCCAACGGCTGGTAACCACCGCAGACCATTTTGTACAGAATTTTGTGGAAGATGATGTGGAGGTGCGCTTTGATATCTTTGCCATCATTAAAAATAAAGCGGGTACTCGGGTCGAGCATCTCAAAGATGCATTTTATCATTTCTAGAGAGGATTATAATTTAGTTGCTGAAACGGACACGAAAATAGTATCTCAAAGAGCACAAATTTCCTGCAAACACTTAGAAGTACGCTCTAACAGTTCAAGATCTTCGGGATCAATTTCAATGGATCTAAAGTGGACTACGCTGTTTCTTATTTCGCGCACTTTATGTAAATCAGCGATGAAAGTGGTTTGATGAAAGGGCAGTTTGAGTTTTTCCCACACTTCTTCGTTGCCCAGAATAAATCCGTAGTCGGAAAAATTTAGGTCGCTGAGCGAACTAGGCATGTGATCGTCTTTGGTATAATTGGCACAACGAGCCAAGAACTTCATTTCAAACTTCCCATCCAGTAACATGCGCAGCATATTCTCAATTTCTTCCAGATGTATAAACGGTGCGATCTGATCAAGATACTCTAGATTGATATCGTGCGCGGTAATAGGGCCTTTGATTTGTCGATCTTCTGTTTTTACAAAGACAACTTCGTTTGTGATAATTTCCCGAATTGCAGAAAATAGAGGCATGTCTAAATCCAGCAAGGTGTACTCAGATCGCATTACTTCTCCCACCTTTTGAGCTTCTGGATTTGTCATTAGAGCTTTAGCAATACTTTCCCAATCGATGATACCGCTAATGTTTTTATGATTGAGCATAACGGGCAGTTGCGAAAAGTTGTGGTGCCACATGAGGTAGGTCGCTTTGCTCAACTCATCGTTTGGATGGACACTTACAGGTTCGGTTTTGCTTGCTTTGAGTTCAGAAAGGCGGGTAATCGGGTCAAATTCCTCGTTTCCGTAATTGGTAACCTGATCAACGTGAATACGTGCTTTTTTAGTGGGTTTCAAAAACACTTCATCGTCCATTTCTCCAGCTTGTAGGCTGGGCTTGATCTGCAAACCGTGTCTCCCAACCTCTTCATTGATACGCCATACAATTTTAGAACTGCGACGCTCGTAGTCGTCGTAATCCTTGAGGAGTTTACGACGCTTGACCTTTACACCATCTTTATTGTCTAGCGCCTTATCTATCAGTTTTTGAAAATCTTTCTTCAATCCTGTTGTTATTGATGGGAAAACCCATTAAAACAACTAAGTAACTATTAGAATGGTCTATCTACTGCCAAATAGCAGTTAAATGGGTTGATCTTAAGAATTAAAATAGGG
The DNA here is from genome assembly GCA_049671565.1 of Nonlabens sp. Lineage (GTDB taxonomy): Bacteria > Bacteroidota > Bacteroidia > Flavobacteriales > Flavobacteriaceae > Nonlabens. The sequence goes on from JBATVD010000007.1 coordinate 255,969, forward strand.
GATTGTGAGCGATTAGCCACGTACTAAATCACTCCACCTAAAAATATCCTGATAGCCTTTCTTCTTGAAATACTGATGATCATTCTCACTTCCAGTGGCGAGTACAAAATCGCCACCCCAGCCGCCCAGGGATTTGATGGCATTGGGGAAATCAGGAAATAGACGTTGCTTTACAGGGGGAATATTGACTAGTTCAGAAATGATTTCTTCGTGGCTGGTCATGACTTTTTCAAAAGCAGTGCGATTACAACTTGCATCTACAAATTTTTGTGGCATCGCGCTTAGTTCTTCCCTAATGCTTGAAGTCAATTTTGATTTATCAAACTTTGAGATGGACTCGCGGCTGTTCTGTTTCTGATTGAGGTACACGAAGAACAGCTCATCGGCTATTTCTGGTTGAAATTCAATTTCATGCGCTAGGGGTAGCGCGTCGTTATAATTATAAATGATTGCTTTTTCTGCAGTGGCGCAGGCGATGTCAAAACCGCTCCCTTGAAAACAGGCAAATTGCAAAGTATACGGATTACATCCCGTCCAGTAAGCAATAAAAGAAATGAGTGTAGAGCTGGTTCCCATCCCAAATTCTCGGTTAAAATCTAGATGTGTTGCTACTTCAAACCCGCGTGTCCAATCAAATTGAGGCTTTAACTTTCTTGCAGTGCGCAAGATCTCAGCAAGTTTTGCTTGGGTCGCATCTCTATATTTATGATCGCTAAACAGTGTTTTTAGAACGGTTTCAAAATTCATCCACAAACTCCCATCTCCATCGTGACTTTTCCAAATAATCTTAGAACTGTTCAATCGTTTTAATTCAAAATGCTGTTGTTTTTTTAATGGAACGGCAAGTGCGGGAACATTGTTGAGAACGGCATATTCTCCCGTAATTAAGAATTTACCGTTTGCGGAATATGTGATATGATCTGTGGACACAGTGTTGTGTTTAGATGACAAATCTAAGGTATGCAGAAGATTGTTGAATAACTAGATTTACATTCCAGTCCTAATCGCCTCCACGGGATCCAGTCGGGAGGCTACAAACGCAGGAATTATACCCGCAATCAAACCTACGATCGCGCTAAAGCTGGCTCCGTAGATGATGTTTTGAGTAGATAGTATAAACGTGAAATCTTCTGTAAGGCTGCTTGCCACCAGAGTTCCCAGCCATACAAACAACAATCCAAATAAGCCTCCAAAGAGCGCCAAAATGATCGCCTCAAACAAGAATTGGGAGAGAATAAATCGGTTTTTTGCGCCGAGGGATTTCTGGATGCCTATGAGATTGGTACGTTCCTTAACACTTACAAACATGATGTTTGCGATCCCAAAACCACCGACCAGCATCGAGAAGCCAGCGATGATTACGCCTATAAAAGTAAGCGTGCTCGTCACTTGATCTAGAAAATCGGTAAAACCCTTCAGCGGATTGATAAAAAAAGTACTGCGCTCGTCAGTCTTCAAGCCTCGGTAATTACGCAGTTTTTGTTCCATCTCTGCGATGAATTCATCCTGATCGGCTCCAGCTTTGGGTTTCATGATCAGTGCAGAAACTTTGGACCTATTGTTGTCGCCATATATTTTTCTTACAAAGTTGACTGGAATGTAGGTGGAACCGTCCTTTGATGGGCCCAGTGTTCCCTGCCCCTCCTTTTTTAGCACACCGATTACGGTAAATCTATTGCCATATAACCTTATACGTTGCCCGATGGCATAACCATCGCCGAAAAGGCTCTTAGCCACCTCGTTACCTATAACCGCTACTGGCGTACCACTATTGGATTCAGATTCGTTGAAAAACCTCCCTTCTTCTATTTTCAAGCCTTCCAACTCATACATTGACTCGGTTGCGGGAATGATATTTACTCCCGTTGCCGTGCGGTTGGAATATTTAATATTTTCGGCATTGGAGAACACCGTATAGGTAATTGCACCCATATCTGGCATACTGCGTTGTAACATCTGGTACTCATCGTAGGAGACATTGGGCCAGTTTTCGTACTCGTACCGTTCCAGATCCGTGGGGCCAAAAGAAAATCGCAACACATAGATCGTACTGATGTCCAGCGAGCTCAATCCATCCTTGATTTCACTCTCCAGTGAATCCACTGCCGCAAGAACGCCTATGATTGCAAATATCCCTATGGAAACCCCCAGCAGGGAAAGAAAGGTACGCAGCAGGTTAGTGCGCAGCGCATTGACCGCAAAAAAGAAACTTTCCTTTAAAACCCTAAGGTAGATCAGCATAATGGACTCTGGTATTGGGAGGCTTAAAAATACGCCTAAAGATTGGACGATGGGATAGGAACTTTGTTACATAATTGCTGCAAGGCATTGGAGGTTTGTGATAAGTTCGCTTTCGCGAAAGCGAGAACGCATCAATATACCTACCAAATATCATAATCCATTGTTGACGAAATAACACAAGATTAACGGCATCGCGCCTGCCATCGCCTCATAAAGAATATATTTGTAGGTCAAGTCAAGTATTGTGGAAGATAATTTTAAAGGAGCACCGCTGTCTGATCTCAAGGAAGTGCTGCAATCTAAATGGGAGGCCCCCTCAAATATCGCGCTGGTAAAATACTGGGGCAAGCATGAGATACAGCTGCCCGCAAACCCATCCATCAGTTTTACCCTGAGTGAAAGCAAGACCATAACCAGGGTTGCGGCAAAAAAAGCAGATCATGGTTTTACGGTTCTCTATGACGGTGTGGAGAAGCCCGATTTTGCACCCAAAATTAAGTCCTACTTCCAGCGCATCAAGGATTATTGCCCATGGATCACGCAGTACCATTTTACGATAGATACCCTAAATACGTTTCCCCACAGTTCTGGAATCGCGAGTAGTGCCAGCAGTATGGCGGCTTTGAGTTCCTGTATCGTGGATATGGAATCCCAACTTTCAGGCGATGCGATTGATTATAGGAAAGCCTCGTTTTTGGCTCGTTTGGGGTCGGGAAGTGCGGCTCGCAGCATAAAAGGTCAAGCCGTGGTTTGGGGAGCGCACAAGGATTTCAACGAGAGCAACGATTATTATGGAATCGATGCCAGTAATGTCCTGCACCCCACGTTTCAGGATTATCAGGACACCATTTTACTGGTAGATAAAGGTAAAAAAGAAGTGAGCTCGACGGTAGGTCATGAGTTGATGAATGGACACGCTTTCGCGAAAGCGAGATTCCAACAAGCCCACGAAAACATCACTTTACTTAAAGAAGCATTAGAAAACGGAGACGTGGACGGTTTTATAAAAATCACGGAAAGTGAGGCACTCACGCTGCACGCCATGATGATGACCTCGCACCCGTATTTTATTCTCATGAAACCTCGCACGCTTTCCATTATTGAGGAAATCTGGGCATTTAGAAAAGAAACCGAGGTTCCCGTGTGCTTTACACTGGACGCGGGAGCAAATGTTCACATGCTTTATCCTGCCCGACACAAGAATGAGGTGGAAGAGTTGATTAACAGCAAATTGGCGCGTTATTGCGAGAACGAGGCGTATATTTGCGACCATATAGGCGATGGCGCCGTAAAGCTTTAAGCATGAAAGGACCATTATTTTATTCCAAGATCCTGCTTTTTGGAGAGTACGGAATCATTAAGGATTCCAAAGGACTTTCCATTCCCTACAACTTCTATAAAGGCGCACTCAAGATAAGCGACGCGCATACAGAAGAAACCGCCCAATCCAATAAAAATCTGGAACGACTGGCTTCCCACCTCGATAAACTGGGTAAGGAAGATCCAGAGTTTCCCATATTTGATATTGCTTCACTAAATGCTGATGTTGAGGCTGGGATGTACTTTGATTCCAGCATCCCACAAGGTTATGGAGTAGGTTCCAGCGGCGCACTGGTTGCCGCGATCTACGATAAATATGCTACCGAGAAGATCACGGTTTTGGAAAACCTGACCCGTGAAAAATTATTGACTTTAAAAGATATCTTTGGTAAGATGGAGAGCTTTTTCCACGGGAAAAGTTCTGGATTGGATCCATTAAATTCTTATTTAAGCTTGCCAATTTTAATTAATAGTAAGGAAGATATTGAGCCAGCCGGCATTCCTTCTCAGGTAGTGGGAGGCAAGGGTGCTGTATTTTTATTGGACTCAGGTATTGTGGGAGAAACGGCTCCCATGGTAAACATCTTTATGGAAAACATGAAGCAGGACGGCTTTAGATCCATGCTCAAGGATAAATTTGTCAAATACACAGATCTGTGTGTGGACGATTTTCTCAAAGGCGATATAAAGGGTCTTTTTGGAAACGTAAAAAAACTTTCTGGTGTGGTACTGGACAACTTCAAGCCCATGATTCCCAGCCAGTTTCATGGCCTTTGGAAAAAAGGACTGGACACGGGCGATTATTACCTCAAACTCTGTGGTTCCGGTGGCGGTGGCTACATTTTAGGCTTTACGGAAGATCTTGAAAAGGCAGAAAAATCGCTGGAAGACTATAAACTGGAAGTGGTTTATAGTTTTTAGAAGATTCTATTGTTTTTTGTTATTTGAAAGAATTATCATTGACAGTTTCTGCTGACTTTAGCATAAACCTAGGTCAAAATTTTGAGTTCTCAACTTAAATGAAAAAGTGTTTACCGAAAGCTTCAATTTTTCATGGTAATATTTTCAGGCTGTCAAAGTAAATTCGATAACTTTAAGCTTTGATCAATACCATGAATTCTAAGCTTTTTCTCATTTCTTTATTTATTTGTGCTGCTATCATATCATTTATTGACAGCAAAAATTTTGTGGGAAGTTATGTGAGTCACAAACCGTCTGGATTTGAGAAGTTGTATTTTCAAGTAAAGTACGGTACTCGAACTCCAATTATAAGAAGTGGGCTGCGCCTTGAAGCGGACTCATCATTCGTTTTGGAGACTTGTGGTTTTAAAGCTATCGGAAAATGGCGTGATTTAAATGACGAATTAGAATTGATTCCCAAAGACGGCTATTTCAAAAATGATAGTATTAATACTGTAAGAGGTGGTATAGATATATCAAAATTGCGATCTAAAGGCTTATTAAACTATGAGGTTACAGATAATTATCTCATTGCCAAAGTTTCAAAATCTACAGGCGGGAATGTGCTATTGATTTTTAAGAGTAAACTTGATTAAGCAAGTGATCTTTTTTAAGTAAGATCATCTCCCTCCATACTTCTCAATCGACTCCCTGATCTTCTCCATTCTGTTGACGGGATCTGGGTGGGTGCTTTGAAATTCAGGAACTCGGTTGGGTCCGGCGGCATCTTTAAGAATCTTCATGACGCCTATCATTTCTTCAGGATTATAGCCGGCATCAATCATCATCTTTACGCCCAGATCGTCGCTTTGCAGCTCGTCCTTGCGGCCGTGTTTCATAGTAATGGTTTGTGCCACCGCGGCTGCGGCTTGTGACATTCCCTCAGCGCCCACGCTTACACCGGTAATTACGCCATTTGCCAATTGTTGCTGTGCCATGCGCTCTGCACTGTGCTTTGCGATCACGTGGCCTATCTCGTGACCCAAAACTCCCGCAAGCTGGTCTTCATTCTCCAGCTGGTTGTAAAGGGCAGCGGTTATAAAACAAGGTCCCCCAGGTAGTGCAAAGGCATTGATCGTTTTACTATCGGCCAGAAGATGGAATTCATATTCATAGGGAGAATCTTTTGCCACACTGCTTTGAACCAGTCGATTTCCTACGCGATCCACTAAGTCTTGCGCCTGAGCATCAGGATGCAACCCGCCGAACTGGTCAATCATCTCTGGAGTGGCGTTGAGTCCCATCGCGATTTCTTCTTCCACGCTCATGGCGATGTATTGTTTCTCGCCCGTAAATTCATTGGTTTCCTCGCTGCCGCAATATTTGAAAAAGGCAAACGCGATGATTGCCAGCCCTAGAAATAATTTAAGTCCTGATCTTCCTTTCATGATTATTCTGTTTTAAGTTTTTTGTTGATTCCGCTCAAGTTTTCCTTAAAGTAGCGCTCAATGCGTTTATCGCTTATACTGTCCATCCCCTTGATGGCTTGACTGCGCAGGAAATCCTTTAAATCTATGGTAGTGGTGTATTGCTGGTATCGCTTTCGCGAAAGCGGAACATAGCTCCAGTGCCACGGCTCATATTTAAAACCAGGTCGTTGCGCATTGTCCGTATAGACCAGGGCAAAACCGTAATCGGTCGCATGCTGATCCATCCAGTCTTTCATCTTGCAGAAGGGACCATTGCCGTGAAATTTTTTGGGGACGAGCACATCTCCTGAGTAGGTGGCGGAAGCGTCAATTATATCGAGATCAGTTCCCCAGTGGTGTCGGGAAGTGCCCGGTACCGTGGAATACTCTACAATCTTGTCAAAAATAGCATCGGGAGTGAGGCCCTGCTTTTGATATTTTTCATATTTACGATTCCAAATTTGCTGCTGGCGCTCATAACTGCGGTAGCCAGAAACGATTTTTAGGCTTATCCCATCTTTAGCAGCAGCTTTTTGCATCTTATCAAAGGCTTGCTGAACTACCTTGGGAATGCCGTTATTTTTATAGGCAGCTTTTCCCACCAATGTGTCTTGAAGTGTTTGTGCTTGAATAAATGAAGTCGAGGCAAATAAAAGTAGCAGTATCCTGATCATAATTCCCTGTACATTTTAAAATGTGGACCTGCCGGCTCCAGCTGGATTTCAGTCCCCACGGTTGTATACCCCATTCTTTTATAAAAATCTACCGCGCTGGTACGTGCGTGGAACCAGAGCACGTCGATATTTATTTCTCGCAAACGTCTTTCGGCTGCGTGCAACAATAATTTCCCGACTCCCATACCCTGATGAGTTTTTAAAACTCCCATACCTCGCAGCTGATACATGGATTTTGGTAGTTCAAAAAGCTCTTGGATGGGACTTTTATCTTTTTTGAGAAAAGTGGCAACACCCACGAGGTCTTCATCGTCAAAAGCTCCCAGATGAAATGTGGTATCTAATTCATCCCCTTTAAACATACAGGTGCTTGCAGGCAGGCCTTTCCTTAAAACTGGCTGTCTAACCTTATGGGTTTCTAGAGCCGATATTTCTTTTATGATAATATTCAATTTATTTAGCGAGTTTTATTTCAGTATGTAAAAGTTGCAGGAGTCTCCCTTCCTGCTGGGAAGGGCTGGGGATGGGCTTTCCATACCTTTTTCATGTAAATTAAGTTCTTTCCATCTATTTTTACCAATCAAATAATACCTAGCCGGTAGCTTGTCATCCCATAAATAACGGTACGCGATATTCATTTCGCAGCGTTCTGCAACGATTTGTGAAGCTGTGTTTTCTCGTGTACGTTTGCTATGACTTCTTTAAGTTGATGATCTTCAAAAGCATGTTGCAGGCATCTTTTTGCAGCTTCAGTAGCATAACCTTTGTTCCAATATTTTCTTTTGAGTCGGTAGCCCAGGTCGACCACATCTTCATTTGGGTGGTATTTTAAACCAGACCACCCCAATGCTTTGTCATCGGTTTTTCTAACCATGGTCAACCTACCCATTTGATATTTCTGGTATTGGCTCTCGGGATCCTCATTATATTTTTTGACGAACTCCTTTGCAGCATCAAGATTTTTAAACGGAACATCTCCCGTGTAGCGCATGACTTGCTCGTCATCATTCATTTCATAGAAACAGCTCGCATCTTCCATTGCAAAGGGACGTAAATAAAGCCGATCTGTTTCTAGTTTCAGGTTCATACCCTTAGATCATTCCATTCTTCATTCTGGTCAAAAAGCACCTCGGCAAATGGACATAGCGGATTAACCTTTCGGTCGTTGTCACGCGCAAACTGCACGGCGTGTTGCGTAATTTGAGTTCCTATTCCTTTTCCCTCCTGGCTGGGATGAACTTCAGTATGATCGATGATCATGACGTTGTCATCTAGGGAGTAGGTCAGCTCGGCGATCTTTTTATTGTCTATGTTGATATAGAAAATTCCGCGGTCGTCGGTTTCTTTATGTTTGATATCGTGTTGCATGGTTCTAGTTAATTGTTGATAAATCGGTATTGGGTTTTAGTTCTTCGGGAACTTCATTCTGTCTGAATAATCGGGCGGTGTGAGCTCCTTTTAAAAGTTCTGTTCCCTCCGTTACCCTTATATAACTTCCCTCTCTCAAACCAAGAACAGGGATAGAATTATGAGTATGAAATTCCTTGATGCGCTGCTCTCGTGTCTCGCCCATGTGCTGGTCATTTTTTACAGGATCTTGATAATGCGCATTGATGTTATAACTTATCGCTCCCGTAGTTTTAAAACTGGACGGGTAGACGACCGGCATATCGTTAGTATTCATCATATTGAGGCCACAAATATTGGAACCCGCACTGGTGCCTAGATAAAACGTTCCCGAATAAATAGCATTGCGTAACGTCTGCATCAAATCGTGATCATGCAAGGCTTTTACCAACAGAAATGTGTTTCCTCCACCGGTAAATATTGCTTCTGCATCTTCAATGGCTGATCGTTGATTTTCAAACTCGTGAATGCCTTTCACATTTACATTTAGAGACTTCAAAGCATTCCGTATCCGATCTGTGTATTCATCATGAGTCAAACCTCCCGGCCGGGCAAAAGGGATAAACAGCAACTCGCTGATCTGTTTTTCACGGAAGATGGGTTCAAGCTCGGGCAATAGATATTCCAGCGGTTTCTGACCAAAAAGGGTCGAAGTGCTGGCGATGATCATATTTCGGTTAGTGGCTGCCATATTCTCAAAGATATTTATAAAATCCTGTGGTTTTTGAGATCAGGGTCGTTTAACAATTATTTACCGCTGTTCTACGTTATACTAGTCGTATCTTCAACTAACCAATATTCCCATCATGAAAAATTTCGTTTTACTATTCTTGCTGATATCCACCATAGGTTTCGCCCAAAAAGAACGGGTCCAAATTAAAGGAACTATTATCAACACAACTGAGGAGCCTGTAGAAGGCATCACGATTTTCAATCTCAACAATCTAGAAGGAACAATCACAAATGAGGAGGGAGTTTTTTATATCAACGTGATGGAAGGGGATAAGCTCAACTTTGACGCCATCCAATTTGAGCCATTTACTCTTGAGGTAGGAGCAAATACGATTAAATCAAAAACCGCGAAGCTTACTCTAAATGAAGGTGTCAACCAGCTTGATGAAGTGATTGTGCGTGATGATTTGATGATGGTAAAGGTTAAAAGAGATGTGGACGTAGATCTAGAGCTGGATGAAATAGAAAGCGACGTATTACTGACTCCAGCAGTGGATCGCATGGAAAATACCTTTTCAGATCGGGTAAAGCAGCCTGATGAATACCCAGTTGAACAACTGGCTGCCAATCAGAGTGGTTTACGCTACAGCATGTTCAATTTTGTAGGCTTATTGGGGTCTTTGGTGGTTTCTGAGAGTTTAAAAAATCTTGATTTGAGTGGCCAGCCCAAAAAAGTAAAGGAAGAGTTCAATGTCATGATGGTCAAGAACAAATACGACGCAGAGTATCTGGCAGAATTTTTAAAATTGGATCAAAAATATCTATATGAGTTCATGTATTTTGCAAAGGACAACGGTCTGGATGAAGACATGCTTAGCGCCGATAATGAATTGGAGCTTTTAAATTTCTTATCTGATCAAGCAGAGGACTTCAAAGAACGAAAGGGATTGAAGGAAAGCAAAGGATAAATGATGCACAGGATTCTCTGCTTATTTATCATTTGGAGTTCTTTTTTAAATGCTCAAAATCAACGTGTCCAGCTCAAAGGAATTTTGCAGTCATCCACAAATATATCTGTGGGAGGTGTTACGATCTTCAATCAAAACACGCTAAAGGGAACCGTTTCTAATGAAGAAGGTTCTTTCTTAATCGAAGTCAAAAAAGGAGACGTTCTAAAAATTGATGCGGTACAATTCAAGGCTTTTCAACTTTCTGTAGGTCAAGGAGTCATAGATTCTGGAGAAGCCGTTATCACACTAAATGAAGGCGTGAATCAATTAGATGAAATTGTTCTAAGCGATCGTTCCCTAATGATATTAGTTGAGAAAGAAGTACTGATGGGAGCGTTTTTAAAGGGAATAGATCCAGATTTATTATTCAGCTCTGCCGTAAATAGGATTGAAAACACTTTTTCAGACCTAGAGAGAAAACCAGAAGAATATGCGATAGAACAAAAAGCAGCAAGCCAGAGTGGTTTGAGAATGAGTTCAGTAGGGGTGGATGTGATTGGTTTAGTTTCTTCAATCTTCAAAAAACGAAAACCAGAAATCCTTTCACCTCAAACCGATTTTGATATAAGTGTCTTAAAAAATAAATACCATCCAGAATATCTAACTAATTTATTAGAATTAGACCCTGCCTATATCAATGAGTTCATTTATTTTGCGCAGGATAATGGCCTATCTCTAGAAATGCTCAAATCTAATAATGAACTCGCCGTGATTGAGCTTTTGCTTGTCCAGGTCGATCATTTTAAGCGAAAAAAGAATCTGAATCAATAATAGAATCATTGAATTACTATGAAAAAAATACTTCTACTTTTATTATGTAGCGCTGCAATTTATTCGTGCGATACCGACGATGATTTGCCTGAACTACCTGAACCTGTTTTTAATAGCTTTTGTTATGGCACAGACGCTGAGGAACAACTGGTAGCTGGCGCATTTAACCTTGAACCTGAAATTATTCAAGCTAGAGTTTACAAAACCAGTGTATTCATTATAGATGATAACTTTTCAGTTCCTATGGACGAGTTGGAGGGAGCTGGTTTTTTGATATCGCTTGATCTTTATGGAAATGAAGATTTTGTCCTACAACCTGGTAATTATCTAATCACTGATGATGAGTCTGTAGCCAGCGCTCAAGTTGCCTACTCCACAAATTTTGATACTGATGAGGTGCTCAATACCTCTCTTTCTTTAGAGAGTGGCAGAGTAATTGTTAGAATTTCAGGGCCTGGCTTTTACATCCAGATTGATGGTGTAGATGCTAATGGAAATCCCTTCCATGGCAATTATTTTGGAAGGACAACTACTTTATTATAAAACATGGTCCCATTTTTTAAAATTACTTCCTTATGCGCTATAATGCTTATGGGAGGCTTATTTTCAAGTAATTCTTCCTTTGAGAGTGAGGGTTCTTTGGATTCCCGCTTTCGCGAAAGCGGGAACACAACACATAAATACTATGTATCTGTCTCTAATGTCAAATACAGTAAGAAGGCAGGTGCCGTGCAAATGCTTACCCGTTTTTTTATAGACGACCTTCAGAAAGTGCTTAATGCGCGTAACGAAAAGCAGGTAGAATTAGGTGATGCCAGTGAGATCAAAGAACATCTTGAGGGCATACAGTACTATTTAAATCTTAAGCTGAAAACTGAAATAAACGGTGCGGAAGTCACGCCAAAACTCTTGGGTGCCGAGTATGAAGGCGATCAAATATTGCTTTATATTGAGTTTTCCAAAAGTAAAATACCCGCTACGGTGAGTATGGAATTCAATGCCTTTTATGAGTTGTTTGAAGAGCAAAAGAATCTTGTACATTTCAAGATAAAAGGTGAGCGAAAAACAATGATCCTAGAGCGTGGACAGCCCAGTGATCATGTGAAGTTTTAGCTTTAATTGTAATTAAACAATCCATAATACGTATTTTTAGCAACCTATAATTTAAATCCTATTCATGAAATCTATTAAATTTCTGTTTTTCAGTATGTTCTTGGTTTCTTTTGGTGCATTTGCACAAGAAGAAGATACACAAGAAGAACCAAAAGCCGAAGAGCACTACAACATTAACAAATTCCGCCAATTGTATCAGGAATTTTCAACTCCTAACCAGTACCGCAGTGCTAGTGGTGCTCCTGGTCCCAAGTACTACCAGCAGCGCGCTGACTATGAAATGGACATCAGACTGGATGACGAGAATCATCACATCTACGGTTCTGAAGAAATCACTTACACAAACAACTCGCCAGATGTGTTGGACTATTTATGGGTGCAGCTGGATCAGAATGTTCGTTCCAAAGACTCCAAATCGCCTATGATTGAGTCCTCTCGATCTAGTGCGATCATGCAACCATCGCAATTTGCAGGTAGTTATATGAAAGAGCCTTTTGATGGAGGTTTTAACATTAAAAAAGTGGTGGATAAAAAGGGCCAGCCGCTTAAATATATGATCAATCAGACCATGATGAGAGTGGAGATGCCAGAACCTTTGAAGCCAGGGAAGAAGTTCGTTTTTGGTATCGACTGGGATTACAACATCAATGATCACGTGGACGGTAGAGGTCGTAGTGGTTACGAGCAGTTTCCTGATGGACACAGAGCTTATGTTATCGCTCAGTTTTACCCGCGTATGGCAGTTTATAACGACGTAGAAGGATGGCAAAACAGTCAGTTCTGGGGGCGTGATGAGTTTGCATTGCCTTTCGGAACCTTTGAAGTAAACATCACTGTTCCTGAAGATCACTGGCTGGACGGTACAGGTAAATTGACTAACCGCAAGGACGTTTATTCTGATGAAGAACTTTCACGCTACGAAAGAGCCATGAAATCTTATGATGAGCCTGTAGTCATTAGAACTCAGGAAGAAGCAGAAAAGCTAGCTATGATGAGCGGTTCTAAAAAAATGAAGACTTGGAAGCTTAAGGCAGATTATGTACGTGATTTTGGATGGACTTCCTCACGCCGTTATATCGCAGATGCGATGGCTGTAAAAGTGGGAGGGAAGGATATCGCTGCTGTTTCCATTTATGCTCCTGAGGGCAATCCTCTTTGGGAACAATGGTCTACAAAAGCCGTTGCACAGACCTTGAAATCCTATTCTAGAATGACCTTTGATTACCCTTATCACAAGGCAATTTCTGTACACGCAAAAAATCAGGGTATGGAATATCCCATGATTTGCTGGAATTATGGTCGCCCAGATGAAGAAGGAAATTACAGTGACCGTGTAAAGTTTGGAATGATCTCAGTAATTATTCACGAAGTAGGCCACAACTATTTCCCTATGATCGTTAACAGTGACGAGAGACAGTGGACTTGGATGGATGAAGGCCTCAATACTTTTGTACAATACGTAGCAGAGCAGGATTTTGGAGAAAATTATCCAGAAGCCATTGAAGGCAATGAAAGCTATCCTTCACGTAGAGGACCAGCTGCCAAAATCGTTCCCTACATGGCGGGCGACCAGAGCCGTATCGCTCCGATTATGAGTAAAGGATTGAATACCTATCAATTTGGTTCCAATGCCTATGGTAAGCCAGGAACTGCTCTTAATATCTTACGTGAAACCGTTATGGGTCGCGATCTTTTTGATTATGCGTTTCGTACTTATGCTCAAAGATGGATGTTCAAACACCCTACACCAGAGGACTTTTTCCGTACTATGGAAGATGCCAGTGCCATGGATCTGGACTGGTTCTGGAGAGGATGGTTCTATACTACACGCTACAATGATATGGGTCTTAAAGAGGTTAATAAGCTTTACGTGTCTGGAGAGAAGAATCAGCAGATGAAGGATTATTTGAAAAGAACTGGACGTAGTGAGAGCGAGTTTGGACCACTGGTTTACATGGTCAAAGAAGGTAGTGAGGACTATAAAGAAGATATGAAAGGTAAAAATCCTGCAGAAGCTGTTGAGCCACTCAAATCTTACTTGATGGACAACTTTACAGCTGCTGAACGTGCAAAAATGGAAACTCCCAAGTTTTTCTATGAAATAGTTGTTGAGAAGCCAGGTGGATTAGTAATGCCTATCATTCTTGAATATACCTATGTAGACGGTACTACTGAAATGGTAACCCACCCAGCAGAAATATGGAGGCTTAACGATAAAGAAGTCCAAATCAATAAAGCAACTCAAAAGGAAATCACTAAAATCGTGATTGATCCTAAGCTTGAAACGGCAGATATTGATGTGGAAAACAACACTTGGCCATCAGACGCTACCGTTGACAAATTTGAAGAAATGAAGAAGTAATCTTTTCTACACATTTTAAGAGCCAGATTCACAATGAATCTGGCTTTTTTGTGTTTGATAAATAGTAGGTTTATAATATGTATAGGTATTTAATTCTTTTCGGTTGCTTTTTTTTACTCGCCTCATGCGAGGAAGCCTCTCCAGATCCACGCACAGATGCTGAGCAGCCCGTAGAGCCTATAGACAATTTGGTGAGGCTATCCCAGATTATTGTTACAGATCCCATATCTAATGATACCATTACTGAAATTCAGATTAATTATGATATGGATGACCTTATCACTTCGATAACATTTGCTGGAAGCAGTGACATCACTTACGACTTTGAATATGCACGTAACAATCGATTGACCCGTTTTTCTAAAGCTGAGAATGGTACAACTTCAAATTATGACCTTGAATACGGCGACGATGAAATAAATCTTACAACATCCCAGGCAAGTTCAATGGAGACTCGAGTTTTTGAAATTGATAACCAAAACCGTATTTTTTATACACGTTCACTGAGCAACGATCTTCTGACAGGAGCAAAGGAGTATGATTATACTGCAAATTTCAATGTTGATCGCATCAGCGAGCGAGACGCATTTCTCAATACTATAGGCTATCAGGACTTGACCTATTTCTTCAACAACAATCCATTTAGAGATATGAATGATGTCTTGAGGTTCATCGTTTTTGAAGAATTTATACCCTATACCAGATATCTTCCAGACACTTTAAATGAATTTGGTAGCACATCAGGCAGTTTGCAGTTGGAGAGCAGTACTATTTATGATTACGAGCTCAATGAAGCAGATTTTCCCATGTCTCGTACAGTGATATCTGATGTTAACGGTTTTGTCACGGAGACCCTTGAGACCTTTATCTATACTGATAATTAACGCTCTCATCTGATTATAGCCATTTGTCCCATTGTATATTTGCACCATGAAAATGCTCCCGCTTTTTATCAGCACGCCCGAGGTCATGATTATAGGACTCGTGGTTATTCTTGTTTTTGGTTCAGATAAGTTGCCAGAAGTAGTGCGAGGTATTGCAAAGGCCATGAACAGTGTGCGCAACGCCACGGACGATATCAAAAACGAAATCTCAAAAACCACAGACGAGCACGGCTTCTCGGAAGATATTGATAAGATCACTAGTCAAATCAAAGAAGTCAAGGATCAAATAGAAGATACCGGTTCCATCAAACGTAAGTTTTAATGTGGGATGATCTTGTTAAAGTAGATCAGGATATATTTAGGTTTCTCAATAATTTGTGGATTGGAGAATTTGAGCAGTTCTGGCTTTTTGTTACCCAGATTGAGAACTGGATTCCACTTTATCTATTTTTCTTCTTTCTACTATTTCGTGCCTACAAAAAGCCCGTAAATTTCGCGGCGATATTGTCGGTACTCGCGGTCGCGGGAACTACCTTAACACTGACTAATCTTGTAAAAAATCAGATCGCAAGATTGCGTCCCAATAACGAGCCGTTGCTGGTGGACTCCATACGCTTCTATGACATGCCCGAGAATTTCAGTTTTTGGTCGGGTCATAGCGCCGTGAGTTGCTCGGTAGCCACATTTACGGTGATTCTACTTTCGCAAAAAATGGATAGTAAATGGATCTACCTCATCTATATTTGGCCATTGATGTTTGCTCTATCCAGAATATTTGTGGGAGTCCATTATCCAGCAGACGTTATTGTAGGAATACTGGTAGGCATGTTTTTGGGTTACGCTTTCGCGAAAGCGTTCTTCTTTACAGTAAATCGATTAAATAATTATCTGTCTCTCTGAAAGCGACGATAGGAACTTCCCTATAGTTATTGTGAAAGAGTCTCCATAAGAGTACTTCAATCACACTTTAGATAACCCTACTGAGTGTTAAACCATCCCTGACAGATAATAAAACGGTCTGCAAGCGTGGATCTTCCTTAAGACGTTTGTTGAATTCCAGCAAGATGGGAGTGGACTTGTCCTTAATATTCAGTTCTTTCACCACTTTCCCGTGCCACAAAACATTATCTGAAATAATCAGTGATCCAGAATGAACCTTGTCCATAATCAGATCTAGATAGTTGAGGTAATTCGGTTTGTCTGCATCGATAAAGATGAGGTCAAAAGTGCCTTTCAAGTGAGGGATGATTTGGGTAGCGTCGCCTATTCTCTGGTTTAATTTAATGTTTTTAGCCCCAGATTGACGGTCATTGAGCGCAGCCGATGTGAACCGATCAAAATACCGCCCCACCATATCTTCCAGCTCCTCATTAATATCAATAGTAATCAATTCCCCACCATCAGGCATTCCCTCAGCAATACAAAGCGCAGAATATCCAGTAAAAGTCCCTATTTCCAAAACACGCTTGGGAGCCTTTAAATGAGAGATCATACTTAAAACCCTACCTTGATAGGATCCAGAAAGCATGATGGGCTGCAGGACTTTCTGATAGGTCTCACGCGTGAGGTCCTTGAGAATCTGCGGCTCATCTTCTGAATGGGCTACGATGTAGTCGTCTAGGTTTTGGGGGAGGAAGAACATAAAGCAAAATAAAATAAAATCGAAGCTCAGTTATTAAATTCAACGCTTATTCTTATCTGAAATTATTGTACCGTAAAGGTGCGATTTCCTGAGCTATCTATGTCTGAAATGACAGTCGTTGAAGCAGGAGAGTATTCAAGAATTTGATTCAATGTTGAATCTGGAATTGCGTTACGAATAAAAGTTGTTACCTTGTCGATATCTCCAACATATTTCCAGGTTCCATTTTCTTTATGTAAAAAAACAAAGAGAACTGAATGTTTTCTTTCTATTTCAGTTTCTAATGTATTTTCCCCAGATATGTATCGTGTTATCTTATCAATTTCAGCTGGAGTTGGTATATAGAGAGGCGTCATTGATGAATATGTTAACATTACAAATTCATCATTATCAATTTTGAAATATATTTCTTGATGAACTATCGTATAACGTTCGTAAATAGTTGTCAGATTTTTTTCATGAAGTAAAAATGTACTATCATTTGGATAGGATTGGGAATCCACGATACTAGATTGGCCTAATTGAAAATACCTTGATTGTCTTGAGGCAACATTTTTATTCAAGTACGTTGATGGAATAATAGGATTTTGATTAAATTTTGCATCATCCCCTAGATAGCTATATAGTTCATTCACGCTTGTAAAACTGCCTGGTGATTTATGGAACATTAGACCTTTGTACCAAATGGGGTATACAGATTCAGAAATTAACACACCATCCTTAAAGATATAGGGCGATTCATTCAGTTGACTATAGTAAGAAACCTCTGGAACTCCAGATATATTGTTATAATATAATGGATTTTGAGAAAAGCAATTTATACAGGATAATATAATTATTAGTAAAGGGAATTTCATAGTATTCATTTAGTCACAATCATTAATGTTTATTTGATCTACTCCATCTAGCACGCTAAAATCAATTTTTATTTTTACCAAAAAAAATCAAACCTATGGATACTTTACAGAACGCATAAAATTAAAAATCTACTTAACCACCATCAAGCTCATGGCAAAACCACCACCCGGCATCATATCGAGCGAAACCGAGTCTCCTTTTTTGACCGTTCTTTTGGAAATGTCGATATCTAGTGGATTATCGTCCCAGTGCGCATCAGTTCCATCTTTATAGAGTCGCAACTCGTATGCTGTTTCGTCTTCCAGAAAATCAAAATTCACGTTGATAGAACGTTTGTTCTCGTCAGTAATCCCGCCTACAAACCAATTGCCAGTTTCCCGTTCTTCTCTGGCGATAACTACATAATCTCCCACGGCACCATCGAGGACTTTAGTTTGTTTCCAGTCCACGCCTACATCTTTGATGAATTGCAGCGGTTTTGGATTGGCTTTATAGTGTTCTACAAGATCGGCTGCCATCTGGACGGGACTGTAAATCACGACATAGAGTGCCAGTTGATGTGCAAGGGTTGTATTGACCTGATTGTCTTTTTTGTATTCGTCAAATTTGATATTGAAAATTCCTGGAGTGAAATCGATCGGTCCCGCGAGCATGCGCGTGAATGCAACAATGGAAAGATGTTCTGGTGGGTTGCCGCCGTCACTAGACCAGGCATTGAATTCCTGTCCGCGCAACCCCTCGCGCGAGATGGTATTGGGATAGGTACGTCGCAAACCAGTGGCCTTGATGGGCTCGTGGGCATTGATCGCGACCTGATATTCTGCGGCTTTCTCGACCGTTTTATTGTAATGGCTGACCATATATTGCCCGTGGTGGTACTCGCCCATGGGCAGGATCTTGCCCACGTAGCCCGTCTTTACCGCGTGCATTCCGTGCTTCTGCATCAGGGCAAAGGCGCTGTCCTGCTGTTTGGTATAGGTTTCGGTTGCGGCGCTGGTCTCATGGTGCATGATGATCTGTACGTTTCTCGCTTTCGCGAAAGCGATAACCTCTTCAAGATCATAGTCCGGATAGGGTGTCACGAAGTCAAAAACGCCCTCGCGGTCCTCAAAACCGATCCAGTGTTCCCAACCGGTATTCCAGCCCTCCACCAGCACCCCACCGATGTTGTTCTGGGCGGAAAACTCAATGAATTTCTTTACGTTTTCAGTCGTGGCGCCGTGTTTCCCGTGCGCTTTTCCAGTGTCTTTCCAGCTGTCCATACTCTGGGTCATCCCGTAATCCCATGTGGATTTACCCAGATGCATCTCCCACCAAACGCCTGTGTATTTCATAGGCGTGAACCAAGAAACATAGCCCAGCTTATTGGGCTCGTTGAGGTTGACGATCAGTTTAGATTCTATCAGATCGGGAGCGTTGTCTGTAATTTGGATCGTGCGCCAGGGCGTGTGGAATGGAAGTGCCTTCTTGACTTTATGATCCTGATTTTCAGAACCTACTAGAATACTCTCAAAAGCCAAGTTCTCTGGATCAACGCCCAAAGTCATTCCACTATAATCTACCAGTGCGGCCTCGTGAATGGAAACGTGCAGATTTTCTGTCCCCACCATAGTAACGGGAGTGTTTACGGCATTGTTAGGTATATAAGTCTGTGCCAGATTGCTGTGATTGCGATAGCTCAAGGCATCGATTTCCGACATTTTAGTGGTCCTGTATAAATGCTCATAGATATCCCAGTCTCCCGGAATCCAAAAGGTTTTATAATCTTCAGTTAGGTTGAACTGTGTTTTTTCTTCCGTGATGTAAACGGTATCCACGCCCTGTATTTCCGGCACTTCATACCTAAACCCGATGCCGTCATTGTATACTCTGAATTTCAATTCCAACTCTCTTTTTGCCTCACTTGTCTGCTGTAATCGAACCCAAAGCTCATTGTACTGGTTGCGCACCTCCAGTTGCTCGCCCCAGGGCATTTCCCAGGTATCATCAAACTCAGCAATGCCGCTGGAGATTATTTCGAACCCACTTTTTAGATCGGCTATGTTCTTGAACTCCAGCCCTAGGTAGGAAGTGTCTACCACAACGGTACCGTTGCGCTGAGTCATGTAGTAGGGGGTTCCGTTTTGGTCGACATCCACTTTAACGGATAGTATGTTGTTTGGGGAGTTTATTGCGAGCACTTTGTCTTTTTTGTCAAGCACTGTGTTGCAGGAAACGATTAATGTAAGGATCGCTAAATAGAGAAATCTTAAAAGTCGCATGGTTATGGTTTTGTGCAAAAGTTCAGAAACTAGATTGATTGAAATATACTATATCTTTTGGAGAATGACTAACCCCCAGGCCTACGCATTCCTCTCGCTCTTAAGGTCACTCGTAGGATGCAATTATAAGGAGAGACTCTAAATCCATTTATAAATCCTGATTAGAATGGTTGACAAATCAAATAATGCTACTAACTTGGCTTTTACGGTTTCTAAGATGATTGTTCATCTTGAGGACGGCAGGGAGTTATCTGTGCCGCTAGAATGGTTTACAACGTTGAAAACAGCCACTTGCAAACAACTTGATAACTGGCGCTTGATAGGAAAAGGCGAGGGGATCCACTGGGAAGATCTGGATGAGGATATTCTTGTTGAGAGTTTGCTGGGTTAGTTTTTAAATACTTGAAAAGACTCAAAAATATATCAACTTTCATTTGATCAATCCATTTCATAGGGGTGGTCTTAAGTCCATCCCTATGAAATGAAGTCATTCTCAGAGCGAAACCCAACTTTTAGGGTAGGGGAAAAGGTTTCGGCATTCACTCCACCTCCAGCACAAACGACTCCAGCGGCTGCAACTCCACTTTCATCATCAAATCTTCTCCTTTCTTGACCAACTGAGTTTGATACTCATTGCCTAAAATATCGTTCACTTTATAACTGTTTTCATTCAGCCCCATTGATTGCGCCACCTCCTGCGGGATTTTAAGCTCAAAACCATAAGTTGCGGCATTGTCAAAATTTGAAACCACGACCAATTTTTGATCATCACTCCAGCGAGCAAATGACAATACCTTGTCATTGTAGTTTTTGGTATGCTCGCGGTTGTATGTATGCAGATCGGCATAATCGCCCATCATTGCGGGACTATCGATGGTTAGGTTGAGTAGTCGTTTGTAGAAATCCCTCAATTCTAATTCTGCTGAAGTGGACTGACCACCATCAAATTTCTTATCATTGACCCAGCGCACGTAGCTGGGAACGCTTCCATAATCAAAAATTGACGTGCGTGTAGAATCGCCAAAACCGAGATCTTCAGTCGCTGCTTCGCCCAGTTCCTGACCAAAATAGATCATCGTAGGTGCCGTACTGATCGTTGCTGAAACGACCATCGCTGGTTTTCCAGCCTCGGCATTTCCAGCGAATTCTGAGCTCGTGATACGTTGCTCATCGTGGTTTTCCAAAAAGTGCAACATGTGGTGTTCAATATCTTTCAGCTCTTCCTGTATCGCTGGTATATGATCTGTTTTTCCACCTCGGTGCATCACGTTTCTGATCGTGTCATACAGCTGGACTTTATCGTAGAGGTAATCCATCTTTCCTTTTTTGATATAATCCCTGTAAAGACGCGGATTATATACTTCGGCAAGGAGAAAGGCATCAGGATTTTCCATTTTGATATGCGAATTCATATAGCTCCAGAATTCGACGGGAACCATTTCGGCCATGTCGTAGCGGAAGCCATCCACACCTTTTTCCGTCCAGTACAATGCGATATCCTTAAACTTTTTCCACGAGCTGGGCACAGCCTTTCCTTTCCAGAACTCAAAGTGTTCCTCCGCACTTTTGTCTGAGTAGGCTTCACTCAAGGTGTCAAAATCGTAAGTTCCATCTGGCCTTACGCCATAATTTACCTTTACCGTTTCATACCAGTCGTTCATGTCTGGTTGAGCGGCACGGGCGCCATTTCCGGTCCATTTGGCTGGATTCTCATTAAATTTTCCATCCGCCAGCTTATTTTGATCTCCGCCTAGCACTTTGTAGCCATTTTTCCATTCGGGTACTCTAAAAGCTTCGCCAGGTACGTAATAAAAGTTGTTATTACGCGCATACTCAACGCTGGTGTCGTCTTCAGCTCCAAAGTCTGTTGTTCCCTCTGGATTGCTCAAACTTTGATAATTACGGGCCACATGGTTGGGAACGATGTCGATGATGACCTGAAGTCCTGCATCATGCGATCGCTGGATCAAGGCTTCAAATTCTTCCAGCCTGTTCTCGACATTTACCGCGAGATCTGGGTTGACATTATAATAATCCTTTACCGCATAAGGCGATCCAGCGCGGCCTTTGACTACATCAGGATCATCGTTTGAAATCCCGTAATCTGTATAATCGGTTATCACATCGTGGTGGGGAACTCCCGTGTACCAGATATGGGTCACGCCAAGATCCTTTATTTCTTTCAAGGCTTTGGGTGTAAAATCGGCAAACTTCCCAACTCCGTTTTCTTCAATGGTTCCCCAAGGCTTATTGTTTGTATTGGTATTCCCAAAAAGTCTGGTAAAAACCTGATAGACTACTTTTTTACCCTCTTGAGACCCTTTATTCATTTCCACTCGATCCTCCCGCATTTTGTCTTGGTTCTGATTTTCAGTTTGTCCACAGCTTATGATGGCTGCTGCGGCTAGTATGATGATTATTTTTTTCATATTCTTTTTTTATTGGGCGCTTGCGAAGCGCCCTTATGATTTGAGCGCTTCGCAATCGCCCTCAGGCTGACGATCGCCAGATTACTTTTTACTCATGCTAAAAAAGATCCAAGCCGTTACTAAAAAGCCCACGCCAGTTACCACCGGCGGATTGAAAATACTTTCTCTTTGTAGGCCTAAGTATGTGATTGCCACCGCGAGGATGAGCATGAGTACGCTTGCTATTTTTAGGTTGTTTTTCATGATTTTTTAGTTGGGGCGCTTCGCAAGCGCCTTTAACCTAGCCTTGCTAAAGCTTGATCTTGATCGCCCGATCTTTTGCCGTATTCCAGTTCAGTTCGATCTTTAGGGTTTTGCTCGTCTCGTTCCACTCCCAGTTTTCGCCTTTTATTCCTTTTACTTTTTTAGGTTGTTTTTTGATATTGTGAATGATTAAGTCTACCGTTTTGTCGGAAGTTGCATAGTTCTTACCAATTGTAGCTTCCAAGTAGATTTTGAGTGTTTTTCTTTTTAAAAAGGCGGAATAATCCAACAATTCATACATCCCTTTTTCAAATGCCTCATGAGTCGTACCATCATCATTATAAAAACTCTGGCGGCTTACTTTTTCTGATTTGTGATGGTAATAATGCAGTTCAAAGTCGGTGTTGTCAAATTTTTTGGTGGATTGTAATCCTTTACTCATAGGAATAAAGCTACCAGCGCGTACAAAGGTGGGAATGTTGTTTTCGCTTAAAGTGAAATCCGATATTTTCTGAACTTTGTAGACCTGATCCGTATAAAAATCAAACCAATGATATCCTGATGGCAGCTCAATATCCATGGTCTTGAGACCAGCTTCTAAAACCGGTACGACGAAGAAGTTATTCCCCCATAAATAAGAGCTGGCCGTCTCTAATCTCTCGCCATTCTCAAAAAAGACAGGTCGCATCAACGGCGTTCCTTCGGTATGATTCTCATAAGCTAGCTGATAGTTATAGGGCAGTAATTTATAGCGCAACTCGATGGCTTGCTTGGCCAGTTCCATAGCTTTCTTGCTGCGGTAGATCGGCTCGCTGGGAACTTCTTCCTGTGCGTGGGGTCTGTAGATAGGTTGAAACACGCCGTATTGCAACCAGCGCACATAAAGTTCATCATCCAGATTTGCACCTGCAAAACCTCCCAGATCGCTGTGCATGTAACCCAAACCCTGCATTCCCATTTGGAGCGCAATTTCTGGCTGTGACTGCAAACCGCCCCAAGTTCTATTCACATCGCCCGACCATGGGATCAAGCCGTAGTGCTGCGACCCAGAATAACCGGCGCGCATCAGGATAAAAGGCCTGCGGTTGGGAGCAGCTTCTAAGCTGGCTTCGTAAACCAACTTTGCCCAATCGTGACCGTAGATATTATGCACTTCGTCTGCAGTTCCCGTGGCGTGGATAAGGTCTGATGGATGGACTTCTGGCTCTCCTAGATCGCCCCAAAATCCGTTCACTCCCATCTCAGAAAGATCCTTATAGATGTTTTTAAACCAATTGTTGCCCTTATCGCTGTAGATATCGATCAAACCCGTATTCCCGAAATAAAACTCATATTGGTAAGGGTCACCTATAGAGTCTTTGGCGAGAATATCTTTTTTAACTGCTTCTTCCCAGCGGTCTGATGTTGATAATATAAATGGCTCAGTGATCAGAATGGTCTCTACATTTTTGTCGTGAAGGTCTTTGATCATTTTGCGAGGTTCAGGAAAACTGTCACGATAGAATTTGAGATTCCCCATGGTGCCTTTGATTTCTTTTCCAAACCAATATAGGTCTAGAACAATGGCGTCCACCGGTATATCCTCTTCTTTGAATTTATTTACCGTGGTTTCTACTTCTTCTTGTGAGTGATAACCAAAGCGGCTGGCAAAATTCCCCAGCGCCCAACGTGGTGGCATGGGTTGCTTACCGGTAAGCTCCACGTAGTTTTGAGTGACTTCTTTCAGGTTGTTTCCAGCAATTACCTGATAACGCATCGATCCAGAAATAGTCTCGTAGGTAATGGTATTGTCGCCTCTACTGTCCAGATCCAGAAAACCGATGGGCGCATTGTCAAAATGTACTGCGTAATTTCTGGAAGAAATGACCAGTGGTAAGGTGTAATTCATCAGCTCGGCTCGGGTCTCATAACCGTAGTGTGCCCGATTATAAAGCTGCAATCTGTTACCGCGTCGGTTCATTCCCATCGCGCGTGCACCGCCACCGTAAAGAACTTCCTGTTTATCAATTTGCAGTTGAATGGTCTTAAGCGAGTCTCGATCTTCATAGCCAGCAGCTTCTGAAATTAGAGGCTTGCCGTTATATAAATAAGAAATTTGAAAAGGTTTTTTACTGATTTTGACTTGCAATGCTTTTTTTATACCAAGCACAAAACCTTGATCAATTGTCCTTAAGTGCGGTTTAATCGCTAAAGGTTTTTTAACCACCGCATGCGATTTTTTACTTTTTACTTTTTTATCTGAATACGGATAGAATTGCGTTTCAATCACATTAACACCCAAAATTTTGAAGGCATACATTCCATCATTGACATGAATGTTAAGCTGATTTTCTTCAGCTTCAACTTCCGTAAATTGGCGTAGAGATGATTTGTTTTCCTCCTTTACAACTTGTGCTGAGCCAAGTCGAAACGAAGCGACAACTAAGACTAATAAAAGATATTTGGAAAACCTCATATCAATCCAGTTCTATAATCATTGGTGTTTTTCCTGTCACTTTCAACGTGTTTGATAAGCTTACTTGATTCCCAGATATAATTTCTTTTCCGGTGTTTGTCGCTGCTAGCATTTCGCGAAAGCGGTTTAAATCCAGTGTGACTTCTTCTGGATTATTATTCAAAACAACCATGATCTTTTGCTCATCATCATGCCTAAAATAGACATAACAGTTCTCTTCAGGAACAAAATGGGTTAATGTACCAGTGTGTATCAACGGCTGATCTTTCCGATAATTCAATAGTTTTTTAGTGAAATTCTGATAGGTTTTTTGAGTTTTAGTGGGTTGCGTAAATGCATTGATTTTGTCTCCCGACCAGCCGCCTGGAAAGTCACGACGTATATCGCCATCGCCATCAGTATCGCGGTTACCACCCATGCCTATCTCGTCGCCATAATAAATCTGTGGAATGCCTCGGGTGGTCATCAATAAGGTCATGACCAGTTTATAACTGTCTAGATCGCCGTTAAAGACTCCGTCGCCATTGATGCGATTGGTGTCATGATTGCCGGCAAGGATCACAATATTGTCTGTATCAGGATAGAGAAAATCGTTTGCAAGCGTGTTGTAGATCCTGACCAAGCCCTTGTCCCAACTGCCCTCATTTTCTTTAAACGCCTTGAGCATTTCTACGTTCAAGGGTTTGTCCATGACGGTAGGCAGATAGCTGTTATAGTGCTGTATAGCCGCCACAGGACTGTCCTTTTGCCAGTAGGAAACGTGTGAGGTCTCGTACAACCAGGTTTCTCCCAAAATATTAAAATACGGATACTCGTCCATAATGGCTTTGGTCCACTTTGCGATGCCCTCTTTTTCATTGTAGGCATAAGTGTCCACGCGTATACCATCCAGCCCTGCGTACTCCACCCACCAGATTGCGTTCTGGATCATGTAATTAAGGAAGAGCTCGTTTTCCGTGTTCATGTCGGGCATGGTGGTATCAAACCAGCCTTTTTCGGCATAACGCTCGTCGTTCTCACTGGTATAGGGGTCAAACTGCGTAGTTTGTCGATAATTTGACCTTGAAAAGCCCTTAAGAGGCAGGTCGTCGCGAAAGTCGTTATCCTCAAAATAATGGATCCAGTCTTTGGACGGTAGGTCTTTCATCATCCAGTGCGCGGCTCCCCAGTGGTTGGGCACCATATCCATGATGAGTTTCATATCGCGCTGGTGCATCTCATGGGCAAGGCGGCGGTAGTCTTCATTAGTCCCGTAACGTGCATCGATTTTATACAGATCGCTTATGGCGTAGGTATGGTACGAGTAACGTTCTTCATTATCCTCCTGCACAGGTGTGCTCCAGATGGCCGTGGCGCCCAGATCATCAATGTAATCCAAATGATCAATAATTCCCTGAATATCGCCGCCATGACGACCGCCCTTGAAATCTCGGTTTGCTTTTTCGGCCAGGCCGTCGACGCTGTCATTAGACGTATCGCCGTTTGCAAACCGGTCGGGCATGACGAGGTAGATCACGTCGCTGGAGTCAAAGCCTTTGCGCAGGCGGCTGTTTTTTTCTCGTGGTTTGAGCTCATAATCTATGGAAAGGTATTTCTCTCCCACACTAATTATTAATGTATGGGTTCCAACGGAGGCACCTCTTGTTTCTAAAGTTAGAAAAAGATAGTTCGGATTTTCGGTCTTTCTAGTTTTCAGAATTAGTAAGTCACTCTCCCAAACTTTACCATTTCCTACGTTTTCTCCATAAATCATCAACTCCACTGCGCTGTGCTCCATCCCTGCCCACCAATTAGGCGGCTCGATGCGCTCTATAGATTGTGCTGGTAACGCTTTCGCGAAAGCGAAACAAATCAGAACTCCCACAAAAGCGATGTACTTTTTCATAATCTATGCATTAACCATCTGAGGTTCCAGAGTGATTTCTTCACCATTAATGATAACATCCTGCGGATGCTTACCTTCCAGAAGTACTTCGGTTCCAGATTTAGAGACATTCACTTTTAGTATCTGGTTTCTGAAATTGATCTTGAAACTGAAACCTTTCCATTCAGCAGGTAGTTTTGTAGTAAAACTAGGCTTGTCATCAATGATCTGAAGACCTCCAAAGCCTTCTACGATACTCATCCAGGTTCCCGCCATACTGGTAATGTGACAGCCTTCTTCGACCTCGTGATTGTAGTCGTCAAGATCCAGTCGCGAAGTTCTTAGATAAAATTCATAGGCTTGATCCATGCGATCTAGTTTGGCCGCTTGTATGCTGTGAACGCAGGGAGAAAGCGAGCTTTCATGAACGGTAAGGGGTTCGTAAAAATCAAAATGCTTTTCTAATTGGTCTTTTGAGAAGTGATCTTCAAAGAAATAGAAACACTGAAGTACGTCTGCCTGTTTGATGTAGCAGCTTCTCAAAATGCGATCCCATGACCACTTCTGGTTGATGGGCCGTTGTGAGCTATTCAGTTGGGAAACGGGAATAATTTCCTTATCAAGGAAACCGTCTTGCTGAAGGTAAACCTCTAGCTTTTTATCATAAGGCTCGTACATATTATCTGCGACCTCTTGCATGGCAGCCACCTCTTTATCTGTCAAGCTGGTTTTAGCAATTATGCGCTCATAATCGTTGGCATGCCCATCCTTAACTTTGTCGAGATGCTCGATGGCTTGGTTGATACACCATTTTGCGAGATAATTTGTGTACCAGTTGTTGTTGACATTGTTCTCGTACTCATTAGGACCGGTAACACCTAAAATCATGTGTTTACCAGCTTGTTGCGAGTAGGTAGCGCGCTGTTGCCAGAAACGTGCAATGGCAATCATGACCTCAAGACCCATCTCTGGAATATAACTATAGTCACCCGTGTATCTCAGGTAGTTATAAATGGCGAAAACCATGGCGCCGTTACGGTGGATTTCCTCAAAGGTAATCTCCCACTCGTTGTGACACTCCTCGCCGTTCATGGTAACCATAGGATATAGAGCAGCTCCATTAGAAAACCCTAATTTCTCAGCGTTTTCAATGGCCTTGTCTAGCTGCTCATACCTATATTTCAATAAATTTCTAGCGACTTGTTGATCTTTAGTCGCCATATAAAATGGAATGCAATAAGCCTCTGTGTCCCAATAAGTGGAACCGCCGTATTTCTCGCCGGTAAATCCTTTGGGGCCTAAATTTAATCTAGAATCTTTGCCAAGATACGTTTGATTCAATTGAAAGATATTAAAACGAATACCTTGTTGAGCTTTGAGATCGCCCTCTATAGTTATATCTGCCATGTTCCAGATGTCAGCCCATGCTTTGACCTGAAGGTTGAGCAATTCATCATATCCTAGATCAGTAGCTGTAGTAAGGACTTTAGAAGCTGCATTATACAACTCATCTTTCTCATGATTGAGGCTGGAGGTGTACCCTGCATACTTTATTAGTGTGGCAGTTTCCCCTTTTTCTAAGTTCGTTTTAATTTCATGAGTAACTTGTGTGGCAGATTGATCATAATGATCAGCATATTGAACATGAGTACCATTTTTATACAATTCAGATTGCATGAACGTAGCTACGTAGAAATTGGTCTTATTCGTTTTACTGCGTATAAATGCTCTGTGATGGTCACTTGTAATATCTTCTATCTCCCAAAAAGCATCGTCCCAGTTGCTGTCTTCATTAGAGATCCCTCCATCGAGGTAAGGCTGAAAAGTAATTTTCATATTCCCTGAAACCGCGGTTACAGAATAATGAATAACACCTAGCTCGTCTTTATCCAAACTTAAAAACCGTTTGGCTTTTACAGATATAGTCTTGTCATTTTCAAGAGTAACCTCAAAAGAGCGCTCGTGCCAGCCTTCTTTCATGTTAAGCTCACGGCGGTAATTTTGTATCGCGTCACTTCGACCCTGCTCAGCGCTAGTCGCTTTTGCGAGATCCAGTTCTTTCCCATCAATAAATACGTTAATCCCGATGAAGTTAGGGGCATTGAGAACCTTTGCAAAGTATTCTGGATAACCATTTTTCCACCAGCCTACACGAGTCTTATCCGGATAGTAGACGCCGGCGATATAGCTTCCCTGAAAGGTTTCTCCTGTATAATTCTCTTCAAAATTTGCACGCTGACCCATAGCTCCATTTCCTATGGAAAATAGGCTTTCACTGGATTTGACTAGTGATGGACTCCATCCTTCTTCAATGATGGACCAAGCATCTGGGATTATATATTCTTGATTCATTACTTTTCTTTCTTTAATAAGGTATTGATATAATTGGCTGGCATGTCTGTGAAACTTTGAAAGACTTCATCAGCCTCGTGGAGGATTTTAGGATCTCCCAGTCCTATGGAAATCATGTTTGCAGTATTTGCAGCTTGTACGCCGGCCACACTATCTTCAAAAATGATGCAGTCTGCATCATTCATGTTGAGTTGGGATGCAGCCGTAGTAAATACTTCTGGATCTGGTTTTGCCTGAGTCACATTAGTTCCGTCAACTATGGTATCAAAAAGATGTGAAATATTTAATTTCTCAAGGATGGGCCGTGCATTTTTACTGGCACTACCCAAAGCAATGGGTTGATCCCTGCGACGCAGTTCTAACAAGAAATCATGAACTCCCGGCATGATATCGCTGGTGGTTAGTGTGGCGACGAGATCTAAGTATTCCTCGTTCTTCTGTGCCATCTTAGAATTGAACTCGTCTTCAGACAGCGTGGCGTTTCCCCATTGCAATATTTTTTTTAGCGAGTTGACTCTTGAAACTCCCTTAAGTTGCTCATTCTGCTCATGGTCAAAATCTACGCCTATACTTTTGGCAAGGCGTTGCCAAGCCACAAAATGAAATTTTGCGGTGTCGACGATCACGCCGTCAAGGTCAAATATGAAGCCTTTTTTTAATGTACTCATCTAAAACTATTCTCTTTTCTATTTTAAATCTTTACAGATCTATTTCTCTACGCTGTTTGACTTTCCGGATTATAGGTAATCGCTTTTCTATCAGTAATTAAAAAGTTTGACAAAGCTGCAATAATCAAGAAAACACCAGCAATTGTCATTGCGTGTATGGTATCTTCTCCTATCAATTTATGCAAAAGTACCACACCGCCCACGGCAGCCAGAATTTGGGGTATAACAATAAACATATTAAAAACGCCCATCATCAAACCCATTTTTGAGGACTCTACAGAGCTAGAAAGCATTGCATAAGGCATGGACAATATACTTCCCCATGCGACACCGATTAATCCAAAACATAAATATAGATTCTCTGGTGTACCAGGACTATAAAACATAATTAAGAACCCAGCTGCGCCGCACAGTAAGCTGAACATATGGACATATTTTCTATTTATGCTTTTATATGCCGTGTAAAATGTAAGCAATAAAGCAAATGCCATGGAGGTCAGACCATAAATTCCCATTTTAGAACCCACATCATCTGATGCCTCATTGTATGCTTTATCTTGAGTTGTGTACTCTGATTGAGACTGGTCACTCAGGAATAGAACAACTCGATCTGTACCTGATTCATCATACATGACTTCATCATTTGCATCAAGCTGAGCATATTCGTTAATGTCTGGTTTTGGTGCATTATAGATGTGACTGGTAAGGGCTGGATTTGCTAATGTCCACATCGCGAAAAACGCAAACCAAGAGAAGAACTGGACCACGCCTAATTTTTTCATTATAGTAGGCATCAACTTGTAGGTTCCCAAAATTGTAGGCCACATACCTTCTTTCTCTTCAGGTTCGCCTGCATCATCAAAACGAGCCATCTCCTCAGGAGAATATTCTTTGGTCGTGAAAATTGTTACGAAGATAGAAGTAATGAAAACAACCGCTCCCACTGCAAAAGCAACTTTCACGGAATCAGGGACAACTCCAGGAGCAGCCTCGTTTGAAATGTCTAATCCGTTATTTACCCACTTAGGTAAATTACTGGCGATCCAAGTCCCGACACCTATAATAAGTGTCTGAACAACAAAACCATAACTGCGCTGGGATTCAGGCAGCTTATCAGCAACAAGTGCTCTGAAAGGTTCCATAGAGATGTTTATGGAAGCATCTAAAACTAGAAGTAAACCAGCTGCCATCCATACAGCAGATGAGTAGGGCATGAGTAATAAAGCAATGGAACTTAAAATTGCACCCAATAGAAAAAAGGGTCTTCTACGTCCCAGGGTTTTATGCCAAGTGTTATCACTTAAGTATCCGATGATGGGTTGAACAATAAGTCCTGCAAGTGGAGCAGCTATCCAGAGAAAAGGAATATCATCCTTTGCGGCACCCAGTGTTTCAAAAATACGTGACATTGTAGAGCCCTGTAGGGCAAAACCGAACTGTATACCCAGAAATCCAAAACTCATGTTCCAGATGTTCCAGAAACCTAACTTAGGCTTTTGCATATCGTTTGTATTAATTACGATAAGCCTTATGACTTATCAAAACTTACATGTGTGCGAAGAAGGTAGGTTCTGATAACTCATGAACTTAAAAAGTTCAATAAAGGTGTAAATTTAAATAAATTAAGGAGTTGATTCCCTTTCTATCAGTGAAGTTTTTACGATAACGGTTTCGTAACTTTCAGAGTCAGATTGTTTTTTTTCTAGACGGTCAATCAATTTTGCCGCTGCGATACCTCCCATTTCCTCACCTTTTTGACCTATAGTTGTAAGGGTAGGGCTGGCATATTTAGAGAGCATTCCGTCCGTAAATGCAATAATGGCGACATCTTCTGGGATTTTCTTTCCCATCTTTTGGAGAGCTTTACTGGCGGTAACAGCAAATAATTCATTTACTGCGAGTAAAGCGTCAAAATCTTGGTTTTCTAAAAACTTTTCGATTTCTTTTTCGCAATGGTCAGCATCTTCTATTTTTAATATTTGGTGCTCATCACATTCATACCCTCTGTGTACCAAAGCCTCTTTAAAGCCCTGAGTGCGTAATCTGCCTACGCTTACATAATCTACAGTAGTGATCAGGCCAAGTCTTTTCTTGTTTTTGCGCATTAAAAAATCTGTGGCTCTACGAGCGGCTTCCACATCGTCTATAATTATCTTATCGCAAGATATATCGTTTGAAACACGGTCAAACATAACGATAGGCATACCTTGATTGGTAACCTCTCTTAAGTGATGAAAATCTTGTTTGTCCATGGTTTGTTTGGAAAGACTTATGATAAAGCCATCTATACTGCCATTTGCCAGCATTTCCATGTTCACTACTTCTTTGTCAAAACTTTCTCCAGATACCGTGATGATAACTTGATAACCGTTTTCATTAGCTACGCGCTCTGCTCCCGCAATTACGGTCGCAAAAAAATGGTGCACTATTTCGGGAATTATGATACCTATTTTTTTTGTCTTTTGATTTTTTAAACTTAGCGCTATACTATTAGGCCTGTAACTTTTCTTTTTTGCGTAGTCCTTTATTTTTTCCCTAGTCTCCTCGCTGATTTCATAGGAGTCTCTCAAGGCTTTGGAGACCGTTGATATAGAGACATTTAGGTCTTTTGCTATTTGCTTGAGTGTTAGTTTTTGGGGCATTGTCAGGTATTAAAAGATTTGCATAATTCCCTGCCTGAATATAGGCAATAAGTACGCTTTCGCGAAAGCGAATATACTCAACAAAACTACGACAACTACACGAAAACGTTTTCGTATTTCGTGTAGATAAATCATGTTTGTTAACATTCTCTTTACATAATTTTACGCCGTGTGAGAAGAAGGTTTAATCATTAACATTAACTAAAACACAGTAATGAACAACAAAATCAAAACAGTTTTTCTGTTATTTCTGTTACCACTATTTGCTTTTGCGCAAAGTGTGGTAAATGGTGTCGTAACCGATAAGGATAATCTTCCCATTCTGGGTGCGACGGTGTTAGTCAAGGGGACACAAATTGCTACTTCTACCGATTTTGATGGCAAGTATACTCTTAATAACGTGCCAGAAGATGCTATTCTCGTATTTTCATATATAGGTTACTCGAGTCAGGAGGTGCGGGTTAATGGTCAGGCAACTATAAATACTACGCTGCAAGAAGATGCTTCTGAGTTGGATACCATCGTACTTATTGGGTACGGTACTACAACTAAAGAAAATGTAACCGCCGCCCAGACTACTGTAAGCGAGGAGGAATTCAACAATGGAGCGATTGTGTCTCCTGGACAGCTTATCGCTGGTAAAGCTGCTGGTGTTCAGGTAACAGCACCCACTGGTCAACCAGGTGCGGGACCGGTAATAAGAGTAAGAGCTGGTTCGTCGCTGGACGGTGAGGCGTCTCCTTTGATAGTTGTGGATGGAATTCCACTTGATCAGCAAAATGCAAATCTCAACTCCATCAATCCCAACGATATTGAGTCCTATACAATATTAAAAGATCCCAGTGCTGCTGCCATCTATGGTAATAGGGCTTCTAATGGTGTTATCATAATCACTACAAAGCAAGGAAAATTGAACAGCGACCTTGAGGTTGCCTACGATTTCCAATTTGCTATCAACAACAATTATAACCAGCTAGACGTGTTGAGCGCAGATCGTTATAGAGAACTTGCTGCTGAAAGGGGTATAGATCCAGCACTGCTGGGAGATGCTAATACTAACTGGCAGGATGAAATTTATCAAACGGGCACGCGAGGCATCCACAATATTTCTTTAACTAAGGGATGGGAGAACACACGCATGCGAGTTTCCCTGAACCATACTGGTGAAGAAGGAACTTTGAGAACTTCGGATTATTCTCGTACTACTGCAAATATCAATTTGTCCCAAAACTTTTTTGATAGTGCCTTAAGGTTAAGGTTGACTACACAAGCAGCTGTAGAGAGTGTGGGTAATGCAGATCAGGGGGCTATAGGATCTGCCGTAGTGTTTAATCCCACGCAGCCTGTTTTTGACCAAAACGGCATCAATGGTTATTTTGAATTTCTACAGGCTAATGATGGATTGCCCATTCCCACCGCACCACGCAATCCTGTAGGTCTTCTTGAGAGCCTTGATTCTGAGACTGAGAACAATCAAATACGATCCAACCTGAATGCGGTTTATAGACTGCCTATCGATGGATTAAGTTTTACCGGTAATGCGGGTATTGATTATAACGAGTTTGATGTGACATCAATCCGTGAGGTTAACTCAGGCGCTGGAATCAGAGATAATGGTTCTAGATTCTTTCAAAGTGGTTATCGTAGAAACCTGTTGTTGAACGGGCGCATCGATTATAAAACAGATTTTGAAAGCATCAATACTAAGATGGAAGCGACGGTAGGTTCCAGCTTTCAGGACTTTACCCGCAAAGGGCAGCGCCAGGGAACTGATAATGGTGTGCTGGCGGAAGTGATTCAGGAAGGAAGTACAGATAGGTTGATTAGCTTTTTCGGTCGATTGAACTTTGATATTAGCGACTTATTTGTTCTTTCAGGTTCAGTTTCCAGGGATGGGTCTTCAAAATTTGCTCCTGGCGACCAGTTTGGAACTTTTGGAGGTGCAAGTGCTGCACTGAAGCTTACTAATCTTGATTTTGTTCAAAATAGTGGATTCCTCTCTCAATTGAAGATAAGAGGTGGTTATGGTCAAACGGGTAATCAAGAAATTCCAGTAAGTCAAGCTTACATACAAACATTTACTCCTGGTCAACCGCAATCCAGTGTACAGTTTGGAGACCAATTTTTCACAACGCTAAGGCCAGAAGGTCAGGTGTTTCTTACCTGGGAAAAGACTTCTGGATATAACGTGGGTCTTGATTTTGGCTTTTTTGATGACCGCGTAACGGGAAGTGTGGATGCCTACACCAGAGAAACAACCGATCTTTTGCAATTCAATTCTTTCCCTGATGGAGGGTTGGAAAATGCTGGATTCCAAAATATTGGAGCTACAGAAAGTAGAGGGCTCGAAGGAGCTTTGAACGTTGATGTCATAAGGTCTGAAAACCTAAACTGGAGCATAAATCTAAACGGTACTCTACAAGATCTTGAGGTCACAAACTTGACGGAAGGTGATAATGATGAGCCTAGATCTGATGTAGGTGGAATTGCAGGAGGAGTGGGTAACTTTATCCAGGAAAGAGCTATAGGCTTTGATCCATCAAGCTTTCATGTTTTTAGACAGGTTTATGATACAAACGGAAACCCTTTGAGCGGAGTTTACGTAGATGTAAATGGAGATAATGTAATTAATGAGGCCGATAGAGTGAGATACAAAAAAGCCAATCCAGATGCGTTTTTTGGGTTTACTTCAAATCTTGACTATAAGAATGTCTTCTTTAGTTTTACATTTAGAGGGCAAGTAGGCGGCTACAATTATAACAACGTGGATTCAAATGCAGCTAACTTTACAAACGCATTTAATACTCCCGGTAATTATGTCAACAATGCACCGACTACTATATTGGATACCAGATTCTCAGACCAAGAATTGTTCTCAGATTATTATGTTCAAAGTTCAGACTTCTTGAGATTGGATAATGCAACGATAGGTTATACATTGGATCGTGAAAAGGTTGATTTGAGATTTAGTCTTACGGGAACTAACCTGTTTACCATAACTGACTATACAGGTCTTGACCCTGAAGTATTTGGTGGTATCGATAATAATATTTTCCCACGTAGCCGCGGATTTGTCCTCGGTATAGGTGCAACGTTTTAATAAAAAGCAAAAAGAATAAATTATGAAGCATTACAAAACATTACTGATGTTATTCTTTGCAGCTGCTGTTTTTGTGGCGTGCGAGGAAACACTCGAGCTAGAGGTCGAGGGTCAGGGACTTACCGCGGGTGAAGTTTTAAACGATCCTGCTTCCTACACGGCGATCTTTGCCAAAACCTATGCTGGTCTCCATGTGGGAGGTCAAGAAGGTGGGGATGGTAACTCTGATATTTCTGGTATCGATGGTGGTTTTTCAAATTACCTACGATTGTACTGGAATATGCAGGAATTACCTACCGATGAGGCGATCATAGCTTGGAATGATGGAACGATCAAAGACTTTCAACGTCACACTTGGAATGACGGTAATGAGTTCATTAGGGGAATGTATTCCCGCATCTCGTATCAAATTGCTCTTACAAATGACTTTCTGAGATTAGCCACTGATGACAATCTCAACAGCAATGGAATTTCTGAAGCTAATAGGGAAGAAATACTGGCGTTCAGAGATGAGGTTCGTTTTTTGAGAGCCTATTCCTATTACCATGCTCTAGATCTTTTTGGAGCAATCGGTTTTCAAGATGAAACTACAGATCCTACAATAGGTGGTAATCGACTGGCTGGTGAGGAACTTTTTGATTTCATTGAGTCAGAGTTGTTAGCTATTGAGGGTAGTATCGCACCCGCAAGGACTAATATGTATGGTAGAGCAGATCAAGCAACAGTCTGGATGCTTTTATCGAAATTATATCTCAACTCAGAAATCTATACGGGAAATGCTCGTTACGACGAGGTGATAACATACACGGAGAGGGTAATCAATGCCGGTTACAGTATAAATACATCTGCGCCTTATGGAAATCTCTTTTTAGCAGATAATGATTCTAACGGTTCTCAAAATGAGTTTATCTGGACATTGAACTTTGACGGTCAGAGAACTCAAACCTTTGGCGGAACGACCTATTTGACTCACGCCCCTGTAGGAGGTGACATGGATCCTTCCAGTTTTGGTATCAACGGTGGTTGGTTTGGTTTAAGAACCACTCCTGAATTTGTTGAGCTTTTTGAAGGAGAAGAAAATAGTGCTGACGGTCGGGAGCAATTCTTTGCTGATAATCAGAACAAGGGAATAGCAGATGAATCAAGCTTTACCGATGGTTTTGCCATTGC
Organism: Nonlabens sp.; assembly: GCA_049671565.1. GTDB lineage: Bacteria > Bacteroidota > Bacteroidia > Flavobacteriales > Flavobacteriaceae > Nonlabens. The sequence continues at coordinate 292,476 of JBATVD010000007.1, forward strand.
CAAGTTTAAGAACATCGATGTTAATGGAAATCAAGGCTCTGATGCCACTGGAGATTTTGTAGATATTGATTTCCCGGTTTTTAGACTGGCTGACGCCTATCTAATGTATGCTGAAGCGACTTTGCGCGGAGGCGGAGGAGATATTAGTGCCGCAACTAGTTATGTGAATATTTTGAGAGAAAGAGCTCATAATGGGAATTTTGCAAACATCACTGAGTCAGATCTAACACTTGACTTTATCTTAGATGAGAGAGGTCGTGAATTACACTGGGAGGCCCATAGACGTCAAGACTTAATTAGATTCAATAACTTTACAAATAATGGTAGATGGGCCTGGAAAGGAAATGTTCAAAGTGGGACTACGACTCCTGCATTCCGTAATCTATATTCTATTCCAGCGCAACAAATTAATTTAAATCCAAATCTTAGCCAGAATCCTGGTTACTAATTAATAAATAAAACGATGAAAAAATTATCAATCTTAATGTGCTGTTTTCTTGCAGCAACCACATTGTTCTCTTGTGATGATGATACAGAAGAGTTCGTATTAGATACAAACCAGACTTCGGATATTACCTTGTCACCTTCAACGGTTTCTTTTGAGGTAACTGAGGATAATCAAGACGATCTTGCAGAAAGGTTCTCATGGAATTCTGCTGATTTTGATATTCCACTACAAGTAACTTATCAGTTGGAGATGGATCTTCAAGGTGGAGATTTTTCAGACCCCATTGAATTGGGGTCGACAGGCGACAACAATTTTGCAATTACTTATGGGGAATTGAATGATATCGTTCTAGCAAATGATGCAAGTGCCGGTGTTGCCCAAAATTATGATTTAAGGGTGCGCACGATTACTAATGATCCTGCCATCAATTCTTCAGTATCAAACTTGGTTACAGCAACAATTACTCCGTTTGCAGCCTATTTGTTCACTGATCTTTATCTAGTAGGTAATGCTACTGCTCCAGATTGGAATAATAATAATGATAATCCTGCGCTTTTCAGAGATGCAGATGACGAGAACGTATTTCACTACACTGGTCGTTTTGTTGCCAATGAATTCAAATTATTGAGCGCTCCTGGAAACTGGCAGCCACAATACGGGCCAAATGGATCAGGTGCCGTAGGTCTTAATGATGGTAATGGATCTGATCCTGCTGCATTTGTAGTGCCTGCTACAGGTTATTATGATTTTACTGTCGATATCTCGGGAGTGACTAATGACGACCCAGGATCCTCTTCTTTCACGCTTGTTGAAAATATAGCTGCTGCAAGTGCTCCAACTTATGCCTCAATTGCCATAATAGGTAGTGCAACTCCTAATGGTTGGGATGCTCCGGACACAGATATGGTGCAGTCTAGTTTTGACCCTCACAAATGGAGTCTAAGAGGCGTTGATATCGTACCTGGAGAAATTAAGTTCAGAGCAAATGATGCTTGGGATGACAACTGGGGTGCTACTAGTGAGTGGTCTGGTCAAGCTACTTTGGGAAGCTCAGATAATATGCCTATCGCAGCTGGAACATATGATATTTTCTTTGATGACATAACTGGTCGTTACGCCTTCATTCCTGTTGAAGATTAATTAATCGGATTTTAAAAAAGGCTGCTTTTATGCAGCCTTTTTTTTTAAAATTTAAACTATGAAAAAGCAAATATGTTTTTTACTGGCTGTTTTCGTTCTCGCTTTCGCGAAAGCGCAGAACCCACATACCTCAATGATTCCAGCCACTGCTAACCAGAATGATCAGGTTGTATTGCAGTTTGACGCAACTGGTACCGTATTTGAAAATACTACACAAACACTTTATGCGCACACAGGGGTGACCTTTGATGGTGCTCAATGGTCTAATGTTAAAGCTGCTTGGGCGACCACTGGAACAGATATTAGGTTCACGAATACTTCGAATAACATTTATGAGCTTGACTTAGGAATGAGTATTAACGATTATTACAATATTACCAGCGGTACTATAACTCATATAACAATGGTGGTGCGTAATGCAGATGGTTCGGAACAAATCAGACCTGATGAATACATTCCTGTTTTTGCTCCTGGTCTCAATGTCGCTATAACAAATCCAAGAAATGGAGAGATATTTGCAAATGGCGAAACTATTACTGTTTCTGCTGATTGCTCTGCAACTGCCGCTTTAGAACTTACTGTAAACGGCTCAAGCATAGGTTCTTCTAATGCAAGTAACATTAGTGCATCTTATACATTTAATTCCACAGGAAACTTCACGATTTCTGCGACCGCAGACAATGGGGGTAATACCGCCAGTGATAACATCAATGTTTACGTGCCGGGAACTACACAGAATATTGTTCAGCCAGCAGGTTTGAAAAATGGTGTAAATGAAAATGCTGATGGAAGTGTCACTTTCCTTCTCTCTGCTCCCTTAAAGAATGATGTGATGCTCATAGGAAGTTTTACGGGATGGGAACTGTTGACACAATATCAAATGAATAAGGATGGGGACGACTTTTGGATTACTGTTCCACCTTCTGAATTTACTGCTAATACAGACTTTATGTACCAATACTTAATTGATTTTGATATAAAGGTGGCAGATCCTTATAGCGAGTTGATACTTGATCCGGGAAGCGATCAGTTTATCAAACCTGGCAATTACCCTAATCTTCCACAATATCCTCTTTCTGAAACCACTGGTGATGTTACGGTATATACTTATCAAAAGACTCCTTATAACTGGACCACCAATAATTTTCAGCGACCCGATAAAGAAAATTTAGTCGTCTACGAAATATTAGCTCGTGATTTCTCTGAAGAGGACAGCTTTCAGGCGATCATCGATCGTATTGATTACTTGGATGATTTGAATATCAATGTTCTTCAATTCATGCCTGTGAATGAATTTGAGGGTACTGATAGCTGGGGCTACAATCCAAAATTTCATGGCGCCCTAGATAAGGCTTACGGAACTCCTGAAAAATTTAAAGAGCTGGTGGATCTGTGTCATTCTAGGGGGATTGCTGTTGTTATAGATGTAGTTTATAATCATGCTTTTAGTCAGAGTCCGCTGTGTCAAATGTGGTGGGACGATGCTAACTTTAGGCCTGCACAAAATAATCCCTACATGAACGTGACACCTACGCATGACTTTAATGTAGGATACGATATGAATCATGAAAGTCAATTGTCACGTGACTATGTAAAGCAGACATTACAATATTTCATAGATGAGTATCGTGTGGATGGCTTCAGGTTTGATTTATCTAAAGGATTTACCCAAAACAATACATTAGGAAATATAGGTGCATGGAATGCTTATGATCAATCTCGAGTAGATATTTTAAATGATTATAAAAACACCATCTGGAATGCTAATGGAAATGACATCTATATGATATTGGAACATCTAGGCGGCGTGAACGAGGAAGCAGCGCTAGCAAATCAAGGCTTCATGTTATGGGGAAAGATGACAGAACAGTTTAATGAGAATTCGATGGGTCAGAATGGAGATACTAATGTATTCAGATCTTACTTTACATCGCGCAACTTTAATGAGCAGCATCTTGTAGCTTATGCAGAAAGTCACGATGAGGAACGTCTCATGGTTAATAATCTCCAATTTGGAAACACTTCAAATTCAAATCACAATGTTAGAACAATTGACGTTGCTCTAGATCGTCAGGAAGCTATTGCGGCAATTTTATATAGCATACCAGGGCCAAAAATGCTATGGCAATTTGGAGAACTGGGTTATGATGTAAGTATAAACGCAAGTGCTACAAATTTAAATTGTACAACGTGTCGTACTGATCGTAAGCCTATACCTTGGTCAAGAGGTTATCAAAATGACCCTGATCGCATGCGTTTATATCGAGTCACCGCAAATATGATCCGTCTTAAAACCGAATTTCCAGAAACTTTTAACAGCACTAATAACTTTTTGGATGTAGATACAAAATTGAAGAGAATAAATCTCTACGGTCCAAACTTTGATGCTGTGGTTATTGCAAATTTTGAAGTGGGAGCTAGGGGGATTAACCCAAGTTTTTCAAGAACAGGAACGTGGTATGATTATACAAACAATAATGCACCGAGAGCCATAAATTCTTCAAATCAAAATGCTGCTATCGGTTTGGCGCCAGGTGAATACAGAGTATTTACCTCACAGCCTCTCAATCGACCATTGAGTAATGGTATAGATGCTGATTTAGCTGATCAGGATGTGATAAGCCTTTATCCTAATCCAGCTACTACCCAATTTGAGCTTTCTGATAGGGAGGTAGATACGGTCAAGATTTTCAACATCAGCGGCCAGCGAGTGAAATATTTTGAAGGTACTAAAGATTCTTATGGTATAAGCGATCTTCCTAGTGGTGTTTACCTCGTGAAGGTTGAGAAAAATGATCAAAGCGTTACCAAAAAGCTGATAATTCAATAAATTGCTTGAAATTAATATTAGCCAGCAAAAAGCCCTAGATTTTTCTAGGGCTTTTTTACGTAATATAGTTTCTGTTAGTTGAAAATGTGGTCGCTATCTACGACTTGTTCGTTTGTGATGTAATGTCCTCGAATAAATTAGAATAGAATGGAGCTATTTAAAATCAACTTAATCTGGTCAGACTGAGCCTATCAAACTCATCATGTGCTGAAATTCAAAGGCTTGTTAAAAGCTCAACACGACTATTTATTGTGATGATGACTTTATAGTGAACCTCTAATAAATAATGATAGGCAATTGAGTATAGCATGTTTGTCATCAACCAGGAACAGGATTCTTTTGTGGATCGCGACTGTAAGAAAAACCAGTACCCTTAATCTATCATCTTCATAGATGAGCTAGAAATGTTTAAAAATCAAAAGCCCAATCTCAATCTGAAATTGGGCTTTTATGAATTTATTGAAACTGAGTTAACCTTGTTTCGCTTTTAAAGTTTTCTTCATTTTGTCAGAAGCGGCTTCCATTTCAGCTTCTTGAGGCGTCGCGGTAATTTCTTTGACTAAGTAAACATAAACAGGGAAGTGGTCACTGAATCCACCATTAAAGGTGCTGCCCACAAAGCTTCTGTACGGATAGTTTTTCCATCGCCCAGTTTTGTTACTCATAAAAAGAGGGTTGTAGATATGTGCCTGCCAGTATTGATAACCAGATTGACTAGCTTCATGTAGCAAAGGAAATGTAACCATTATCTGGTCAAAAATATTCTTGCCGTCTCTATAAGCAGTCGTGTTCATACCATCTTTGAACATTTGAATGTAGGGATTATAGATCATCTGTGGCTTTACATCCTCTCTGTCACGCTGGGCATTTAGAGTCTCAATCACGCTTTTATCGGTAGGGTCATCATTTAGGTCGCCCATGGTAATGATTTTTGCCATAGCGTTCTGACTATGTATAGAATCCATTATTTTCTTATTAAGTGCAGCCGCCGCGACACGCTTTGGTATACTTCGAGTTCCTCCGCGGCGAGATGGCCAGTGATTAACTATAAGGTGTAGTGGATCTCCATCAAGCTCGCCCGAAACTACCAATTGATCACGGGTATAGATTCTCTTGCCATCTTCATTATTATAGATTAATAATGCTCTTGATTGAGAGTTAGTTACCTTAAAATCGCTCTTTTTATAAAGGAGGCCAGTATCTATGCCCCTCCTGTCTGGAGAGTCGTAGTGTACTATTCCATAATCATGTTCTCTCAACAAAGGGTGACTGGCGAGATCTTCAAGAACCTTTCTATTTTCAATTTCACAAACTCCTATGATAGAAGGTGCAGTTTGTGCCTTGTCACTACCTAATTTGCGAAGGACGCGAGCCATGTTGTTCAATTTCTTCTCGTACACTTCTGCTCTTTGCCCTTCGGCCATTTCCATTATAGGACTTGCCTCGTCATTGATGCTTGTGTCATCTTCTGTATCAAATAAATTCTCCAGATTATAGAAGGCAATGGTTTTTACCTTGTATTGCTTTGCTTGTGGTTGGGCTTGTGCAGTTCCCGCTTTCGCGAAAGCGAAAAAAATTAAAGTACTGAAAATCAGATTTTTATACATAGTTTTTTACCTAAAGTTATGTTTGTGTAAAGAATTAACCAAACTCCGCGCCAAAGGTACATAACTGCTTTTTAAATCTTATTTTTGCGCCCCAATTCATAACATTTACTTAATATTATCTTATGTTGAATACAATTTTGGCAAGATGGGTTCTCGGCTTGATGCTCCTGATCACTTCTTACTCAATGGCCCAAGAACTCGTTAAGGGGCGTGTAATTGATGATATAACGGAAGAACCTATTCCAGGTGTTATCGTTACTGTGACTGATACAGATTTTAAAGCTACCACTGATGCTCAAGGGTATTTTGTAATCGAAGGCGCCGTACCTGAAGGTGATCAGAAACTATCTATTATTTTTAATGGATACTATTCTAAGGTCATTCCTATAGTCGTAAGTCTATCTGAAGTTGTGAATATAGATCCACTTTATCTTGTTCAAGATAATGCAGATGTTTCACAGTCACAGGGAATTATTTCTTTAACAGAAAACGATCTGGCCGAGGATGAAAATGCAGCAAATAACATATCGGGCTTGTTACAAGCGACAAGAGACCAGTTTTTGAGAGCTGCCGCTTTTGATTTTAGCGCTACTTTCTTCAGGCCTCGCGGTTTGAATAGTGAGGATGGAAAAGTGATCATCAACGGTATTGAGATGAATAAGCAATTCTCTGGACGCCCACAGTGGAGCAACTGGGGAGGCTTGAATGATTTACAGCGCAATCAAGTTTTTACCATGGGTCTTTCTCCAGCCGAGGTCACCTTTGGAGGATATGGAGGTGTACAGAGTATAGATATGAGGGCATCTCAACAACGACAAGGCTCACAAATATCTTACGCCAGCTCTAATAGAAGCTATCAGGGGCGTTTTATGGCTTCCTATCGCACAGGTCTTTTAAGTAATGGCTGGGCTTTTGCGGTAAATGCATCGAGAAGAGCAGGAGATGAGGGATATTTTGACGCAACTTTATATGATGCAAATTCCATTGGACTTTCTGTAGAGAAAAAGTTAAGTGAGGCTCACTCGCTCAACTTTACTGGAATGTACACTCCCAATAGGAGAGGTCGTCGTACCGCGGTTACGGATGAGATTGCAAATCTTAAGGGTATTAAGTACAACCCTTTTTGGGGGATTCAGAACAATGTGGAACGCAATTCCAGAATACGTGAAATAGAGGAGCCTATCCTTATGCTTAACCATTACTGGACGTTAAATGATAAGGTAGAGATCAATACCAACCTCGCCTACCAGTTTGGATTCATAGGCAATACTCGTATTGATAATGGAGGTACTCGATTAGGGGAAGATGGTTCCTATTTCGGTGGAGCGCTTAATCCAAATCCAGATTATTATCAGAACCTACCTTCCTTTTACCTACGTAACGGTAGTACACCTCTAGATATTCAATATGCCTACCAAGCTCAGCAAGAATTTCTTAATGACGGTCAGCTGGACTGGAATGCTCTTTATGAAGCAAACAGTATAAGACGATCAGAGGGTGGAAATTCTTTATATGCCATTCAAGAAGACCGAATAGACGACGATCAGTTATCTGCAAATATTTTGATCAAGGCAGAGCTTGGGGAAAACATCTTGTTTAACGGTGGTGTGCGATATAGAAATCTGAAAAGTGAGAATTACGCACGACTTGCTGACCTGCTAGGAGGTACTGGATATCTTGACATTGACTTCTTCTCAGACGAATCTGCTGCTGATGCTCAAGCACAGCTGGATGCCGCTCAGTCTGACGTAAACAATCCCAATAGGATTGTGGGTGTAGGAGATCGCTACAAATATAATTATGACATCAATTCCGATGTGATATCATCTTTTGCGCAAGCACAGTTTAAAACTAAAATCATTGATTACTATATCGCGGGTAATGTTAGTAGAACAACTTATCAAAGAGATGGTAAGTATGAAAACGGTAACTTCATAGGGAACTCATTCGGCGAAAGCGAAAAACTAGAGTTCAATGACTTTGGAATAAAAGGTGGGGCTACGTTTAAAATAAACGGTCAAAATTACGTAGATCTCAACGCCGCATATATTACGCAAGCACCATTTATTAGAAATTCATTTAGTAATGCACGCCAGAATAACAACGTAGTAGATGGTCTAGAATCTCAAAGATCTTATAGTGGAGATGTGAGCTATATTTTTACCACTCCTAAAGTGAAAGCTCGATTGACTGGATATTACACACAATTCCTAGATGGATCTGATATAGGTTTCTACTTTACCGAAGACTTGACTGGAAGACCGCAAGATGATGGAAGTGCATTTGTTCAAGAAGTCCTGACTAATGTAGAGCGCAGAAATATGGGTTTTGAATTTGGATTAGAATATCAAGTTACACCAACGATTAAGATTAAAGGTGCTGCTGCTCTAGGGCAAAACATATATACTAACAACCCTGATTTCTATTTAACTAGTGATGATTTTGATGGGCAGTTGACTTTTGGAGATGGAACAACTAATTTAAAAGACTACCATGTTGCTGGAGGTCCTGAAACAGCCCTTCAAATAGGTTTTGAATATCGTGACCCAGAGTACTGGAATGTGGGAGTGACATCAAACTATTTTTCAAATGGATATTCAGACATCAGTGCCTTGAGAAGAACCGCTAACTTTACTCAGGACTTTGATGGTCAAACATTTACAGATTATGACGACGATGAGGCCCAAAGACTTTTAAAGCAAGAGCAATTTGATGATTATCTTTTATGGAATGTAATAGGTGGAAAGTCATGGAGAATTGACGATAAGTATGTCGGGTTCTTCGCGACAATCAATAATGTATTTGACATCAAATACAAATCTGGTGGTTTTGAACAATCTAGAAATTCTAATTTCAGATCAGTAAGAGACGATCAAAACAATCCTACTGAGGTTTTTGCACCGAGATATTTTTTCGGTAACGGGACAACCTATTATCTCAATGTATATTTAAGATTTTAAGAAAATGAAAACTATTAATTTTACAAATAAAATAATGAAGACAATTTTAAAGCTAACGGCTGTTTTATTTTTAGCAGCCATGGTTCCTTCATGTGTGGAGGACGATGATTTCAGCGTTCCCGACACTGCGGCAACTGAGGTAGAAATAGAAGGTACTGAAATTTCACTCAACGCCTTGTACTCCCGCATGGTTCAGGATGAATATTTGACTGAAATCGATGCGGATTCAGACCTGTATATTTCTGGTTACGTAGTTTCCAGTGATGAGGCAGGAAACTTTTTTGAGGAGCTTTTAATACAGGATGATCCAAATGACCCCAGTAGAGGTGCGCGTTTATCAATTGATTCCAGCCCCTTGAGTATCAAATACAACCTGGGTAGAAAAATCTATGTGCGCCTTGCTGGTCTAACGGTAACCACATCTACGGCTCCAGACATTTTTAATGGAAACGTTCAGAATGAAGAGTTTTTAGGTATGAACATAGGTCGAGGCTCAACTCTGGGACGTATCCAGCCGATAGGAAGATTTGAAGAGTCTGATATCATTACTAGAGATCCAGAAGTTGCTGAAATCGTGTACAATACAAAAGAGATCAATGATCTTTCTGTTGAAGATCTTTACACTGCTTTCAAACTTGAGGATGTACAATTTGATAGAAGACAAATAGATCTGACTTATGCGGGTGAGGCAAATGATGAATTTGATGGGGATCGCACACTTACAAGTTGTTCAAATAATGCTAGCGCCTTATTTCAAACCTCAACTTTTGCAGATTACAAATCTGTGAGCCTGCCTGACGGTAAAGGTGATATCAATGCTGTTCTAACAACTGATTTCTTTGGAGAGAATTACGTAATTACGGTAAACACCTCTGACGATCTTTCACTTAATGACTCCAACCGTTGTGATCCTAATTTCCTAGAATGTACTACACCCGGTAATGGTGGTAGCAACGTTCTACTCGACCAAGATTTTGAAGGTATTTTTAATGAGAGTCAACTAGACACCGCGGATTATATCAATATAAATGTGTCAGGTGGAAATGAGCGTTACGAGATCGGAAGCTTTAGCAATAATACTTATTTACAGGTAAACGCGTTTGGTCAATCTGACGACCCGATGGTTGCTTGGTTGGTTCTTCCTAGTCTTGATTTTGATGGAACAACTAATGAAGCTATCGAGTTTGCGATTCAAGCAAACTTTGATCAAGGTGGACTGCTTGAGATATTAATAACAAACGAATTTACCGGTGATGTTACTACAACCGAGTGGGCACAAGTGGATGCGGATATCCCATCAGGTCCCACTGGAGGCTTTGCTAGTGGTTTCACAGATGTTGACCCCATTAATATCTCTTGTATTGATGGAGACGATATTAGAATAGCGTTTAAATACACAGCTTCTGATCCCCAAGGAACGACTACTAGATATCACATAGATGATATCATCGTGAGTGGTGACTAGATCTTGCTTTAAGTTTATAATCAAATCCCTGTCTTCAAAGCCAGGGATTTTTTATGATCTCAAAATTGTCAAAAAACTAACAGCTCGTTGGGCTGGTACTTAGTAATTTTAAAGAAAAATTTATGGCAAGTTTTTCAGAATTAACCAGTGGTGAAACTCCAGTACTCATAGATTTTTATGCAACTTGGTGCGGTCCTTGCCAGACCATGATGCCAGTTCTGGATCAACTTAAGTCTGATCTGGGAGATCAAGTAAAAATTTTAAAAATTGATGTCGATAAAAATCAAGCTGTAGCTACTAAATTTCAAATAAGAGGTGTTCCAGCTTTTATGATTTTTAAGAATGGTAAGCAAGTTTGGAAAGGCTCTGGAGTGCAACCTTTGCATGAGTTGAAAACCCGCATTCAAAACGCATAATGTAACAATATCTTTTCATTGCCTACCTATTGTTAAAACAATTCTATCATGAAGTTACCGCTGAAAGCTTTGAGCATTTTATTCTTAGTTAATCTATCATTCACATCTTTTGCGCAAGACTTAGAAGGGACTTGGGTAGGTGGCATTACAAATTTGCCGCTCATTTTTGAATTTACGGAAAAAGGAGATAGTCTTTCGGTAAAAATGCAAAGCCCAAAACAGAGTAAACAATTTATTGATGCCGATCTCGCCATAAAAAAAGGAGATAGTATAATCATAGGTTTGAGTCCTTTTAAAATCAAGTACAAAGGAGTTAAAAAGGGTAAAGTAATTGACGGTATTTTTAGTCAAGGTGCTGGATCAACACCTATGAGATTTGAGAAGAAAGCATATGTTCCCGAAGAAAAGTTGCGTCCCCAAACCCCCAAGGCTCCTTTTCCCTATCAAATAGAGGAAGTCGCCTTTATAAATGAAAGTGCTGGTGGAATTAAGCTTGCTGGAACGCTAACCATTCCGCCAGGAGTTAAAAATCCTCCTGTTGCGATCTTGATCTCAGGTTCGGGTCCGCAAGATCGGGACGAGACCATTTATGATCATAAACCATTTCTTGTACTGGCTGATCATTTGACAAAGAATGGTATAGCCGTTTTGAGGTACGACGATCGAGGTGTGGCGGGATCACAAGGTAATTTTCCAACATCCACCTCCACAGATTTTGCTACTGACGTTCTAGCGGCAGTCAATTACCTTGCTAAAAGAGGCGATGTGGACAAGGATAAAATAGGTCTTATAGGACATAGTGAAGGTGGCGCTATCGCGCCCATGGTAATCGCCGAGAATCCAGAAAAGGTGGCCTTTTTTGTTTCACTTGCTGGAATAGGTGTCAAAGGTTCAGAGGTTTTGAGAACTCAGCTCGTCCGTAAGGCAGAGTTAGACGGTGTGGATCAAGAAATAATTAAATGGGAGGCAAAGATGATGCAGGACCTGTTTGAGACACTGGATAGATATGAGGATGGTGACCAGGAAAAAATAGAAACGGCCATCCGTGAGCTAATTGAAAGATATTACGATTCAGGGAGCGATCTTCAAAAAGCCAAATACCCAAAGAGCACACATCAACCTCTGGCGGCTCAGTTTTCATCTGGATGGATGGCTTCTTTTTTAAGGTATGATCCTACCGAAAACCTTAAAAAAGTTACTGTTCCCACCTTACTACTCAATGGCTCCCTAGATTATCAAGTGATACCCGAGCTCAATCTACCACCCATGGAAAAATGGATCAAGAGCAATGGAAATAAGGATGTGACTGTTATGGAACTGGAAGGTTTGAACCACCTTTTTCAAACTGCCACTACTGGAAATGGCACAGAGTACGATACCATTGAAGAAACCATCGCGCCGGTAGTACTAAACACGATTACGGAATGGATCAACGAGCGATTTTAGAAAGTCGTGCCAGCTTGAGATGCTTGAGCCCATTCCTCGCAAAAACAAAGTTTAAAATCCTTGTTGCTCTACACTAAGCTCAATGGGTTTTTAAACCTTGTGCATATAACTCTGGGAATACAAGCGTTTTTTAAAATTACCTCCAGTGATCCTTCTTGAGGTTAGTGGCGGCTATGATCACATCCATTCTGGAAATCTGACCTATGAGTTTACCATTTTCAGTCACTGGAAATCGCCTGTGGCCTGTTTTTAAAAACCGTCCAGCTGCATTAAAAATATCAGTTTCCGCATCTATGGTCGAGACTTGTGAACTCATGAGATCTGCCACTTTGCGATCTGCTACCGGCATGTTGTGGTAACGACTATCACCTATGACCTGCATAAGATCGGTGTCACTTATAATACCAACGAGCTCGTTGTTCTCGTCCACTACCGGCCCGCCAGTAATTCTTTCTTTTAAGATGGTCTCCATGACTTCATTAATGCTTTGTTGTGGCTGGAACGTGATCAATTTGCGAGTCATGTAATCTTTTACGCGTATCGCCTCCCGCTTATCTTGGCTAACTTCTGCTCTTTTTCCTGTAAAACTTTTGATTCCCATGAGATATGTTTTAAAAACTATAGCCTAATTTACGAATTTTATACTCTATATCATAACCTTCAATGAATATGACTAAAATTTAACAATGGCTATTTGGTCACTCATCAATAGTTCTTTAAATAAAAAGAGGTTTGTGTTATATACGCTTTCGCGAAAGCGAGATCAAATCTTGCCTTGCTTATGCGCCTTTACTTCCTTCAAATGAAGAGTAGTCGCAGTATGAGCTTTTATCTCAAAATGTTCTTTGCCTGTTGCTACGTGCTAGCTTGTGGTATGTATCTTTGTATCAACTCAAGAGATTTATGAAAATAGATAAGAAAGCAGTTTATAAGGCGCTAGAAACTATATCTGTTCCAGGCGAAGGGAAAAATATGGTGGAAAGTGGAGCCGTTAAAAATGTGGTTGTTTTTGCAGATGAGGTAGTTGTAGATATCACTATTGACAATCCCAGTCTCCAAGCAAAAAAGAAAACCGAAGTGTCCATTTTACAAGCCATTCACAAGGAAGTGTATCAAAAGGCTCAGGTAAAGGTAAATCTTACCGTTGAAGCGCCCAAAACAAAGGACGATAAACCGGTCATCAAAGGAAAACCAATTCCTGGAATTGATAATATTATTGCAGTAGCTTCTGGAAAAGGAGGTGTGGGGAAATCTACGGTAACCGCAAATCTAGCTGTATCACTTTCAAAAATGGGTTTCAAGGTGGGGTTGCTGGATTCAGATATCTACGGGCCCAGTGCTACCATAATGTTTGATGTGGTTAAAGAGCGACCGCTTAGCGTCAATGTAGATGGGAAGTCTAAAATGAAACCTGTGGAAAGCTACGGTGTAAAGATTTTGTCCATAGGCTTTTTTACCGAGCCTGATCAAGCAGTCGTATGGCGAGGACCCATGGCTGCTAAGGCCCTGAATCAAATGATCTTTGATGCGGCTTGGGGCGATTTGGACTTCCTAATCGTAGATTTACCGCCCGGAACTGGTGATATCCATCTGAGTATTATGCAGTCATTACCACTTACGGGCGCAGTCGTGGTAAGTACGCCTCAAAATGTAGCCTTAGCTGATGCCCGAAAAGGAGTTGCGATGTTTCAGCAAGAGAGTATTCAGGTACCCGTACTCGGAATTATAGAAAACATGGCCTACTTTACCCCACCCGAATTACCGGATAATAAATACCATATTTTTGGTAAGGACGGAGCTAAAAACCTGGCTAATGACCTAGACATCCCGTTTTTGGGAGAACTTCCATTGGTACAATCCATAAGAGAAGCTGGCGATGTGGGTAGGCCTGCTGCAATGCAAGAAGGTACAGATATCGAAAAAGCCCTCATAGAGATCACTAAGAATGTAGTCAGTGAAACCGTAAAGCGCAACGATGACCTGCCGCCTACTAAGGCGATCCAGATAACAACCATGGCAGGTTGCAGTGCCGTAAACAAAAAATGATGACTGGAAAAGATTTGAGACAGGCGGTAGAAAATGGATTACAGGAAATTAGACCCTTTCTTCAACGCGATGCGGGCGATATAGAGCTGGTCTCAATAGAAGATGACGCTCACGTAAAGGTTAGGCTGCTAGGAACTTGTGTAGGCTGCTCCGTGAATCAAATGACTCTTAAGTCTGGTGTGGAGCTGACCATTAAAAAACACGCTCCTCAAATAGAAACCGTAGTGGATATTTCAGGCACTGAACTCAAAGAAGAGTTTAGGGATGAGGTTAATTTATAAAAAAGCCGCTGTAAAGCGGCTTTCAATATCATGCGAGATTTTGACTAATTATCAACTCTCTCTAGACGATATTCTTGCTCAAATATTACTCCGTTTGGAAATTCTGTATTTTCCACTAATCGAAGACTGTTTTCATTAAATCTAGTGATTTCTAATGTAGTTTGATCATTACCAGGATTTAAAATCAGTGTTCTTTCATCAGTATTTAATGAATAAGAGCCACCTTGTTGAAAATTAGCTGTCATTCTTGAGCTATCGGTTTCTTGACCTGCGACCACGGTAGTTAAATCTTCTACGTAGCCACCAGAAATATCGTAAGTATTATCTATGTCAATAAAAAATCGAGCATTTGTAAAAGTATCTCCTTCTATTGTAGTAACCGCCGTTACCGTGGAATTTCCTGCGCTGATTTCTTCCGTTTGCACAGATTCATAAAATACGATCTCGTATTCCGCTACGATATTCTCTTGATTCAATTCAAATCCTGACCCATCATCATCGCCTCCACATGAAGCTGCAAAGACAGCAACACAAGCAAGTAGTAAAAGTTTAAAATTTTTCATAGTTTTTATTTTAACTTACAAATAAAAGAAATCTCGTTAATACTCTTTTCCTTTAGCTTGTTAATTTTACAGTTTTATCAAGATTAACTTTAATATTATTTCGAGTTTTTATAGGCATCTGTTTCATTTTTTCTAAAATGATATGAAAACCCAGCTCTAAGAATCTTTAATTTGAATAAATCTGCAATATCACAACAATTCATTGGATGATTTTCTGTGAATACTAGAAATTCCTCTGAATAAGTCTAAATCAGACCTGCCGACATTAGCTTGCCTAAAGCAAAAAAGGTTCATCACTGAATTATTGGTTATGCTCAATTACTTAAAAGCATTTTCTCCTGTAATATCAAATCCTGTTATAAGCAGGTGAATGTCGTGGGTTCCTTCATAAGTGATTACACTCTCAAGATTCATGGAGTGACGCATGATGCTGTACTCTCCGGTAATTCCCATACCTCCTAAAATCTGTCTCGCGTTGCGGGCAATATCGATGGCGATTTCCACATTGTTTCTCTTTGCCATAGATATTTGCGCGCTGGTTGCTTTTCCTTCCTCGCGCAATACTCCGAGCCTCCAAGCTAAAAGTTGTGCTTTAGTAATCTCGGTAATCATTTCTGCCAGTTTCTTTTGCTGCAACTGGAATCCTGCTATTGGCTTGCCAAATTGTTTGCGTTGCTTACTGTATCTCAAGGCAGTGTCGTAACAGTCCATTGCAGCTCCTATCGCACCCCATGCGATTCCAAATCGCGCACTATCCAAACAACTAAGCGGCGCACCCAGACCGGTTCTTCCAGGTAGGATGTTAGCTTTAGGAACTTTTACATCCTGAAAGATCAATTCTCCAGTGGCACTTGCCCTCAAGGACCATTTATTATGGGTCTCTGGAGTGGTAAAACCTTCCATTCCACGTTCTACGATTACACCGTGGATGCGGTCATTTTCATCTTTTGCCCACACGACGGCAACGTCACAAAATGGACTGTTGGAAATCCATAATTTAGCTCCGTTTAGAATAACGTGGTCTCCAGCATCTTTGAAACGTGTCACCATTCCGCCGGGATTGGAACCATGGTCAGGCTCTGTAAGCCCAAAAGATCCCATGAATTCTCCAGTAGCTAGCTTGGGTAAAAATTTCTTTTTTTGCTCCTCACTTCCATATTTCCAGATGGGGTACATCACAAGCGACGACTGGACTGATGCTGTAGAACGCACGCCGCTATCACCTCTTTCTATTTCTTGCATGATCAATCCATAGGAAATCTGATCCAGGCCGGCACCTCCATATTCTTCTGGTATGTAAGGGCCAAAAGCTCCTATTTCTGCAAGACCGGGAATGATACTCTTGGGAAATTTTGCGTCTTGTGCGGCTTGTTCAATGATGGGTGAAACGTCTCTTTTAACCCAAGCACGCGCCGTATCCCTGATCATTTTATGCTCATCAGTGAGTAGATCATCAAGTTGATAATAGTCTGGAGCTTCAAAAAGGTCTGGTTTCATAATATCGTAAGTGTGAAATCGTCATAGTTAGGTCGTAAAAATAACCATACCTAAACGCAATGTCCGCACATAAAATCAGAATTTTAGGGAATTCATAATTTGAGGTAGAAATCCTTGAGTAATTCTTGGGCATCCTTAGTATAGAGGTGCCGTTTTTTTTCTAAAATCAGTGTATTGGCAACGAGGTTTTTGGGAAGGTTCTCGCTTTCGCGAAAGCGAAATTCCAACAAACACCTCTTTACTTTACTGTCCATAGTTCCTTTTATATAGGTCGCGCGAGAGTTTTTCAACTGAAAATGAGCAGCAATTTTTTTGAACTCATCTTCACGATCTGCAGGTATGATACAGGCGAAAACGCCATCAATTTCCAGCAATTTGTATATGCCGTAAATTAATTCTTCAAAAGGAAGCGCATCTTCAAATCTGGCTATTGATCGAGCTTGACCAGTGAGTTCTGGATCTGGCGTACCAGTAAAAAACGGCGGATTGCTCACGATAAGATCGTATCGATCCAGATCTTCATCTTCTTGCTCATAAAATTCCTGAAATGAGGCGTGATAGCAAAACATGCGATCTGCCCAGGGACTGTTTTCAAAATTTAGAGTGGCTTCCTCAAAGGCATCATCATCTATTTCAATAGCCTCAATATCTGCACGAGAAAAACGCTGGGCAAGCATGAGTGAGATCAATCCGGTTCCAGCACCTATGTCTAAAATTTTATAGGGATTTTGATCTTTTGAGCACCATGCGCCTAGTAGTACTCCATCTGTGCCTATCTTTTGAGAAGATCGCTCTTGATGTACTTCAAATTTTTTGAATCGAAATATAGACATAGAATTGTCTAGGAAAGATAGAGTTCTACAAGACCTTCAGGAGTTGTGATGTGAATCTGTTTTTTATCTCTATCCAGCTTATTAATGAAGTGGTCGTTCAACGGAATTAGCAGCTCGCGATCTCCTTTTTCAACTTCAAACAATGCTTGCGAGGTGGAGTCGTTAATTCTTTTTATGGTTCCTATAGATCCGTGCTCTGAGTCAATCATTTCAAAACCGATGACCTCGTGGTAGTAAAATTTAGTCCCCTCTAATGGTGGGAGAAAACTCAATGGGAGGTAGAGTGCTTTTTTCATAAGCGCATCTGCAGAGGCCTCGTCGTCCACATCTTCTAGTTTGAGACGTAATAAGAGTGATTTGTGCAGCTGGCTTTTGTCAATAAAAAATGGAACCAGTTTTTTACCGATCTCGATAAAAACTGATTCCATTTCAAGAAATATTTCAGGCTCGTCAGTATCTAGTTTTACTAGAATTTCTCCTCTAAAGCTGAATTTGTTAACAACGGTGCCTACGTAGAAACAGTCTTCTTTGCGCACCATGATAATTTACTCTTCTTCTCCAGTTTCTGCTTCACCTTCTGCAGCTGGCTCTTCAGTTGCTTCTGGTTCTGGAGCATTTGCTTTGATACGTGCTTCATTTACTGCTTTTTCAGCAGCAAGTGCTTTTTCAGCTTCAGCGTCTGCTTCTGCCTGCAGGTTTGAAGCCTTACCAGAAATCTTAGCGTTTTTCTCTTCTAACCAAGTATTGAATTTTTCATCTGCCTGCTCTTCTGTAAATGCTCCTTTCTTAACTCCACCTTTGAGGTGTTTTTTAAGCATTACACCTTTGTAGCTAAGGAGAGCTTTTGCTGTGTCAGTAGGTTGTGCACCATTTTCCAACCACCTTACAGATCCATCTACATCTAAGTTGATCGTTGCTGGGTTAGTGTTAGGATTGTAGGTTCCTAGTTTTTCAAGATATTTACCATCTCTTTTAGAACGAGCATCTGCAGCTACGATCCAATAAAATGGTTTACCTTTCTTACCGTGTCTTTGTAATCTAATCTTTACGGGCATATCATTAAAGTTTGTGGGTTCCCGACCCTATTTATTAATTTGAGGGTGCAAAAATAGATTTTTTTATTTACTGAAACAGAATATTGTAAAATTATTTACATTTGAAGATTAATCAAGTTAGCAAACATGATCAAGTCCCTTAAAACTTTAAGTTTCTTTTTATTTTCCATTTTGATATTCACCTCTTGTGATAAAAATTTGGATGAAGACAATACACCAGCTATCAATGCGAACCGCAACGGAGAGTTTTTTGGTGCAGAACAAATGGTAGCTGTTCAAAATGCAGATGGTTCTCTTACCATTACTGGAGTCAATCCTTTAGAGCAACTTGTTATCAACTTAGAATCTGCTAACCTGGGAACTTATCCGTTAGGACCTGGATCTCCTAACGAAGCTATATATGTATTCAACAACACAAACACATTTACTTCAAATAGGGGTTTTGGAAGAGGAGAAGTGCAGTTGCGATCCAGTGAGGCTCCTAATTCTATTTCTGGATCTTTTGATTTTGTAAGTTACTTGCCTGGACAAGTGGATTCCCTCTACATGCGCAGGGGTATCATTTATCAAGTTCCATTTGGTGATCCTATAGGGATAGATCCAGGGGATGACTTTAGCACTGTTTTTACCGCTTTAATAGACGGTGTAGGTTTTACGCCAGTGGGTGTTGTTCCCATCGTTGCTAATGGAAACATAACGGTAAATGCCGCAAATGACCAGAGGCAATTTATAGCCCTTACTTTTCCAGAAGATGTTGCTGTAGGAACTTATGATCTTGCCAGCTCTTCAGGGTATAGTGCAACTTACAATGCTGATGGAGCAAATACTGAACGAGCAGAAAGCGGGTTCATTCAAATTACAGCAGTAGATGCAAATGCGCAGACCATTGTAGGAACATTTGAATTCACAACAGGCGGTACCCCTTCTTTTGAAATAACTGAAGGAAATTTTAGCATTGAATACTAAAGCTCCAGATTCAAAGCTTTAAAAAGATTTTCTTGGTGCGATAATCGATTACCGCATTTGCACTAGTGAGAAAATCTGCTCCCAGTAAGCCTTGAATAGATTTCATACGCTCACTTTTTAAGGCATTATTGATGTAGGTCATGTCCATACTCAGGAATGAAAATCCCTCATCACTCCAAGCGCCCAGTTCCAAAGTATTGTTCAAAGAAAGCCGTGGTCTCAAATTCCCACTTGCGGTACTAATTTGTCTATCCATAAACTCAGTTTCTAGCTGGAACTCCTTGTACATTTCTTGATTGATGCAACTTGCACTTGCACCTGTATCAATGATGAATCTTCCTAGATGTCCATTTACGTATGCTTTAGTTACGATATGTCCAGTTTTAGGAGCCATCCTAATGTTGTGTCTAATATAGCCTTGCTCTTCAAGTAATTTTTTCAGTGAAATCATATAAGGTTATTCCTGTAAATATATAAGGTTTAGTGGTGAAGCAAATTTGGGTCGCAAAATAAAAAATGCCATCAAGATGTTGTTAAAGGTTTGAGACAGATGGAGTCTACTGCCTAAGAGCCTTATTTTTGCAAAATGGTTTTAACGGATACGCATACCCATTTGTACAGCGAGGCATTTGATGAAGATCAAGCAAAAATGATGCAAAGATCTTTTGACGCAGGAGTGCATCGCTTCTTTGTTCCTGCGATAGATTCTACTTATACAGATTCCATGATGAGTCTCAAAAAAAAGTATCCCGATCAAGTTCATCTCATGGCAGGGCTGCACCCTACTCACGTTAAGGAGAATTATATAGAAGAGCTTGATCATGTTTATGAGATCCTAGAAACTAGCAACCCCATTGCAGTGGGAGAGATAGGTATGGATTTGTATTGGGATAAAAGTTATCTAAAACAGCAACGGGAGGCTTTTGTCAAACAGATTCAATGGAGTCTAGACAAAAATTTGCCTATAGTAATCCATTGCAGAGAAGCATTTGATGAGGTTTTTGAAGTTTTGAAGGGTTTTAGAGACACGAGCTTGAACGGGATATTCCACTGTTTTACCGGTACAAAGGAACAGGCTGAGCGGGCCATAGGGTTCAATTTAAAACTGGGTATAGGAGGTGTCGTGACTTTTAAAAATGGGAAGATTGATAAATTCCTCAAAGAAATAGATTTAAGTCACATCGTTCTTGAAACTGACGCACCATATCTCGCGCCCACTCCATACAGAGGCAAGCGCAATGAAAGCAGTTATTTGACAAACATTGCTCAAAAAGTCGCAGATATTTATAATCTCGAACTCTCAGAGGTAGCACAAATTACCACTCATAATTCTCAAGAAATCTTCGGCGTATAGCCTTAAAAAACTACTTTTGAATTTCATGGCTACAAAAAATATTTCTTACGATGACATAAGGTTCTTCAATGATAAAGAAGTACAGATAAGTCTCAAAAGTGCAGTAAGGCACCCCATGATAAAGGAGCTGTTAACCTATACATTCCCTGATAATGATTATGATAAGGTAAAGCAAATTGTTTCTAGTTGCAAAAGTATAGACGATTTTCAGAGAGAGGTGATCTGTAGGACCGTGGAGCGTATTATAGAGGAGACCTCTTCAGGTTTAACAACCTCTGGTTTTGATAATCTCGATCCCGATAAGTCTTATTTATATATTTCAAACCATAGAGATATTGTTCTAGATACTTGCTTGATAAACCTTACACTCTTTAATAAAGGATTAATACGCACAGCAAGCGCGATCGGAGATAATTTAGTTCAGCGTCCTTTTGTAAATGCCCTAAGCAAGCTTACTCGCAATTTTATTGTGAAAAGAGGAATGAGTCCTCGAGAAACCTTGATGAGTAGTAAAAAACTCAGTGAGTATATATGTAAACTGCTTAAAGAAGATAATCGGAGTGTATGGCTTGCCCAGCGACAGGGTCGTACAAAAGATGGTAATGACCTTACAGAGCAGGGTGTACTAAAAATGCTGGCTCTAGGTGCGGGCAAAAAACCACTAGAACATTATTTGAACAGCCTGAGAATTGTACCTGTGTCCATTTCCTATGAATACGATCCTACAGACAAGCTCAAGGTACCTGAATTGCTTGCAAAAGCTGCAGATGAAGAGTACAGGAAGTCTGAGAACGAAGATTTCAATAGTATCATGAGCGGTGCCATGGGGCAAAAAAAGCACATTCACATCAATGCTGGAACAACTTTTAACGTAGCAGACCTTGCCGATCAAAGTACCAATCAAGTATTACAACGTGTAGTCAATCATTTGGATCGCACCATCCAGTATAATTACAAGCTGTGGCCTACAAATTATGTAGCCTATGATCTTATAAATAACACTACCAAATACTCAAGCGAATACAGCGAACACGATAAAAATCAATTTGAACGCAGGTTAAGAATGCGTGTAAGTACCGAGAATAGTCTGGCAATCCAAAGTTTTCTTTCCATGTATGCCCGCCCGGTGGCCAATAAAGAAGAAATAGATGAAAGATCAAAATGACTCCTAGAATATTACTTATCTACACGGGAGGAACCATCGGGATGATAAAAAATCCTGAGACGGGAGCTCTTAAGGCTTTTAATTTTGCAGAACTCCTTATTCATGTACCTGAAATCAAGCTTCTTGATTGCGAGGTAGAAACTTTTTCCTTTGATAGACCCATCGATTCTTCTAATATGAATGTCGATTATTGGGGATTACTGGCTGCATTGATCGATGATAGATATGATAAATATGACGGTTTTGTGATTTTACACGGTAGCGATACCATGTCGTATACAGGCAGCGTCTTAAGTTTTATGTTTGAGAATCTTCAAAAACCGGTGATTCTTACAGGCTCCCAGCTTCCTATAGGTGATCTGCGCACAGACGCAAAAGAAAATCTCATTACCAGCTTGCAACTTGCATGTCAAAGATCAACCCACCATCCTATTATAAAAGAGGTTTGCATCTATTTTGAGTACCAATTGTATCGCGCAAACCGCACGGCCAAGATGAATGCCGAGCATTTTGAAGCGTTCAGCTCCCCTAATTACCCGCCACTTGCCGTGAGCGGAGTTCATTTAAATATAGACCGTGATTTGTTGTGGGGTGGTAGTAGAGATATCGCTTTCGCGAAAGCGGGACTCAAAGAAAACCTTTATAAAGAGCACAAAGACGGGATGATATACAGGCCAGGGCTGGACAGTCGTGTCGTTGTGCTGAAATTATTTCCTGGAATCAATAGAGAAGTGGTCGCAGGTATTTGTGGCATACCTTCACTTAAAGGAATCATTTTGGAAACCTACGGCAGCGGCAATGCACCTACAGAGGCTTGGTTTTTAGATGAACTAAAGAAAGCAGTAGCTCAAGGAATATTTATTATCAATGTTACTCAATGTCGTGGAGGTGCAGTAGATATGGGAAAATATGAAACCAGTGTGCGACTCAAACATTTGGGGATAATATCTGGTGCAGATATTACCACAGAGGCTGCGCTGGCAAAACTTATGTACTTATTACATCATTGTGATAATCACGATACCTTTAAAACTGTTTTTGAAAGATCCATTAGAGGGGAAATGTCGCCTCTTCTTTCCTAAAAGGTAAGGTAGATTCATAAGAATATACTTATTTTTGCAAATTCAAAACTAGAGAGGTGGCCGAGTGGTCGAAGGCGCACGCCTGGAAAGTGTGTAAACGGCAACGTTTCGAGGGTTCGAATCCCTTCCTCTCTGCACTTTTAAAAGCCTGATTTCCTATTTGGATGTCAGGCTTTGATTTTTTCAGGACTTTACGGTCATCGAGCAATCCTCATTTAACAGCTTTTGAATCACCTGACTTGCGATATTTTAAATTGCAATTAACTGTTTTCTAGAAATCACAATTGTATTTTTATTTGATCGAGTGTTGTCAGGCCAGTTCTTAATTATTATTTTCAATTTTCAAAACAATTAGAAACTATCATTACTGTGGAACTATATTTGATAATGGGTTACCCTATTTGTCACAATTTAAATGTGTCCGCATCGTTAAATATGTAGATTATTTTTAATCATTGCCTATCCTGCTTCACATTTAAACCAATAGTTTATATATTTACCCCTTAACATGAAATTCAAATAAATCAATAAATCTTAAAATGAAACAATCACTTTCAATTTTGTTCATGGCAGTTGTTATGATGTTAGGTCTGTCAAATACTGCTACAGCAAGTACAAATTCTTACAGCGCGACTGCAATCGCGACTACGGTAATTCAAGATGCAGCTCCTGCTGAAGAGGATCTGACTTTTCATCAAGAACTTAAACAAAGGTTTATTGAGGGAGGTCCTGTTTTTATGTCTTTTGTTTTGATTTGTTTGATCTTGGGTCTTGCCATTGCTATAGAAAGAATCATCTATTTGAATCTTTCTACTACTAATTCAAAGAAGCTTGCCGCAAATGTGGAAGAAGCACTTAAGAGTGGTGGAGTAGAGGCTGCCAAAGATGTTTGTCGTAATACAAAAGGTCCTGTAGCTTCTATTTATTATCAAGGTCTGGATAGGATTGATGAAGGTCCCGCAGCTGCTGAGAAAGCTGTCGTGGCTTACGGTGGTGTGCAAATGGGACAGTTGGAGAAAAATGTTTCATGGGTGTCTCTATTTATTGCTCTTGCTCCTATGCTTGGTTTTATGGGTACGGTATTGGGTATGATTAGTGCATTTGATAATATCCAAACTGCAGGTGCCATGGAACCGGCTCTTGTTGCTGGTGGTATTAAGGTAGCACTTTTAACAACGGTTTTTGGACTCATAGTTGCGATTATACTTCAAATCTTTTACAACTATATCATTGCTAAGATCGATAGTATTGTAAATGACATGGAGGACGCTTCAATCACTTTGATTGACATTCTTGTCGCCTACAAAAACAATAAACTGTAATAGTTTAAATTTCATAAAATTATGATGTTACACAAAATATTAAAGTACCTCGTGATCTTGTTAAGTGTCATCGCGGCTGGCTTTTTTATCTATACGATAGCTGCTGGAGACGATGGGATCAAGGATAATCTCGAAGGTATTCAGAGTTCAACGGTGGTACCGTTGATGTACTTGTCCTATATAATGCTGGCATTAATTGTTGCCGCTGTGGTTATATTCTTAGTGGTTAATCTTGCTTCTAATCCAGCAGCTCTTATTAAATCTGCTATGTCCGTTGGTATAGTTCTTGTAATTGTCGCGATAGCTTACTTTGGTTTTGCAGATGGAACTGACGCTGCAAATAATGCTATTGAGCTAGAAGACGGCGAGTTTCTATCAGTAGCAAATTCTAAACTTATAGGAGCGTCTATATATACATTCTACATTATGGCTATTCTTGCCGTAGGATCTATAGTATGGACAGGAGCAACTAAACTTATAAAAAAATAAACTATGGCTAGAAGATCTGCACCAGAAGTTAATGCGGGATCGATGGCAGACATCGCTTTCCTTTTATTGATCTTCTTTCTTGTTACAACGACTATTGAAGTAGATAGTGGTATCGCAAGTAAACTGCCGCCACCTCTTGATGAGGATGTTCAACCACCACCGATTAAGAAGAAAAACATTTTTCAAGTTCTTGTCAACCAAAACAACCAGTTGCTGGTAAATGTTGGAGAGCAAGATAAAGATGTTTTGACTGAGGTAGGTGATCTTACTGACATGGCTGTAAGGTTCTTGGATAATGGTGGTGGTACAGAAGCTCGTAATGCTTGCGCTTATTGTGAAGGAGAAGGAGATCCTAACTCTTCTGATAATCCTAAAAAGGCTGTTATTTCATTAGTAAATGATCGTCTTGCATCATACAGCATGTATATAACGGTTACCAACGAATTGGTAAAAGCCTATACCATTTTGCGAAATCGAGAGGCAAAAAAGAGATATAATGAGACGTACGAATCTATGGTAAAGAGATTGGAAGATTTCCCTGCCACAGAACAAGAGTCGCCAGAATATGAAAAGCTTGATGAACAGATTACTGAAATACGTAAATTATTTCCTCGTAATCTCTCAGAAGCTGAACCTCAAAACAGAGAATAGATATGTCAAAATTTAAAAAGAAAAAAAGTGGTGATTTACCACCAGTTTCTACAGCATCGCTGCCAGATATCGTATTTATGCTTCTATTTTTCTTTATGGTTGCTACGGTAATGCGTGAAGATGAATTAAAAATAAAAAACACGCTACCTACGGCTAATCAAGTAGAAAAGCTTGAGGCCAAAAATAAGTTGGTTTACATCTATATCGGAAAGCCTAGTGTTACCTATCAAAAGCAGTTTGGATCTAATGAAGTTATTCAATTAGGTGATAAAATATCCTCAGTAAAGGATGTTCAAACTTTTATCAATACCAAGCGCAACGCCATGCCTGAAGATATTCAGGATGAAATGATGGTGTCGCTTAAGGTAGATCGCGAGGCTAAAGTAGGTATACTTACAGATGTCAAACAAGAATTGAGGGACGCAATGGCTCTTAAAATTAATTATACCGCCAGTCAAGGTGATCCTATGATCAACTTGAATAGAAAGTAATAATTTAAACTCTCACCGAAATGTTTTCAAAAAGCCACTTACTAGCGTAGGTGGCTTTTTTTATGTCAGGAAATTATTTTTTTAAAGATCAATCCTTATGGTTCAACGTATATTTACTTTATGAGATTAATTATCTGTTTGATATCAATGTTATGCATCTCCGCATACTCAATCGCACAGTCTGGAGAAAATGATAATGAGAACAAAAGTGCTATTCCCACTGTAATAGACTCCTTGTACAGGGAGGATCAGTTCTATATAGGCTTGTCTTTTAACCTTCTCAGCAACACGCCCGTTGGATTTTCTCAAAATGGATTTTCTGGTGGTTTGCATTTAGGTTTTATAAGGGACATGCCGTTTAATAGACGTCGTAATAAATCGATAGGAGTAGGCCTGGGCTGGTCGGTGAATTCTTATAATTCAAATGTGGTATTCACAGAAGATAATGGAAACACTCAGTTTGCCATCAATCCTGAACGTGAAGATGTAGAGTCCAATCGATTTAACACCAATCTCGTTGAAATGCCTATACAATATCGCTGGAGAACAAGTACACCTACCGAGTTCAGCTTTTGGCGCATTTACACGGGAGTTAAAATAGGATATCTGTACAGCTTTAAATCGTCTTTTGATTCAATGGATGGAAAGGTCGAGGTACGTCAACCAGATGGACTGAACCGCTGGAGGTATTTTGCAACCTTTACCGTAGGAAATGGTAGCTTTAATGCCTTTGTCCAGTATGGTCTCAATACCTTATTTGAAGATGTTCAGACCGTTGAGGGCAATGCTCTAGACTTGCAGAGCATTAAGTTTGGTATAGAGTTTTATCTACTTTAATGGATTAGCCTTAAAATGCTTCTACCATATATGTGCCCATAGAAAGTTGAGCAACC
This sequence comes from Nonlabens sp., assembly GCA_049671565.1. GTDB lineage: Bacteria > Bacteroidota > Bacteroidia > Flavobacteriales > Flavobacteriaceae > Nonlabens. Next base: position 319,476 of record JBATVD010000007.1, read on the forward strand.
AGACCCACCATAAAGCCAAAAACCAACTCATGGCCGTTATGAGCTTTCATATAGAGTCTAGAACTTGCTGTAAGACCAGCAGCGACACTTATGCCTATAATCACTAAGCTTATCGGGATACCTAGGATGATCATCATTGATATCGCAAATCCCAGCATGCCCCCCATGGCCATCATGTGCAAGCTAATTTTGTAACGCACAAAAGATAAGACCGTCGCTACCATCGTAGCGGCCAGTACGCCTACAAAAAAATAGTAGATCATGATGTGCATACGTCCCTCAAAAGCGCTCCGTAACAGTATGAGGAGTAGGCAAGCATACAGGATCAGAGGAATAATACGCTCTCTGGCTGTACTTAGATGAATAGACTTCACTAATTTCAAAACTTTGAGAACTAGGTATATGAGCAATGGTATTGCTGCCGTAAGTATAAATATTAGATACAGTTTTAAACGCGCTTGCTCAGCATCATAAATATCGGCATAATTAAAATACCATATACTCACTAACGATGGGATGAATATGGGATTGGCTACAAAACTCCACACACGCAATATCTTACCCATGCTTCTTTAGATCTCTTTGCGCAGGCGAGCTACAGGAATGTCAAGCTGCTCACGATATTTAGCAACAGTTCTTCGTGCGATGAGATACCCCTTTTCTTTTAAAATACCTGCCAGTTTCTGATCAGTTAGAGGCTTTTTCTTGTCCTCTTCAAGGATTACGGTTTCTAGAATCTTTTTGATCTCTCGGGTAGAAACTTCCTCTCCATCTGAATTGGTCATGGACTCTGAGAAAAATTCTTTGATTAGTTTCGTACCATAAGGCGTATCCACATATTTGGAATTGGCAACTCGGGAAACCGTAGAAACGTCCATTTGAATCTTATCAGCAATATCCTTGAGAATCATGGGGCGCAAATTACGCTCGTCACCAGTTAAAAAATATTTTTCCTGATAATGCATGATGGTAGACATGGTTCTGAACAGTGTGTCTTGGCGCTGTCTAATCGCTTCGATAAACCATTTTGCGCCATCCAGCTTTTGCTTGATGAACATCACGGCATCCTTCTGGGATTTGGTTTTTTCTTTTGCCTCTCTATATCCCTTGAGCATGTTGGAATAATCTCTGGAAACATGTAGCTCTGGAGCGTTGCGGCCGTTAAGTGTAAGTTCTAGAGCTCCGTCTTTGATTCTGATTATAAAATCAGGTACAACCTGCTCTACCATACGCGTACTGCCTCCAGCGTATGAACTTCCTGGTTTAGGGTTTAAATGGCCTATTTCATCAATGGCATCACGCAGTTCATCTTCAGTGATGTTATATTTTGCCATCAATTTTGAGTAGTGCTTCTTACTAAAAGCACTAAAAGAATCTCGGATCAATTTAAGCGCGAGCTCAGTACTTTGGGTATCTCGCTTTCGCGAAAGCTGAATCACCAAACATTCTTGCAAACTACGGGCTCCTACCCCTGCAGGGTCTAGGCTATGAACAACTTTTAGGACTTTTTCTACTTCCTCGACCTCCGTATAGATGTTTTGTGTAAAAGCCAAATCATCTGTAATGTCCTCAAGCGATCTCCTGATGTAACCACTATTGTCGATGCTTCCTACTAGATATTCTGCAATTTGAAACTCCTCATCACTTAATCTAAGGGTGTTGAGCTGGTCTCTTAGGGTTTGGGTAAAAGATTTGCCAGATGCGTAGGGGATGCTTTTCTCGTCATCGTCTGCACTGTAATTATTTGCTCTAGTTCGATAGTCAGGTACATCATCATCGCTCAAATAATCATCTACATTAATCTCTGCTTCGATCGTTTCATTCCCTTCGTCATAATCATCTTGATTTGAGAATTCATCAAAATCATCTTCAGACTTTTCTTTTCCACTGTCCAGGGCCGGATTCTCTTCTAGCTCAGATTTAACCCGCTGTTCAAAGGCTTGCGTAGGTAACTGTATCAGTTTCATCAACTGAATTTGCTGAGGCGATAGCTTCTGTGAAAGTTTAAAATTTAAAGACTGCTTGAGCATGTAATAAAAGTTGTTCTGTAAATGTAATAAATGCCCATATGAGATGGATGCGAATTGTTAAAAAAATAACGTGATGCCAAATATCCCTATAGCACAAATTAAAATTTAGCCGATCCTGATAATCGATATCCTAAATCTATGATTAAATAAAGGTAGTCATAGATTTCCATGAGCTTAAATAAAAAAACGCCCAACCAACGTTGAGCGTTCCATAATTAATTGATTAGCATTAGTTTTTAAAACTCCGCATTTCCAGGCGTACGAGGGTAGGGAATTACATCTCTAATATTTCCCATTCCAGTTACAAACATAACCAGTCGCTCAAAGCCCAGCCCAAAACCACTGTGGACTACGCTACCAAATTTGCGCATTTCCAGATACCACCACAATTCTTCTTCGGGAATGTCCATGGTTTCCATTTTGTTTTTTAGAACGTCGTAGCGTTCTTCACGCTGCGACCCTCCCACGATCTCGCCTATTCCAGGAAATAGGATGTCCATGGCACGCACGGTTTCTCTACCCTGATCATCTGCCTCGTTGAGTCGCATATAAAATGCTTTGATCGTTGCTGGATAATCAAATAGTATGACGGGACATTCAAAGTGTTTCTCTACCAGAAATCGCTCGTGCTCAGACTGTAGATCTGCGCCCCATTCGTTAATCGGGAATTTAAACTTTTTCTTTTTGTTGGGCTTTGAATTTCTTAAAATATCAATTGCCTCTGTATAGGAAACTCTTTTAAAGTTGTTCTTTAAAACAAAGATTAGTTTTTCTCTCAAAGGCATGGGACTGCGTTCTGCAGCAGGTTTTGCCTTGTCTTCATTTGCCTGTCGTTGCTCAAGAAATTCGATATCGTCTGCGCAATGTTCTAAGGTGTAGGCAATCACGCTCTTCATGAAATCTTCTGCAAGATCCATGTTTGCTCCCAGATCATTAAAAGCAACCTCTGGCTCAATCATCCAGAACTCTGCTAGATGACGTGAGGTATTTGAGTTTTCAGCACGAAACGTAGGGCCAAAGGTATAAACCTGTCCCAGTCCCATGGCATAAGTCTCTGCTTCCAATTGACCAGATACAGTTAGATTGGATTCTTTTTCAAAAAAGTCTTTTGAGTAATCCACTGCTCCATCTTCAGTCATTGGTGGATTCTTAGGATCCAGAGTACTGACCCTAAACATCTCACCAGCACCCTCAGCATCACTACCAGTTAAAATAGGCGTATGTGCTTGATAGAAACCATTCTCCTGAAAATATTTATGCACAGCAAAAGATAGTGCACCTCTCACGCGCATAACTGCGCCAAAGGTGTTTGTACGTACTCTTAAATGCGCTTGCTCGCGCAAAGTTTCTAACTTATGCCTTTTTGGAGACAAAACCGTTTTTTTGACATCTTCGGGATCTGCGGTAGCTAGAATTTTCACATTGCTGGCTTGTAGCTCTACCTTCTGACCCTTGCCCTCACTTGCCACTAATATTCCGGTTACTTCAACTGCTGCCGCTACATTGATCTGGCTCAAGATGTTTGTGTCGTAATTTTCTGGCTCTATAACACATTGTAGGTTGTGAATGGTAGAACCATCATTTAAGGCTATAAAGCGATCATTTCTAAAGCTGCGCACCCATCCTTTTACCGTCATTTCTATTAGACTAGGTTCAGATGTTAATATTTGGGCTATTCTTTTCATAAGTGGGACTTCATCAAGCGGCAAATATAATTTTAATGGCTTGGATGCGCAATCTGAATGAGCAGGGCTTTTATTATTTTAGACTAAGCTGACCCATTAAGTTCAATACTTTACTAAATTTTGATTACTAAAATCAATTTTGTGTAAAGGATTAAAGTTGGCAGTCCTTTTGAGATTATGTAACCTAGCTAATAGGCCGATCCATGTGAATAGACCGCTTACCAAAGGCTGAGAGTTAAGATTTACTTATTCTTCTTCTTCCAGGTTTTCTTTTGCAATAAGTGGTATGGCTGGCTTTTTAAGAGTGCGCTGGTTTGCGATACTGCGTTCCAGAGAGAGTAACATGCTGGGCAACAAAAGTAAATTAGCTAACATGGCAAATAATAGGGTGGCGCTGACTAATGCTCCCAGGGCGACCGTTCCTCCAAAACTAGAAATGGTAAATGTGGAAAAACCAAAAAACAGCACGATTGAAGTGTAGAACATGCTCACACCTGTTTCTTTCAATGCGCCATATACAGACCTTTTGATTTTCCATTTATTGGCGATCAGTTCCTGACGGTATTTTGCCAGGAAATGTATTGTGTCATCTACTGAAATACCGAAAGCAATAGAAAATACGAGAATGGTAGATGGCTTTATGGGAACGCCTAGATAACCCATGAGTCCAGCGGTAATGATTAGGGGTAGTAAATTTGGGACCAGCGATACAAATATCATGCGGAATGATCGGAACATCCACGCAATGAATAAGGCGATTAAAATCACAGCCAGTCCAAGAGAAAGTACCAAGTTGTTGATCAGGTAGCTGGTTCCCTTTTGAAAAATCAATGCTTTACCGGTAACGATAACTTCGTATTTATCCTCAGGAAAAGTTTTCTCTATTTTAGTTAAAAGATTTTCCTCTACACGTTCCATACGGTCAGTTCCCATATCTTTCATAAAGGTGGTTATGCGGGCGTATTGTCCAGTGCTGTCCACATAGCTTTTCATCATTGCTACATCACCACCACTCTGCTTGAGTAATGGAGCCATAAACAGTCGCTCATTATTTGTAGGCAGGTCATAAAACTCTGGATCGCCACCATAAAATGCTTGCTTGGTATATTTTACGATAGAAACAATCGACATGGGTTTAGAGAGCTCTGGCGTTTCCAGAATGTGCTCTTCCAGCTTATCCAGTTTCTTGAGTGTTTTGGACTTCGATACTCCTTCTTTTTTCTTTGTATTGACTACAATTTCAAGAGGCATGATCCCATCAAAACTTTCTTCAAAGAACTTAATGTCTTTAAAGAACTGCATACTTTTGGGCATATCTTCAATCATACTACCCGATACCTTGATCTGAAACATGCCCAGCATGCTCAACATAAGTACAATAATGCTAGTAATGTATATGGCAATGCGATGCCTACGCACCATGCGCTCTGTCCAAGTAACAAAACCACCAATCCATCTTTTTCTTAAATGCTCTAAGTGACGGTCTTTAGGAATGGGTAGATAGCTGTAAATGATGGGGATAATCAATAAACTTATCAGAAATATACTGACGATACAGATGGAAGCAACGATACCAAACTCTTTGAGTAAAGTACTTTCAGTGAATATAAATGTGGCAAACCCGCTGGCTGTGGTCAGGTTTGTCATTAAGGTTGCGTTTCCTACTTTGGTAATGACTCGTTGCAAGGATTTTGCCTGATTCCCATGGTTTTTAATTTCCTGCTGGTATTTATTAATCAAGAATATGCAGTTAGGAATACCGATTACAATTATAAGTGGAGGGATTAAAGCGGTGAGCACTGTGATCTGATACCCTAAGATACCTAGAATACCAAAAGCCCACATCACACCTATTACCACGGTCACAATAGAAATAAAGGTGGCGCGCCAAGATCTAAAAAAGAAAAAGAAGATTCCCGAGGTAATCAGCAAGGCAGCCATCAGAAAATAACTGATCTCGTCAACTATGTTTTTTGCGTTCAGAGTACGTATATAGGGCATTCCAGAAACCCTGATGTCGAGATTGTATTTTTCAGAAAAACGGTCCACCAGTGGTTGAAAGTCATCCAAGACAAATTCCTTGCGCGTGACGGTATTTACAATATCCTTTTTGAGATAGATCGCAGTGCGTATAACGCTATCTCTTTTAGAGTAAATGAGGTTCTCATAAAAAGGCAATTCGTTATAGAGCTTGTTTTTGAATGATTTCAGTTCTGCTTCTGATTTTAAATCGCTCTGGACTAGGTTTTCAATAACGAAGCGGTCGTTTTCGCTGGATTTCTTCAAATTGGGGAGGTTGCCAGTGGAAAGAACAAAATCGACTTCAGAAAATTGCTCGAGACTATCGCTCAATCGATTCCAGGCATTGAATTGCTCGTAATTTTTTAAGGATTCATCTCCCAGTCCTATGATGATCAGGTTTCCCTCTTCCCCAAAACGCTCCAAAAACCGTCCGTACTCCTCATTTACAGGATGATCATCGGGAAGTAGGTTTGCTTCAGTATGGGTAAATTGAATATTACGCCATTGAAAAGCAAGAAATAGGGTGGTGATAATAACGAGTCCCAAAATGATCTCCCGATTGCGTAGTATCAAGCGAGCGATGCTGTTCCAAAACCTAAAACTGAATAATTTTTGCATATACCTAAACGGGCTGCAAAGTTATTTCAAAAAATCGTTAACAGTGAGACTGTGGGCAGTGATCTTTAAATATCTTCTAGAGTTCCAGATCGAAGGTAAACTTAAGTGCAATATTATCTTCAATATCTGGAAGGTGGTAGGCGCCGTACCTGTAGCTTGCACTTAAGCCAAAACCAAAGATTAATTTGTTTAATTCAAAACCACTCTCCAAGTATCCGTGCTCCAAGGTGTCAAAGTTCACGTTGAGGTGTTGCTGCTTATCGTTCAAGTTTCCTATGGCAAAGCGAGAAGTTAGAACCAGTTCTGGTTTTAGAAATGAAGCTATTTCAAAGGCGGGAAATTGATGGCGCACCTGAGCCACTGCTATGCGGTCAGAGAAAAATTCATTGAAGAACATAGTTTCAAAACTGCGTCTACCGGCAACTGAAAACCGCTGTAGAATCTCATCCTTAGTCGGTGCGTTGGGATAGGCATGGAACAAATGTGTGAGAGGCACCTCACCACTTGCATAATGACCTTCTACCATGATATCCGTCGCATGGTCAGTACTGTTTTGTATTACGTAAGAAACCTTTCCAGAGAGTTTCCAGTAGTCAAAATCAGAATCTATCAAGTTTGAAAAACCTTTGGTGGCCTGTCCGCTAAATACGGGATATCCCTTTTTTATAGTCTGGTATCCACTGGGAGTGCGCATGAAATCCCCTTTGGGGCTCCACCTTATACCTACTTTTGCTTCAGAGAGCACATATTCACTAAAAACTTCATCGTTAATCAGAAATTTGTAAGATGTGGTTTGTAGGATACGCTTTCGCGAAAGCGAGAACTCTCCAATAATATTTGCCACGGGACGTTGCTGGAGACTCAAACCATGTTCCTTGAAAAGGTAGAACGTGGGTATGTTGATGAGGCGTGGTTCAAATAGTGAATAGACGCGAGCATCGGTAAGAAAACTTTCTGCGGCAAATTCTGTAATATCATCTTGCCTGTACATGCTGAGCCACGTATTTTTAGATTCATTCAACCTGTAGCCTACACTAAATTTATACTTAAATGTACGATCTTTTGTACCGTATGCCAAGTAACCGCCCAGTCGCCACTGCTCACTTAATTTCTCATTTGTTGTGCCACCCGCGCCCAATCTAAAGGCTTCGTAATCATTATACTTGACTAAATATTTCAAATCGAAATCAAAAAAACCTACTGGATAATAACCAATTTTGAATTTATCAAGTGTTTCTAGTTTGCGCGTAACTCGTGTGGCAGTAATTACACTGTCCAGCTGCATGAAACTGGCTAGATCATCATTGCTGAACTTATCGGTGTCCCTAAACTTATTCCAATAATCCTTGTCTTTTTTAGTAGCTTCTTCAAGTACTTCTATGCGTGCCCCTAGATTGAGATACGATGAGGTGACCTCATTTTTGAAATTACGATTATAAGTGCGCATGATCACGTAAAGATCATCACTGGGAGCGGTGATTTCTTTGGGTTTTTCATTTCCGATTTCAAGTCTTGCGCCGAAGAGTTCAAACTCTTTTTTTGTCTTTTCCTTTTTTATGAATAGGTCTTGGTAATATGTGGTCCAAACTTCCAAATCCTCATCAAAAATGAGGTCATGGTTAGCCACTATATTCAAGCTTCCAAAGTTTGTGAACTGGGCTTTTACAACTGCTGCTGTAGATTGATCTATGTAAAAACTACCCTTTAATAAATTAGGCTTATTATCCATTTCATGATCAACATTTATTTTGATCGTAGATCGGGAATTGATTACGGTGTCTTTTGCAATGTGATAATCATAGGTAGATAATCCTTGTTCACTAATCGGGTTTAAAAAACGCTGATCGAGAATCGTATAATCTTGTTCATAAACATTCTGGCTTTGAAAGTTTATGGTATAAATGGGATAAACGGGTTTTTCAAATCCTGACATGTTGATACCAGTAATCACTTCACGTTTTACTAGATCTTGGTTTTTAATGAATAATGAAGTTTTCTCAGTGTAGAAAACTCCAGTTTGCTTCAGGGTTTTGCGTAGCTCAGTTTTTTTGTAACCAGGGCCGGTAAGTGCTTCAGGATCACCGCTTATCTTAAGGTTTTGGTAGGACTGGTATTGAAAATTTGGAAACTTAATTTCGGGATCATTGTTGGCTCGTGACTTCAGTGACTTTTCAATCCATTCTCTTCCGGTCTGGGTTTGCTGTGCAAATCCCTGCAGACTCAAGAAGATTAGAATAAATATTGCTGATTTCAATAGAATGGAAGTTTTGTATTCAAAATTAGTCCAAGCTTTTACCTAAGATAGGGTTTGTTATGATAACATTATGATGCATGGTATATTGCTTGAATATAAAAACAAAAAAGCTCCATCAAAAAGATAGAGCTTTTAGGTCATTTTTTCTTATTCTCATTATACGGTCATGATCTCACCTTCCTTAACGGCGATCATTTCATCAATTTTTGTAATGTGCTTGTCGGTAAGTTGCTGTATCTCATCTTCAACATTTTTTTGAAGGTCTTCTGAGATGTCTAGCTTTTTGATCTCATTCATAGCCACTTTGCGATCATTGCGTACCCCTATTTTTGCTTCCTCACCTTCTGATTTAGATTGTTTTGCAAGATCTCGACGGCGTTCTTCAGTAAGTACAGGTACGTTTATGATGACACTTTCACCGTTATTCATAGGGTTCAAACCTAGATTTGCGATCATGATTCCTTTCTCTATTTCAGGAATCATTTGTTTTTCCCAAGGCTGTACGCTTATAGTACGTGCATCTGGCGTATTGATGTTTGCCACTTGAGTAAGTGGTGTCTGGCTACCGTAGTAGTCTACCATAACACCGCCCAACATTGCAGGACTTGCTTTTCCCGCACGTATATTTAGCAACGCTTTTTCAAGGTGCTGAATGGCTTTTGCCATATCTTCTTTTGCACTATCTACGATAAAATCAACTTCGTCATTCATAACTTATTTCTTACTTCAGAATAAACAAATATATTATTGTTTGGAAATTATTGAACGGTTGTACCGATATTTTCTCCTTTTAATAACTTTATCAAATTACCGTTTGTATTCATGTCAAATACTATAATAGGTAATTCATTTTCTTGGCTTAGGGTAAAGGCCGTGGTGTCCATTACTTTAAGTCCTTTTTTGAGCACATCTTCAAAGCTAATGAAGTCAAACTTAGTAGCAGAGGAGTCTTTTTCAGGATCTGCTGTATAAATACCATCTACTCTCGTACCTTTCATTATGACATCTGCTTCTATTTCTATAGCACGTAGAACAGCTGCACTATCAGTTGTGAAATAAGGATTACCTGTTCCACCTCCAAAAATGACCACACGTCCTTTTTCAAGATGTCTCATGGCACGTCTTCTTATAAAAGGCTCAGCTACCTCATTAATTTTTATAGCTGTTTGCAATCGGGTTTCTACATGAGCATCTTCTAGAGCGCTCTGCAGGGCAAGTCCATTAATTACGGTTGCAAGCATTCCCATATGGTCACCTTGTACGCGATCCATTCCATTGCTGGCTCCCGCTACACCTCTAAAAATATTGCCACCGCCTATAACAATAGCTACCTGAATTCCAAGCTCAGTCACTTCTTTAATTTCTTGGGCATATTCAGCCAGTCTTACGGGATCAATACCATATTGTCTGGTTCCCATCAAGGCTTCTCCAGAAAGTTTAAGAAGAATTCGTTTATATCTCATAAGTTGTCGTGTGTGTTGCAAATATACTATTTGCTGGCAAGCAGTCAGGGTATTTGATATTTCATTTGTACCTGTTTCCATTCAGTAATCTTGTGAGCGTATCTTTGCAGCTCAAAAAACACAGTATGTTTCAACTTGGAAAAACGATCGTTTCTGACGATTTGTTGGAAAAAGACTTCGTCTGTAATCTGAACGCGTGCAAAGGAGTTTGTTGCGTGGCAGGAGAGGCGGGAGCGCCTCTTGAAAAAGAAGAGTTGGAAATTCTAGATACTGAGTATGAAAACATAAAACCCTACCTCAAAAAGGAAGGTGTTGAGGCGATAGAAACTCAGGGCCGCTGGATTGAGCGCGAAAACGGAGAGCTTGAAACGCCCTTAGTAAATGGCGCTGAGTGTGCCTACACGACTTTTAAGGATGACGGTACAGCCATGTGCGGTATAGAATCTGCCTATAGAGATGGAGCGACTGGTTTCTACAAGCCCATTTCATGTCATTTATATCCGGTACGTATTCAGGACTATACTGATTTTAAAGCGGTGAACTATCACAAATGGCAGATCTGCGATGATGCTTGTGCTCTAGGCGAGGAGCTGGGCGTACCAGTTTATAAATTTCTAAAAGAATCTTTGATTAGAAAGTTTGGTCAGAAGTGGTATGACGAGCTTGAAGAGATCGCTGCAGATTTTTAGTATAGCCCTAATTTTTAAAATCAAATAATTTCGATTTATTTATATAGGACTTTGATGTTTTGAATGATCTCGCTTTCGCGAAAGCGGAATTGCCATATAAATACTGAAAAGTCCTCCTAATAAAAAAGCCACTAGTTTCAAACTAGCGGCTTTCTGTAAATGGGTAATCCAATCTAAGCTTCACAGCTAGCACAATCCTTCTTTTGTTTAAATTTTTGTGCTGCGTTCATGCTGTGCTGGTAATACAATGATTTGAGACCCAGTTCCCAAGCTTTCATGTGAATGTTATTGATATCCTTAACCGGCATGTCAGGATGCACGATAATGTTTACAGATTGACCTTGATCTAGGTGATTCTGTCTGTTTGCCGCTTGATAAATAATATCCAGTTGATCCAGCTCGCTGTAGGTTTTGAATACATCTTTTTCTTCTTGAGTCAAAAAGTCCAAGTGCTGCACAGAACCATCGTGATCCCTGATATCCCTCCAGACTTCTTTGGTATTCATTCCTTTTTCAAGAAGAAGCTCTTCTAGATATGGATTCTTTATGGTCGTTTTGATTTTGGCGATATCTTTTACATAGATATTAGACCAGATAGGTTCAATTCCCTGAGAAACCTGACCTAGAATAAAAGCAGATGAAGTTGTAGGTGCGATTGCATTTAGAGTTGCATTGCGACGTCCATAACCTTTTAAAGTTTCTGGCTCACCAAAACGTTCAGCCAATTCCTCACTGGCTTTGTAAGAGCGTTGTTTGATGGTTTTGAAAATCTCGCTGTTCAAATCATAAGCTTCCTTGCTGTTGAAGGCATGTCTTTTAGATTGCAATAGCGAGTGCCATCCCAAAGCTCCCAAACCTAACGCGCGGTTATCTTTGGCAAAGTTGTAGGCACGCTCCATAAACAAGAAGGTCTGACGGTCTTCACGGCTAGGACTGTCGCGATATACTTCCAGCTTTTCTATGAATTCTGTGATGATCGCATCCAAGAAATAGATCATGGTCTCTACTGCATCAGTATCTTTCCACTTATCATAATGCAATAGGTTTACACTGGAAAGAACACATACAAAGGACCAGTCATCATTACTAGGAAGCATGATTTCAGTACACAAATTACTCGCGTAAATGGGGTGGTTCTTGTCTTTAAATACTTGAGGTCTTCCTTTATTTGCATTGTCTGTAAAGAAAATGTATGGATAGCCCATTTCCCCACGACATTGTAAAATCTTAGCCCATATCTGGCGCTTTTCAGTATCACCGGCTTTCATTTCATCCAGCCACTGATCAGTTACCGTTACACCGTGGGTTAGACTTTGAATAGGGTTTCCTTCCGTTCCTATTTCAAGGAATTCTTTAATATCTGGGTGTTCAACAGAAAGGTATGGAGAGAATCTTCCACGTCTTACGGAGCCCTGACTTACCACGTCTACCATGCTTTCAAAAAGCTGCATGATGTGAACCGCACCACTGGCTTCTCCATTATTTTTAACGGGAGCGCCACGATGCCTGATCTTTCCAAAATAACCTGAAGTTCCACCACCCAGTTTAGACATCATTCCTACCTCAGATTGAGTGTAAAGAATGTTTCCCATATCATCATCTATATGAGACCCAAAACAGCTGATAGGCAGGCCACGCTCTTTACCAAAGTTAGACCACACGGGAGATGCCAGAGAATAAAAACCACGCCCCATGTAATCGTAGAACTTATCGGCATAACCTGGAATACCTAATATCTTTTCGGCATGCTCGGCAACTTCTCTGATACGTTCTTCTGCACTGAACCCGTCAGTCAAGTATCCAGCATTAAGGAATTTCCGACTGTTTTCATTAAGCCATGCAAAAGGTTGATCTGCATTGTGTTGTGCTATGGTTTCTTTTCTTGCCTGCTGAAGTTTTTCTTCAGGGGTTAAGGTCTTTTCTGCTCTAACTTGGTTGTCGTCCTGTAATGTTTTCATAAAAGTGGGGTCTTAAAATAAATCGTCGCTGGTGATGCTTTTAGTCTTTTTAGAATAGTTGATGCTTCTCTTCACGAAGAAGTCACCGTGTTTTGTGCCGATGATCTCATCATCAAACCATTCAGTTTCATTAAGTAGGTTTTCATCTACTTCAAAAATCGGAGTACTACCTATACTTTGTAGGGAACGGTTGAATCTGTTTTTGATGAATTCCTTAACGACTTGCTTAGGAAGGAAATCCAATTCACCGTTTTCAAAGATCCAATCAATGATATCGTTTTCGGCTCCGTATGCATCACGACACATTTGCTGTATGGCGATATCATATTCAGGTGTAAACCATTCTGGGTGCTCAGTCTGTAATATTTTGATAACGTCTATACCAAAATCTCCATGGATCTGCTCTTCTTTGGATGTCGCTTCAACAACATTAGAAATACCCTTGAGCATATTTTTATGCTTGTTAAAGGCCATAATTATTAAAAACTGACTGAAAAGAGAGACGTGCTCTATAAATATGGAAAACAGCAAAATGGATTCTGCATATTCCTTGTCACTGTCGCTCTTTGCTCTTCTCAAAGCACTCTCTAGGTATTGAACCCGTTTCATGATCACAGGTTTCTTCTTGAGATTCTTGAATTCTTTATTCAAACCAAGTATTTCAAGCAAGTGTGAATAGGCATCTGCATGGCGTACTTCACTCTCGGCAAAGGTGGCGCCTACAGCTCCTATTTCTGGTTTAGGCATGCGGTGATAAATGTCTCCCCAAAACGACTTTACGGCCACCTCAATCTGCGATATGGCAAGCATGGTGTTTTTTATTGCACTACGTTCCGTTTCATTAAGTCTTGTTTTGAAATCTTGAATATCACTGGTAAAGTTATATTCCGTATGGATCCAGTAGGAATGTCTTATGGCTGGCACATATTCATAAAGTGCAGGATATTCATATGGCTTTAACGTGATGCGTTTTTCAAAAATGTCTGTTTTGCGTTCTAGTGCGCGCTCGTTTCTATAAAGGATGTAGGCTTTTGCGGCATCTAGATATTCTGTCGCCATTAATTGAGTCTCAACAATATCCTGAACCTGCTCTACCGTAGGGATGTAATCCTTATCAAGTGTCTTGCGGTCAAGCAATTTTTTATATACGGCAAGAGCTACATTTTGAGCGTCTTCATAATCTCCATTTTTGGAAGCTTCCATCGCTTTCAGGATCGCTTGTGTAATCTTGTTCAGATTAAATTCTTTTTGCGTGAAATCTCTTTTTCTGATGTGTGTTACTTCCATAGTTCCGATGTTTTTAATAATTGGGGAATGTAAAGTTCCCCAAAAATCCCACGTTGACATTTATGGTTGCTTTCTTCTTTTCAAGGTTTTATCAACAAGAAATAATAGGCGTTTAACTTACAGTAAAACAGGGTTTTGTGTGTTTGTTTAGTCTCTGTTAAATGATTGGCTATAAAGTCAAAACAATCAGGGATAGCCCTAGTTGAGCGTGTGTTTGTGAGTATAATTCCTACAAACATTTTCACAAATTTTATCCACAGTAATTAGTGCTTGTTTTCAAAAAATATTCAGTTTAAGATGTCAGAAAGTCAATTTTTTCATTTAGTTCTATCGTTTTCGTAAAGGCATCTGTGATTTTTTATCATGACTCTCATGACTAGAAAATCTTCCTAGAAAATGTAGGGTATTCGCTTTCGCGAAAGCGGAATAAGAACCCCACCCAAAACTAATCATAGGATTTAAATCAATCGTTGCGATCCTTAATGATCATCGATTTTGCAAGACTATTTAAGTGTGGCATAGACCATCTTTGCCAACCGCGATCAATCCAATTTGTTAACTTTACGACTACTAAATAATCTTGTATGAAGCCCATCTATCTCCAGATAATCGAAACAGGCGTGGTTCTCCTTTTTTATGTGGTGATGCGAACCATCATCCTGAGGTGGGTGCGAACCAACCTGATCGAGAAAGCCATACAGAAGTCGAGGGGTCTGTTGATAGGTCGCGCAATGAACTCTTTGCTGACCGTGCTGTGTATTCTTTTTATTGCGGTAATATGGGGAGTCCAGCAGAATGATATAGCCTTGTTTCTGGGATCCGCATTAACTTTGCTGGGTGTAGGTTTTTTTGCGCAGTGGTCTATCTTATCCAATATTACCGCTAGTATCGTTCTCTTTTTTAAGCACCCGGCCAAAATAGGGGACGATATCGCCATAATGGAAGGTAAGGATTATGTGATCGAGGGTAGAATTAAGGATATAGGCTTGTTTTTTACCATTGTTTCTACCAGTCCAGATGATAAAGAGCTGACTTTGCCTAACAATGTCTTTATGATAAAAAACATCAAGGTTATTCAGGCAAATGAATTAGAAGAGCAGGAATAACGTGATGCTGTGGCCTACCAGCTATTTTTATTCTAAAGGTAAAACCTTATCTAAGGCTCTTCTATGCACCGGGCGGAAATTATACTTATAGCTTATATGGCGTTATATGCTATAAGTTGAGGAGAATAACAAGGTTCATGGCTAAATTTTCATATGCATCGTGAAAAAAAAAGCTCTTTGCTGAATGGCAAAGAGCTTTTTTAACCGGTTAAGGGTTCTTAGTTCAGTAAACTAATAATATCTGTTCTTTTATAATACTGAGCCCAATCCATGGCAGTCTTGTTTTTTACCGCAATACTTTTATCTGCACCTTGTTCCAATAGATAGGAAACGGTCTCAGCACTACCATTTTTTGCTGCCCAGGTAAGGGGTGTATATTTTCCACAAACGATATTTACATCTGCGTCCTTCTCTTCGACCGCATATTTCAAAAGTTCCATATTATCCATGGATAGAATAAAAACCATCATGGAAACATCCTTGTGTCCCAGTTGATGACACTCGTTAACGCTGGTTTCAGTAATATAGGTTTTGGCTGTGGCAATATCTCCATTTTTCATGGCGACGGCAAGTTCATTACCTAAGTTTTGTGCGGTAAGCCCGCAGGAGATTGCAAAAATGGCTATTAGAAGTAGTTTTTTCATTTTAACTTTAATTTAAAGGCTAAATATAATACTATCTCTTTAATTCTTTAAGAATATGAGCAATAGAATCTTGCTCATGTTTTAAGGCATACTCATAGGCCGTGCGACCACGCTTACTTTTTTTATTGGCATCGGCTCCTTTGCTCAGTAGCTTTTTGAACATTTTTTCTCTACCATATTTAACCGCATACATTAAGGGTGTTTTGTCTTCACAGATGTTGTCAAGGTCTATTTCCTTTGATGAAACAAGTGCTTCAAAAACTTTATTCGCGTCGTACTTTATTGCCAGTGATAAAAGGTTGTAATCGCTTTGCGAGGCCGATATACAATCATTAACATTATGGTTTTTCAGATAATCCTTGAGTTGAGTGGTGTCATCATTTTTAAAGATGGATTTCAGGTTAGTCTGCGCCGTCGCAAATGTGATGCATAACAATAAAGCGGCAAGTGTGATCAGGTTTTTCATTTGTAACTCTTTATCTAGTTTAAATTCAATCTACTCATCCCTATATTCCAATAAGTCGCCCGGTTGGCAATCCAGTTCCTTGCAGATTGACTCAAGTGTTGAAAACCTTACCGCTTTTGCCTTTCCCGTTTTGAGTATGGAAAGGTTTGCCGTAGTGATGCCTATTTTATCGGCGAGTTCATTGCTTTTCATCTGCTTTTGGGCAAGTACCATATCAAGATTTATATAGATGGGCATATTAAATGGTTAGGTCATTGTCCATTTTGGTTTCAGTAGCTTTTTTGAAGATTTTACTGAAACTCATGCAAATGGTCGCGATAAAAATGGCAATAGCAAAAGATAGGCTGCTTTCTCCATCAAAAAGGCGGTTGATTATATATTCTGTGATACCGTATATAATAAGTATCACACTTATAAATTGAAGATGGGAACTACTCTGTACCGTAAATAGCCGATTTTTATTACAGTCTTTCATAAATAGGATAAATCGTATTAAAGCCGTTACGATAAGTAATGATCCTAGGGTTTCTGCCAGCAATATGATCCATAGATTATTTTCAGTAGGTAAAGCACTGCTTGAAATTATGGGGCTGAGATTTTTATCATATAATTCATAGACTACATAAACTATCAATGCTCCACACAAAAGAAAGGCTGATCTATTAAAATAAGTCTTCATATTAAATGGTTAAATCATTTTCATTCTGTAGATGCAGACCTTTTACAGAGAGGTCTATGTAAAACTTTATCAGAAAAGCTACAAAAGCATGGATTACCACAATTAAAATAGACTCGTCCATTTTAATACGCCAGTCATAACACCATTCAATTAGCGTGGCTATAGCTGCAATTGTGACTATGACAATGTTTACTAAGTAAAAGATTTTCAAACGTTTCAAGTTCTCTTTTGTGAATGATTGGTCATGTGCAAAAACCTGAAAAAATTTCTGCATCCTATATAAGTAAAAGGTATAAAAACCAAAAATAAGTAAGGGCAGTATAACAATACCATTGGGTGGGAAGCCCACGCCGACACCTGTAAAAGGAATTGTCACATGAATCATCGTCTTGTTTTTGTGATCTATTGCCTCAACAAATGGAATGTTCCAGCCTAAAAAGAACTCGCAAATTCCCAAGATCGCGAATACCAATAGAAACAGGAAAAATGCAGCAAACAAATAGAAAAAGACTTTGCTGATCCAGTAAATGAATTGATTCAACTTCATACCGTAAGAGCATTTTCTTCCTGTAACATCAAGCTGCGTTCAATGATCTTGGAAAAAATAATCATGAAAATCCCGAAAGCTAGAATCACGAGGATAGAATCAAAACCATAACCTAGATCCACTGTTGCTCGAATCCCTACTTGCTCACTTATTAGTAACGGTGCGACAATATATTTATAGACGGCAGCGGGTAATTTTGTCAATAGGCCACCGATTACACAAAAGAGTCCTGCTCTATAAAGGTGTCTCTTTAAATCCTGACTGAGTAGCTGTCGCAAATTAATTTGATAAACAGCCTTTCTCAAATGATGAATCATCGCGAGATAAAAGAAGTAACCCACGACAATAAAACCCATGACTAAATAAAGGACTGGTTTGCTTTTAATTATACCAGTGTCGAGCCCAGCAGCGTTAACATCTATACCACCAGCTGCCATAAATGCTAATAGCGGAGCACAAATAGCACTTACCCAAGCAAAGAAATACAGGAAATTCAATATCGCTCTAAGAATTTGTAACCATCTCATTTATTATCGTTTTACGATAACAAACATAATTAAATTTATTGATAAACAATAATTTTGGTAATAATTCGCCTTTTGATAATTTTCATTTGTATTGATTGCATCATGTCTTTTCCAGTAAATTTGCGCCATGCTGCCTGATAAACTTCATCGCAAACTGGGAATGCGCCATTTTTCAGGCGGGTTGCGGGTTTTGGAACATAAAAAAGACCTGATTGACTTTGCTTCAAACGACTATCTGGGGTTTGCTAATAACTTAAAAGTAGATAAGGGATCTAAACACGGTTCTACTGGTTCGAGATTGCTTTCTGGTCATACTAGTCTACATGAAAATGTAGAAAAACAAATCGCAGAGTTTCACAAGGCAGAAAGCGCACTATTGTTCAATAGCGGTTATGATGCAAACATAGGTTTGATTTCCAGTCTGGCAGATCGTATGGATCTTATCATTTATGACTCCTTAGTCCATGCAAGTATCAGAGACGGCATTAAACTGTCCAATGCCAAAGCCATAAAATTCCACCACAACGATTTGGATCATCTTGAGATTTTGCTGGAGAAATTCAGCACCGGAGAGGATCGGGAAGTGTACGTGATTACCGAGTCGGTTTTTAGCATGGATGGGGATCTTCCCGATCTCAAAGCGATGGTAGAGCTAATAGCCCATTACAAAAATGTCAACCTTATTCTGGACGAAGCACATGCACTGGGAGTGATAGGTGAGCAGGGCGAGGGACTGGCGCAACATTTAAAAGTGGAAGATCAGATTTTTGCGAGGGTGGTAACCTTTGGTAAAGGTCTGGGAGCTCATGGAGCAGCGGTTTTGGGCAGTTCTGATCTCAAAAGCTATTTGATCAACTTTTGCCGCAGTTTTATTTATACCACGGCACCTGCAGAACACGCGCTACGTGCCATTGAATTGGGCTACAAGACTTTGAGTCAGGGTAGTGATCAGGTCAGTGCGTTGCAGCATAATATCAAGATTTTTAATGATGAGGTGTTAAGGGCAGGTTTGAGGTTACGCTTTCGCGAAAGCGAGACCGTTCACACTGAGCATAGTCGTAGTGCCATACAGGTCTGTATTATCCCTGATAACAAAAAAGTAACTATTGCAGCTGATAAATTACAGGCAAAAGGTTATGATATAAGGGCGATACGCTCTCCTACAGTAGCACGCGGTCAAGAGCGGTTGCGCATTTGCCTGCATAGCTACAATACCCACGATCAAATCAAAAACATGCTTACCTTGCTAGCAAAAATCTTGAGAAATTGAGTAAATTCAGGACGATAGCCGTATTCAGCTATCCCGCAGAGGCCGTTGTAATCAAGGGGAAAATGGAAAGTGAGAACATTCCCGTTTTTCTAAAGGACGAGTTCAGTATCGCTACAGATCCATTTGCGACCAATGCATTGGGTGGCGTGAAGATGCAGGTCTATAAGGAAGATTACATCAAGGCCATGGGAATACTGGAATCCAGCAATCCAGATATCGTGAAAAATAGGGTGGATTATGTGAAATGTCCCAACTGTGGCAAGCGTGACGCTCGTGAACTGATCGATGTATCGACTGCGCGCAACTTTTCAGAAACCATGAAAGCCGTTTTTTACAGCCTTTCTCCCCTTAAACAAGAATATGCCTTTCAATGCCGCAACTGTGGCGAGAAATTCAATTAGATGAGTACATTTTTTATTTCGGGAATAGGAACTGATGTAGGTAAAACGGTGGTGGCTGCGATCGTGACCCAAGCCCTCAGAGCCGATTACTGGAAACCCATTCAAAGCGGTTTGCAGGAAACAGATAATGCCACGATAAGCGAGT
This sequence comes from Nonlabens sp., assembly GCA_049671565.1. Lineage (GTDB taxonomy): Bacteria > Bacteroidota > Bacteroidia > Flavobacteriales > Flavobacteriaceae > Nonlabens. Next base: position 339,267 of record JBATVD010000007.1, read on the forward strand.
TAGTGGAAAACGACACGACCACCATTCATCCAGAGTCGTATCGCCTAAAAACTCCTATGAGTCCTCATAAAGCTGCGGAGATTGATGGTGTTCAGATCGATCTTTCCAAAATTAAACGACCGTTAACGCATAATCATCTCGTCATCGAGGGAGCGGGAGGTTTGTTGGTCCCGCTGAATAATGAAAGCACCATTATTGATCTTATAGATCAAAAAGATAAAGTGATTCTCGTAAGTGCGGGTTATTTGGGGAGCATCAACCATACTTTGATGAGTGCAGAAATTTTGAAGTCCCGTGGATTGAACTGTGTAGGCATTATCTACAATCATATTGAGCTTGACGGTACTATTGAAATTATAGAAAAGATGACGGGTATTCCTACGCTAGGTATGATTGAGAAAGAACCAGGAATTACTAAGGAACTAGTCAACCGTTACGCTGATAAGTTCCGATCTACATTGCAAAATCTATGACCAAAAAGCAATTGCTAGAGCTCGATGCCCAAAATATATGGCATCCATTGACCCAGCACAAAACGGCATTACCACCCAAGGCGATTGCCGAGGCAAAGGGTAATTACCTCTATGATTTTGAAGGAAAAACTTATTTTGATGCAATTTCCAGCTGGTACACCTGCAGCTATGGCCACGCAAACCCCAAGTTGACCGACGCCATCAAACGTCAGGTAGATAAATTGCACCATGTGGTTTTTGCTGGAATGACACACGAGCCTGCGGTAGCATTATCTGAGAAACTACTGAAGATTCTACCCTATAATCAGTCGAAACTTTTCTTTTCGGAAAATGGAAGTACGAGCGTTGAGATAGCCTTAAAAATGGCGTTTCAATTACATTATAATCGAGGCGAGCGACGCAACGTGGTAGTAGCTCTGGAAAATGGTTTCCATGGCGATACTTTTGGCGCGATGAGCACGAGCGGGTTGTCAGTTTACAACGGCGCTTTTGAAGATTTCTTTATTGAGGTCGTGCGTATTCCTGCGCCTACCCTCGATAATATTGAGGCTGTATTGAGTCAGGTGGATCAGATTTTAGAGGGTCATGAAGTTGCCAGTTTTATATACGAGCCGCTAGTTCAAGGTGCCGCGGCCATGCAGCTGAATGATGCTAATGCGATGTGTCGATTGTTGTTACGCTTTCGCGAAAGTGGAGTCCTCAACATAGCAGATGAAGTCATGACGGGTTTTGGGAAAACTGGAACTTATTTTGCCAGCGACCAGATCACGAATGAACCGGACATCATCTGTCTTTCCAAAGCACTTACCGGTGGGATTATGCCTATGGCGATTACAAGTTGTACGGAAGGTGTTTACCAAGCTTTTTACGATAGCGATATTAAAAAAGGGCTGTTTCACGGTCATACCTATAGCGGGAATCCGCTGGGGTGTGCGGTGGCAAATGCTGCGATTGATTTATTAACAAGTGATGCCATCCAGAATAATATAAAAGGTATAATAGGCTCTCATGAGACTTTTGTGGCTGGACTGAAATCTCATCGCAGAGTTCTGAAAGTTCGCCATCAAGGCGTCATACTTGCCATGGACGTGGATCTAGATATGAACCGCTACGGCAGCAAACGGGACGAGATATTTGAATGGTTCTGGGAGCGAGGGATTTTCTTGCGCCCTTTAGGTAATACTATTTATATGGCGCCTCCATTTACGAGTACAAAGGAAGAATTGGATAGATTGTACGGTCTGTTTGAGCGGTTTTTAGAGGAGTTTGAGTGAGAAGTTAGTTCTTGTAATCCTTGAGATCATACTCTTCAATCAATTTATCAATGATTTCACAGACATAATTGATTTCATCAATCTCAGGAAACTTTTCCTTGTAACCGAATGGGTTTCCATAACTAAAGGAATGCCTAAGATCTGCGTTCTTGATTTTAAAAGAATACCCTCTGCCATCTGAGAAACTGATTTTGGAAAACATAGCCCAATACTCAGTTTTTTCTTTACCTCTATAAGTTTCCGTAAACTTTTTGACAAACCGATCAAGATTCATTTTCCATTGAATATCAGTTTGACTGGGTAATTTATTGATATAACTAACTAACAGATTTTGATAAACATAGTCTGGATGATTTTTAGGAACTAATGTATCTAATGTTGTATTAAGATCGGTTACATCATCAACAGCTGCAAAATGCTCATAAAACTCAGTTGTCCAGTTGTCCTCAGATTTGAAAATGCGTAGGAGCGAAGTATAATTAGTTATACCTACATCCATATAAACTCGTATCTCAATATCTTGGTCGAGAGAGTCAGGTAAGTGAAGGTCTTTGTTTATGAGATCAATATTCTGACTGAATAAAGCCTGTAAACAAACTGTAAAGATTAGAAGAATGCAACTTTTCAATTTCATTAGTATTGATTATAAATGCTTTCTCAACTTCATTCTTTTATGCAAAATCCTTATAATTTCAATTACATCCGGCTTTGTTTCTTTATAGAATATCAAATGTGATTTTACAGGAATAAATCTATAACCTTCCCTCGTTTCATTTATGGTCTTACCAGTGTTCGGGTTTTTAGAAATCCAATCGATTTCTCTCATAATCTCCTCATAATATCTATCGGCTTGCTCTTTGGACCATTCATCAAATGTGTATAACCATATTTGATCAAGATCATTGTAGGCCTCCTTACTTATAATGTAGGAGTTCATAAATATTTACGATGTAATTCAGCTAGCTGTTTTTTAGGGTCAAAATCTTCTATAAAACCACTCTTTTCGCCTTTTTCTAGGGCTTTAATTAATTCCTTTTCTTTACGATCTTCTCGTTCCAAAAGCCTTAGGGCGGCCCTAATTACTTCACTAGCAGAATTGTATCGTCCTGAACTTACTTCACTAGAAATAAAGTTCTCAAAATAATCGCCTAATAATACAGATGTGTTCTTTCCCATGACAAAATTTTTAACGAAGATACCAAAACTTGGTATTTATAGTTGAATAAATCCCTCCTAAGTAATATGTCATTCCAAACACATACCCCATTTTTGCAATCCGAAATTTGCTAGTGAGAAATCCAATTTATATAATAGATTATTCCTTTGTGGCTCCCGTTCAGGATCTGTTATCAATTGAACGTACCTGTTTTTCCAAAAACAGCCAAAACGATTGGGTCGCCTGCATTTCTGAAGAGCAGGAAATACTGCTTTTTAAGTTTCTTGAAGACTTTCCTAATTACAGGAATCTGGATAGAAGCGTGCAGCTGGCGCTTTATGCGGCGAGTAAAATCCAGGGTGTTACTGGAAAAACTGCCGTAAATATCGGGTCCAGTCGCGGTGCCACGGGATTATGGGAACATTATCACGAGCAATTCCTGAAATCCCAAGAAGATAATAAAGTCTCTCTGGGTATTCATGCATCTCCACTTACTACATTGGGCAATATATCCAGCTGGGTTGCACAATTCCTACAGGTTAAGGAAACGGCGTTTTCACATTCTATTACCTGCGCAACGGCCGCACATTCCATACTTAATGCCATAGCCTGGATGGAAAGCGGCATGGCAGAACGTTTTATTGCTGGTGGGAGTGAAGCTCCACTCACTGAGTTTACTATAGGTCAGATGAAAGCCTTACGTATCTATTCTAATGATAAATCTGAGTATCCATGCCGGGCGCTGGATACTACAAAGTCTAGAAATACCATGATCTTGGGAGAGGCAGCTGCCTTATTTTATTTGACTAAAAATGCCCTAGGTGCCAAAGCCAAAATAATAGGCTACGGAACCGCCATCGAACCACTGACCAGCGCTACATCAGTTACCGTAGATGGTTTGTGTCTACGGGAATCCATGAAGATGGCCTTGGGTGGTTTAGATATTGAAAGTATCGATGCAATCCTAACACATGCGCCTGGAACCATAAAAGGAGATACGGCTGAAATCAATGCAATTGAATCTGTTTTTGGAGATACAAAACCATATCTGTGCAATACAAAATGGCAATTGGGACATTCTTTAGGTGCCAGTGCGGCGATAAGTCTGGTTCTCGCGATGCAGATGATTGAATCAGGCGACTATCCGGTAATTCCTTATTTGCATAATCAACATAAGATGCAGCACAATCCCGAGCGTATTCTAATTAACGCTACCGGGTTTGGTGGCAATGCGGTAAGTCTTGTAGTGGAGAGGGTTTGACCATCTGGAATCGTATCGAAAGGCTCGATGCATATTATGCAGTTGCAGATTCTAAGTGTGGAACTTCCAAAATATTCTAACTGTAGACTTCACAAAATTCACAATCAGGCGTTTATGTACTAATTCGGTTTTAGGATAACCTATACTAAACTTATCCTTATTTTTACCCGTTCAAAATCCTTGAAGATGAGACACGACTGGACTAAAGAAGAAGTTTTAGAGATTTACAACCGTCCCATAATGCACTTGATGTATGATGCCGCGACGGTGCATCGTGAATTTCACAACCCTAATCAAGTCCAAGTATCTACTTTACTTTCCATAAAAACAGGAGGCTGTCCAGAGGATTGTGGCTACTGTCCTCAAGCGGCACGTTACCATACAGATATAGAAGGAAACGATCTCATGAGCGTGCAACAGGTAAAGGCTCAGGCATTACGTGCAAAATCGGGAGGGAGTTCCCGTGTTTGTATGGGAGCCGCATGGCGCAACGTGAAAGATGGGCCAGAGTTTGATCAAGTGCTGGAAATGGTACGTACGATCAATAAACTGGATATGGAGGTATGTTGTACGCTTGGTATGATTACAGAAAACCAAGCGCAGCGACTTGCTGAAGCTGGACTTTACGCATACAACCACAATCTCGATAGTTCAGAAGAGTATTATAAGGAAGTGATCTCAACAAGAGGTTATCAGGATCGTCTTGATACGATTGATAACGTGCGTAAAACTAATGTAACGGTTTGTAGCGGCGGAATAATAGGAATGGGAGAAAATATTGAGGATCGTGCGGGAATGCTGGTCGCTTTGTCAAGATTGAGCCCGCAGCCGGAAAGTACTCCGATCAATGCATTAGTTGCCGTGGAGGGAACACCTTTAGAAGAGCAACAACCTGTTTCTATTTGGGAAATGATCCGCATGGTGGCTACCACGCGTATTGTAATGCCACAGACCCAGGTACGATTGAGTGCCGGTCGCACGGATATGAGCCGTGAGGGACAGGCGATGTGCTTTTTTGCGGGAGCCAACTCGATTTTTGCAGGAGATAAATTACTCACGACACCTAATCCTGATGTGAATGAAGACATGAAAATGTTTGATTTGCTGGGACTGGAACCTATGAAACCTTTCGTGAAAAAGGCGCAGCCTGAAAGTGTGGAAGCACAATACTCCAAATATCAGGAAATGGGAGAGAAGCCACGCTGGAGCCGTCCCGATCACAAAATCGAGCGTAATGAAAAAGCAAAAGAAGCGGCAAAAGCCGTGAAAGCTTAAACCTACAATATTTTAGCTCACAAAAAGTTTTCTTAATCCATGCCTCTTGATCTAGAGCACATACCGCGTATATCAAAAATCTCAAAGGAGAATTTTGTCAAAAACTACTTGAAGCCACAGCGTCCGGTAGTTATTGAGAGAATAGCTGAGGACTGGCCCGCTTATGAGAAATGGAATCTGGAATACATCAGAGAACACGCTGGAGACAAAACAGTTCCTCTTTACGATGATCGTCCCGTAAAACACGATGAGGGATTCAACCAGGCGCATGCGGAGATGAAAATGACGGACTACATTGATCTGCTCCAGGAGAAACCGACTAACTTTCGCATATTTCTCTACAATATTTTAAAGGAAGTGCCCAGGCTACAAAAAGATCTGAGATTTCCCGATCTCGGAATGAAGCTGATTAAGGGAATGCCCATGATGTTTTTTGGCGGTACGGGATCCAAGGTGTTTATGCACTTTGACATCGACTTTACAAATATTCTGCATTTTCATTTTCACGGCACCAAACGTTGCATCATCTATCCGCCGGATCAGTCCAAGTATTTGTATAAAGTACCACATTCATTGATTGCACGGGAGGATATTGATTTTTCAGATCCGGATCTTGAGAAATGGCCGGCTTTAAAGCAGGCAAAAGGGTATGTTTGTGACCTGAAACATGGCGAGATGCTTTACATGCCAGAGGGTTATTGGCACTATATGCATTATCTCACACCCGGATTTTCCATCAGTCTAAGATCCTACCCGCGTAAGATTAAAAACCTAGGAAAAGCATTATACAACATCCTGATTATGCGCCACTACGATAACTTTATGCGCAGGAGAAAAGGTCAGGAATGGATTGATGAGAAGAATAAACGAGCAATTGAAAAGACACATAAGGGATTAGGAATCGAGTAGATTTAAGGTTCCAAGTTCAAAAATTTAGGCTTGTTTGTAAAGCGTTATTCTTTCCCTCAAAGGCGGCGCGTTGAGCACCTCAACTGCGCTCGGTAACCACGTAATCGAAATGAATGTCAAAGGGTTCGCCTTAAATCAGGGAACGAGACAATCTGAAAACGCATCTTTCCCCCTCAGGCGATGCATTGAGCGCAGTCGAAATGGGGATCAAGGGGGTTCGCCGTAGCTTGAATTAATCAATAAAAGTTGTCATCCAGAGGATCAACGATCTTCTGCCAAATCACAAATTAGAACCCAGATTTTTCAGAGGTTTTGGATAAACAACGCTAAGGAATCAATTCATAAGCCTTTTCATAGACTCTGTTCGATTCCCAGCCTCGGTAGAGCAAATAATCCACAAATTTTTTACGCTTTTTGTAGGTGTCTTTTTCTTTAGTTAGCTGTTGTAACCGCTTTCGCGAAAGCGTGTCAAATACAGCCTCATAGTCTTCATCAGAAATCTCTTTGAGACCTATTTTAATCGTGCGATCGTTTAGGCCTTTCATCTTCAATTCGCGGATGATGCGGGTCTTTCCCCATTTTTTGATACGGAACTTGCCGCGCGCAAAACTCTCGGCATAGCGTGTTTCATTAAGGAATTTATGATGGATGAGGTGCGGGATAATTTCATCAATGGCGAGCTGGATCATTCCCATGCTACGTAGTTTTTCCTCTATCTCCTTATGACAGCGCTCCTGATAGGCGCAATAACGCTCAATGGCTCGAGTCGCTTCCTCGACGGTATAGGTTTTATCGGTTTTCACGCTGCGATTTCCATTCCGTTCTAGAGGTGCTGTAGATATTAAAAGGATGACCACGCTCCATTACGGTTTCTATCTCTAGCGTCATTCCATTGCGTATTGCGACCGCCTTACTTGAATGGTTCTCATGATGGATCATGGAAACCAGCGAGCCTCCAAAATCTCGATCAAACCCATTCTCAAAGCCAAAATCTTTAGCAAATTTTGCCGCCTCTGAGGCGTACCCTTTACCTCTGGCCGCTGGTAGAAAGGAATAGCCTACTTCCAGCCTTTTCTTACCATTAATATCCTGAACTAGGAGTCCACACATTCCTAAAAGCAGGTTATTCTTTTTGTCGATAACCGCCATGAGTCCACCGCGATCTTCTTCGTACCGGGCTTTGCACTTCTCCCACCAGAAAATATTGATTTCCTCATCGGTTTTAGATTCGTCAAGGTTTAAGAATTTCCAAATATGTTTGTCTTTAAAAAAAGGCAACCAAGTTTTCATATCAGACTCTTGAAAGAATCTGAATTTAAGTCGGTCAGTTTCCTGATTTTCTAGGGTGTATTTCATGATCTAGCTTATGAGCTTTACCACATCCTTGGCAAAATAACTCGCAATCAGATCGGCGCCTGCTCTTTTTATAGAGATTACTTGTTCCATCATGACGGCATCGTGATCGAGCCAGCCTTTTTCGGCAGCGGCTTTGAGCATGGCATATTCTCCGCTTACTTGATAGACACTTACGGGAACATCCACGGCATTTTTGATGTCGCGCACGATGTCCAGATAGCACAAACCTGGTTTGACCATCACGATATCAGCACCCTCGTCTACATCCATCAATGTTTCCTTAATCGCTTCAGATCGGTTAGCGGGATCCATCTGATAGGTCTTTTTGTCGCCAAAACCGGGAGCACTATCCAGCGCATCCCTAAACGGACCGTAAAAGGCACTGGCATATTTTGCCGAGTAGCTCATGATTCCCGTATCGGTAAATCCCTCTTCTTCCAGTCCCTCACGTATGTAAAGAATGCGACCATCCATCATATCGCTGGGAGCCACCATATCTGCTCCTGCACGGGCATGGGATATACTCATTTGTGCGAGAACCTCACAGGTGGCGTCGTTGATAATTTTACCATCCTCCACAATACCATCGTGGCCGTAGCTGGAAAATGGATCCAGCGCAACATCAGTCATCACGTACATTTCTGGAACGGCATCCTTGACCGTTTTGATGGCTTGTTGCATGAGACCGTCATCATTGATCGCTTCGGTTCCTTTGTTGTCTTTGAGCTTGTCTTCCACTTTTACAAAGAGCAGCACGCTTTTAAGTCCCATGTTCCATAAATCCTGAACTTCCTTTTTAAGCAGATCCAAGCTGAATCTGTAATAATTAGGCATTGAAGCGATTTCCTCTTTGATGCCTTTTCCCTCTACAATAAAAAGCGGAACGATAAAGTCACTGGGCGAGATGATGGTCTCGCGAACTAATGATCGTATCGCAGGATTTGCACGTAATCTTCTATTTCTTTTTATGGGGTACATAGGATAAATTTAATTGGTCTAGAAGCTCGTACAGCTCCTCTTCAAAATTAGCAGCATGAAAACTTACTTCCCTAAAGCCTTCATAAATGGCAATTTCAGGATCAGATTCATTCTGTGTACGATCGTTGAATAATTCTTGAACAAAGCTATTGACGCTCACGGCATCATCATAGGAAATCGTTTTGCGCTGCGTTTCAGCCTCAGAGAAAAAACTCACGTAGTCTTCTCTGAATCCTAGCCGATAGCTCTGATCATCCTCAAAACGAAATTCAATATTGAAATCTTTGGTATTAAAAATAGTGTTGATATTTTTAATGGTGGCTTTTTGCTGGTTTTTGCAGGAGATTAGGGCTAGAAATAAAACACCAGTAAGAAATAAATGTTTACTCGCCATCGTGTTCGGTTTTATAGCTCTTGATCTGGCCTTTATTTGCCTGCTCAATCGACTCAAAAAGACGAATTTTATTTACCTCGGTTGAGAGGAGGTGTTCTGTTTCATCTTTATACTTCATATCTATTCTAGTTATCTTTTAAAACCATTGTACTACTTGCCTGAGCAGTGCACATGACAGTAAGATCTGCAATGTTTACATGTGGTGGTCGCGTAATGGCAAAGAGAATGACCTCTGCAATATCTTCTGGCTGGAGGGCTTTGTAACCTTTGTACACTTTATTGGCTTTTTCTGAATCTCCCTTGAACCGTACCTCGCTAAAATTGGTTTCCACAAGTCCCGGATTTACAGCGCCTACTCGTATTTTATATGGATTTAAATCTAAACGCATTCCTGTAGTAATGGCGTCCACGGCGTGTTTTGAGCCACAATAGACATTTCCTTTAGGGTAGACTTCTTTTCCCGCTGTAGAGCCAATGTTAATAATATGACCCTTTTCACGCTCCTTCATCTGTGGAATGATGTTTTGGCTCACGTAGAGCAAACCTTTTACATTAATGTCCATCATCGCATCCCAATCCTCGTCGTTTCCCTCATCAATGGGGTCGAGGCCGTGTGCGTTGCCTGCATTATTGATTAAAATGTCTACGTGCTTGAATTCAGCGGGCAGGTTTTTTATTTTGTCGGCAACTGTTTTTTTATCACGCACATCAAATTCTAATGTGTGCACAGGAACTTTGGATCCTAATTCGTTTTTGAGTTCGTTCAATTTATTGGTGTTGCGCCCGCATATTATGAGTCTCAATTGATGCTCTGCTAGTTTTTTTGCCGTCGCAAGTCCTATACCGCTAGTGGCACCCGTAATAAAAGCTGTTTTCATAGGGTAAAGATAAAGATTGTAAAACAGCTCTTCATCTGATCTTGAAATTTGTTCTCTCTCTTAAAATCATTTTCAGAGTCTAGAAGCGATTCATTAACTTAACAAACTCGTTCTAAAATACAATTTTGAAGTCTGTTTTAGAAAATGACTTTGCTTTGCGTAGTACCTTTGGCCGATGATAAAATTGATCGCGAGTGATATAGATGGAACGCTGCTGGATGAGAATCGTTCGATTTCTGATAAAACGGCACAAGCGTTTAAGAGGCTCGATCTACCCAAGGTCTTGATTTCGGCACGTATGCCACAAGCCATGTATTACCTTCAAGATATGCTGGAAATTGCTGGCTCACCCATTATTTGCTACAATGGTGCTCTAGTTTTAGATCAAGAAGCAGTGTTGTACAATCTGAGTATTCCGCTTGAGGAGATGCGACTGCTCGCTAAGATTGCAGCTCAGTTTAATCTGCACGTGAGCTTCTACCGTCGTGAAGAATGGTACGTGGCTTCTATGGATCAATGGGCGCAGCGTGAGGTAAACAATACTCGTGTACATCCCAAAGTTCAAAAAATTGAAAAAACCTTGGAGCATTTTGAGAATACCCAAGAAAAAGGAGGAGCCCACAAAGTGATGTTCATGGGTGATGAGGAGGGAATGGATCTCGCTTTCGCGAAAGCGGAACAACTACTAGCCAAGAAGGTCCATTTATACCGTTCCAAAAACACCTATACGGAAATCTCACCTAAAGGTATATCCAAGAAATCTGCTTTAGAATTATTGCTGGAGAAAAAATATCCTGCCGTTTTTATGAAAGAGGTTGCGGCTTTTGGGGATAATTTCAACGATACAGAAATGCTGGAATCTGTAGGCTACGGTGTGGCGGTGGAAAATGCTCGAGAAGAAGTGAAACGCGTCGCACGTTTTCAAACCGGTCACCATAAAAAGGATGGAGTCGCGGTGTGGCTCAATAACAACGCATAAAAAAAGCGACCCAAATCAGGTCGCTTTTCATATTTTGTGTAAGATTAAAGTTTATTCAATCTTTATAAAATCACTGTTCCCCAGTCCCGTAACTTGCATCACGTTATTATAGTCAGTAACATCTAGGGTAGGATCATTTGCATAATCTACAGGAAGAATTACTACTCTAAAAGTTTGATTTTCCAAGTCTCCAGGCCCCAAAAGAGTGAAATCTGTTGATGCGGGACCGTCTAAAAATACTCTTACATCTAGATTAGTTGCATCATAATTATATTGATACTCTCCAAAGTCGCTATACAGTGTCTGTGGGAGTAACCTCCACACATCTAATGGATTGCCTTGGTCATCTGTCGTCTGGTCAAAAAGGATATAAACCAGCGTCATATCTTCGAGACCTACATCATTAATATTTACGAAGTCAGAATAATTAATAAAGTTTTCATATTCTGGAGCGCTGAAATTCACCGTTTGTTCAAACGAAAGGGGTAAAACGTTAAGCCCATCTCGACCATCTCGACCATCAATACCATCAAAACCTGGAGGTCCTTGATCTCCTTCACATGCTATAAATACGGTTGCGCTAAGTAATAGTAGAAATATCTTTTTCATAGTATTTGATTTAGATCTTTTAGTTTTCAATAAGCATGCCTAAATTTAAAGCATGATAAAATATGTAGTTATATTTCTCGCGATTCAGTTTAGTTTGAATGCGCAAATAGCTCAAGGTGATAGTCTTATGGCAAGTGGAAACTATCTAGCGGCTTTAAAAGCTTATGACAAAGCACCACAAACAGCTCAGGTTTTCTTTAAAAAGGCACGGGTTTCCAAAGCTTTGGGCGCCAACTCCGAGGCTCTTGCATATTATTTGGAAGGGTTTCAGTTAGACAGTTCAACTACGCGCGCTCGCTTTGAATACGGGAAATTAGAACTTGCAAGCGACCATTTTCCGGAAGCTTTTACTGTTTTTCAATCCCTTATACAAGATGAACCAGATAACGCAGCATTTCACTATTATAAAGGCAAAACATTATCTGAAATCAACAATACTGAGGACGCCATAAAGTCTTTTGAAAAATCCTTAGGGCTCAATACTGACTATCGAGCAGCACGTATCGAGCTTATGAAAGGCTTGATAAAAGATCGTAAAAGCATCCTTGCCGCTGTACTAGGCAAAATGTATTTGTCCAAACATCCTGATGATATCAAAATCAATAGTCTCTATGCACAGGCATTGATGAATTCCAAAAGTTATATGGAAGCGATTCAGGTGCTGGAACATCTCTTTGAGTTGAAAAATGATACTGAATATAATCGCAAGAGTCTGGCACTTGCCTATTTTTCAAATCTTGAATATGAGAAAGCGCTTGAAAATTACGAACAGTTTCTACAAGATTATGATGATAAAGATCCCACAGTTTATTTCATGATGTCTAAATGTTTTTTGAATCAAAATCAACTGGACAAAGCGCAGGATTATATAGAACGAGCCATCGTTTTCAAAACACCCAATCTTGCCCAAGAATATTTGCAGCTGGCATCAGTCTACGCAAATAAAAAAGACCTTAAAAATACGCTGGCCGCACTAAAAACCGCATCAAAGGAGGATCCACAAAACGATGATATTGCTTATCAGGTTGTCATAGGTGCAGACCGATTTTATGAGGATAAAACTGAAAAACTGAAATATTACGAGCGATTTATCCAAAACTACCCCAACAGTGATTATGTACCCATCGCGCAAGAAAGAGCCAGCGATTTAAGGAAAGAGCTTTTTATGGAAGGTGGAGATGAAAAGGAAAAATAATAGTAAATCCTAACGAATCATAAAGTCGAATAAAATCCATGGGAACCTATACACATATTAGAACAGAGCGTAGATTGGGCCCAGATTTGAGTAAGACGTTTCAAAGCTTTATTTGTGGTTCTGATATTGATGGTAAAGATTGCGAATTGCATCAGGTAGAATCGATCCTCAAGCTAGACCTCTCATCATTTCTGATCACGAATTATTCAGGTATGTGGGAAGTTTCAGAATTTGATTTCATCCAAGATGAAAAAGAACGCAAGGCCATGATTGAGGCTCAGCTTCAAGAGGACGCGAAATGGGCAGATCGAGTTGAGTTCTTAAAAATGATAGAAGCCTTGCTCAAAGCAATCAGAGAAAAAAAACTTGTTTGTATAAAATATAATCAAGATTGGTGGCAAGGTTATTTCGAGAATAAAGTTACCGAACATGACGATTCATTTAAAAAAGATCTCCTAATCATCCGAGACTTTTTAAACGATTCAGAAGATCATGAAGGGAACGTCGCATTCTATTCAGAGTAATCAGAATCGTAAAATCGACAAGTTTAACGTTAGAAGCTCGATTTCCCATAAATTAGCAGCGTGAGAACATTTGCTATTTTTCTTATAACTTGCTGCGTGGTTGTAATAGCCTGCAAAACCGATCAACAAATCGAGGCCGAGGCACAAAAACGTGCTCAAGAAAGTTTTGAAAAAATTGAGCTTTCTAAGGTGGATCGGTATCCGTTATTTGAGAATTGTGATGAGATGGATGCTACTCCAGACTGTTTTTATCGTGAACTTCATCATTTGATTACCGAGAAACTCAAAGATCATAAATACGATTACAAGTGGACTAATCAAGACAGTCTTATAGCTGCGATTACCGTAAAGTCAAATGGTCAACTTTCATACGATAGCATTGTTAATGCCGCAAATGATATTGATATAAAAGAATTAGATTCTGTTTTCAGAAAACGGCTTTATCCACTCTGTAAGATTGAACCTGCCATAGTTCAGGGTGTTCCCGTTACAACTACTTATAATCTACCCATCAAGTTTTCTGCTCGACCTGCGGTTGATTGATCTCTCGTCCATTCCAGTCGGTTTTGAAAAAGCTTTTGATGGTCACTGCTATAACGACGACAGGATAAATTAAAAATTGTATCGCAAAATACCGCAACCATTTTCTATTCTCAAAAAAGCGTTTACCTACAAAAAGCACGATAAAATCCGTACAAAGCTTAAGCAGATAAATAGCAAGGAACAGCTCCATTGAAATTAGCCCAAACAACAATAAAAACGGAGCTGTAAGAAATAATAAACTCATCGACAGCACCTGAAAACTTACTGCCTTGTTGAGCAAACTCGCGGTTTCTGCGCCTTTTTGAGCCCATCGCGCTCTTTGTGAGATCATGTCGCTCCAGGTTTCTTTTGCAAAAGTGGTTACCGTTGCATCTGCGTTTTTGAGATAGTGGCAATGCTCAGAGTCCAGTTGCCACATTTTTTCCAAAAGAAAAACATCATCGCCACTGGAGATATGGGTATTTCCAGAATAGCCATCCACTTTTTTAAACGCATCGACAGTAAATCCCATATTTGCGCCGTTACACATAAACGGTCGTTTGATCTGAAATGCGCCCATGGTCATGATTTGCAATGCGATCATTTCTTGAGATTGTAGTGTTTGAACCAGTGATTTATTTGAGCCCATGATTACCGGAGCCGCGATAAAAGTCGTCTCGGGAAACCTTTTGAAATGTGACTCAAAACACCCTAGCCATTTTTCAGGTAGCAGGCAATCTGCATCAGTCGTGACGATGTGATCATATTTTGCGTGCTGTATGGCCTGTGTGATCCCGTCTTTTTTTGCACTGGCAGATCTGGGTTTGCGATCTAAGATCTCAAAGTTGAGGTTCTCGTTTTTGAGTTGGAATTGCTTGATGATCTCAACACTATTATCGCTCGATCCATCGTTTACAAATAAAAACTGTACACTTTGGAAGTCATAGTCCAGGTCAGCAATGGAAAACAGGAGCCGCGGCAGATTTTTTGACTCGTTTCTAAAATTTATGATGACCGTAAAGCCTTTTTTTTGATCCGTTATAATTTCATCTACCGGTAACGCTTTCATGGATTGCGCCTCAAGAGCCAGGCCCAAAAGCAAAAAAAGATAGATTATAGGAATAACAAGGATCAGTTCCATCATGCCGATTTATAGGAAAGACCGGATCTGAAAGGAATCAGCAAACAACCCAGTAGCGTTGGAAAAACGGTGTTAGTAAACCACACGATGGTAACTGCAAGGATAATAGGGTTAGAACTACCACTAAAAAAAGTGGTGGCCACCAGTATACGCGCCGGCATATCCAGCACCTGAACCAGTGGAAGTAGGGAAATCGCAAAATAGGTTGTTGAGACTGCCACCATCATTTCAACTAACGTGGCATCATAATTCATCGCGTGGAGAACGATGATCCAGTTGGTCGCAAAAACCATGTATCTAAAAAGTGATAACAAAAAAGTCTGCAACCACAACGCATTGGGAAGACTATCCAGACCTAACCGTTTACTGATCCACAGATAGATAGCGAAAACAGTAACCACGATTAGTGCGGTTACAATCAATAGAACATAAATCAGTTCCAAATAGAAAAACCTACTGAACAAAAGTGCGGCGACCCCTAGTATGGTCGTGATCAACATTTGGCAATAATTACCGATGAAAACGCGCTGCGTAATCTGTTTACGATAGGTTTTTCGAAAATAAAGCGCCTTGGCAACAAACTCGCCAGTTTTAAAGGGCGTTATAAAGCTTGCGGCTTGCGCAGTGAGGTTTTGAAATACACTTTCGCGAAAGCGTATCACATAAACATCTCTAACCAGAACCTGCCATTTTTTACTTTCAATCATCCAGCTCGATAGGCTGATCAACAGCATGGCCGGAACAACAATCCAATGTATGGATGATAAACGAGCTGCCATTTCCTCCCAACTGGGCGGCTGATCCTGCCATTGAAGATAGAGTGTGACCACGCACGCCAAGATCACGATAATCTTGAGTGCCGGGATCAATATTTGCTTAGCTTTGTGCGGTATGGCGATCACGCGGGAAAATTACGACATTTGAAATCAGAAAAGATCATATTGGGGATTGATCCGGGAACTGCGATCATGGGTTTTGGTGTGATCAAGGTAATCGGGAACCAGATGTCGTTCATCCAGATGAATGAGCTAGACCTGAGAAAAGTGAAAGACCATTACGTAAAGTTGAGGCGTATTTTTGAACGCACCTTAGAGCTGATCGACACCCATCATCCCGATGAGATTGCGCTGGAGGCACCGTTTTTTGGTAAGAATGTGCAATCCATGCTCAAGTTGGGTCGTGCTCAGGGCGTCGCCATGGCTGCGGGATTATCGCGTGATATTCCCGTGACCGAATACGCACCTCGTAAGATCAAACAGTCCATTACCGGAAAAGGAACGGCTAGTAAGGAACAGGTGGCAAAGATGTTGCAGAGCCTATTGCAGATTAAAGAATTACCCAAAAACCTAGATATGACCGATGGTCTTGCTGCAGCGGTGTGCCACTTCTACAACAGCGGTCGTATTGAGGTGGGAAAAAGCTATACGGGATGGGCTGCCTTTGTGAAACAGAACGAAAAACGTGTAAAAAAATGAAATTCAATCTAGGCGCCGTAATACTAATGGCAATGCTTTCTAATTTCATAAACGCACAAGAAAAGTACAGTATTCCCGGTCTACTCGAGAAGTTTAATGATAACACGGTTCCATATATCACAGTTGATTCCCTACATCAAAACCTGTCTGATTTTGTGGTTCTAGACACCCGTAAAAAAGCTGAATTTGAAGTAAGTCATTTACCAAATGCAATCTGGGCGGGAGAAAAATTTGATCGGGATCAACTTCCTGAATTGGATAAGTCCAAACCTGTGGTGGTATATTGCTCTGTAGGAGTGCGTTCAGAAAATTACGGCGAAGATCTCCTAGAGGATGGTTTTCAGCGAGTTTATAATTTATACGGAAGTATTTTTTCATGGAAGGATGCTGGATATGAAGTGGTAGATAAGAAAGGGAACCCCACGGAAGAAGTGCATACCTATTCCAGACGCTGGAGCAAATACTTGAAAACTGGCAAAAAAGTATATTAACTGATCTCAGAAATGTACACTGATAAATTCTAAGTTTTCCATTCTATATCCTACATTTGCGGTCGCTTTGAGAAAAGTCTGTTATAATTATCGGGATGTGGCCCGTTCGACACTTCGACTGAGCTCAGCGCAAGCAAGCTCAGGGTAAACTGCATCATAAGTAGTTTATTGAGTTTAAGAAAAAAACACGTTAGAACTGGCTATGGTTCTAACAAATAATTATCGGGATGTGGCGCAGTTCGGTTAGCGCGCACGGCTGGGGGTCGTGAGGTCGCAGGTTCGAATCCTGTCTTCCCGACATGATTAAAGCCTAACAAATTGAATTTAAATTTGTTAGGCTTTTTAATATCAGTTAAATGCCGAAATTATGCCGAAAAAACATTTAGATTTTTAGATTTGTGTGTTGAATCTAAGAAGATATAATCTGATATAAAATTCTTTTCAGATATTGGCAGAACCTAAAACAGCGGTACAACAACCTGTTGATGCAGCTAACCAAGACTTTTACGAATCTGATCAATTCCATTCTTACCTTAATCGTGGGATTCATCGTTGGTTTTATACTGATCGCCCTGTACCTCCCCATGTTCAAGATGAGTACGCTGATAGGGTAGGAGAAAGATTGTTATTTGACCAAAAGTATATTTTAAGATGGGCTACCAGATATTTACGCTCTCGCGAAAAACAGATTGTTTTCCTACTGAGTCTTTTAATATGTGTGCGCAGCGTAAGGTTCTTTCTTTCAATCTTGTTGGTGCAGTACTTACGAAATCTGTGAACCTCACTAGGTATAAGACTTGGATATATATTGAGTTTATCGGTAAAGATTTGATTAGGCTGCAGTATCATTACTTTATTGATTAATGGAGCAATGGCTTCCTTGGATTTTCTGCCAACGTGAAAGTCTATTACCATCCTTGATTTTCTCTCTATAGCATACGTAAGCCAGACTACTTGGCTTTTGTTCCCAACAAATGTCCAAAGCTCATCCACTTCAAATGAGCAGCCTAAATCATTTAGATCAGGAGGATCGATAGCGTCACTTATCTTAAGCATTCTAGAGAGTACCGTCTTAGTTGATATCTTAAGGATTCGAGAAATGCCCCTAACGCTACAACTCTCTTTGAGCAGCATGATGATCATCCCATCCGTATTTTGTTCATAAGCTTTATAGGTATATCTGCTTTGAGAATATTTGCAGCAGGTTTTGCAGTAAAGCCTTTGTTTATGGTTACGAATTCCTTTTTTGGTCAGACTGGATCCGCCACAATGTTTACACTTCATAAAAAAGCGCCAAATTACTACACGAGGGTTCAAACGCACTTTATTTGATCGGTTCTAGGAAATTTTCTCTATGAGTAAGCTATGGTTGCCTAGAAAATATCTAAAGGTTTGGCTGGCGTATTTAGTTAAAAATCAATATAATGGGGTTTAAAGATCAGATAAGTGCCAATTTACTACATTACCGACTTCCCGTATCTCAAACAACCTTGAGTATCAAAAAAATATAAAACAGAATATCTTTAACCTTTTGGAAACGAATGGTTTAAGCCTTAAAAATACTTTTGCGCCAGTTTACCACACTACCCAGTTTACCATATTACCTTACACAAATATTTTGCATTACAAAGCTTATCCAGCTAATACCATTATGATTTATATTGTCTTTAACCAATCCTGATAGTTCAAAATCTTCTGCATTATAGAAAGTTGGAATATCTATTTTCCAAGTATTTGAAAACAAAACTATTATACTGAATACCTCAATGATAATTTTAGAGGATTCGTTTTCCTTTAATTTTTGCCTAAATTCCAATTCATATAGAGTGCTATCTTTCCAATAAGGTTTACAAGATATTAAACTACAACTTTTTAATACTTCAAATATAGAATTTGAAATCTGTGTAGCTTTATTATAATCTTGTGTTTTTAAGAAAGCTCGCCAGTATAGTTCTTTTGTATTAGTGAGTGACTTTTCCATCTAATGAAATATTCAGGTGTTCACCGTCTGAAGACAAATGACCTAGTTGTTCTTTACCTTTTTTTGAAAGTTGGACATCCCATTCAAAATCTTGTCCTTCTGTTCTAGACGGTCCCTTCTTCCATACATTTCCAAACTTGTCAATGTATCCACCATCTTGTCTAAGTAATTTTCCGTTTTTTAAATCTGCAGCTCGCGGAACAAATCTGATTTTACCCAAATTAGGCAATTTAGCTTTTTTTAATAATCCTTTTGAACTTCTTATTATTGCTTTAGTTACAACCTTAAATCCAGTGCCTGTGGCTTTGCCTCCTACACCTCCCGCCATATCCATTGCCATATCAATACCCTCGCCTGTCGTTCGCTCTGAGACTGCTTCTACTGCACCTTCTGCACCGTTCTCCTGATAGCCGTTATAAGCTGCTTCTGCAGTCAAAACTAAAGATCCAATGGTGCTATTGTCCATTTCAGTCCTGACCACCTGTTCTGCAGCTTCTCCCACGTTTGACGGTGTATTGTCCACCATGGCATTAAAAGTACCTACAGGGTTAGTAACTAATTGTACAACAGCGGTTCCTCTGCTTGAAACCTCATTTTTTATTCCTTTGTATGCAGCTTTTGCATATTTTATAAGGCCTTCACAGCACATCTTAACTTGATTACCGTCTGGATCTACAAATAATATTGGATTGTTTATAGTGTAGTTGTATATAGATTGGTCGTAATACTTTTCGGCCATGGCGTCAGGCGTGAACCATCTCCCCACAGCTGGATCGTAGAATCTGGCTCCATAATCCATCCACTCAAGTCCAAGTTCTGGGTTGTCTTCTTTTCCATTATATCCGAATTTTGAGGCCGTAGCACTTTCCGAACTTGCTATACTATAGCCTTTTTGGATTCCACCAAAGGGATAATAATGTTTTTCACTTAGGATTTCAGAAGAGTTTACAGAACCATCGTTGTTAGTATCTGAATACGAGAGCCTTATGTTCCCTAAGTGGTCTTTATATTGATAGACATATCTCCAGCTGCCGTTGTGTATTTCTGCGTAGCCCTCGGCGTGGGGCATCATCTGTAGCATGCCCTGCTCGTAGATGAAGCCTCCAGCATATTCTGTGG
>JBATVD010000008.1:0-12553 GCA_049671565.1 Nonlabens sp.
AGCTTTAGCATTGCATATAGGCTTGGGAGAAAAGTACTTTGATCCATGGGCACGAAATGGGAATAGTATTTTACGTCCTATCCATTATCCTCCCATTACCGAGGAACCTAAAAATGCAGTAAGAGCAGGTGCTCATGGAGATATTAACCTGATCACCCTGCTTATGGGCGCAAGTGCTCCTGGATTACAGGTACAAAATCGTGAGGGTGAATGGATCGATGCCATTGCAAAAGAAGATGAACTTGTCATAAACGTAGGTGATATGTTGCAACGACATACTAATAATAAACTGCGTTCAACAATTCACCGAGTGGTAAATCCGCCACGTGAGCTTTGGAATACGAGCCGCTACTCTATTCCGTTTTTCCTACACCCTCGCAGCGATATGCGTCTGGACTGTCTAGAGGAATGTATTGATGAAAATAACCCAAAGCAATATGAAGACATTTCAGCTGGGGAGTTTTTACACCAGCGTCTTGTAGAGATTGGATTGATAAAGAAATAGGGATTCCTTAAATTTTTAAGTAAAAACCGGCTCGAGCCGGTTTTTACATTTCACGGTACAATTATGTTAGGAAGTTTACGAACTGGCTTTTTTCCTATTTTAATCTTAGTGTTATTTGTGGTTTCTGCTTTCGCGAAAGCGCAAAAAGTTTTAAGCGATTCCCTTTACATCGAGTCATTTGTAGATAAGATCATCGTCAAGGCAAATATGGATACGGAAATAGACCGCTATAATTTTAGCGCTGGAACTGAGGATCGTCTGAATTTAGTAACCAATAATCAATACCGTTTCTACCTTTCTCTGGATTACGAATTTATAGGCGCTAGCGTAGGTTTCGCGCCAAAATTTTTACCTGATAACAACGACGATGACCTCAAAGGAGCGTCCGAACTGTCTGACATTCAATTCAGGTTTTTTCTAGGCAACTGGACACAGGAGTTGGAATACAAACGACTAAAAGGGTTTTATGTAGAAAATACTGAGGATTTCTTAGCAAATTGGCAGCGAAATGTTGATCCATACATCCAGTTGCCCGATTTTCAATCGCACTACTATGGAGGATCAACGGCTTACGTGCTAAACCCAAAATTTTCACTGAGAAATGTCGTCTACAATACAGAATGGCAATTGAAAAGCGCAGGAAGTTTTGTTCCCACGCTAGAATATGGATATACCAGACTTACCGTTCCCATAAATGATGTGGAAGAATTTGAAAATAATTTTGATCTGGCCCTATCTCCTGCTTATTATCACACATTTGTTCTTAATAGAAGTTGGTTTGCTGCCCTAAGTGCCGGACCTTCAGCCGGAATAAGGTTTACAAATAATGGAGCGGTGAATAGCTCAACTAGAGAACGAAATACTTATTTCCCATTAGGATTTAAAACCGTTGCACAATTGGGCTATAGTTCAAAAAAAATCATTTTTGGAGCCAATTTCAATTTTGCTTATCAACACCTTTCAGAAGAAAACAGCTCTTCTTTAGAAAATAGTATTACCTATTTCAAAATATACTTTGGATATAGATTCAACGCTCCAGAATTTATCGCGAAACCTTTTACCAAATTAAATGCTTTTTTAGGCCTTTAAAATAAATTAGGTTCATGATATAATTCGTAAGATATTATGCACTGAATTGTATTACTATCAATGAATTAGCTTATAAATGCAAATTTTTTAAGCAATGATGATTTTACAGTCTATTTCATTTGAAATTATTAGGCTAGCATAGTAAATTTGATTTCTTTTACCAAAATCGGGCAAATAGTAGTAGACATGAAATCTAAGATAACGGGAGTAGGTAGTTATATACCTGATGTAGTGAGAAAAAATGAAGAGTTCATGAATCATGAATTTCTGAATACAGACGGCACATCATTCGGTAGTGACAATGCTACTATTATTAAAAAGTTTGTTGCTATCACAGGCATAGAAGAGCGTCGTTATATACAAGACCATCAGACTACAAGCGACATCGCGAGTCTCGCAGGCCTTAAGGCCATAGAAGATGCGAAAATCGATAAAGAATCACTTGATTTTATTATTGTCGCTCATAATTATGGAGATGTAAAACCAGATGGTGGCTCGAGCGATCTCGTTCCCAGTCTTGCCAGCAGGGTAAAAAACAAATTGAAGATCAAAAATCCAGCATGCGTGGCTTATGATGTACTATTTGGCTGTCCAGGTTGGATTCTAGGTGTCACCCAAGCCGATAGTTTCATAAAAAGCGGGCTTGCAAAAAAGGTCCTCGTTATAGGCGCTGAGGCCTTATCAAGAGTAGTAGATCCCCACGACCGCGATAGCATGATTTATTCTGACGGTGCTGGAGCCGCTGTTCTAGAGCCTAGTGATTCAAATAAAGGTATCATAGGGCAGGCTACCGCAACTTACACGGAAGAAGAAACCTACTTTATCTTCAACCAAACTTCTTATAATAAGCAGCTCGAGGATAAAACGCAGTACATCAAAATGTACGGGCGTCGCATTTATAATTTTGCGCTTTCCAAAGTTCCGGAAGGAATGAAAGCCGCCATGGAAAATGCAGGTGCTGACATTAAAAATCTCAAAAAGATATTTATCCATCAGGCTAACGAGAAGATGGACGAAGCCATCGTAGATCGTTTCTATAAATTATATGGAATGGAAGTTCCCACAGACATCATGCCCATGATCATCCATAAACTTGGGAATAGCTCTGTTGCTACAGTTCCTACGGTTATGGATCTAGTGGTGCGTGGTGAGATGCCACAACATAAAGTTAATGAGGGCGACATAGTTATGTTTGCCAGCGTGGGAGCCGGTATGAATATTAATGCGGTGGTTTATAGGATATAAACTAAGCGAATATTGAAATTGAAAAATCCGATATTCAGAAAGTTCACTGAAAGTCGGATTTTCTGATTTATTGACTTTCCTAAGGTATATACCGATCTGTGCCCCAGTCTGGTTTGCGCTTTTCTAAAAACGCATCTCTTCCTTCTCGAGCTTCATCGGTCATGTAGATGAGACGGGTCATCTCTCCTGCAAATACTTGCTGTCCTACCATACCATCATCAGTGGCATTCATGGCAAACTTTGCCATTTTAATTGCGGTGGGGGATTTTTTAAGTATTTCCTGCGCCCAATCATAGGCGGTTTGATCAAGTTGATCGTGAGGAACAACAGCATTTACCATTCCCATTTCCATGGCTTCTTGAGCCGAATAACTTCTACCCAAAAAGAAGATTTCTCGGGCTTTTTTCTGTCCTACCATTTTGGCAAGATAAGCGCTACCATAACCTGCGTCCACACTGGCGACATCAGTATCGGTTTGCTTAAAGATTCCGTGTTCTTTGCTGGCAATTGTCATGTCGCAAACTACATGAAGGCTATGCCCACCTCCTACTGCCCATCCTGGAATGGCGCAAATTACTACCTTGGGCATAAAACGTATCATGCGTTGCACCTCAAGAATGTTAAGACGTCCCGTGCCTGCGTCATCTTTGTAACCATCGTGACCGCGTGCGTTCTGGTCGCCGCCACTGCAAAAAGCCCAGCCGCCATCTTTCTTTGAAGGTCCTTCTCCAGTAAGAATCACTACTCCTATCGAGAGATCTTCCTGTGCATCGTAAAACGCCTTGATCAACTCGGCCACGGTTTGCGGTCTAAACGCATTACGCACCTCAGGACGGTTGAATGCTATGCGCGCGACACCATCTGCTTTTTTGTATGTTATGTCTTTAAATTTGATAGCGGTTTTCCAATCGATCTGTCCCATCTTCTTAGTTTTTGAACAAAGATAAGCCCTCTATTTATACCACAATCTTATGAATTGGACTGTAAACATATTACCACCTCCTGTAACTACTGGCTTATAAGGATCAGTACTTTTTTGAGTATGTCCAGTGAAGGCTTGGATCGTCTCAATATTGATGATTTCTCGATTATAATTTTTGCGCACCCATTCGTTTACCCGATCCATAACTGCATCTATTGATTCATATTTTTTTCCTTTCCAGAAGGACGTTTCGATTACCTCTGGATGGAAATCCTTAAATTCAATTTTGTTTGTCATATTCTATTGGTAGCAAAATGATTTTGGTTGTTACGCTTTCGCGAAAGCGAACTCAGAAAGAAACCTTTACTTAGTACCATTGTTTAATAAATATGAGTTAAGTTTAAACAGAAACGCAAGTTTACTTGTAACTTTGCAATATGAGCAAAGAAAAAAAGCCAGATCAGGTAGTTTATGATGAGGAATCAGGAACCTATAATGCAGCGCTCCTGCCCTATGCCAGCGGTGTAGGGGCTCCAAAAATCACTACACCAGACATTACTTCTTGGAAACAGAATAATATCAATAAGGTCAATCATGAAATCAAGTCGCAGTTTGACCAGCTTAAGGCTCAGTACGATGCTATGATTGAGCAATATGAAGATAATCAGTTGGTATATGGTGCTCGTTTTTCCTTTGAACCTATCGTGGGCGAGACCTACCATTTATACAAAGACCGCAAGGGAGCTGCGTTTCTATCAGTGATCGCTCCAGCAGAATGCAATTGGGATTTTGTGGGTTCCTATAGGCTGAGTTCGGAGAAATTGTGGGAATCTATTCCGTAATTTGATTTAAGTTTTGCTCCAGATTTTTACATCTAGTTTAAACGACGTTATTATACGTTCAAAGGACTCCAAATCCTTGAAATATTCTGTCAAATAAGTCTCATTCTCTATAGGCTGAAAAAGATCAACCTTGAAATAATCATGAGACCATGGGATGCTCATATATAATTTATCATTGCGCAAACATATCATGGGCGTGACCTTTTCCCTTTCTATGATATCGACGATCGTTTGTAATAGCGATGGTGATAAAGCGTAATATCCAATCTGAGTATTTGTAGTGAGAACCTTGAACCGTTCATTAATAATAGGACTTTCCACGCTGATTTCTTTAAAATTTGAAGTAAACACTCGAGTCTTGAACTTTTCCCAAGCGGTTTCAATATGTTTAGGTACGAGCATGATATCCTGCCCTTGAAGGGACTTATGAAAATCAGCACAGACAAATAATCCACGGTAATAGTTCACAGTTCTTTTTACCAACAGGGATCCACCGAGTTCTATTTCGTTCTCACCATTTAAAATCATCCAAATGATATATATGGGTAAGAGAATAATGGCAAGGAGTATTGTGAAAATAGTTTTGATCCACAAAGTTTCCTTTTTGTAGAAATACACTTCTGAAAAATCAACATCCACACCTTTTACAGTTCCAGTAACCCTATCCTCGCCTTGAATAAATAAATTCTTATCAAAAAATGACTTTGAGAAAAATCCGCTTTCCTTGAGGTCCTGAGAATTATACTCATACGGATCATAAATGTATTGCGGATAAAATTTCTCAAAGATCTGCGGTAGCAGATCTTCTTTGACATAAGCTTCAAATGATTCCCGTGGATCATTGAATACGAAGTATAGAATGACCTGAGCGACTATCGCTCCTACAAGAAACAGAATCGCTGGAGGAAATACGATGGATACTATCAGTAAAATAAATGAAGCTATCTTTAATACAAAATTGAGTGGAAAAACCGTAAACTTCGCAATCTTGAAAAGCCTAAGGTACTTCTGTTGCTTCTTTTTGAGTTCGGTAGTTTTCTCTTGGAGAAATTGTTTTTGTTGAGCTTGCATTATTCGTTTTTTAAAAGATCTCTAGTTTCCATCAAAGCATGACCTAGTAGATTCAGCCCATTCCAGAAGTGGGGATCATAAGCACTTTTATCTTCTTGGGAAAGTCCTATTCCCCAAATGTGATCCACTGGACTTGCTTCAACTAAAATTCGATCTTGCGTGTTTATTAGAAAATTAGCAAGTTTCGAATTTTGTTTGAATTTTTGATAATTCCCGTCAATGACTATTTTGTAACGATTAGCTTCCCATTTTTTTTGATCAAAGTTTTTTACCTGACGTCCCAATTCTTTTGCTTTTCCTGGTTTATTGCTTTCGACAATTTGGGCATAGATATCGGAATCCTCAAATAATTTGGCCTTTTCAGCCATCATATATTGTTCTGCGGTCGAATAACTAATACCATCGATTACAAAATCAGATTTATACCAATGGCTCAAACAGGATTTTGTAACTGTTTGAGATTGCTGATGTCCCCAGAACATGAGGAACTTCAATTTTTCTCCCGCATTTACTCGCTCGATCAAACTTCGGTTTGAGTACTTCATAGAATTCTTTTAAACCTACCTAAAAAGAGAACCAACATTAGGATTGGCTTTTTCCACTTCTGGAATTTCGAAATATGGCTCCTTGTCGTATTCCAATAGTCCAGCCATAACGTTAGAAGGAACACTTACGACCTTATCATTAAACACTAACACGTTTTGATTATATGCTCTTCTTACGGCGCTCAACTGTTCTTCAATTTCATTCAAACTACGTTGAAACTGGAGCATATTTTCAGTGGATTTTAAATCTGGGTAGTTTTCTACGGCTACATTAATGCTTCCCAGCGCTTGACTCAAATCGTTTTCAAGTTCAAAGCGTTTTTCTTTGTTTGTTGTTTCTGGAATTCTTGAACGCAATCGGGTAATTTTTTCAAAAACCTCTCGCTCTTGCTGCATGATTTCCTTAACGCTACTTACAAGATTAGGGATCAGGTCATGGCGCTTTTTCAGAAACACATCTATACTGCTATAACTCATCTCCACCCTATTCTTGGATTTAACAATCCCGTTATACATAATGAATAGAATAGGAATGGTAATGAAGAAAATAGGTAAAGTGACAATTACAATAATCAAGATTATTAGGATAGCTGAAGATTTGTTCATGAGCGATTCAATATTTAAATTTTGCTAAATTACTGAAAGCATCAAAAGTATCCACCTTGTTCCTATTTGGAAAAATGAAAATAAATTTACTTATAAACTAATTTATTAGTTATAACTAAACATTTAGTTTATATTTGAACTAAGAAATTAGTTTAATGAAGACACTTACCACTGCCGAAGAAGAAATCATGCAGCACCTCTGGGATCTGCAGGAAAGTACTATTGCGATGATAATAGATCGTATAAAGGCGCCTAAACCTGCTTACAATACCGTATCGACCATAGTGCGCATATTAGAAAACAAAGGTTTCGTCAATTACC
This sequence comes from Nonlabens sp., assembly GCA_049671565.1. Lineage (GTDB taxonomy): Bacteria > Bacteroidota > Bacteroidia > Flavobacteriales > Flavobacteriaceae > Nonlabens. The sequence continues at coordinate 7,147 of JBATVD010000008.1, forward strand.
GGAAAGAAGGTCGAGGCCATATTTATTTTCCGCTTGTGAGCAAAGAGGACTACTCCAGCGCTACCGCAAAGAAATTTGCAAGTAACTATTTTAAAGGGTCTTATAAAAGCATGGTGTCTTTTTTCATGCAACAGGAAGACTTGAGTGTTTCAGATCTTGAAGAGTTACTTGAGGAAATCAATAAAAACAAAAAGTCATGAATTACCTGATTCATAGTTCGCTAGTTGCGCTTTTACTTTATGGTATTTATGTGCTTTTTCTAAAAAAGGAAACCTTTCATCAAATCAAGCGTACCTACCTCTTATCGCTTCCCGTGCTAAGTGGAGTACTTCCTCTTATGGTTTTAAATATAGGATTGCCACGATTATCATTTTACCAGCAGCCAAAAATAGTTGAAAGTCCATTGAATGTGAATGTAGATGCGTCTATGTTTGAGAATCTTGCAGTTGAGAATGTAACACTTGTTTCTGAGTTTACTTGGTACGACTACAGTTTAATGGGCTATATTCTAATTAGTTGTATTTTTCTAATACTCCTCTTTTCCAAGGTAGCTTACATAAGATCACTGATCAGCAGTGGCTGGACTATTTATAGAAAACACTTCTTCATTACTCGTGTTCGCAATTCCAAGGCTGCATTTTCATTTTTCAATCATATCATCATCGATAGAAATATCGACGCGGCTTCCACCCAATCCATTATTGAGCACGAAGAAATACATATTAAGGACAGACATTCTTGGGACTTGATGTTTTATGAAATCTTACGTGTTCTTTTTTGGTTCCATCCCGTGGCGCATCTCGCTCAGAAAGAGCTGCAAAAGTTGCACGAATACATCGTGGATCAAAAACTCTCCACAAGTGACAACCATCAATATAAAGAAGTACTTCTTGCACAAACCTTGGGAGTTTCAGACTTATCACTTATCAATTCATTCAATAAATCATCAATTCTTAAAAACCGCATCACTATGTTATCAAAGAAAAAATCATCAAAAAGAAATCTACTTAAATTATTGTGGATGCTTCCTATTGTTTTTGGAAGTTTGATGTACACTGCGTGCACAGATGAGTCTATTGAAAATGCTCAATCTGCTTTCGCGAAAGAAAAGGAAATAATTGACTTGAAAGATTTTAAGGAAGGGCAGGTGGACTTCTTTACCGGACTAACTGATGAAGAAATTTCAATATATAAAAATAGAAAGTCATTCAAAGCAGATAACTTGAAGGATTATTATGAGTATGCCAAGACAGATGATGGTCAAAAATTAGTTGAAATCTTAGCAAAAATGAATATTAACGGTACCACGTTTGCAATTGATAAAGAAAATGATAATCAATTGATTAAAATATCAGAATATGAGAATGGTGGGGCGTTATATACTGACATTTCGCACGTGCCAACAATCAATTTGCAATCAGAAATTAATAAAATAAACAGTGCCTTACACTCTTTATCAAGCGTTAAAGGAGGGTTTGATACAATTGATGGAGTAAAAGTTCCAGTGTTGCATTCTACAAGAACAAACGGAAACGAAAAATTTGATCACAAAGTAATTTCCTATGACGAGAACTGCAATGAAATAGTGGAGAAAGTTATAGTCGAGGAAGTATCTATAGATTCTAACGAACCGATTGCAAACGTTCCCTTTTCCATTATAGATCAAGTACCTGTCTATCCCGGCTGTGAAAACGCTGGTACAAATGCAGATCGCAAAGCCTGCATGAGTGAGAAAATCTCAAGATACGTCAATAAAGAATTCAATACTGGTCTCGCTAATAGCCTTGGGCTATCAGGCCATCAAAAGATCAACATACAATTTAAAATAGATACTGATGGCAACGTGGTAGGCGTGCAGTCAGCAGCTAGCCATCCAAGACTCAAAGAAGAAGCAGCGCGGGTAATCAGCTCTCTACCTAAAATGCAACCGGGTATGCAGAGAGGTCAAACGGTAGGTGTTATATATGCACTTCCGATCATATTTCAAGTTCAAGAATAGTTGAATGTTTTAAATCCAAAATGGAAAGCCGCAAATTGCGGCTTTCTTCATTTATGGATGTTTGCTAAGAAGGGGTTTGATGTTTACGCTTTCGCGACGGTTGCTGAGCGCAATCGACGTAAAGCAGACCTGTCAACCTATCCAATCAAGCAATTAATATTAGCATAACTATTTAATTGCTAAAAATATTAGTATTTTAAATTACTGTAATTCAGTTAACTAACGTTAATAGATGTGAAAATCCAATAATTTCCTGTAACAATTGAAAAGATGGCTCGTCTATTAGATATAACCTTAAAACAAGAATATTATGAAAACTACAGCAGGATTTTTAAACGCAGGGAAAGAAACAAACAACAGAACGAGCAACGCAATTACTTACAGTGATTCGTGGAACTCGAGACGTAGATATAGATAACAAATTCTTAAAAACATTAGCCATGAAACTATCAAACCGTTTTTCCCTTACTACCGATTTTCCTTTGCTTTCTCGCAATCGCTCCACCGACCAAAACAATCCTTTTAACGAGGACCGCGAGGCGACATCAGCACGACTGGTTTACTAAAAACTAAATAGGTTTATTTGAATTAGCCATCAAACCACCTATCATTTTACTAGTAAACGCATAACTCCCATTCTTATCTATAGAACGGGAGTTTTTTGTACGATATAATTAAGTACAGATCGAATCTTGCAGAAACCGACCTTAATGGTCATTTCATTATTAAGAGGATTTTTCATTTTGATCCCGTAACTTTATCAAAAAAAGATGCGATACCTATTTTTTTTAAGCCTAACGATTCTTTTGATTGGTTGCAAAGGCAAATCAACTGAGGAAAAATCAGTTTCTGCTGAAAACACTTCGGATGTTGCGGTTATTCCATCTGATAATTCAGCTTCGGTAGAACCCATAGATCTCGAAAAGCTAGAACTTCTACCCGATCCCAAAAACTATGATATCGTACCAGTGGTAAAAGACCTAACTAATTCATGGGGAATGGACTGGTTGCCTAATGGCGATCTGTTGTTTACGGAAAAGGATGGTATGCTCTACCGTCACGATGGGAAAGAACTTTTTGAAATTGCAAATGTGCCAGAAGTCTATGTTCGTGGTCAGGGTGGATTGCTGGATGTCATCGTACATCCCGATTTTGACACAAATAATCTTATCTACATCTCGTATGCAAGTTCTGAGGGTGCTGGCGCTGGTGGTAACACCGCTATTGCGAAAGCAGAATTAATAAATAACTCCTTAGAAAACCTAGAAGTTCTCTACAAAGCGACTCCCAATACCAAAAAAGGCCAGCATTTCGGTTCCAGATTTGCCTGGGGAAAAGATAACATGCTCTATTTCTCCATCGGCGAGCGTGGCGCTCGGGATGTGAACCCACAGGATTTGACCCGTGACGGTGGTAAGATCTATCGCATTCACGATGATGGCAGAATTCCGGAAGACAATCCCTTTTTGGATGTAAAAGGTGCTAAAACTGCTGCTTATACTTACGGTAATAGGAATCCGCAAGGTTTGTTGAGTCATCCTGAAACTGGACAGATCATCGCTCACGAACACGGTCCCAAAGGTGGCGATGAGATCAACATCATTACTGCTGGTTCTAATTACGGCTGGCCGGTCATAAGCTACGGAGTGAACTACAGCGGTACAAAATTTACCGATAAGGTAAAACAAGAAGGGATGAAACAACCCATGGCTTACTGGGATCCAAGTATCGCGCCCTGTGGTTTTGACATTATAGATAGCGAGCGTTACGGCGACTGGAAAGGAAATTATCTGGTTGGATCACTCAAATTTCAATATCTGGAGATGTTGCAACCTCAAGGCTACAGGATTGTTAAAAGAGTTAAGCTTGTGGAGGATTTTGGACGTTTGCGTAATGTAAAAATGGGACCCGATGGTCTTATCTATATAGGTGTGGAAGGCAAAGGGATTTATAGGTTGGAACCTAGATAGCTCCTACCACTTGGTTACCTTTTCAATATTTTAAAAGATTCAATCGTATCATTTGCAAAAATAGCATGAGATATGTACAGCCCAGCTTCTAATTCTTCAAGGTTGATCGAATAGTTGTCATCAGAAAAATTTTTTGAAGCTACGAGCTGGCCAGCTAGATCATATATTTCAACTAAGTCAATTGTCGTTGAAGAATGCAATTCTAACTTTTTCTCAACTACACTATTAAAATCAATTGCTAACGGTATTGATTCATTTGTAATACTGAGCAATTGACTGGTAAAATTCTGTGCAAAAATCTCCTGTCCCGCACCCCTATCTTCCGTAAAAACGGCAACCGCTTGGTTATTGACAGGTTGGGTCCATTGAACTCTAGATTTATCTGCCGTGAACGTTGCCAGTGGTTCTAAATCATTGGGCAGTAAAAACTCTCCGTTACTATCGAGAACACAGGCGTTTAGAGTTGTGGGCGACCCACCATTGTCCAGTCCGCTTTCTACTAAAAAAACTGGTACGCCATCACTTAGAAATAAGGAACCAGCATGTTTGTTTTGAGAGCCTATTGAAAAAAGTTCTTTTGCATTATCCCCAAATAACCTTGAACCTGTTGTGATGTCTATTTTTTGAACACGCTCTCCAGTGTTGTTTTGGGTAGGATCCCTGTAAGTACAAATCGCATAGAGTTCGCTTGATGTTGCGTCCATGGCAATTTCTGTTTCCATCTCATAATCCGTTTGATTTGTGTCAAAATCCACACCGTTGATTCCCCATGGCAAGGTGCCATCATCATTGATACGCTGGAGGTAACTGTCAAATCTGAAACCGCTGCTGGGGTAATAACCATAATAAACAACATCATTATCGATAAGCCCGCCGTACGGAATATTGAATTGCGTAGTTTTATCAGAGAGCTGTACCGCGCTGGACCATACTGCTGCTCCCATTGAGTCAAAGCGTTGAGCGTATAACGTAGAACTAACACCAAATCCCAATAGATGATACACTAAAATGAGTTCCCCATTAGATAATTCATACACATCGGCAGGCACTGATTGAACACTAAGCGCTGTTGCACCATTCCAAACACTGCTGCCAGTGCTATCAAATTTTTGCATGTTTAAATTAAAGGTTGAGGTATTCAACCATGAGATTACCGCACCTCCCCCATTGGTAAGCGTAACTTTAGTATTTATGGCATCTGGAATGACCACATTCCACAACACGGTTCCAGATGGATCGACTTTAAAGAGGTAGCCGGTATTTCCAGAAGTTCCCGTAACCCCTAAAAATAGATGATCTGAATCGTCTATAGCTATGGACCATGCCGAGGTAAATGTTTGCATGGGAATTGCATCACTAACCAGGCCTCCATCATTTCCAAGTAATTCAGTGCCTGCTGTATCTAGAATCTGCATTCTCAGTTCAATATTTACTGGAG
>JBATVD010000009.1:0-143993 GCA_049671565.1 Nonlabens sp.
ATTGTAGTGTGCCTCCTCAATTATACCCACCCCAAGGTCCTCCAGTTCAAGTTTATCATCTTGAATACGATTATTTAAAGTTTCTACCATAGCGACGAAACACTGGTAATCTTTCTGATCGTCAAGCTCCTTGACTTTAGAATTAATAACCTTATTCTTAACATTGAACCCTTCAAGCATTTTGGAAGTCTGTTTGCAGAGTTCAATACGGTGTGTAAGGATCACAACCTTTTTTTCCTTTTCCTTTAAATACCTTCTGACTATTTCAGAAAAAATTACTGTCTTACCTCCACCAGTAGGTAATTGATATAGTAAATTATAATCGTCTGACTTATTGTTGATCCGGTCAAAAATAGCTTCGAGATCTCTTTCTTGATAACCATATAGAGACTTGACTCCTTTGGACTTTTCGGCAACTTTTTCTAGCAAAATTTTAATTTTTGGGATTTGCAAAAATACGTCGTTTTAAAGGTTATTAAAAGAATAATTACATAAAGATTTTTAGTATGAAACAGGCATATAATTTTTGCTTTTTTAACACTGCCAGCAGTTTTAGACAGTTAATTTTGCAATTCATAAAAAATCGCATTGGACGAGCCTAAAAAACAAAATAAAAAAAAGTGGTTTCAGCCAGATAGGGCACACAAATATTATAAGGTAACGGGTTTTTACACCTTTGTAATAGACAGCATCAAAAAATCCATGCCACCAGTAATAGTGGTGGTAGCTCTTTTGGTACTCTTCCATTTTTTTGTGATACCTATACCCAAAGCTTTAGATCTAGCCGTAGAGGAATTGCCAGACGCAGGGGTATTAGCTTTTTTCTATCTATCAGAAACTATTCTTGGCCTGATCCCACCCGAATTATTTATAGCTTGGGCTGGTGAAACTTCCACTCCTATAATCAACTTGTTTTTGATTGCTCTTTTATCTTATCTAGGAGGACTAACCGCATATTGGATAGGACGCCGAGCACTAAAGATTCCAAGCTTACATGAATACCTCGAGGTAAAAATGGCAAAACAGCTCGTGATGGCGCGTAAATGGGGAGGTATACTTATAGCCGTTGGAGCGCTATTGCCTCTACCTTTTTCCATGGCAAGTTTAGTTGCTGGAATGCTCAGGTATCCTGTTAAAAACTGGGCACTCGTTGGATTGTTACGATTTTTGAGGTTTGCACTCTATGGAGCAGCAATATTTTCCGTTGTTTAATGTCGCTTTCGCGAAAGCGAAATATTACTACGTAGATATTGAATAGAATCAAACGGTGATGACTTCTAATCTACCTTAGTTATTGGGATCAAATAAGATTTTCAGCCTTCATCGATCTGATCTTCATCAGCACTCTTACTTTAAAAACTGATCATTTACCTATAGGAAACCCTCATAGGGCTTTAATTCTTTTTCTGAACCAACTACTAGCCAACCTGTTGGAATAAAGGCTCAAATTCAATGAAGTACTAGAAACAGCAATCACTTATGATTGAAGCTTTGCGCTTTCATAAATTATAAAGAGTGTAAACATCTCGCAAATGTATATGTCAGGCGACAAAGTATATGCCATAAAAAACGCCCGCGTGAAGCGAGCGTTTTAATATAACTATATCTGAAGAGGATGGATTAGTTCTTTCCTTCCATTTTTGCATTTTTCTTAGCTTGCTCCATTCCTTTCTCAACCATGTCAAAAAATTGATCAAGTTTAGGCAACACGATGATTTTTGTGCGTCTGTTTTTGGAACGTCCCTCGGCCGTATCATTGCTGGCTACTGGCATGTAATAGGAACGACCAGCTGCTGTCATGCGAGTAGGATCTACGCTAAAGTCATTTTGCAACACTCGCGCCACTGCAGTAGCTCGTGCGGTACTCAACGCCCAGTTATCAGGAAATTTAGCAGAGGATATCGGCTGGTTATCAGTATGACCTTCTATTAAGATATCAATTTCCGGCTTGTCTTTTACCACTTTGGCAACCTTACCTAAAACAGATTTGGCATCTTCCTGTACGTTATCACTCCCACTTCTGAACAATAATTTGTCGCTTATGGAAATATACACCACACCTTTCTCTACATTCACGCTAATGTCCTCGTCATTTAAATTACCAAGAGAGCTCTTGAGACTAGTTACTAGTGCTAGAGTAACACTATCCTTTTTAGTGATCGCATCGTTTAAACTCTTGATCTGCATGTCTTTTTCTCTAAGACTTTCCAGCGAGCGCTCTAGATTTGCTCCTCCCTGTTTAGTTAAGGTCAGGAAATCCTCTTGCTTTTCATAAAGGTTGTCTTTTTCCTTTTTCAAATCATTGATACGATCTTCTAGATCGCTAACTCGAGTTCTTGCGATTTTTAGATCCTGTTCTGCGGCATTGAGCTTAACTGTTGCTGTGTCCAGCATTTCCTTAAGCTCTTGCTGTTTTGCCTGCGCGGCTTCCAGATCTTTTTTTGAAGCACAAGACATAATTAATCCTGTAGCCAACATTGCTATAAATAGCTTTTTCATTGTTTTTTTAATTTTAGAGTATATTCAAAAATAAAAAACCCTTTGAGGGCTTCCATACATTTAACAAGGATTTTAAGTTCTATCACTATAATTCATGGAAATAACGCTTTCTTTTTACGAAATATTGCCAAACAACAAATAATACTTTACTTTTTTTAGAATTAACCAAATCCCTGTTTTTCTGTAAAATACGCTTGCGCCACATACTTTTTAAATTCTTATAAAAACTTATATGAGCTTTAAGCACAGCTTTGAAGTGTGAAACCTTTCCCTCCAATACAAATTTCAATGCAGCAATACCATCTAGTACCATGCGCAATAATAGAATAATCCACCACTCCTGGGAACTATCATTCTTTACTATATTGAAAAGGCTGTTTCTAAAGTTATAAAACGTTTTTTGAGGATTCAAGCTTGAAAGAGTCCCGCCGCCCATATGATAGACGCGTATAGTCGCATCTATGGATATCTTGTAACCAAGCTTTCTGATCCTCCAGCATAAGTCTATCTCTTCTTGGTGGGCAAAATAATCTGGGTCAAAACTACCTGCCTTCAAAAACACAGATTTTCTGATAAAAAGACAGGCACCACTGGCCCAGTCCACTTCTATACTGGAATTGTATTGCCCAGAATCACTTTCAAGAGTATTAAAAATTCTACCTCTACAAAAAGGATAGGCTAATCTATCTAGAAAACCACCAGCTGCTCCGGCATATTCAAATCGATTTGGATAAGTGTAATCCAAAATTTTTGGCTGTGCAGCACCCACGCTCAAATCATTACTAAAAAATGTACTTATGGTATCACACCATCCTTCGGTTACTGCAACATCAGAGTTGACAAGACACAAAAGTTCATTACTTACTCTATGGATGGCCTCATTATAACCGCCAGCGTACCCTCTATTTTCTTTCATTTTGATAATCTGCACCTTTGGAAATGATTTTTCTACATAGGAAACAGAATCGTCGGTGGAGTTGTTATCTGCAAGATAGATGTCATGATCACCGCTATATTTTACTACGCTGGGCAAGAAGCGTTCAAGTAAATCACGTCCGTTCCAATTGAGAATGATTACGCCTACTCTCATAAATGATATTCTGGAAGGTCAGGAATGAAAGTATATGCTTTGGTATCGTAGTCCATGGTACAAAAATAATGGTCTAAACCATTTGACACCATTAAATACTCGGCATCAAGTACTAGATTATATCGAGCAATTTGATCAAATGCGTTTTGATCGATACTTATTTGTGGAGCTTTGCACTCGACAATCAGATAAATCGTGCCGTCTTTATTATAGCAAATGATGTCGTACCGCTTTTTTGTTCCAGCTACGATCAACTCCTTTTCTATGTTCATGAGCTGTTTAGGTATCCGCTTTCGCGAAAGCAATAAATTTACAATGTGTTGTCGCACCCATTCCTCAGGAGTAAGTTGTACAAACTTTTTACGGATCGGGTCAAATATGACGCGACCTTTTTCCTTATTTTTGATCCTGAAAGTGGCTGACGGCAGTCGCAGTGGTATCATTTTACAATAATACAAAACCGTACTGCTCCTCATGAGTGATTATCATAAGATTCTAAAAGATCTAGAGCTAAAAAAGATTGCTCCCGTTTATTTTTTGTGCGGTCAAGAACCCTATTTTATAGATAAGATTTGCGATCATATTGAAAGTAATATTCTCGACGAGGCAGAAAAGGGATTTAACCAAATGGTGCTGTATGGCAGGGATACCAGCATGGAAGAAATTCTAGAAAACGCTAAGCGTTTCCCAATGATGGCAGAATATCAGGTTATTATCGTCAAAGAAGCGCAACATCTAGTCAAACAACTTCCAAAGCTTGAAAATTATCTATTACAACCTCAAAATACTACCCTACTCGTCTTAGCCTACAAGTATAAAGTTCCAGATGGTCGTAGTAAGGTGGCTAAGTTGCTGAAGAAAAATTCAGTTTACTTTGAATCGAAACCTTTATATGAAAATAAGGTGAGTCCTTTCATTAGTAATCTTTTGAAAGAAAAAGGTCACAACATCACTCCCGAAGCCAACAGAATGCTTGTGGACTATTTGGGAACTGATCTAGGTAAAATCAATAATGAATTGTCTAAATTGACTTTAGTCCATGACAGGCAAAAACCCATTACCCCTGATGTTATTGAAGAGAATATAGGGATATCAAAAGAATTTAACCTGTTTGAATTGCGCAAGGCTATAGGATCACGAGATAATATCAAGGTTCATCGCATAGCTCGGTATTTTGAAGACAATCCTAAACAAAATCCTATCGTACTCACGGTCTCACAGCTATTTTCATTTTTCACACAGTTACTAAAAGTGCACGGCTTAAGAGACAGGTCTCCACAAGCAGTAGCAAGAGCAGCGGGAGTCAATCCATATTTCGTACAAGAAATACTTACCGCAGTAAAAAACTACCCCATGAAATACTGCAGTAGAGCCATCAAATTAATTAGGGACACCGATGTAAAATCTAAAGGTGTGGCTACAGTAAGAGCCGATCAAGGTGACCTTCTCAAAGAGTTATTAGTCAATATTATGTCTAGATAATGTCTTCAACTGCTAAGTTTAAATCGTGGATAAGCGCTGCTCGTTTGCGCACTTTACCTCTAAGTATAAGCGGTATTATCATGGGTTCCTCCTGTGCTTATTTAATTGGTTCTTCTCCTATTTATTTAAGTATAGATACTTTAAACCCCACAATTTTTGATCCTTCATTTAAAGTTGAAGTTTTATGTATAGGTTTATTGGGACTTATAACCACTTTGTGTTTTCAAATTCTCTCAAATTTTGCAAATGATTATGGTGACGGCGTCAAGGGAACTGATAATGACAAACGCATAGGGCCAACTCGGGCAGTTCAAAGTGGGCATATTTCTAGTAGCCAAATGAAAACAGCGATCATTGTCACGGCTATAATATCGTTCATTAGCGCGATCTCTCTTATCATTATGAGTTTGGGACTCGATCAATTATTAATTGCCTTAGTTTTTCTAGCTTTAGGGATCTTGGCAATTTGGGCAGCCATAAAATATACCGTGGGAGACGATGCTTATGGTTATTCAGGGCTTGGGGATCTATTTGTTTTCATCTTTTTTGGACCGGTGAGTGTAATGGGTATCTACTTCCTTATATTGAAAACCTTGAATGTATTCTTAATACTACCGTCTCTTACTATAGGCCTTTTGAGTGTGGCGGTGCTCAACCTCAATAATATGCGAGATGTTGAAAACGATAAGTTTTCAGGTAAGAATACTTTGGTTGTAAAAGTAGGCCTGAAAAGGGCGAGAATTTTTCATATAGCCATTTTGGCTATCGCATTCATCTGTGCTTATCTCTACGCTTCTCATCTCTATTTATTTTTAGATAAAATTACTAGACTCATTTATTTGCCCCTAATCGCTTTTATACCTATTGTAATACATTCCATAAAAGTTGTCAGGAATAAAGTGCCCGCTCTATTTGACCCGGAACTCAAAAAAGTGGCGCTATCGACTTTTCTCTACTCCTTACTATTTGTGGGTATTACAATTTACTTCACTTGAAAGAAATCAAAGTATTACTATCAGATCGTACAGGTTTTGTTTAAGCCTGACAGAACTAAACCCATAAGTTTTAAACATATTTAACACATGGTATTCATTGCATAACATTTAATTGTTATATCTTTAACTATCCTAAAAAGGCAACTTATTGATTACAAACTACTCTAACTAAATTTAATAATCATGGCACGAGCAATGTTCGAATACACTAAAACTGTACTTGAAAAGGTAAGCTTCAATTCCGTTTTGTTCTGTAAGGAATTAGAAAAAGCTATTAAAAGGCTTCTACCTTACGAGATTAAAGAATTGCAAATTTGGGTGAGAGAGTTAATAATGCGTAATCCAGAGTTAGCCACCTGCGTAAATTTATTACCCAAATAATTTCAATTGATTATTACATGAGATGTCCCAATGATTTAATTATTGGGACATTTTTATTTTCCGGCTACTGGACTAATTATATTTACATTATGAAATGCTATCGCTCCTTTGATAACCCCAGCAATAACTTGCTGCATAGCATCTATAATTTGCATTTTGAGCTCGCTTTTATGATAGATCAAACTCACTTCTCTAGCAGGATTAGGCTCTTCAAAATGTCTTAGGTTTTTTTGCTTGCTCTCATTGAGTTCCAGCGTGTTTAAATAAGGCAACAAAGTCATTCCCAAACCTTCATCAGCTAGCTTTACTAAAGTTTCAAAACTACCGCTCTCCAGCAAAAAATGGTCTTCTTGTGAATTTCTGTTACGCTTACATAAATTCAGTACTGAGTCTTTAAAACAATGACCATCTTCTAATAACAACAGGTTGTCAGTATCAATGTCATCTACATTTACCTTGTCTTGCATGGATTTTTGACTCGATGGGTCATAAATCACAAATGGCTCGTAATACAGAACTTTTTTCTTTATGTCAACATGGTCTAGAGGGGTAGCGGCTATAGCAGCATCTAGACTACCATCGCTTAAACGTTCAAGAATATTCTCAGTGGTAAGTTCCTCAATACGAAGTTTCACCTTTGAAAACTTTTTGATGAAGTTATTAAGAAACATAGGCAATAAAGTAGGCATTATAGTGGGTATTATACCCAATCTAAATTCACCACCTATAAAACCTTTTTCTTGATCTACTATATCTTGTATGCGGTCGCTCTCATTGACTATATTTTTTGCCTGATTCACTAACTTTCGACCTGTTTCAGTGAGCTGAATAGGTTTCTTGGAACGATCAAATATCTGTATATCAAGTTCGTCCTCAAGCTTTTGAATTTGCATACTTAAAGTAGGTTGTGTCACAAACACCTTTTCAGCAGCTTTCGTAAAGTTTTGATATTGAGCGACCGCAAGAACATATTTAAGTTGTGTAATAGTCATAACAAATGTTTTTTACAAAATTAATAAATTATAACTATGGATCAATATTACCTGAATTAGAATTTAAGCGAAACTGCTCGTATATTTAGGTCTAAAAGATATTTCTATGAAAATGAATTACTTAAAGGAATTTATACTGATGATTTTCACTTCATTGTATTTGGTGTCCACAGCTCAAAATATAACTCTGGTAAACACGGCTTCTGGATTCAATGATCCTGTAGACATTAAAAATGCTGGAGACGATCGTCTTTTTATCGTTGAACAAGGTGGACTTATTAAGATTTTAGATGCCTCAAACAACACTTTAAACACCCCTTTTCTGGATGTTACCTCCCTTATATCCACCGGTTCAGAACGTGGGTTGCTATCAATTGCCTTTCCAAATGATTACAGTAATTCAGGTAATTTCTATATTTATTATACCAATACAGCTGGAAATTCTACCATTGCTAGATATAATATTTCTAGCGATCCAAATGTTGCGGATCCAAATGGAACCGTCATTCTCACGTTTTCTCAACCCTTTGGAAATCATAATGCTGGATGCATGCAATTTGGTGATGACGGCTTTTTATATATAGCTTCTGGAGATGGTGGCAGCGGCGGAGACCCTGGAGATCGGGCACAAGATAATACGACACTACTAGGGAAATTGCTAAGAATAGATGTTACTGGTGCTACTGGTGGTGCATTTTACAACATCCCATCTGATAACCCCTTTGCAAATACGGCGGGAGAAGATGAAATTTTCTCCACAGGACTGAGGAATCCCTGGAAGTTTTCATTTGATTCCCAAACAGGCAACATCTGGATTGCGGACGTAGGTCAGAACATGACCGAAGAAATTAATTCCCAACCTGTTTCAAATACAACCGCAAATTATGGATGGAGATGTTACGAGGGTAACAACAGTTTCAATCCAAATGGTAACTGTCCACCAGATACTGAGCTTGTGTTTCCTATTGCCCAGTATAATCACACTGGCGACGGACTCAATAAATGTTCCATAACGGGTGGTTATGTTTATAGAGGCAGCGCCTACCCCAATCTTCAAGGCACTTATTTCTTCGCAGATTTTTGCAGCAACGAGATAGGCATGCTGGATAGCGGTGCTGCTAACCCTCCTATCACCTACTCCACTCCGCTAAATGGAGCTGGTTTCTCAACCTTTGGCTTGGATCAAAATAATGAGCTGTATGTAGCGGCAAGAAACTTAGGGGAGATTTACAGAATTACAGATGCCACCGCAGGATTGGAAGACGTGTCAAGCAACTTGAACATTTACCCCAATCCTGCAACCAGCCAGTTATTCATAGAAGACAGCAACAGATTGTTTCAAACCTACGAGATATACGATCCTAGCGGAAAATTACTACTAGATGGTAAAATGGACGTGATTAAAAAAGTGGATATCACTACTTTAAATTCAGGAGTCTATTTCCTAAAAATTCAAGGTGTTAAAGTTTCAACTTCCACTTCATTTTTGGTAAGATAACAGCTACAACAAAGACTAAAGAAATGTCTAAAAAAGACGTGTTTTTTATTGGTAATACGCTTTCGCGAAAGCAAGATAAATAAGCTAGCATTTCACAATCCAGCTCTTTAAACTGTTTAGCGAAGCGCCTAATTAGTCTATTATGATTCAACCATTAGCAAAAATAGCCGGATATGTATTTGGTTTTTTGATCTGTTCCGTATTAGTAGTATTTGGCACTACTTTCTTAATTGTTAATTCTCAAGCTCCTAGTGTGTCTCAAACTCAAATTATAGATGCACCTCTCAAGCCAGCTGTGGAACTAACTGATACTGCAAAAATGGGAAAAGAGTTTTTTAAAACTAACTGTGCTGCATGTCATAAACTTTTTAAGAAAGCTGTCGGACCAGCATTACATAACGTAGCAGAAAAATACGATCGGGAATGGCTGTACAAGTGGATCAAGAACTCTTCTGCCTTAATCAGATCTGGAGACCCTCAAGCAGTTGCGGTTTATGAAGAGTACGATCAAGCAAACATGAATGCATTTCCCCAACTCACCAATGAAAATATTGATCATATTTTAGAATACACCTCTGTTCCCAAGCCATAATCATTCTAATATTAACAAAGACTTCATATCAACTGTGCGGGAGTGGTTTAATTTTACGGAAAACGTAAAAAATGGCTACAATTAAATTAGGTGGAAACGAAATCCAAACAGTAGGAAAACTTCCAGAAGTAGGATCTCAAGCTCCAAATTTTAAACTAAAAAAGAGTGATTTAAGCAACGCAACGCTTAGCGATTTTAAAGGGAAAAAGTTGATTTTGAACATTTTTCCAAGTATTGACACCGATGTGTGTGCTACCTCAGTCAAAAATTTTAATGAACGAGCGACAGAACTTAATAATACAGAAGTTCTGTGCATTTCCAGAGACACTCCGTTTGCAATGAAGCGTTTTGCCGATGATGAAGGAACGGAAAACGTTACCAACTTAAGCGACCTTTTAGACGGTAGTTTTGGTGAAGATTATGGCCTTACCATGAAAACTGGTGGAATGGCAGGTTTTCATTCTCGCGCAGTTATAGTCCTGGATGAGGAAGGGAAAGTAATCTACAATCAACAGGTTCCAGAAATAGGAGAAGAACCCAATTATCTGAATGCACTAAAAGCTGTATTATAATTGGCATTCTCAAAATTTTTATATGGCCGCTGGATAGGTGCAGGATATGCTGTCAAAGGCGCCATTAAACTTCTAAAAACAGAAGCAAGTATTCAAGTCCAAGCCGCCATAGCAGTTATTATGACGGTTATGGGCTTTTTATTTGAAATAACCACGACTGAATGGTTATTTCAAATAATTTCAATAGGCCTCATCATGAGTCTTGAAGGTATTAACACTGCAATTGAAGCTATTGCAGATTTTGTGCATCCGGATTTTCATGTGAAAATCGGTCATATCAAAGACATTGCCGCTGGAGCCGTCTTTATAACAGCTATTACCGCAAGTATCGTGGGGTTGATAATCTATGTTCCATATATTTTAGATTTGTTTTAATCCATCGTCATAAGTACTCTAGAAATCTTCGGTCAGCACCTCTTCAACTTGGTAGAATTGATTGATATTTCAATACAATAAGAATTCTTAGCTTACATTTAGTGAATAATTCTTTCAGCAAATAGGGGAAACTAATCTCTATAGCCAAATCTATATTCTTATTTTTGTGCGTTGAACATGATCGATGGCTCGCAAGCAAACCAAAGTTAAAAAAACTAGTAAAAAGTTCCGACTTCCTAAATTAGAATTGACTCGTCTTCAAGAGGTCATTTTGGGTAGTGCGTTGATGGTTTTTGCAATTATCCTATTTCTTTCATTTCTATCCTTTGTATTCACGTGGCGGGCAGATCAGAGTGTCATTACAGAACTAGGTTCTCGTGAAGTGGTGACGCAAAACTGGATCAGTCAGGTAGGTGCTGGGTTAGGACACTTTTTTATTTATGAAGGTTTTGGGTTAGCGGCATTTTCCATTTCAGTTCTTGTGTTTGTAACTGGACTGTTTTTATTTGCTGCAAGCCGCAGTATCTTCAAATTATCAAATAAAAAACTACTGGAACTTTGGGCTTGGGGTCTGTTACTTATGCTTTGGTTATCTGTGCTTTTGGGTTTTTTCCATACGCAAAACGCAATGCTAGGTGGTAAAGTAGGTTTTGAAATAAATGATCTTATACAAGATTACATCGGTTTGCTGGGTGCAGCACTGGTAATGACATTTTTTGCTATAGTTTATCTCGTGATACGTTTGAGAATTACTCCGGAAAAGGTCAGCAAATTCTTTTCTAAACAAGCGAGTGAAGTGAAGAGTAGCTTTGACGAGACTGCAATAGACCATGAAAACCTAGATGAAGAAATCAAAAATATAGATGTTGACACGCCTGTTTCTTCGAGTGAAAAAGCTGAACTGGATAAAAGCAATAATCAGGAGCTTGAAATAGGATCTGAAAACCTCACACCTAAAACCGAGGGAGCTACAGAAGTACAATTGGAAAGCAAATCAACCAGCTCAGAATCTGAGGCCGCCTCAACTCCCATTAAAAGAACCGTTGCACCCAAAGATGCTAATGACATAGGGATGGAGATCGAGCAAGCTCCTGATGAAGAAGAAGAAATTGACACAAAATCCACCAAACTTGTGGAAGATTTTGGAGAGTTTGACCCTACTTTGGAGCTTAGTAATTTTCAATTTCCACCTATTGAATTGCTCAAGGATTACTCTCAAGGCAAAACCCTAACTATTAACGAGGAAGAGCTTCAGGCTAATAAGGATAAAATTGTTGAAACACTCAACAATTATAAAATTGGTATTGCTAAGATATCAGCCACCATAGGTCCTACCGTTACTCTTTACGAGATCGTACCAGAAGCAGGTGTGAGAATTTCTAAAATCAAAAACCTCGAGGATGATATTGCATTGTCTTTATCAGCTTTGGGAATTAGAATTATTGCGCCCATACCGGGTCGAGGAACCATAGGTATAGAAGTTCCCAATAGGAATCCATCTACGGTAAGCATGCGCTCTGTAATTGCATCTCCTAAGTTTCAGAAGGCAGAGATGGAACTTCCCATTGCCTTTGGTAAAACCATTAGTAATGAAACCTTTGTAGTAGATCTCGCAAAAATGCCCCACATGCTTATGGCAGGTGCGACTGGTCAGGGTAAGTCGGTAGGATTGAATGCCGTGCTTACCTCCCTACTCTACTCTAAACATCCAGCAGAAGTCAAATTTGTATTAGTAGATCCTAAAAAGGTTGAGCTTACCCTATTTAATAAAATAGAACGCCATTACCTTGCAAAACTACCCGATACCGAAGAAGCGATCATCACAGATAATTCTAAAGTAATCAATACCTTGAACAGCCTGTGTATAGAGATGGACGATCGCTACGAGATCCTTAAGGGAGCGATGTGTAGAAACATCAAGGAATACAATGCTAAGTTCAAGGCACGTAAACTCAACCCTGCAAATGGCCATAAATTCCTTCCATACATTGTACTGGTAGTAGATGAGTTTGCTGACCTCATCATGACTGCAGGCAAAGAAGTGGAAACTCCTGTGGCGCGACTTGCACAACTAGCTCGTGCGATAGGTATACATTTGATTATTGCCACACAGCGCCCGTCAGTAAATGTTATTACGGGTATGATCAAGGCAAACTTTCCAGCCAGGGTGTCATTTAGGGTTCAGCAAAAGGTAGATTCACGCACCATTCTTGATAGCGGTGGAGCAGATCAGCTTATAGGTCGTGGAGACATGCTTTACACTTCTGGTAATGAGATCATCAGAATTCAGTGTGCATTTGTAGATACGCCCGAGGTCGAGAAAATTACAGAGTTCATTGGGGCGCAAAAAGCCTATCCAGATGCTTATATCCTCCCAGAATATGTGGGTGAAGACGGTGGCACAAGTCTTGATAATAACATAGATGAGCGTGATTCCAAATTTAAGGAGGCTGCTGAAATCATTGTAGTCGCTCAACAGGGAAGTGCCTCCCTATTGCAGCGCAAGTTAAAATTGGGATACAACCGTGCTGGTCGTATCATCGATCAGTTGGAGGCAGCGGGTATCGTAGGTGGTTTTGAAGGCAGCAAGGCCAGACAGGTCTTGGTTCCAGATCTTGCATCGCTCGAGGTATTTTTAAACGAAGAAAGTAATTAGACTAAAAAAATGAAATATATATTTTTAAGTGTTGTTTTTGTTCTCGCTTTCGCGAAAGCGGGATTCTCACAAAGCAATTCAGAAGCAAAGGCAGATGCATTATTGCAAGAAGTAGCCCAAAAGTTCAAGAGTTATGACAACCTCTCCTTTGTTTATAAAGGAAATTTCAAAAACACAAAAAGCAATATCAATACTGATATCCAAGGTGATGCCACCCTAAGTGGTGAGAAGTATAATGTTAATTATATGGGTACCACTTTTCTTTTTGATGGGAATAAGCAATATGTAATCAATCGTGAGGATGAGCAAGTCACCATATCTAAACCAGCTAGTGAAGATGATGGCATTACTCCCTCAAACATCTTGTCGTTTTATGAAAAAGGGTACACTAAAAAATGGGACATCGAGCAAAATATACGTGGCCGTAAAATCCAATTTGTACAACTGACCCCTATAAAATCCAATACAGATTATAAAAACGTACTCATAGGAATTGATGTGAATACCAAACATATCTACAATGTGATTATTACGGAAAAGTCTGGTACAATAGTCACCTTCACTCTTAAGTCGCTCAAAGTAAATGAGCCGTTGGCAAAAAACTGTTTCAGCTTTGACGAGTCAGACTATCCTGATTTTGATATAGAGCAATTGGATTAGTGTGAAAATTCTTGACCGTTACATTCTAAGCCAATATATAAAGACGTTTTTAAGCGTCTTTACGGTTTTGATGTTCATTTTAGTTCTTCAGGCTATATGGCTTTATATAAAAGAACTAGCGGGCAAGGATCTTGACGTAATAACCATATTCAAGTTTTTATATTACAGCATGCCTGTTGCTGTGCCCATTGCTTTGCCACTAAGCGTGTTGCTTGCTGCTATATTGGTTTTTGGAAATATGGCTGAGAACTATGAGTTTGCGGCCATGAAATCCAATGGAATTTCCCTACAACGAGCCATGCGGTCACTTACCATTGTTATTTTGGGAATAGGACTTACTTCGTTTTTCTTTGCAAACTCCGTGATTCCATGGGGATACCTTAAACAGCGTAATTTGAGACAGAACATTGCCAAGGTTAAACCGGCAATGGCGATTAGTGAAGGCGTTTTTAATCAATTAGGAGATATCAACATAAGAGTTTCTGAAAAATCTGGTGACCGTGGTCAGTACCTAAAAGATGTCATCATTCATAAAAAAAATCCCAAGCGCACGGGAAATTATACCGTGATTAAAAGTGAGACCGGTGAGCTTAAAAGTTCCCTCAAATCAAATGTTATTCAGCTGGTTCTTTATAATGGAAACTATTACGACGATTTGTACTTCACTGATCCCAAAAAAAGAGATGCCTCCCCTTTTGTGCGCAGTTATTTTGAAAGTTATACACTCAACCAAAACGTATCTGATCTTAATAAGGTAGATCTGAGTGAAGAGGCAATAACGGACAATCATAGAATGCTTGAGATGGATGAGCTTTTTATCCGTCTAGATACTTTTAACTTCCAGCTGAGGGAGAATTATGAAAATTACAGAAAAAGTCAATCTGCCAAATGGGCGCCAACCTATTTTAATACATCAGTAAGAAAAGATCTAGATACAATCAAAAACTTTTCTAAAACAACAAACTTCTTTGCTGATCTGGATGAGGTAAACCAAAGTAGAGCGGTAAATGCGGCCGTTAATAAAATTAGAAATCAAAAAGCTTCTGTAAAGAACCGAGAAGCGCAAATGAATCGAAAAGATAAAAACATAGCCAAGCATAAGATAGAGATACATAAGAAATTTGTTTTGGGATGTGCTTGCATTATATTGTTTTTTATAGGTGCTCCGTTAGGCGCCATTATACGCAAAGGAGGTATGGGTTTGCCCCTGGTGGTGGCGACTATATTCTTTCTTACATTCCATTTTATTAATATTTTTGCCGAGAAATCTGCTCAAGAAGGTGCTATGCCTGCATGGCTAGGTGCCTGGCTAGGAACACTTATTATATTCCCTCTAGGGATTATTTTGACCTACAGAGCAACGACAGATCAAGGCTTTTTTGATTTGAGTGGAACTATCAAAGGCTGGTTCACCTCTAAAAAAACCTCAAATAAGAAAGTCGCCACGACTGAATAGTTATCTTTGTTTCTCAAAGTATTTTGTTCATGATTGAGACCTCCCCTTCCCCTTCTAAAATTAAATTGGATCGTATTGAAGATGCCATTAATGACATAAAAAATGGTAAGATCATTATTGTTGTAGATGATGAAAACCGAGAGAATGAAGGAGATTTTCTAGCAAGCGCAGAAAGTGTGACGCCCGAGATGATCAATTTTATGGCGACCCACGGTCGAGGACTCATATGTTGTCCCATTACCACAAGCCGGGTCAAGGAATTGGATCTCCCGATGATGGTTAACAATAATTCTGATCCTATGGAGACGGCATTTACTGTTTCTGTTGATTTAAGAGGTCATGGAGTTACTACTGGAATAAGCGCAGCCGATCGCTCTAAAACCGTTAAAGCGATTATTGATCCTGACACACACTCCCATGACCTTAGTAAACCAGGACATATTTTTCCGCTTAAGGCAAAAGACGGTGGTGTTTTGAGACGAACAGGCCATACAGAGGCAGCGGTGGATTTTGCTCGTCTTGCCGGTCACAAACCTGCTGGAGTGATTGTAGAAATCATGAATGAGGACGGGAGCATGGCGCGTTTGCCTCAACTGGTTGCAGTTGCAAAAAAACACGATCTAAAACTCGTGAGCATTGAAGATCTTGTGGCTTACCGCATGAAGAATGACAGCCTCATTGTAAAGCAGGAAGACTTTGATCTCAACACGAGATTTGGAACCTTTAGGTTGAGGGCCTATCAACAAACTACGAATGATCAAATTCATATTGCACTTACACTAGGGGACTGGAACGAGGGTGAGACAGTACTCACAAGAATGAACAGTACCCAAGTCAACAACGACCTCTTCTCTACCCTTACTAGCGATGCAGATCGCAAGATCGACTCCATGTTTGAATTGCTGAATCATGAAGGCAAGGGAGCAATAGTTTTTATAAACCAGCAATTTGAGCCAGAAAATATGTTAGGCAGACTGGAACAGCTTAAAAAGTTGCAGCAAAACGGTGAGCATAAAGCTCCTCGGCGCAATTTAGATCACAAGGATTACGGCATCGGTGCACAGATACTTCACGACCTCAACATTTCCAAAATCAAATTAATGACCAATTCCGAACAGAGTAAGCGTATCGGGATCATAGGTTATGGTTTGGAAATTACGGAAACTGTGGGTTATTAATCTCGCTTTCGCGAAAGCGGGAACAACAATATATTTCCAAAACTGATTATGGATTTCTCAAAAATTACAGAGCAAGACAGCCTTCATGACAACCTTGAAAAAAAAACTACTCATGAATTGCTTTCTGGAATCAATGTTGAAGACTTTAAGGTAGCAGAGGCAATTAAAAAATGTATACCAAGGATCGCGGACTTCGTTGACAGTACGGTAGAAAGAATGCAAAAAGGCGGACGATTATTCTATATAGGGGCTGGAACGAGTGGTAGATTGGGTGTTCTTGATGCAAGCGAGTGCCCTCCCACATTTGGTGTACCCAGCAACAAGGTGATCGGATTAATTGCTGGAGGTGATCAGGCGCTGAGAAACGCGGTGGAAAATGCAGAAGATGATATTGAACAGGCTTTTATAGACCTTTTAAAGTTTGACATCACTGATTTAGACACCGTGGTAGGAATTGCTGCCAGTGGTACCACTCCTTATGTCGTTGCTGGAGTTGAAATATGCAATACAAAGGGAATCCTCACAGGAGGAATTACCTGCAATGCAGGAAGTCCTCTTGATAGAGTTGCGACATATTCCATGGTTCCTGTAGTGGGTCCAGAATTCATTACGGGCAGTAGTAGAATGAAAGCTGGGACCGCCCAGAAAATGGTTCTTAACATGATCAGTACCAGTATCATGATCAAGTTGGGTCATATTAAAGGTAATAAAATGGTAGATATGCAGTTGAGCAATGACAAATTAGTGGATCGAGGGACCCGTATGATTATGAATGCCACTGGATTAGATTATGAAAAATCAAATAATTTACTTAAAATTCATGGTAGTGTGAGAATTGCGTTAGAGAATATAGACTTGTGCTAATGGAGCAAAAATCAACTGATAAGGAAGTTCTTGTTAAAGGCATACGCCGCATGGCGTTGAGTATGCTATTTATTTTTTCGGGCCCTATCCTAATCTATATTGGCGCAGGTAGCGATCATCCTATAATTTTTCTTTTTCCGGGAATTGCGTTCTGTATTTTGGCGATCGTGTTTGTATTTCAAGGGCTGAATTTAATTCTCGACTCCATGTTTAAATCAAATAAAACGAGATGAGGATTATTTTGTATGCTTTAGTAGTCATTAGTTTAATTGCCTGTAGGGAAAGTGAAACTCAGAGCAAATCTGAGAAAAAAATTATGGATCAAGCCTTCCAAAAAGCCGCTCCCCTGGCTTCTGTTGAAAAAATGGAGCAGGCTCATGGAAAAAAAATATTTTCTGATAGAGAGGCCGTAAAGTTTGATCTACATCTCAAGTTTCGTGGTAAAGACAGGCTAGACGCCACCATCTATATGCTGACAGATTCACAGAAAGTACGTGTGAATAATGCTGATGGCACATCTATACTATTTGACGGCAAGGACATTTGGTATAATGGAGAATCAGGTAAAGATGCCAGTGCTAGGTTTGATGTTTTGACATGGAGTTATTTTTTTGCCTTACCGTTTAAAGTAACTGATCCGGGTACAAATATTAAAACCATGGATAGCAGCCCTGAATTTGAAAAATTAAAATTGACATTTCAAGGGAACATAGGTGATACTCCACAAGACTGGTATCATTTATTTGTTGATAAGCAAAGTCATTTATTAAATGCCTCTGGATATATTGTAACTTATGGAGATGTAGATGTGGAAAAAGCTGAAAAAAATGCCCACGCCATCGTATATAAGAAATATGAAAATGTAGAGGGAGTTCATTTTGCTGCAGCTTGGTCTTTTCACAACTATAAAGACAATAACATTGAAAAAAATGTAACCATCGGATCAGCTGAGCTGAAAGAAATTGAGTTTGGCACTTTTAATGATCAATTCGACATTCCACAAGGCTCACATAAAATTAAAGTGGACTAATTTTATAAGATTAATCAATGAAGTTAATTGCACTCATTACCCTTCTATTATTCAATATCTGTTGTTTTGCTCAAAAGCAACCTCAAGATTCATTGATTAAAGTACAGGCTAGCAGTTTTTTCATTGACGAAGAGAATATACCTGACGCAATAATTTACACCAAGACAAAAGGTAAACAAGTCTACATAGAACATCGAGGAATTAAAATGTGGTGCGATCAAGCATTGCTCTACAAAACCGATAATTTTTTGCGCGCCATAGGAAATGTGCGGATGAACCAAGGTGATAGCCTAAAAATGAAATCAAACTTTGCAGAGTATGATGGTGCATCCCAGCTCGCTTTTGCAAATGGAAATGTCGAAATGACTAATCCAGACACAACTCTCAAAACCGATTCGTTATTTTTTGATAGGGTCAAACAACAAGCCTATTACCGCAATGGTGGTGAGGTAAGGGATACAGCTAGTACACTGACTAGTAGGATAGGTCGTTTTTTTGTGAAGGAAAGTAGATATCAATTCTTAGATAATGTTGTCGTCACCAATAAGGATTATACGATCAACAGCAAACACCTCAATTATTATACTGAGTCAGGGCACGCTTATCTATATGGCCCTTCCACAATTACGAGCAATGCGAGCACGGTGTATTGTGAACGCGGCTTTTATAACACTCGAGCAGATACCGGTTATTTTATAAAAAATTCACGCATTGACTATGAAAACAGAACGATATGGGGAGACAGCCTATATTTTGATCGGAACAAAGCCTTTGCGAGCGCAACCAATAATATTATCGTTCTAGACACTTTAAATAATTCCATTATCAATGGACATTATGCCGAGGTTTTTCGGGAAAAAGACAGTGTTTTTATTACTAAAAGGGCCGTCGCGATAAGCACAGAAAATCAAGACAGCGTTTTTATTCACGCTGACACGCTTATGATCACGGGTCCCAAAAATGATCGGACCATTAATGGGTTTCACAATGCGCGATTGTTTAAAACCGACTTGAGCGGCAAAGCGGATAGCATCGTGACCATTCAAAAACTAGGCATTACAAGAATGCTGACTAATCCAATTTTATGGAACAATAACAGTCAGATTACTGGAGATAGTATATTTATTTATGGCAATAATGAGAGTGAGAAAATAGATTCCCTAATTGTGAGAGAAAATGCTTTTATGATTGATCAGGATAGTAGCGGAGGATTTAGTCAGGTAAAAGGGAAAGAACTTATTGGTTTCTTTAATGTCAATAATGAAATACAGAAAGTAGATATCAACAAAAATGTTGAAAACTTGATTTACTCAAGAGATGAAGATGGAAGTTTAATTGGAATTAATAAAGGCACTAGCGGCCGGATGACGGTTGAGTTTGAAAACAAAGCCATTATTTTGATTACCACCTATGATGATCCAGATGACAAGACTTATCCACCAGAAAAACTTGAAGAAAATGCCCGTAGAATGAGAGGTTTCAATTGGCGAGGCGAGGAACAATTACGGTCTAAAGAAGACCTTTTTAAAGATGATCCAGTGCTTATACTTCCCATAATCCAAGGAATACCACCCGCAACTGAAGAAGAGGATTTTTTCAAAACCCTTAAAGATATCCAATTAAACAAAAACTCAAGAATCAAAAATGGAGATCTCCAGACTAGAAAATCTGATAAGGTTCTAGAGAAAACAGAAGTCACCAAAAAGCTCCTAAAAAATTGAGTAGGGAAGATTTTTTTAGATATCAAGCTCCCACTACTCCATTTGCCTCTGGACTTGAAGTGAAATCTGCTAAAGGTTCCATCATTATCGATAGCAATGACAAGGCATATCTGGACATGGTTGCGGGTGTAAGTGCATTGCCTTTGGGGCATTGCCATCTTAAAGTGGTAGATGCGATCACTAAGCAAATACAATCATATCTACACGTGATGGTATACGGTGAGTTTTCACAGAAACCTGCAGTAGACCTCTGTAAATTAATCGCTGAGCTGCTTCCCGATCCTTTAGATATGACCTATCTGGTAAATAGCGGGACGGAAGCTATAGAAGCATCGCTTAAACTTTCTAGGCGCGTTACGGGAAGATCAGAAATATTGGCCATGCACAATTGCTACCATGGCAATACTATGGGATCACTCAGCCTTATGGACTTTGAAGAACGCAAAGCACCTTTTAGACCGTTAGTTCCAGGTATAGGTCATATAAAATTCAATTGTCTGCTCGATTTGAATCGAATTACAACTTCTACAGCGGCTGTGATTTTGGAGAGTATTCAGGGTGGTGCGGGATTTATAGTTCCAGATCCCAGATGGTGGAATGCCCTATTTGTAAAATGTCGATCTACAGGCACATTGATCATCCTAGATGAAATACAACCTGGTATGGGAAGAACGGGTAGCTTGTTTTATTTTGAAAAATTGGGATTGGTTCCTGATATGGTGATTTCAGGAAAAGGACTCGGTGGCGGTATGCCCATAGGGTCACTTACTGCCTCCACTGAGTTGCTAAAACAATTTGGAGAGCATCCCATGTTGGGTCATATCACTACTTTTGGCGGGAACCCTGTAGTTGCGGCAGCTGCTCTGGCAACATTAAAAGAAGTGAATCAAAATCTGCCATCTTTTGATGTGATGGTAAAGGAATTACGCTTTCGCGAAAGCTTACAAAATCAACATATCTCAGAAGTTAGAGGAACGGGATTGATGCTCGCGGTAATCTTGAAAAACGATAGGTTTACGAGTCAAATCGTGAATTATTGCAGAGATAGGGGTGTTTTGTTTTTTTTATTACTTTTTGAGAAACGAGCCATAAGGATCACTCCTCCATTGATCGTTGAAGATCATGAGATTGACAAAGCATGTGAAATATTGCTGGAGGCGATATGTTATTTTTATAATTAAATTGGCTAAGAACACTGTTTATAACACTGTTGACAATGCTTTTGCTCGTAAAGCTTTATTGAAAATTATATACCTGAACTTAGTGGTGCAACAAACCAATACCTCTAGACTATGAGATTTGAGCTAAACAACGACGGAAACCCAAGCGTAGAGAAATTTGAATCCATGCTGGATTCAAACGAGGTTGGATTCTTTGACAGTGATGAATTTGAGCAGATTATTGATTATTATATGGAAGTTGGCCGGGTTGAAAATGCTCGCAAGGCAATTTCGCTTGCTATTTCACAACATCCCAGTTCAGTCACCCTCAAGCTTTTCAAGGCAGAACTTCTGATTTTTGATAATAAGTTTGAACTCGCTCACAGCTTACTTAATGAGTTGCACCTTTTAGAACCTAATAATTCTGAGGTTTATATTCAGAAAGCAAATATCTACTCCAAGACTGAAAACCATAAAAAGGCGATTTATCTACTAGAACTTGCAATAGAGTATACAGATGATAAAGCAGATGTCTACAATCTCATAGGAATGGAAAACCTGTTCCTTGAGAACTATGTGGATGCCAAAGTAAATTTTGTAAAATGCCTAGAGTTTGACAATGAAGACTATTCTGCACTCTACAATATTATGTATTGTTTTGACTTTTTGAACGAGCAAGATAAAGCCATAGAGTTTCTGACGGAATATCTGGAGACAAATCCATATTGTGAAGTAGCATGGCATCAACTGGGTAAACAATATTTTGATGCCAAGGAATATGATAGAGCGTTAAATGCTTTTGACTATGCAATAATTTCAGATGATCAATTCATTGGTGCTTATCTTGAAAAAGGTAAAGTTCTTGAAAAGTTAGATAGACACAAAGAAGCGATCGTTCAATATCAAATGACACTTAATCTCGATGATCCTACGAGTTTTGCCTATTTAAGGATGGGCAAGTGCTATCATCATCTAGGTAAATCAGATCAAGCATTATTCAATTATAATAAATGTGTCGAAGAAGATCCTTTACTAGACAAGGGATGGTTGGCTATTGTAACCTTTTATTGTGAAAGAATGGAATTCCAAAAGGCTTTGAACTTCATGGAAAAGGCTCTTGACATAGATCCAGAAAACGCCTTGTATTGGATCAAATTTGCTAAGATCAATCAATCTCTTAATTTTTTTGAAGAAGCTGAATATGGTTATCGCATGGCTATGGAGTTGGGAAGCTACGAGCTGGAATTATGGATCAATAGAGCTGACATACTTATAGGACTTGGCGAATATAGAGCGCTCATAGTTAATGTTGAGCATGGATTAGAATTTTACCCTAATCATACTTCATTACTTATTAGATTGGGAGCTATCCTCGTGAAAATAGGTAAAGTGACCGATGGCGTTTACCACCTTCAAAATGCATTTAAACAAAATAAAGACTCATGGAAAGATATTCTTACTACTTATCCATGGCTTATGGATTGTGATGAACTTACTTACATCCAATAATCTATGTGGTTCAATAAGAAAAAAGAGTTTCTTATAGATCAATTTCAAGATGGTATTGTAGATATCCATAACCATATTTTACCTGGTCTTGACGATGGTTCTCCTGACTTTGAAACTACAGTCGACATGATTCATTTAATGAGGGATTGTAACATTAGTGAG
The DNA here is from genome assembly GCA_049671565.1 of Nonlabens sp. Lineage (GTDB taxonomy): Bacteria > Bacteroidota > Bacteroidia > Flavobacteriales > Flavobacteriaceae > Nonlabens. The sequence goes on from JBATVD010000009.1 coordinate 22,873, forward strand.
GCATATGTTACACCTCACATCATGGAAGATTTTTATGATCTTGATACGCAGATCATTGCTAAAAAGTTCGAAGAAACTAAAAATCAACTAGATCAGATAAACGAAAAATCTGGATTTTTAAAAGACTTCTCTAGCGAATATATGATAGATAGTCAATTTAGTATTCTTTTAGAAAATAAAGAGTTGCGCGTCATTGATAAGAACTATCTTCTTACCGAACTCTCTTATTTTCAAATGCCAAATAACCTTGAAGAAACCATTTTTAAAATGACCGCATTGGGCTACAAACCTATACTTGCCCATCCTGAAAGGTATAGATATATTGAAGACTATGACCAGTATCAAAAGTGGAAAAACCAAGGTTTTCTATTTCAACTTAACTTATTGTCCCTGTCCGGTCATTATGGTCAAAATGCTTTGAAAAAAGCACACTATTTACTATCAAACGATCTTTACGACTTCGTTGGCACAGATGCTCATAATACAGCACATTTGAAATCGTTAAGCCTTATTAAGTTAGAAAATAAAGTGATTCCTCTAACAAAAAATTTAATCAGCAAACATCAAGAGGTTTTTAAATAGATACTCAACTTTAATTTCTGCTAAAAAAAGTCTTTAGTTTCTTTATTAAACCAGGCTTTTCAGTACTGTATTCATAGGTGTATTTTCTACCATATCCGAAGTTTGAAACCTTGACATCGTTTATGATTACCGAAACGTTCTTCAATTTTTTTGAGTCGATTGTATCTTGAATATAATTAATCAGAGCTCTATCAGTATAATTTGCCCTACAAACATATAAAGTTACATCTGCATACTTATTGATTAGAAATGTATCTGTAACTAAAATTGTAGGAGCTGAATCAATTATAATATAATCAAAGTGTTTTTTTAACTCATCTATTAACAGACCAACCCGATCACTCAACAACAATTCAGCAGGATTAGGTGGTATTTTACCCGAATGAATGAGTGAGAGATTTTTATTCTCGGAATGATTTGCAATCAATCCTTGAGCATTGAGCTCTGGATCAATTAGAAACTCAGTCAGACCATAATTATTTAAAAAATCTTTTCCTACATAACGATGAATTTGTGGGTTTCTAACGTCTCCGCCCAATAGTACTACTTTCTTACCAGTATATGCTAGCGTATGAGCAATATTATAACTTGTAAAAGTTTTTCCTTCTCCCTTAATAGTTGAAGTAACTAAAATTACCGATGAACTCCCCTTATTTGCAACGCTAGCAATTATATATTGAAGATTTGTTCTAACAATTCTAAACGCTTCAGCTAAAATAGACCGATCATTTTCATGGATGTAATCATCTTCATCTGCACCGATTTTAGGAATTTCCCCCAAAATAGAAACATCTTTAAGAATTTGCTCGACATCAGCCCTAGACTCAATTTTATTATACAATAATCTGCGTAGGTAGATAATAATGACAGGAATTAACAATCCCACAACAAGTCCAACAAGGTATATTATTTTTCGATTAGGAGAAACAGGGTTTGGTAAAGCCATTGCAAAATCAACGACTTTTGCTTTTGGAGTTGCAATAGCTAAGGAAATCGCTGTAGACTCACGCTTTTCGCTTAACAATAAAAATATCGCCTCTACCACCTTGCGAGTACGCTCAATATCACGATTCAGCCGCTCATTTTCAGGAACTGACTCTACTTTTTGATAAACACTACCTCGTTCGTTCAATAACCCGGCTTGTTTGAATCTAAGGTTGTCTATCGCATTTTCAAGGGAAATAATCAATGAGTTTTTAAGATTCTCTAATTCATTTTCAAGATTCACTCGAGTAGGACTCAATTCAGTAGTGGATGATTTAATATTTAGATATCGATTCAATAATTGGTTATAGGCCAAGGATTGTTCACTTATAGAGCCAGATCCATTTATTGATAAATCTGAAGGTAAAAATTCATTTGAACTAGATTTTAACTGTTCCTTTATTGATTTTGCGATGCTTATGCTAGTTTTTACCTCTACCAATTCTCTGGATATTGTAGAAGTCGCTTCAAGTCCCATCAAGGACTCTGTAGGCAAATCAGTTAAATTTTTATCGTTTTTGAATTTTTGAATTCTTCGTTCGATGCTATCCAAATCACTTTGAACTTCTTTCAAACGCTCATCAATAAATCTAGCTGTATTTTGAGCAGCTATATTTTTATCCTTGATGGCATCTCTATTATAAACCTCAACTAGTTTATCTAGAATATCTTCAGCCTTATGTAAATTATCGTCAATGATTACTAAGTCTACAACAGAACTACGTTTATCAGTTTTAGAAACTGACAGACGACTGTTGAGCCAGGAGGCTTCAACTTCAACGGGTTTGATTGTGATGTTAATTAAATCGTCCCTTTTAAATTCAATTGGATTTGTAGGGCTTGGATTATATGACAATACGAGTGTTTGCCCTTCAATGGTAAATGATTTACCATATTCACAAGTTATCCATTTTATCGATTCGTACGGTCGAATATGGAAACTGGAATCGTCTATATACTTTAACTCACATATTATGGACAAAGTTTCCTGTTGAGCATATTGAGGAAATAAAATATCTAGGGTAAAAGGAGATCTTTTATAGAGATCTGCAGACTTAATACGCCCTTCTATTGAGAATGAAGTTTGGAGATTTAGCTCTTCTACTACATTTTTCATCAGTCTAAGAGACTTCAAAACCTCAATTTCGTTCTCTACAGTATTAAAGCTATTTCCCAATATATCAAGATCTCCTAAAGCTCCGGTTTCGGAAATACCTCCCCTACGCGTATCTTTAATCATAACTTTAGATACTGCGCGGTATTGGTTTGTGGAATATCTTAAGTAAACATAAGCAATGCTGACCGCAAGTAGAACTGAAAGTACAAACCAAGGCCATTTTTTCAAATAATAAAATATTTGATTTTGAATAGCGTCTGAATCTTTTAATTTATTATTCTGACTCAACATTTTAATTGCGTTCTATAATTACTATAATCGAAAGAAGTAGTGATGCAATGGACACAAAAATCGGAGCATTTCTGTTGAATCCAGCCGATTGTATTCGAGCATTATTAGGATTGACGACAACGACGTCATTTTGTTGCAAATAATAAAACTCGCTTTCAATAAAATCAGAAGAAGTAATATCTACAGAGTATGATAGCTTCTCTCCATTAACCTCTCTTAATACAATTATATCATTTCTGCTGCCATATATAGTAAGATCTCCAGCAAGACCTATAGCCTGTAGTAAGGTGATCCTGTTGCTTTCAAGTTGATAAGTATTAGGACTATTCACCTCACCTAACACGGTTACCTTAAAATTAAGGATTCTGATATCTAAAAAAATAGGGTCACTAATATAATCAGATATTCGGTCTTTTAAATATATAGTAGCTTCACTTATAGTCATTGAAGACAAATCTATAGTTCCCAAAATAGGAAAATCAATTTTGCCTTCTTCGTCCACTAAATAGCCAAACAACTGCTGCTGTCCCCCCAAAGAATTTTCAGTTCGCAAAGTGGGAGATATCATTTTATTAAAATCATTTATCGCCTCCATATTCTTGCCACTAACAACGATTCTCAATAGATCATCTGCTTTGATTTTTGGTTCATAATTAGTGGATGTATTTGAAGAAATTCCGTCTTTGCTCAAATCCTGTAAATACAAAATTTTCTCTTTAGGAACGCAACTCGCAATTAGAATTGCAATTGCAATAAACCATAATTTTTTGGGCATAAACTCGATATAATAAAAAAAACAAAGATACTACAGCGGTGGACTTATTGAGTTATCTAAAGACTCAAAAATGCTATTGTTGCTCTTGTACTCAGGAATTAGAAATTTTATGTTGCGCACAACCTCTTCATTGTTGCTACTAGCAGCGGCAATAAGTATATTATTTAATTGATCCAGCACCTGATTATGCGAACTACAGCTTTGTTTAGCTATCATAATTTTATCGTGATGCGTAGGCAGAGTGAGACTATCATCGCTCAACAATTCTTCAAATAATTTTTCTCCTGGGCGTAAACCTGTAATTTGAATATCAATATCTTTATAAGGCTCAAGACCAGAAAGTCTAATCATTTTTTCAGCTAAGGTCAGAATTTTCATGGGTTGTCCCATATCAAAAACAAAAATTTCCCCACCATTACCCATTGTACCTGCCTGCAACACGAGCTGACAAGCTTCTGTAATCGTCATAAAATACCGATATATATTTTTATGAGTTACCGTGAGTGGACCACCTCTTTGAATGAGTTTTTTGAAATGCGGTATTACAGATCCATTGGATCCTAAAACATTTCCAAAACGCGTTGTTATAAATTGTGAAGTATTATGATCTAAATCTTTTAGAGATTGAACATATAGCTCTGCACAACGCTTTGTAGCCCCCATTACGTTTGTCGGGTTAACAGCTTTGTCAGTGCTAACCATAACAAAACGCTCAACCTTGTGGGCTACACTCAGGTCTGCAAGGTTTATGGTCCCTAAAATATTTACATCCACTGCCTCCTTAGGGTTTTCTTCTATAATCGGCACATGTTTATAAGCTGCTGCGTGATAAACTATAGAAATATCATTATCTTCAAAAAGCATTGAGAGTCGCTTCGAATTTCTAACATCTCCTAGCACAAATTCAAAATTTGAGGTCGGAAAATCTGAAAGTAGCTCTAGCGATAAATCGTAAAGAGGTGACTCAGCTTGATCAAACACAATCATTTTACTAGGATTGTAACCTGCCACCTGACGCACTATTTCACTCCCTATAGAACCAGCACCACCAGTTATCAACACAACCTTATCTTCTATAAACTTGCTGATCAAAGTATCGTCCAGAATAATCTCGTTTCTTTCTAAAAGATCTTCGATTTGAATCTGACGTATATTTTTAAGAATATCTGAATTTTGACCTTCTCTAATCTCGATCTTAGGAAAGCTCAATACCTGGATACCGTTCTCTAAACAAAAATCTATGAGCTCAGAATTGATAGTATTGTTGGAGGGTTTAGATGGAATAATTACGCCGTCTATTTTAAGTGGGTCAATGGATGCTTTAAAGTCTGCACCAAATTTCAGGATAGGTTTACCCAAAATTTTTACTCTAGTATGTTTTTTCTTTGGAGAAACAAATGCCACTAGATTGTATACATCATCTTTTGAAATATTTATTGCTTCAGCTAGCGCAATAGTCTCATCATTAACTTCAAAAATTAAGACGTTTTTCCTGTCGATACTTGCCTTGGTAAATGATTGATAAGCTGTTTTAACCGCTAGCCTGAAAAAGAGCATACTAATAAAAGTAATACTCATATTTATAATCAAAAAAGGCATCAAAAAAATCTTACCGTCAAAAAACAAATAAGAAGTATAGCTGACGGTCGCGAGAAAGAAATTACTTAGAACACAGCTCAATGCAATTTTGAGTACATCAACAAAGGTGCTATGCCTAATCACACCCGAGTAAGTACTTAAAAATATAAAGCTTCCTAAATAAACTACAACTGTTAGAAGTATTTGCAACTGCAAACTTATGAGGTCATAAAACTCATGAGTTAATATACCAATGATATTATAGGTAGCTATTGATGAAAATAGTACAAGAATTACATCAAAAACAAGGACTATCCATCTAGGAAGATACCTAAGATTCTTAAACCTCAGTTGAGTATCTCCATTCCACAAAAGGAAGATAAGCCTTCTTTTAAAATAACTCCAAGTCATTGTTGATTAGTCAGAACAAAATTAGGGACAGTGTCTCCAAAGTCCCTCTAGTTTAAATATAAAAAAGAAATTACTTTCTTTTAAATGCCTTGTAAGAACCTATCCCTAAGGCTACCAAGATACCCACGATAATCCCTGGAATAGGAGCTACTGTTGTATCATCTACAGTAGGATCAAATGGTGGCGGGCCTTGAGCAACTGCAATACAGCAACAGGCAAAGACGAGTACTAAAGATAAATAAATTTTAAATTTCATCTGTTTGTGTTTGATGGATAGTTTCATTCTAAAGTTTAAAGATACCGATTTTTTTAAAGTAGGCAAATAAAAATTCATTTATGAAGCAACTATTTTAATATTTTGGTTATAATTTAACTCAAATGCCTGCCCTATACTAATTAATGAGGACTATTCAGTTTCAAATATACCATAGATTTGTTTCTTTATTCTCTCACGATCTCTATCGGTTAGATTAGATCCAGAAGGGAGGCATAATCCATTTTTAAATAATTTTTCACAAACATTGCTTCCATAATATGGGTATGCATCAAAAAGCGGTTGCATGTGCATAGGTTTCCATAAGGGTCTTGATTCTATTGCAGCTTTATTTAATTCTTTTCTCACAGTCTCACGATTGATGCCATTGGTTTGGTTCTCATCTATCAGTATCGCTGACAACCAAAAGTTACTTACGATCTCATTTTTATAGGTTCGTTGAACTCTTGCACCTGTAATATTTTCAAATATTCGTTTGTAGAAATCGTGCATAGATTGTCTTAATGCTACATGCTTGTCCAAGACTTCCATCTGCCCTCTTCCTATACCGGCTGCAACGTTGCTCAACCTATAATTATAACCTAGTTGACTGTGCTGATAATGTGGAGCTTCATCCCTTGCCTGTGTTGCAAGAAATACAGCCTTTTCCTTTTCTTTGCTGGAATTGCAAACAAGAGCTCCTCCACCGCTGGTAGTAATAATCTTATTACCATTAAAACTCAGTATTCCATAATCACCTAAAGTACCGCATTTTCTCCCGTGGTAAGAACTGCCTAAGGCTTCAGCGCTGTCTTCAATTACTTTTATATCATACGCTTTCGCGAAAGCGTTAACGGCATCAGACTTATATGGCATTCCATAGAGGTGCACGGCAATAATAGCCTTAGGTCTTTTGCCTTTGGAAATCCTATCCTTTATAGCTGTTTCCAGAGCGTTGGGGCAAATATTCCATGAATCTTCTTCACTATCCACGAAGATAGGCGTGGCTCCAAGATACAAGATGGGGTTTGCACTACCGCAAAAAGTAAAACTTTGGCAAATGACCTCATCGCCCGCCTTTACCCCTGCCATCACAAGAGCAAGGTGTATCGCTGCAGTACCACTACTTAAACTAGCTATATGATGAGTGTTTCCTAAGTAACCTTCTAAGTCTTTTTCAAACCCATTAACATTGGGTCCAAGGGGTGCGATCCAGTTGGTTTCAAAAGCCTCGTTAACAAATTGCTGTTCTGCACCACCCATATGTGGTGATGAAAGCCAAATCTTTTCTGGTTGTTCTTCATTCATAATTGCGCAAATATAGATGACGCTCTACCAATGCAAACCAAAGAAGAACTATTAAAAAAAAGCAGCGTATTCATTTTTCCAACGTTCATGTTTGCTGAACATATCAACATCAACTATAGTTATGATATCATAGTTATCATTACAGACTTGATTTAATGCCTCCTTCAATCCAATAAGTTTAGGATCTAGTACTCTTTTATATACATCTGGGTGGTCTATAGGATCGTCCTGCAACCACTCCTCTTTATACACCTTCTCTCCTATAAAACCTTTTGAATCACACAATTTCGTGGTATTGATATCGGCAGTTTTAAAAGAGTATTTTATTTTTTTTTGCAATCCTGTTTCAAGGTCTTTAATGACTTTTTCGTAACCAGTGATATGAACTAAACTAGGGTCGTTAAGCTCAACTCCTTCCTCTTTGCAACTGATCAAAAGAAGTGATAAAATGCATAAATAATAAAATAGTGATTTCATAATAAACTGATTTATAGCTTAAATGTAATGAAATAAATGGATACTTTCAATTCAACTCGCTGTTCCGTAAGCATCTCTGTCAAAAAGTGTGTTCCATATTACTTTTAAATCGTACTTAAAACTACTCCGATCCAGATAGTGCAAGTTCATCTTAACTTTATCGGGAAAGATGATTTCGTCATTGTACTTCTTGGAGTTTGCTTATTTAGCGAGCTGTTGTTCTTCAATTCGATACTTTGGCGCAGTTGGACTGATCAATCCAGGTCGCAATTGTAAAAGTGGGCGAGCACTATCATCAAGTTAATCAAAACAACTGGGCATATCAGGTCTAGGATCTACAAGGGACAAGTCTCTTATGATAATATTCACAAGCTGGGGCAATTCATCGATCTTCTAACGACGTAACTACTTTCCAGAAGGAGTCACATCTAATTTCCCATTATTATGAGCTTCCAGATTAGGAATGGCTTGGTATATTTACCAGTAGTTTCCTGTAGGAACAAACCGCTTGAATGGGAGGCAACTGAAAAAATCACAGTCACCATTATAAGAACGGATGGCAAGGTCATTACAGTGACTGTATAATCAGTTATCAATGCAGAAATTAGCAAAACGGATCTTATCTAAAAAATTTGACTTTTAGATTAGTTTGCTTTTGTAGTAATTGATACAAGTTTTTGGATAGCACCGCTGTTCCATTTCCTTAATTAAAGGTAAAGGATCATATTTAAGGCTTATAATCTCTGGCAAGAAATGATTGGTATCAATTATAGCAAAATTAATTATGCTAAGATCTTTTCGATTTTGACCTACACTTCCCGTGTTAATGAAAAAGTGAGAATTGACAGTTTTTTTTATAAATGGATAGTGAGAGTGTCCGATTACTGTATGCGATTTGAGGGTAAGATTAGTAATGTTTGTGTCCGGATAATAATAAGTGTTATTAATAGTGTGCCTTATTAGAAAACCCCCTGCTTCTAATTTCTTATCATATGATTTGATAATGTCCATTCTATCAAAATCACTCAAAGTATGAGCAAAGAATTGCTGAACCATTTCGTTATGGCCTTCATACCTACCATTAATATATGCTTCTTCATGGTTTCCCAAGAGGCACTGTACATTATGCAACTGTAAGAGATCGACACATTCATTTCCCCATGGCCCATAATTCACCACATCCCCATGGCATATCACCTGATCCACTTCATTCAAATATGATTGCAATGCCTTTTCTAATGCAACTATATTACCATGAATATCACCTATAACCATTAATTTCATTGAAAATAATTTTCGGCAAGTTCTGATAACCTAGTTTTAAAAGAATATTTCTCGTATAAAAAATTTTCTCCTAAAAGGTTCTTGAGTTTATCGTTATTGATAGACGCTCGAGAAACTGAAGATTGTTCATCTATATTTAAGATCTTAGAAGTAGCGTTAATAATAGATTTACAGTTTGAAGCTAATTCTAATATTGATATTTCCTGTGAAGATGCACAATTATACACTCCAGAAAATATTTTCACCTTTAACAATTGCGTTGTTATCCTTGCTATATCATCTGTATGTATGAAGTTTAGAAAAACTTTATTCCCATTAGTCAATTTTAAATCTTCACCTATTTTCAGCTGGTTAAAAAAATTATGGATTAGCCCATTACTAGGCATCTGATTGCCGTAAACAGCACTTAATCTGAGGTGAATGGTTTTGATATCATTTGTAATAGTGGCATTAGTCATTAATTGCTCTTGGCTCAATTTTGACATACAATAGGCTGTATGAAACCCATCCGGGATACTATTGTATTCTTCTGACATATGAACAGGCCATGGCTTTTTTACCGTAACTAAGGTTGAGTAATTAATAACTAACCGGGCATTTTTTTTTACCGCCCAGTTTGCAATATTTACTCCACCTACCGCATTGACTTTAAAAAGATCTGCAACGAAATCAGGCTGAGTCGAAGTTTTATTTTGCTGGGGAGTTAGAGATGAGCAGTTTAATACAATTTCAGGGGTAAATGTTATATTTTCAAATTCAGATTCTTTACTTACATCGATATTAAACGTGGGAACGGTTGGGTTTTGTTTTAATCTAGAAATACAAACTACTTCGTGATTCTCCTTTAATAAATATTCAATCAAAACCTTACCCACTAGTCCAGTGCCACCAAAAACCGCAATTTTCATTTCGTAATTTTAAAGGGCACGTACGTTGATTTTAAACCTACTAGCACACCATCTCTATCGAAATTTTCTAAATCTTCATTTCCAATTAACACATCAGAGAAGGTGCGAAGTATAGTTCCTGTCTTCAATTTAGGGGGTATTACAGAGGTGTTATTTACGTAAAACTCCACGATTGCTTCAACTTCGTTAAAGCCGTAAATCAAACGTAGTGGCGTTGTTCCACTAAAGCGACAATTTATTTCAAAAATTACCGGCTCCCCATTTCTTATTCTATATTGAAAATTTACAGGACCTTCACAGCCCAGCGTTTCAGCTATTTTTGCAATCGTATTGTCATATGGAGAATTATCTTTTCTGTAAGCTCGCCAGGTATTGCCATCTCTAAGTTCACGAACAAGTGAGACAACTGCCACACATTTACCATTTAAGACAGTACATCCAGTGGTAAATTCACCCTCTTCATCTCCAATCATTTCTTGAACTACTAAATTGTTAGTATAGGTCGTTAATTTTTGAAGTTGAGATTTATTTTCAATAATCTTAAGTCCTTTTGATCGTGCTCCATCCACCGGCTTTGCAATGTAGGGATAAGAATCAAACTTTATAAGATTTTCAATGCCCTCTTCATCGGCGGTAAGTGTTGATAGTGGGTAAGGGAAGTTATGCTTTCTTAAAAACTCAGCGGTTAGCCATTTATTATTTGCTATCCTAATAATATTTGCTGGAGATATTACAATTTTAAGGTCATATTTACCTTGAAGATAGTCCTGATGTAAACTAAAAATAGGGAGTTCAACATCTGTACCCAAAAGAACAATATCTAACTTTTCTTTAGAAAATATGCGTTCTATAGCATCTAAATAATTATCACTCTTTGCCAGTGGTATCCTATATGCTTTATTGCCAAGCGCATGTCCAGAAGACTTAATATCTGGATCTGCAGTTATTATATAATAATCATTTTGAGATGAATTTAAGCACCTCAAAATCCCTTGTCCTAAAAGCGCTCCAGCGCCTGTGACCAATATTCTAACTTGATTTTTCAAAGGCTAGTTTTTTTTCGAATCAAAATAATCTTTATTGTTTTCACCATGATCTTAATATCATTCATAATACTTTTCTCTCTAAGATATAACTTATTGATTCGTATTTTATCTCTAAAAATAATTTCATCATTGTAGGATTGTGCATTTAATTTATGAGAAAGTAATTTTTCTTCATCTATATATTTGATTGCAGCCAAGCTAGTAAGTCCCGGTCGTAACTTTAATAAAATGCGATCCTCTCCTTTCAAAGCATCATAGTATCCAGGCAAATCTGGTCGTGGTCCTACAAAAGCCATATCACCTTTGATAATGTTAAAAAGCTGTGGTAATTCATCTAATTTAAATTTCCTCAACATAGCTCCAACTTGAGTTACCTTACCATCTCTAAATGTTTCAAATTTATAGATGTCAAATAAAACAGCATTTTTACCTACTCGTTTTTGAATAAAAATACCACGATGCCTACAATCAATTACAGAAACTAACCACAATATTAAAAGTAGAGGAAGTAATATAATAAAGAGAATTATCGCCAAAATAATATCAACAGTCTGCGGCATAGAATAATTTATGAGAATCACTCATCTTCTTTTTCAACAGGTGATCCCTTGAAATTAAGCATTGTTGAAGATACTCCATCAGATATACCCTCAGAAAACAGTACCTTATTAATGGTTTTATATAAAATTATCATATCTATTCTAAAACTACTATGATCAACATACCAAACATCTAATTTAAACTTTTCTTCCCAACTGATTGCATTGCGACCATTTACCTGAGCCCAACCCGTAATACCAGGTTTCACCTCGTGTCTTCTTGCCTGTTCCACAGAATATAAATTGAGATACTGAGGCAATAAGGGTCTAGGGCCAACTATACTCATATCCCCTCTAATAACATTCAATAACTGAGGTAATTCATCGAGAGATGTTTTTCTGATAAAGGCCCCCAATTTTGACAATCGCTGTGCATCAGGCAACAGTTGACCTGAAGGATCAGTCTTATCGTTCATGGTCTTAAACTTGACAATTTTAAAAATTTTTCCATGCTTCCCTGGTCTGGACTGCACAAAAAAGGGTGTGTCCCGATAATAAATAAAAAGAATTAAGGATATGCACACAATGAGTGGACTAAAAAAAAGAAGCAGAAAGAATGCTCCGCAAAAGTCTAAAATAGATTTGAAAAATTTTTTATACATGCTTAACCCTATCTACTGTTCCTTCCAAAATATCAACAGATCTTTCCACCGTAAACTGGCTAAGGAGTAATTTTCTTGCATTGCTAGAGTATAAATCCCTTAGCCCTTCATCGTTTACGAGTATCTCCAAAGATTCAAAAAAAGACTTATGATCTCCCGAGGTAATATTGTAACCACACTCCCAATCTTCTAAAACGACTCCTACATCTGTATTAACATCTGTACTAGAAATTACTGGCATACCCATCTCTAAATATGACAATAGCCTGGAGGGATAGTTTGGTATCGTAAAATTTTCACTTAAAAATATGAGTCCCACATCGCAAGCAGACAACAATAAATCGTACTCAAGCTTAGGTAGAGTATTAATCAGGGTAGCGTAACTCGGATCGGCTTGTTTGAACCATCTTTTTAGTTGTTCATATTGCAATCCTCCTCCCACGATTAGAAAGTGGACTTGATTACCTTTATATTTTTCTAGTATCTCCACTAAAAACTCAATACCTTGAGGTTTCCCCAAATTACCTCCATAAACTAGCAACAATTTATTCTGAGGCAAACCATACTTTGCTCTTAACCCATATTTATCGATACTAGACTCAATTTCGTATAAAGGCTCTATGCTATTGGGGTTTACATGTATCTTAGAAATGCTTATGTACGGATGGTGCTTTTTAATAAACTCCACATTTGCCGGAGACATGCAACCTATGTGATCAGATATTTGGTAAAGCTTTTTTTCAATAGATGAGAAATAAGAATGTAACAAGCCACCTTTTCTCATCATGCCCATATCTACGGCATTTTGGGGAAATATATCTTTGAGTAGTAAGTAAGTTGCGGCTTTGGTTTGTTTTTTAATCCTAGCAATAAGTTCATAGAGCGTGATAGGCGGCGTGGAATACAATATTAAATCATAATCAGTATGTGCCTGATGCTTTTTCATCGCCCTGTAAAATTGCTTACTCAATAAAACCATGCCCATACCCTTTTCCAAGACGTTTACTTTCTGAATATTCAAGGTTCTGACCTGCAAGTTTACAAAATTGCTAGATCGGGTAATCTTTGTTCTTTTCTTATCTCTGCGTTCCAACGGTGTTACCGCAGTAATATGATGTCCACGATTTACTAACTCTCTTAAGAGGTCAGAGTAGATCCCCCTTTGTTCTAAGGACTCTAATTTAACAAGTGATAAAAAAAGGATTTTCACAACTGTGTTATTATTTTTTTTGCCAGACCACACGATTCACATAGTCCGTATAACTTAAAATTATCCGTACCATCTTATCACTTACATTGGGCATAGAGTAATCTGCTACTGATCTATGAGAGCGATCATGATCTACATCTTGTAATTTCACATGCTCTATTCCTTGTAAAAATCGCTCCTTATTTAATCCTACCATCATAACTGATGCCTCCTCCATCGCCTCTGGACGCTCGTGAGCCTGCCTTATGTTGAGTGCTCTGAAATTAAGTATGCTGGACTCTTCTGATATAGTACCGCTGTCGCTCAATACCACCATCGCATTCTTCTGCAAATGATTGTAATCATGAAATCCCAAAGGTTTTAAAAATGATATATTCTTATCAAATTCAAAACCCGAAGCCTCAATTCGTTTCCTGGTGCGAGGATGAGTAGAAAATATTACTGGAACCTTATATTCTGAGGCTACAGCGTTCAAAGATTCGCATAATTCGCCAAAATTTTTATCGTTATTGATGTTTTCCTCACGGTGGGCAGAAACTACAATATATTTGTCTTTAGTAAGTTCAAGCTTTTTGAGAATCCAACTCTTATTGATAGCATCAAGATAATGATTCAGTACCTCATACATAGGCGAACCCGTCTTGATTACGCGATCTGCTGGTAATCCCTCCCTTAATAGATACTCTCGAGCGATGGAACTGTAAGTAAGATTGATATCTGAAACATGGTCCACGATCTTGCGATTTGTTTCTTCGGGTACGCGCTGATCAAAACATCTATTCCCTGCTTCCATGTGAAAAATTGGGATTTGGCGTTTTTTTGCGGGAATCGCACAAAGACAACTATTAGTATCGCCTAAAACTAAGAATGCATCCGGTTTCAACTCTTGCAAGAGTGGGTCTATCCTAGAAATTATGGCACCAATAGTTTCAGCAGGGTTTTTCCCAGCTGCTTCCAGAAAATGATCTGGTTTTTTTAATCCCAGATCTTCAAAAAAGATCTGGTTGAGTTCATAATCGTAATTCTGTCCCGTATGCACCAGAATATGTTCAATAGACGGCGATTGATTAAGGGCGACTATGACACGAGATAATCTAATGATCTCTGGACGCGTACCTACTACGGTAACTACTTTGAGCTTTTTCATTTTTCAAACGGTTTCAAAATATGTATCAGGATCTTCTGGGACATAAAATTCATTGATCCAAAATATCGTGTATAGATCCTCCTTACCTATGTTTTTAATATTATGAGTGTACCATATAGGCATATCCACGTAGCCGGGATTACTTCCATCGATTTCAAAAGAAAGCACCTCTTCAGTTCCTATTCTACGCATTTCAATGAGCGCAGTACCTTTTATAACACTGAAACGTTCAATCTTTCTCGTGTGATAATGGTTCCCTCTGGTAATCCCGCCGTGGGTGGTAGAAAAAGAGACTTGGCCGAATTGCTCTAATCTAATAATCTCTGTAAATGACCCACGATCGTCACTATGAGAAACATAATTTACTGGAAAATGCTCTTCATGATCTATGTAGCTGCGATACGTATTGAAAAGATTCAATTCAAAATCATCACTGAGGGCTGGCATCGTGCCTTTTTCAAAGTAATCTTCCTGAAAGCACTTGAGAATTGACAGTATCTCTGAAACTTTATGCAGCCCATCCTCTTTTATTACTTTTTTATTACTTGAGCTTGATTGAGTATCAATGA
Source organism: Nonlabens sp. (assembly GCA_049671565.1). Taxonomy (GTDB): domain Bacteria; phylum Bacteroidota; class Bacteroidia; order Flavobacteriales; family Flavobacteriaceae; genus Nonlabens. The sequence continues at coordinate 38,014 of JBATVD010000009.1, forward strand.
CGTCAATCATTTGATGAACAAGATTGTGTACATAAATAAGTGGTACATTATTATCAACTTGAACCTCAGGATTTCCTCCATGGGTCAGTAGGTGGCAAAAGGTTGCAATAAACGAATTGTAAAATGGTTTACCAAAGGCTCCATATACATTGGGAATTACCAATGAAGTAAAGGAATTTGAGGAATTTGCAGCCCATTTTTCAAAGATTTCTGCACCTGCTGCCTTGGATTTCCCATAAAGATTATCTTTGTTTTCTTGAGCAGAAGATGAAAATATGACTTGAGTTTTTTCTGTTTTCTTATTCAAGAATTTCACAAGCTTTTTCACAAGATCAACATTAGTCTCATAAATCACCTGTGGATCATCATGTCTATTCATTGCTGCCAGATGAAATATGACGTCGCATTTATCCACAAAATCGCTCATGGATTGAGTTTGAGAAAAATATTCCTTCTCAAAGTCTACTAATTCATAAAGGTCTGGCGATAATTTAAGTGTATTGTAAAGATGGCTTCCTATAAAACCATTCTGTCCAGTTATACCTATTCTAATCATGAATTCATCATTATAAGATTAAAGTGACCTACTTCAAATCTGTGTTCATCATTTATTGCTCCCATCGCGTAATCCGAGAAAACGGCAAGTTTGTTCATTTCAGTCATCGTTTTTATACAGGTCGCATGTCCTTTGGGAACATATAGGGTCTCGCTATTGTTTGCATCGATCTCAAAACTATAGCTTTCGGGATCAGTTTGCAGTTCACTTTCAATACCTACCACAAATATTTGATACTTGCCAATAATGGGTTGGAACCAGCGCGATTCAATCTTGTGTCCTTGCCATCCTCGATAGAAGTTCAGGGATGTATTAGATATCACATACATACGCTTAATGTCAGACATTTCAAAATCGTTATTATAAAACAGACTCCCTCTCTGATCTTGATGCACGCTACCCTTAATTATTGTTGGAATATTCATTTGCTGAATTTACGCTTTCGCGAAAGCGAGCTCTCTACAATTGCCAGGCTTGACAACAACTCCTTCATTTCCTGCACGTTTAAGCGCTGTGTATTGTGGGAGTGGTAGTCCTCGACGCTGGAAACATCTGGTATGCCTTGTGAGAAATAATTTGCATAATTGAGATCGCGATTATCTGCAGGAATGCGGTAAAAATCTCCCATATCTTCTGCCTTAATCATCTCCTCGCGTGTGCATAAGGTTTCATAAAGCTTCTCGCCATGTCTTGTGCCTATGTGCTTAACCGCATTATTTGCAGTAAACAGCTCTTTGAGCGCAGTTACGAGATCTGCAATCGTTCCCGCTGGGGCTTTATTTACAAATAAATCTCCCTGATTACCATTTTCAAATGCAAACAACACTAGGTCTACTGCGTTTTCAAGAGACATCAAAAATCGGGTCATGTTAGAATCAGTTACCGTGATCTCTTTGCCCTCGTTAATCTGATCAATAAATAAAGGAATTACAGACCCTCTGCTTGCCATCACATTTCCATATCGTGTTAAGCAAACCGTGGTCTCCGTAAGATTGCGAGATTCCGCAACGGCTACCTTTTCCATGAGGGCTTTAGAAATACCCATTGCATTAATTGGGTACGCAGCTTTATCCGTACTTAGACAGATCACTTTTTTCACTCCACATGTACTTGCAGCATCAATGACGTTTTTGGTTCCAAAAACATTAGTTTTGGTAGCTTCGATAGGGAAAAACTCACAAGATGGAACTTGTTTAAGAGCGGCAGCATGAAAGACATAATCCACATTTTTCATCGCGGGTAATACACTATTGTAGTCTCTAACATCCCCTATGTAAAACTTTACCTTAGGTGAGGCAAGCTTTTTCCTAAGATCGTGCTGTTTTTTTTCATCCCGAGAGAATATTCTGATTTCCGAAAAGTGATCTGTATGCAAAAACCTCTCAAGTACAGCGTTACCAAAAGATCCAGTTCCACCGGTTATGAGAAGCGTCTTGTTTTTAAATTGCATAAATGGCTGGCTTAAGTTTTATGAAGCTAATCAACAATGATATGAATAACTTGACTACAAATTTATTGAATAGTTTGATCTTAAATTCATCGCTGTATTAAAAGTTTACCAGATGGGCCAAACTTGTGGGATACGCAATAATTTATAGTTTTTAGCTATAATAACGAAAACTAACAGTCTTCAAAAAATCCATCGTTGCATCAGTACAATCAGCCCATCGGTAGGAATTATATCGATTAAAAGCATTAACGGCATTTTTATGGCGCAAGTCTTTATTTTCAAATGCTTTTATAAGACTGTTCTTTATAGACTCTACTTTCTCTGGATCAAAATAAAACGCGTCTTCTTCCATTATTTCAGGCATGGGTCCATAATAGGAACAAGCGACTGGAAGACCAGCTGTAACAGCTTCAATTAATGTTATAGGTTGATTTTCACAACTTGAAGCAAATATAAACAGATCACTGCTGTGCAGGTATCCTTTAATTGAATCATGAGTTACCTTACCATGAAGGGTAATATAGTCTTTATGTTGGGAATATTCATTAATAGCTCTTTCTACCTTTTCATAGCTATCAGAAATCCCTCCTACAATACTTATTGAAAATGGATATCCAAGATCTCTACAAATGCCTATAGCTTTTATTACATTCCATTGATGTTTGTAAGTAGTGATATTTGAAATGTACAATATGCGAAACTCCCTATTTGTTTTGTAGAAAGATGTTTTCTTCTGTGTGTTAGGAGGTTTCAAAAAGCTACGATCAATTCCATGTGGTATTATGATAGTTTTATCCTCGTCGAGCTCAAGTTCATGAGAGATATAACTCTTGGCGTATTTAGAAAGAAAAATCATACCATGAGCGTTTTTAAAAGTATATGATTGAATTATTCTCAATAGCCTAAACTTAATTCTCAACATAAATTTAAAACGGTTCCTTTCTTTTTCCTCAAAGGGAAGCATATTTTGTGACATACTTACAAACGGTTGGAAACTCGATATAAAAGAACCCCCAGGACAAAAAACGATGTCGCAAGAATTGTTGAGAGCCTGCTTTTTAAATTTAAAAAGCTGATAGTAAAATAAGTGAAAAATAGAATAATTGAGAAGATCATGATCAACTTTGTGTAACCACTCGTAATTGTCTAAAAGAGAAAATGTGGCTCGGGATGACCACAAATAAACTTTACTAAAGCCATGAATTGCCGGCTGTAAATTATCTAATATGGCCTTGAGGTGTGTTAAACCTCCCCCTGATCTAATATTGGAAGCATCAATTCCTAAAATCATATGTCCATCAAAAATGTTTTCATATCAAACAATCTGAATCTAATCATCAGCTTGGATTTATGAATTATTTTAAGATTTACCGGGTATGTCATAATACTATTACTTGAAAACACTCATTTTTAAATTATGCTTTTTCTCATGCGAGAGAAAGTAATTAATATGGGATTTGTTCCAAAAAGGTTCTATGTGTCTACGATTAATAATCTGATAGTCTGTTAAACTATATTTATAGTTTGCAGAACTAAAAACATATTTGAAATTTTTTTTCACCAATTCATGAACCTCATAAGTGTAATGGCTCATTGTGCCGTAGGGCCAAGCAAAGTGATTGCATTCGTGATCCAGTTCAGATTCTATCTTTTTTTTGTCATCAATTATTTGACGATTCAATTCTCCTAGATTTATTTCAGCAAGATTTTTATGATCAGATGTGTGTGAACCTATAGTGTGGCCACGAAGATGCAATGCCTTTATCTGCTGCCAAGACATAGGCTTTTTGGTAAAAGTTTTTATTCGTTCATTAAAGTAGTTCTGATACTCAGAGGAACTATCCACATAATTACTATTGACAAAGAAAGTCCCTAAGGTGTTGAATTTTTCCAGTAAGGGCGCTATGATGTGAAAACATTCTTCAAAGCCATCATCAAATGTGAGAGTAATTTCAGGCCTATCATAGAGCTTCCTTTCAGACTTTAGATTAGCTAAGGCTTGATCCATAGAAATAAGGTTTCCAATCTTGCTCAAGTAAACCAAAAATTGCTCAAAAATAGCTTTTTGATCAACATCAAATGGCTTTTTAGTAACATAGTGAAGATTGAGTATATGGGTGGTTTTGCTAGGAACCCTGAAAGAACCAACAACATTTAAATAGTAATTTCTTAGTACCGACAGCATTTTAATAGGTATGATATAGACTACTTTCAAAATTAATATTTTCTTTTAGAAAAGCGGGTTTTAAGTTTTTTAAACTTTTGAAACAAACGTTTGTATTATTTGGTACGGATATAAATTTGGGAAAGGACATGTATCTAGCAACTTGATGGTTTGAAGACAATAAAAAACTCAAAATGTGATACTCTAACTTTGACTTCACTTGAGATATTATTTTATTCAATGACTGTTTTGAAACATTCTTCAATTCTAGCATCAAAACTTGCACCTCTATTAGTTTTCCTCTTTTACCAACTCGATACAAAAGAAAATCTTGATCATACTCAACAATGCCGTAAGACTTATTTTGCGATAGAAATCTCCAAAATATGTAATTTTTTGTAAATAGAGGTTTTAGCTTTTCACCAAAATGTTGATTTAAATTATCAAATGATGAAACATTCTCACTAGTGTGTTTGCAAATCTTGAATTCATTCTTGATAAATCGTGAGTACAAAAAAGATTTCACCGTGTATTTGGGATAGATAATGTAAAGTGGTTGTTTCAATTCCTGCCACTTATTTTTTTTGAAACCATCGATACTATTAATATTAGGGAAATTTATCAAAAAATCCACTTCTCTACGATAGCATTCTGCCTCTGCAAGTTTAAGTAGCTCAGAAAACAAACCACGGCGTTGATAATTAGGATGAACAAAAGTTTCATATGAAATCGCACTACTAATAGTTTCAACTGAACTTTTGAAAATCTGTGGAGCAAATGCCACGCAAGCTACGATTTTATTCTGATCGGCGGCACAAGCCAAAATCGAACCAGACGGCCTTTCAATAAATTTCCATAAAAACCAATCTAAGGATTTGATAGGCTCAAAGTGAGCCGCTGAGGCAGACTCGAGGAAACTAGGCGCTAGTTCATAATCTCTTTCGTGGTCATACAAAAATAAAATCATTCTTCTTGAAAAATCAGTCTTTTAAAAAGATAATAGAAAAATAATACACCTAAAAAATTCATCGTTGCAGTTATAGGCGATCTAACAAAGAAAAATGAATAAGGTAGCAACATAGCTCCTAGAACTAACTGAAAACCTTTCGAATTCATCGCTGAAATCAAGAAACTGTTTGCGTTTTTGAGCAACCTTCCTATAAAAAAAACTAAGAGAAGACTATAATAGCCAAAATCAGCGTACAATTCACCGGCAAATCCAAAAGATACACTGTGGTCTTCAGAAAAACCAGATTGATAAATTCTAACGAACCAATTCCCAAGCAGTGTCGGCTTATCACTCCATAAACTTCTCGGAATCCAAAAATACAGTAAAAATCCAATATTACTTCCATAAAGATGGGGTCTATGTTCAAAATGCTCAAACAATAAGGTATTCATTACAAGAACACCTTCCGGACTACCATAATTTAAAACCCATTCATGAACCGTTTCTGATTCGTGAATGTCTTCCTGGAACACTACTTCTGAATTATTGAGTCCTCTTAGCCTAAATGTCTTCATGAATTCTGCTACTACAAGTAAAAGTATTAAGCTCGATATAATAATTATAACTTTTTTGAGATTGAATTTAGTCGTTGAGAATTTAATAGATGCCACCAAGATAAAGCCCAAAACTGAAAAAAGTAACGGAAAACGAGTTCCTATCAAGAATTGGATCAAAAATATGGGGAAAGCCCAGAGCAATGATTGAAGAATCGGCTTTTTTAAAACTATACTAAAATAATAGACAATTACAGCAGGTAAAACAAATCCTAGAGGACTTACCAGACTATCTAATACAAACGACTCGCCCATATCTTCACTTACTCGTCCAGAACTGAAAACCAATAAAGCACTCTCTATTTTAAAGTAAATAAAGATGACCTCGCAAGCGAGAAATGCGATAGGTACAAATTTACTTGATCTTATAACATAGTCCTTAAATGAAATCGTCTTAGTACTTTGAATTACATACCCTATAAATATTATATTATTGGCAAAAATAAAATATTGCAAAACTTCTATATCAATAAAACCGTTCCCGAACTTTTTGGTAAAAACTTCTGATAATATTATAAAAACAAATGCGGCATTCCAGACATGAATTAATTCTATCTTTCTCTTGTATAAAATGTCGATGGAAATTAAAATTATTAATACATAAAAATAGAACACGCCTAATATTTCACGATCGACGAACAAAAAAACTATAGCACTTAGGAGTAGAGCTATAAGTATTTGAAATACCTTCAAATCAATTTTCATCTATAGCTTTTATATTCTCAACATAACTTATCAAACATGCTTCAACATCAAACTTTACGTTGAAGTTTTCATATGATCGCAAACCCATTTTTTTCAATTCAGGATTATTGAGTTTCAAAATATCATCGATAATTTTAATATTAAATTTCACTTGTGCCTCAATATCAAACGACCAACCATTTAAACCTTCAATGATTAAATCCTCCTTATTACCTATTCTATCAGAAACCAGAAGTGGTAGTTTGGCTGCACTGGCTTCAATGGGAGATAATGGGGAAGGATCCTCTAGACTAGGCAATATAAATAAATCTGCAGCTGCATAATAGTTTACAATATCATCCTGTTGAACAAAACCTGCTAATATTACATTCAATTCATGAGTTAAAATGAATTGCTCAATCTCATTTTTTAATTCTCCTTCGCCTAAAATGAATAACTTATAACCTGTTTTACCTTTCAACAATTTTAAAAAAGGCAATATTCCTTTTATTCTGATTAACCGTGCAGGTAAAACCCACATTTGTGTACTGTTTTCCACACAGTATTCGGCTCTCAATTGTTCTCTCTTGGATAGTTTGATTTGCTCAACTAGATCAACAAAAACCGAGTCGTCGATTAAATTCGGTAATTTTATAAAGGGTTTGTAAGAAGATGATCCATTGGCAAAAAAATTTATATATTCAATTTGAGGATTACCTGTTACTTGATATGCATCGACTCCACCCAGTAAGAACTTCTTTAGCCTGTAGCTCAAACCTGTAGTTCGTTTAACAGAATTCATGTTAGACTCGACCGACATTATGGTTATTCTACTCCGCACAAATAACGCTGATAACCAATGAGTTGGACTAGACATGCCTCCTACAACCGCATAATGATAATCTTTCTTCAATAACCTTAACAATAAGCCTGGATTAAAATGGGCAAACATATTGCCAACTGTAGGATGAATTCCCCAAAAGATTTTATATTTATAATTATAGGAATCTTTAGATATATGCCACTTACGATTCGGTTCTATTTTAGCCATATAAAGAACTTCCAGATCTAATCCAAACTTTGGGAAAATCTCAGCTAACTTATTGAATCTTTTCTGTCGATATGGAGCTGGTATATTGGTAATGTATAAAAGTTTCTTCATTTGACTAACGCGAATGATAATTGTATATCAATTTAGTTCATTTTAAAATTAGCGATGATCTTGCGTAAACTCTTTATTAGAAATGTTTCATTTAGTATCAAGGACACCACCATATAAGTCGCAATAAAAATACATGATTTAACCAGGATGCTGTAAAAAACATTGGAAATCTCTAAGGGTATCACATAAAAAACCAATCCTATGCTTATTGAAATTATAATAGGATTCACGAGAAGTTTGATAAAATGATGTATTCGAGTTTCCAGGACAATTTTAAACAAGAAATAGAATACAATTACAAAAGAGACCAAATAGTGAAGTAAAATCAATTTACTAAAATTATTCAGATTGTAGTCATATGTAATACCAAATACCATGAGTATTAAAAGAACAATCAAAGAAATCAGAGTAGAATAAAACAGTGATCTTGTTTCATTTGCGGTCTGAAAAATACTTTTAGTACTGGAGATCAGCATTTGAAAGCCTATGCTTAAAGCTAAAAACTTAAAGGGAATTATACTTTCAATCCAATCTGGCCCAAAAACTATTTGAATTATCTCTCTTGCGCTAAAAAAAAGATAAACACTTAGGGGAAACCCTATAATGGCAAGCAATCGAACTACGTTTTCATAAACTTTTACAACACTAGATTTATCATCTTGAAACGCAGATAATACAGGGTGCATGACGGGAGTAATAACGTGTGTTAAATTTTGAATGGGCATAATCATAAGCCTATAGGCTTTGTCGTAAAAACCAAGAGGGCCTGCTCCGAGGTATTTACCTATAACAAGGTTATCCACATTTCTTGAAAAATAATGTATAAAATTATGTAAGAATTGAAAAGCTGAATATGAAAAAACCTCCTTTAACGCGCTTTTTTTAAAAATTAGCTTAGGACTGAATCTAGATATGATAAGAATCCATATAAAGGATATAATTGCATCTAAAAGTACCTTAATTATAAGAGCATAGACCTTTTCGTTTAAATATAGCGACAAGACAATAGCCACGATCCCAGTAAATAGATTTGTCACTACTGCGATATAGCCTAACTCTTTGAACCTTTTGGCCTTGCTTATTAGAGCTTGAGGAACCGTAGCAGCAGAAAAGAAGAATATTGATACTGATAGTGTATGTAATATTACATTAAGCTCAATCTCCGTATAAAATCTATCAATTAGAGGTACACAAAGATTAAAGATGCATAATAAAACCAGACCCTGTATAAATGTAAATATAAAATAGGTACTTAAATGCTGATCAGTAAGCTCACGTTTCTGAATAATAGCTGTTCCTAAACCAGCATCGCTCAATTGATTGAAAAATAGAATGAAAACCATTGCAATAGCTATAACTCCAAATTCTGTTGGTGGAATAAGTCTCGCTAAAATGCTGGTTACTAAAAGTTGAAAAAATAAATTTGAGTATTTAGCAAGAAAAAAATAAAAACTTCCATTTTGTAAATCTTTGTAAATTTTCTGCATATTAGATCTGTAATACTATTAATTCATCTTAGACAACTAGACGTAAAACAAGTTTAATAGTTCAGATGGCATAGTTTATTTCAAGACTTATCTCTAGAGTAGAATTAACTTATCAAGTGTTTGAATTCACATTATCAATAGACTTAAACACAATATTTCCTGCAAATCTATCTATAATTTTGAATCCCAAATTTTCAATTACTCGCACATGATCTTCAATTGTAAAAAGTTTTCCATCGATTTTAATTTTATGCAGTTCAATAATAAGCATTTTACAATCTCGTAGATCATTTTGCTTAAAGAGAAAATACTCGGCTCCCTCTATATCTGATATTAAAACATAATTAGATATCTTATGATTCGCAACAATTTGCGGTAAGTCTAAAAAATTCTCAGTCGCGGAATCGCCTCGAGCGGATTTAACGATTCCACCAGTCACATTTGAGCTGCCTACTTTAAATTCATATCCTGGTGCACCAATCACTCCATGAAAAGCTGAAGCATTTTTAACCTCATTGATTTCATAGTTTTTTTCCATTAGTGGAATAAAGCGCTTATCTGCCTCAAAACTCAAGACTCTAGAATTTGGATTTTGTTTTGCAATCAATGTGGACAACACACCTATGCTCCCTCCCAATTCAATAATATCTCCAGAATAATCCTTCAAATACTTTTTTACAAAACGTATTTCCGCACTTTCATAAAATTTGAAATATAACGCTGATGCTGCTACCTTATTTATATAAGGACTTGAGACATCAATCCTCAAACCATGAAATGGTATCCTCCCTTTAAGCAATAAACTGATTAATCTTCCAGTCGTTGAATTACTAAGGATTTTAGCTATAAAAATTTTGATCGACATATACTAAGCGTTTACTCCACAAAAATCAAGTATTAATTTTTCTGAACTCGTTGGCAATGACTTAAACTCGTCGTGGGCAACAAGATAGACAACTATGTCCGCTTTCGCGAAAGCAGCCTCATAATCAGTTAGCTTAAATACGTTATGGGATTCTATATTAGGCTCCACGATAAAGTATTCCTCATCTTGAGAATCTTGCAATACTTTCTGAGCAATATATTTTGCGGGCGACTCCCTTAGGTCATCAATATTAGGCTTGAAGGCAAGTCCCATAATCGCAATACTGGGCTGTCGACCGTGTTTGAGTCTAAATTCCAATTTTGCAGTTTTGACCTTTTCAGCACACCAAAATGATTTGTAATTATTAATCTCTCTAGCTTTTCCAATGATCTGGGACTCCATAGGAAAATCTGCGGTAATAAAGTAGGGATCAACTGCAATACAATGCCCTCCTACTCCACAACCTGGCTGCAGAATGTTTACCCGTGGGTGTTTGTTTGCCAAACGGATCAATTCCCATACATTAATGCCTGCCTTATCACAAATTAGAGATAATTCGTTAGCAAAAGCGATTTGTACATCCCTGGAAGAATTTTCTACCAGCTTGCACATCTCTGCGGTACGTGCATTTGTAGGGTGAAGCTCACCTTTTACATACTTAGCGTAAAAATCAAACGCTTTTTGAGTACTCTTTTCATCTACCCCACCGATCACTCGATCATTGTGAACCAGTTCATGCATCACGTTTCCAGGCAACACCCGCTCTGGACAGTAAGCAATGTGCAGTTTTCCCTTGAGTTCAGGTCGCTCTGAATAGATCAAATCCATCATTTTTTCAGTAGTCCCTATAGGACTGGTGGATTCAATAATGTATAGATCCCCTTCTTTCAAAAGTGGCAGAATCCCCTTAGTGGCCGCTTCCACAAAAGAAATATCTGGCTCGTTCTTATCCTTAAAAGGTGTAGGTACTACGACCAGATAAGTATTTGCTTCGACAGCGCTAGTTGCAGCTTGCAAATAACCATCTTTCACAGCTTTTGCGACCGCTCCACCCAAGTCGGGCTCTACGATATGAATTTCACCTTTATTAATGGTGTCCACAACACTTTGATTAATATCCACGCCATGAACATGAACATTCTGCGAAGCTATTAAGGCTGCGGTAGGCAGGCCTATGTAGCCCAATCCTATCATTACTACTTCTGGTTGATGCTCCATTTTATTTAATTGCTTCAACGATTCTCGCACAAGCGTTTCCATCTCCATACGGATTATGAAGCTCGCTCATACGGTCAAATCTTGTTTTATTCGTTAAAAGATCTGTGGTCTCGCCTACGATCTTATCAATGTTTGTTCCTACTAAAATTACGGTACCTGCTTCAACTGCTTCTGGACGCTCCGTAGTGTCTCGCATTACCAGTACCGGCTTTCCTAAACTGGGAGCCTCTTCTTGCACCCCTCCACTATCTGTAATAATCAATTTTGAACGGTTCATCATCCAGATAAAATCTTGATACGCTAGTGGGTCGATTAGAATAATGTTTTCTTGATCAGACAAGATACGGTTGACTGGCTCCTGAACTTTAGGATTCAAATGCACCGGGTAAACTATAATGCACTCAGGGTGATTCACAGCAATAGTCTTCAAAGCCTGACAAATATTTTCAAATCCCTGACCATGATTCTCGCGACGGTGTCCGGTAACCAGTATCATATCAGAAGATCCCAAACGTTCCTTCATATTTTCAACAAAAGCAGAAGGATTCTCGTCAACTTTTCTTACACTGCTTAGCAAAGCATCTATTACCGTATTTCCGGTAACGATTATTTGCTCTTCAGAAATGTTTTCTAAAAGTAAATTATCCCGAGATGTTGTAGTGGGTGCAAAATGAAAATCGGCAATTCTCCCTGCAACTTGCCTATTTATTTCTTCTGGAAACGGTGACCATTTGTTGTGCGTACGCAACCCAGCTTCTACATGGCATACCTTACTCTGGTTGTAAAAAGCTGCAATGCTTGATGCCATGGTAGTCGTGGTATCTCCATGAACAAAAACATAATCTGGATCAAAATCTTCCATTACTGGCTTCATTTCTGTAATGATGCGCGCCGTAAGGGTGTAAAGATTCTGTCCTGGCTGCATGAGATCAAGATCGTAATCTGGTTTGATTTCAAAAAAATCGAGCACCTGATCGAGCATTTCTCGGTGCTGAGCCGTTACACATACACGTGTTGTGAAGTGTATTTCGTTTTTCTGGAACTCCTTGACTAGCGGTGCCATTTTTATGGCCTCGGGTCTTGTTCCAAAAACTATTAAGATCTTTTTCTTAGCTGACATTTTTATGTTTTGAGGATGTTACGCTTTCGCGAAAGCGAGAACAATTCCAGCACTGCTCTATTTTAAATTCATCAGATATTCACCGTAACCACTCTTGATCAAGGGCTTAGCCAAAACCTCAAGCTGTGTACGGTCGATATAACCCATACGGTAAGCTATCTCCTCTATACAGGAAATCTTTAACGAGGTACGTTTTTCAATCACTTTGACAAACTCAGTAGCCTCGGTTAGAGCTTCATGAGTACCAGTGTCCAACCAAGCGTAGCCACGACTCATGACCTGAAGCTTTAATTGTATCTTGTTAAGATACTCTTCATTTACAGAGGTGATCTCCAACTCTCCACGAGCAGATGGCTTGATGCCTTTAGCAATTTTTACGACGCTGTTTGGGTAATAATAAAGACCTACAACTGCATAATTACTTTTGGGATTTTCTGGCTTTTCCTCTATGCTCGTAACGTTGCCATCTTTATCAAAATCTGCGACACCATAGCGCTCTGGATCATCCACATAATAACCAAAAACAACCGCTTTATCTTCTTCTTTTACGGTTTGAACGCTGTTTTGCAACATTTTGGGCAAGCCGGCGCCGTAAAAAATATTATCGCCCAAAACCAAACAAACGTCATCGTCCCCTATAAACTCTTCTCCTAATATAAAAGCTTGTGCAAGCCCATCTGGAGAAGGCTGTTCTTTATAGCTCAAGGATAATCCTAAATGATTACCATCTCCAAAAAGCTTTTTAAAATTAGGCAAATCATGGGGTGTAGAAATAATAAGAATATCTTTTATCCCAGACAGCATCAATACCGACAACGGATAATAAATCATGGGCTTATCATAAATAGGCAACAGCTGCTTAGAGACCACTTGGGTAAGTGGGTGCAATCGTGTTCCCGAGCCGCCGGCGAGTATAATTCCTTTCATACTAATCTTATAATTGATTAAACAGAGGTAAGTTTTGATCTTTTGCAGATAGAATACGCTCCTCAACTGGTACGATCCAATCTATGTCAAATTGTGGGTCGTCGTGAGCTATTCCAAAATCTGCATCACGATCATAAAACGCATCGCACTTATAAAAAAAAGTTACCTCCTCGCTGAGAACAGCAAAACCATGAAAACAGCCTTTTGGTACAAATAATTGGTGTTTGTTTTTGCTATCCAGTCTTTTGGCAACCACTTTTTTGTAGGTAGGCGAATTTTTTCTAGCGTCCACCACTACATCCAATACCTCGCCAGCAAGAACACTCACTAATTTTGCTTGAGCACTATTTCCTCGCTGTGCGTGCAGACCGCGCACCACTCCATAAGAGGATTGTGAAACATTGTCTTGAACAAAAGAAACCTTCAAACCAGTTCCTTCCTCAAACTTTTTTTGACTGTAAGATTCCATGAAAAAACCACGGTCGTCTTTAAAAACCTGAGGCTCTATGAGATAGCAATCTTGTATTTTAGTTTTATGAAACTTCATTAGGAGTACATTTTATCATAGTATTCTTGATAGGCTCCACTTGTTACCGCGTTTAACCAGTCTTTATTTTCCAGATACCAGTCAATAGTTTTTGCCAGGCCTTCTTCAAAAGTAACACTTGGCTCCCATCCTAATTCTTTATTGATTTTTGAAGCGTCGATGGCATATCTCAAATCATGACCCGGCCTATCTTTAACATAAGTGATCAATTGTACTGAGGTTCCATTTTTTCGCTCCAGTTTTTCATCCATAAGCTTGCACAGCACCTTAACTAAATCAATATTCTTCCACTCATTGAAACCGCCAATGTTGTACGTGGATGAATTTTCACCTTCATGAAAGGCAATGTCTATTGCTTTTGCGTGATCTTCCACGTATAGCCAATCTCTGGTATAATTTCCATCACCGTAAACTGGTAGTGGTTTGTTATTAATGATATTATTGATAAACAGCGGAATCAGTTTCTCTGGAAAGTGGTTAGGACCGTAATTGTTAGAGCAATTAGAAATAACATAAGGCAAACCATAGGTCTCACCATAAGCTCTTACAAAATGATCAGAACTGGCTTTTGATGCTGAATATGGACTATTTGGATCATAAGAGGTTTCTTCTGTAAACAAGCCTTCTTGCCCCAGGGAACCATAAACCTCGTCAGTACTAACATGATAAAAACGTTTACCTTCAAAATTACCAGACCAAATTGACCTAAAAGCGTTCAGCAGATTTACGGTTCCTATGATGTTTGTGGTAACAAAACTCAAAGGATCTTCAATGCTCCTGTCCACGTGGGATTCTGCTGCAAGGTGAATAACTCCCTCAAACTTGTATTGTTGAAAGAGGTCGTTGATAAATGTAGCATCATTTATATTTCCTTTCACAAAAATATAATTAGGCTCTTCTTCTACATCTTTTAGATTTTCTAAATTTCCAGCATAAGTAAGTGCATCAAGGTTTACAATTTTGTAGTCAGGATAATTGTTTACCAATCTCCTAACTACATGAGAACCTATAAAACCTGCCCCACCAGTAATCAATATCGTTTTGCTCATAATTTTTTATCTGCCTTATCTCCTAGAAAACCTTTCACATCGTAAATCGCTACTGTGTCTTTAGAAATAGAGTCTAGTTCTAGATGGTTAAATTCATCATGCGAAACTGCCAATACAATGGCATCATATTTCTTAACGGGAATTGTCATAGTTGATGAGAGGCCATACTCATGCATTACCTCACTTGGTTTAGCGAGAGGATCGTGAATATCTACTTTAATGCCATAATCCTCAAGGTTTCTAACCACATCCACTACTTTGGTATTTCGTACATCAGGACAATTCTCTTTAAAAGTGATACCCAATACAAGTACTTCACTGTTTTTCACAGCAATATCTTTAGATAACATGAGCTTCACTATCTCGCTTGCTACATAAGTTCCCATTCCATCATTCATGCGCCTACCGGCTAGGATAATTTCAGGGTGATACCCCACCTCTTGAGCCTTTTGTGCTAGATAGTAAGGGTCCACACCTATGCAATGACCTCCTACTAGGCCAGGTTTGAAAGGCAAAAAATTCCACTTAGTTCCCGCAGCTTCTAAAACCGCTGCGGTATCAATGTCAAGTTTGTTAAAAATTTTAGCCAGCTCATTTACAAAAGCAATATTGATGTCTCGTTGTGAATTTTCAATAACCTTTGCAGCCTCAGCAACTTTGATCGTGGGTGCTAGGTGAGTACCCGCCTCAATAACGCTCTTATAAAGTTGGTCCACAGTGTTCCCAGTTTCTGAAGTACTGCCTGAAGTAACTTTCAAAATTTTTTCTACCGTATGTTTTTTATCACCTGGATTGATACGCTCTGGAGAATAACCTACGAAGAAATCTTCATTAAACTTAAGCCCGCTATGTTTCTCGAGAACAGGTACACAATCATCTTCTGTAGCTCCAGGGTAGACAGTAGATTCATAAATTACAATATCTCCTGATTTTAAAACACTGCTTACCGCTTCACTAGACTTATAAAGTGGCGTTAGAATAGGTCTATTATTCTTATCTACGGGTGTGGGAACAGTAATTATGAATATAGTTGCATCTTTAGCATCAACAATATCTGTTGTGCAAAAAAGACCGTTATCAGAACTTTTCTCAGCTTTCAAAACAGCTTTTAACACGCTGTCTTCAACCTCTAACGTACTGTCTTTGCCAGACCTGAGTTCCTCCACTCGATCTCGATTGATATCAACGCCTACTACATCGTATTTTGTGGCAAATAATCTTGCTAGCGGGAGTCCTACGTACCCAAGTCCTATGATTGCAATTTTTTTATACATTTGAGCAATTTGTGGCTATCTCGCTTTCGCGAAAGCGGAACTATAAATTATCTTTATACCATTTTGTAGCTTCATCTAAGCCACTATCTATATTAAACTCTGGATCATAGCCCAGTAATTCCCTCGCCTTATCAATAGAAGCTAGGGAATGAGGTATGTCCCCAGAGCGTTCAGGCCCAAAAATAGGATCAATACCCATTACAGATTCATCAAATCGAGATAAAGATGATTTCAATTTTGAAACTAATTCTTTGAGGTTTGTACGCTGTCCACAGGCTACATTATACACACGATTAAGTGCTTTAGGATCTTGGGTGAGCATCGCTCTTTCATTAGCTTGAATCACGTTATCAATATAAGTAAAGTCTCGGGAAAAGCTTCCATCTCCATTAATAATAGGAGAATTACCATCCATAAGACTTTTAGTAAACAAGGGTATGACAGCGGCGTAAGCACCGTGAGGGTCTTGCTTCCTGCCGAAAACATTAAAATAACGAAGTCCAATCGTATCTAAACCATAAGTTTTGAAAAACACTTCTGCATAAAGTTCATTTACAAATTTAGTAATGGCATAAGGAGAGAGCGGTTTTCCGATCACATCTTCTACCTTAGGCATAACGGCGGAGTCACCATAAGTTGATGAACTTGCTGCATAGACCATTTTTGAAACACCTTCATCTTTACATGCAACAAGCATATTCAAGAACCCGCCTACATTAACATCATTACTGGTAATGGGATCTTTAATAGATCTAGGCACACTTCCCAAAGCTGCTTGATGTAAAACGGAATTACAGTTTTTTACAGCTTTTTTGCAATCTGCTAAATTTCTTATGTCACCCTCGATAAATTCAAAATTAGGATGTGACCAAATCGGTTCTAGGTTTTGTTTATGACCGGTAGCGAAATTATCCAAAGCTCGTACTTCATAGCCTTTATAGATAAAATGCTCGCATAAATTGCTACCGATAAATCCAGCTGCTCCAGTTACTAATATTTTGTTATTATCAATCATTACCCTTTGCCTAACGTGTATATATCAAATCCTATAGAACTCATTTCATCACAATCAAGAATCATACGCCCATCAAATAAAAATGCCGGCTTGTACATCTCTTCATATATCTTATTCCAATTGAGCGTTTTGAATTCATCCCACTCGGTCAGCACGGCGACTGCATGAGCTTGATGTGTAGATTCAAGAGCTGAATCATAAGTGAAAACTCGTTTTTCTAAATCATTCACATCGTGACGCCCTAAGTATTCAAGATCAGCAATAATTTGATGTCTTTTCACTTTAGGATCGTAGATATGTACTTCCGCTTGTTCATTCAGTAGGTGATCTGCAACAAATATTGCAGCAGATTCACGTGTATCATTTGTATCTTTTTTGAACGCCCAACCCAGAAGTGCTATTTTTTTTCCACTTACCGTATTGAATAGTTTAGTGACGATTTTTTTTGCGAAACGTCTTTTCTGATGATCATTCATAATAATGACCTGCTCCCAATAGTCAGCAACTTCATGCAGCCCATACGATTTTGATATATAAACGAGATTGAGGATGTCCTTTTGAAAACATGAACCGCCAAAACCAACCGATGCATTTAAAAACTTCGCTCCTATTCTAGAATCCGTTCCGATAGCACGAGATACTTCCTTGATATCTGCTTCTGTAACTTCACACAACTCACTCAATGAATTAATAGAACTTACTCGTTGAGCAAGAAACGCGTTGGCCGTTAACTTTGACAATTCAGAAGACCAAACGTTTGTTGTAAGTATTTGATCTCGAGACACCCAACTCGCATAAATATCAACTAGTTTTTGCTGCGCTGCGATTCCTCTTTCAGTTGACTCTCCTCCAATAAGCACTCGATCTGGGTCGAGAAGATCATCCACGGCAGTTCCTTCTGCCAAAAACTCAGGATTTGAAAGAATATCAAATTTCACACCACTACCAGTATTGTCAAGTATAGCTTTAAGAGACTCAGCAGTCCTGACTGGCAAAGTAGATTTTTCAACAATAATCTTATCAGACTTAGCTACTCGAGCTATTTGTCGAGCACATAATTCTATATACTTCAGATCGGCAGCCATGCCTTTTCCTACACCATAAGTTTTTGTGGGAGTATTCACTGAAATGAAGATCATATCTGCTTCATAAATTGCTTCATCTACTTTAGTGCTAAAGAATAAATTCCTACCACGACATTCTTTAACAATGTCAGAAAGACCTGGTTCATAGATAGGAATATTATCCACGTTATCATCATTCCATAAGTCAATCCTCTTTTTATTTAGGTCTACCACATTAACCTTGATGGATGGACATTTGGATGCTATAACCGACATTGTGGGCCCTCCAACATAACCTGCGCCAATGCAACAAATATTTTTGATCATCTTTAAATTCTTGATATTTTGAACGAATTATATTCTGGCAGCAAATATATAATCTTAATATGATCTAAGGCAACCAGTTTAATAATTGATTCCTACAAGCTGGACAAATCCAACTATTTTATTAAATAATTGCTAAAATCAAATTATTTCAAACTATATCATTAATAATAAGGTAATAGCAGAAATTATATTTATATATTTGCTACTTACATTGACTAATCAACAGACTATGAAAAAAATTCTTACTTTCAGCTTAATCGTATGTGCTGGTCTTGCTTTTGCACAAGATGAAATGGCGGCTGATACTACTCAAAATATGTCAGTTACTGAAAAATACAACCATTGGTCCTTGGATATTGGTGTAGGAGTTCAAAAACCTACCCGTCCTTTTAGTGAGGGTGCGTTTATGAACACACCATCATTAACTCAGGCTGATCTAGGAATTCGGTATATGATCAATAATAAGTTTGGACTTAATTTGGATCTTGGATTCAACTATATGGAGTCTGATGATGATAGCGATATTGAATTTCAAAGTAATTATTATAGAGCATCACTTGAAGGAGTTGCCAATCTAGGAGAAATTTTATCATTTAGAGAATGGACTAATAGAATTAATCTTTTGTTTCACGCAGGTGCTGGTGTTTCCGGCCTGAGAACTCAGGAACCTATAGATGGTGAGGACACAGACATGATGATGAATTTCACCGCAGGTCTTACTCCTCAGATTCGTTTGAGCGATAAATGGGCTGTATTCGGAGATTTGTCAGCGATTGGGCACGTGAGACAAACAATAACATGGGATGGTTTGTCCTTAGCTAATGAAAATAGAGGTTTTAATTCTTTTTTGGTGAATGCTTCAGTAGGTCTTACATACTATTTTGGTGATAAGCAACAACATGCTGATTGGTATTCTGAGAACATAAATCAAAAACTTTCTGATCTAGAAGTAGAAATGGATAAAATGATCTCTGATCTTGGAGATGATGATCAAGATGGAGTACCTAACTATTTAGACAGAGACAACACTACAGAAAGTGGTGTGCGTGTTGACAATAAAGGAAGAGCTATTGACGAAAATCAAAATGGTATTCCAGACGACATGGAAAGTGCTCTTCAAGCGCAGTATGCTTCTAAATCTGACATGACAAAAGCCATTAATAATTCTAAAGGTTCGAGCTCGGCTGGAACGACAGTTAAGGAATTAATTAATGGTGGATATGTAAATGTTTATTTTGATTTTAATTCAACTAAACCTTCAACTTACTCATTAAATGCGATCAATACGATTATCACCTACATGAAGGAAAATCCTTCTGCAAATGCAACCTTAACAGGTTTTGCTGATGAATTAGGTAATGAGGAGTATAACAGACAACTGTCTGAACGTAGAGCAAAAATGGTACACGATGTAATGGTAGCTGCTGGTATTGACTCATCACGATTAACAACCGAAGCTGGTGGAGAAGATGGCTCAGTTGAGAAATCAAGCAGTAGAGCTAGACAATTAGTTAGGAGAGTAAGATTTTCTGTGGACTAATTAAATTCAATAAAGTACTACAAAAAAGCGACCCTTGGGTCGCTTTTTTTATGTCTTCTAAATTATTGTGCTTGTCACTGGAAAATAGATTAAGAAAGTAAATCAAATCATGTAAAGATCTTGAAATACGTTAATCTGTTTAAACTTTCAATTTAGTCAAACATCCAAGGCTAGTAATCATACCTCAATCAATAAGATATTTTGAAATCTCAAGGCTTAAACTAGATTACTGAAAATGTCAATTCTTCAAGAGAAATAATTCTTCAAGAGCCTGTTTTAAAGGAGGTTTATAACTTCCCCCATTTCAATTTAAAAATGTACAGCAATTCTGATTCTAAACTGAAATCTTTTAGGAATGTTTAATGGCACTTTACCAATAAAGCCTTTCAATACGCAAATTATAGCTACAATTCTAACTAAGTCATCAAGACTAATTGTAATTGATCATTTAGGTCTATAATCTAATCAATTAAACCCACAAACTTCTCACTTCTGAATCTAGAATAATTATACAACTGTTTTGATATTGCACTATGACATAAAATAGGACTAGGTATACACCCGTATGATTTTATTAAAAACCCTCGTAACTCTTTATTAATAAGCATTAAGAGGCGCTTTACCTTATCAATAATTATTAAATGCTAATCAAACTAATTATGAAACATGATCATTATAATAAAATGTTCTCAGATGAATAAGCTTATACATAACGCATAAAGTCCATGGATTGATTAAAATTATTGCAATCTCGCTTAGCAGATTTATTCTTTTAAAAATGTAGAACCTACACATGAAAAAACCTCGCTATAAGCGAGGCTTATATTTAATAATGTGGAGGTTTTTTTAAAGTCCTAGTCGATATATAAAGTCCAATCCGAAAAATACGGCACTGTCAAACTCATTATTTAATCGGGTTCTATCATCTCCACTCACTTGAAAAGTCAATACCTGAGCCCCTACTGTATCACCTTCCTCATACAACCCATAATCAGTTGTATCTAAACCTACTTTAGCTCTAAGCAGTAGGGTTTCGTTAAGTAAACTATAATTCATATACAAACCAAAACGAATAGATTCTTCTTGGACATACAAATTATCGGGCTGCTCAAATGCCTGACCTAAATTATAACTCTTTACAGAAGTTCTAAGATCTGCCCCTACACTAAACTTTTCACCTAGGCTATAGTTAGCATCCATTCTAATAGGTAATGCAGCATCTATGTAAAATTTATTGTTTTTTGTACGATAGTATCCACCTACAAGAGGAGTAATGATTGTTCCAAAATTCTCTGAAGAAGAATAGAGGCCAAATTTCCCTCGCTTTCTATTTTTAAAACGATATTCCATTAAAGCAATCGCCCCAAATTGAAAATTATCTCCACCATCCGCATCAAAGCTAGAGGCTAACTTTGGTAATAGAAGATAGGTTCCTGTCCACTTCTTATCATGTGACCACTTAACACCAGCATTAAGTCGAGCCATGGTCAGGTTTTGGTACTTTGCTCCAAGCCCCAATTCCAATCCTGTATTTTCTGCGGTAAATCCTGTAATGAGAACAATATCTCCTGATATTGGAGTAGGGTATAAAATCTCAAGATTTATATTATGAACATCAGTGTCGTGGTCGCCTTCCACATCTTCTAAATTGGTGCGCCCTAATTGTAATCTAGCAATGTCTAAATAGTCTTGAGCAAATCCCGTAGCTGATACAACAAGCATCACAAAAAATAGTATTCTTTTCATTTTCTCGATTTTCGAAATTCTTATAAATAATTAACAATATGCTAAATATAGTTGCTTTTGTTTCATAAATTACTTCTTACCCATAACAAAAATCCGAATTTTACAAAAAAAGCCTTTTCATGAGAAAAGGCTTAAAATCAAAATTGTAAATTATTTCTAAGCAAAGGCAGCCTCTACGCTGGCACTCAATCTTTTATAAACTCCATTTGTAAGTCGCTCTCTAATTCCCTCAAATGCATCAAGAGTTTCTTCTATGTCTTGCATGGTATGTGTGGCAGTAGGTATAAGTCTCAGGAGTATCAAGCCTTTAGGAATTACTGGGTATACCACTATTGAACAAAAGACTCCAAAATTTTCTCTTAGATCTTTTACTAATGCCATAGCCTCAGGTATACTACCTTTTAAATAAACAGGTGTCACACAACTTTGAGTTGTTCCTATGTCAAAGCCTCGATTACGTAAACCATTTTGTAGTGCATGAACGTTTTCCCAAAGCTTTTCCTTAAGTTCAGGCATGGTTCTCAACATATCCAATCTTTTCAAAGCCCCTTTAACAAGTTGCATTTGAAGAGACTTGGCAAACATTTGAGAACGAAGGTTGTATTTGAGATAATCAATGATTTCTTTATCTGCGGCGATAAATGCGCCTGTACTGGCGAGTGACTTAGCGAAAGTGGCAAAATAAACGTCAATCTCATCTTGTACGCCTTGCTCCTCCCCTGCTCCAGCGCCTGTTTTGCCCAATGTCCCAAATCCATGAGCATCATCAACAAACAGTCTAAAATTGTATTTCTCTTTGAGAGCGACAATCTCCTTCAATCTACCTTGCTCACCTCTCATCCCAAAAACGCCTTCTGAAATAACTAAAATACCACCTCCAGTCTGCTCTGCGATTTTGGTGGCACGTTGAAGGTTCTTCTCAATACTCTCTATGTCGTTGTGCTTATACGTAAAGCGTTTACCATGATGCAATCTTACCCCATCAATTATACAAGCGTGCGCATCTACATCATAAACGATCACATCATCTTTAGAAACCAAGGCATCTACAGTAGAAACCATTCCCTGATAACCAAAATTGAGAAGATAAGCTGCTTCTTTATCAACAAAAGCTGCCAATTCATCTTGCAGCTGTTCATGCATATCTGTGTGGCCACTCATCATACGAGCTCCCATTGGGTAAGCACTTCCATACTCTGCCCCAGCTTCGGCATCGATTTTTCTAACCTCTGGGTGATTTGCCAGGCCTAGATAATCATTTACACTCCATGTAATGACATCTTTTCCCTGGAATTTCATCCTATTGGAAATAGGACCTTCTAGCTTTGGAAAAACAAAATAACCCTCTGCGATACTCGCCCATTTCCCTAATGGACCTTTGTCTTTATAAATTTTATCAAATAAATCTTTCATGATCTTATTTAAGTCGACAAAGATACGATAAGATTACGTGCCTACCTACCTGTATCGCTTCACACAAAAGGGCAAAAAGTTAATAAGATGTTGAAAAATAATAGGTTAGCTTTCGCGAAAGCGAGATAATTAAAAACACCCAACAAGCGAAGTAAAATAAAATCCCTTGGCATCGCACATGAAATGATTCAATCGCTAAAAAACCAAAATAAATCAATGATATGGAAAGAATCAAGTAATAAATTATGCCATTGCTGAACGAGAATGCCGTGAAAAGTTTATCAGTGACCAGAATGAATCAATATTTTGGTATAATAATTACCTGACGTTGTAAATGTAAAAAGTATGCTGCTAGCTATTTGATATACTCGATATGTTGAATTTCTGATAGAGTTTTGGTGTCTGTAAAACCTTGATCCTCCATCCATTTCTCATTGTAGATCTTACTCATATAACGAGATCCATGATCGGGAAAAATAACTACTACTACAGAGTCCTTATTAAAAGCACCTTCATCAGCAAGTTGTTTAGTAGCCTGTAAAGCAGCACCACTGGTATAACCCACAAAAAGACCCTCTGTTCTAGAGATAAATCGAGCCATATGTGCAGCATCTTCGTCCTTTACTTTAGTAAAAGAGTCAATAACTTCAAAATCAGTTGCTGTAGGAATTAGATTTTTTCCCAAGCCCTCAATACGGTAGGGGTAAATTTCATTTTTATCAAACTCTTGGGTCTCATGATATTTTTGTAGGACGCTTCCATAGGCATCCACTCCAAGAATTTTAACGTTTGGATTTTTTTCTTTGAGATATTTTGCGGTTCCTGAAATAGTCCCTCCAGTTCCACTACACGCAACAAGATGAGTGATTTGTCCAGAAGTTTGATCCCAAATTTCTGGACCAGTAGTCAGGTAGTGTGCCTCTACATTAAGTTCGTTAAAGTATTGATTAATATAGATACTATCCTTAATTTCCTCGTGCATTCTTTTGGCAACTTGATAATAACTACGCGGATCATCTGCACTCACATGAGCTGGGCAAACAAAGACTTTTGCTCCCATGGATTTGAGCATATCTATTTTATCTGCACTGGATTTGGAACTCACGGCAAGAATACATTCATAGCCTTTAATGCGACTTACCATCGCGATGCTGAAACCTGTATTACCCGAAGTAGTTTCTATAATCGTATCACCCGGCTTAAGGATTCCCTTGCGCTCTGCTTCTTCTATAATATGTAAAGCGATACGATCTTTGGATGAATGACCTGGATTGAATGCTTCTACTTTCGCATAGAAATCACCAGGAAAATCAGCGACTGTACTTGAAAGTTTGATTAGTGGAGTCTCTCCTATTAGTTCCAGTACGTTGTTATAAGCTTTGATTTCGCCGTGCATATAAGGGGTTTATGTCCTACGATCATTTATCGCAAAACAGCGCAAATTTAAACAAAAATTACGAATCATAACTTGCCTCTAGCATAAGTAGAAACGCAAAGTCTACAGCCACCTCTTTTAAGGCATCATAACGTCCCGATGCACCGCTATGACCACTGTCCATATCGGTTTTGAAAAGGAGAAGATTTTTATCGGTCTTATAGGATCGTAATTTTGCGACCCATTTTGCGGGTTCCCAGTATTGCACCTGGCTATCATGATAACCCGTGGTAACCAAAATATTGGGGTAGTCTTGTTTTACGACCTGATCATAGGGAGAATAGCTAAGCATATAATCATAGCTATCTTTATGGTTGGGATTTCCCCACTCATCATATTCCCCAGTAGTAAGGGGAATGCTATCATCTAGCATAGTTGTAACCACATCAACAAAAGGTACCGCACTCAAGACGCCGTTATACAAATGCGGAGCCATGTTTATAATTGCTCCTATTAAAAGTCCTCCAGCAGAACCTCCACTTGCATAGAGATGAGCTGCGCTAGTATAATTTAAGTCTATTAAATGTTGACTGCAAGCAATAAAGTCTGTGAATGTGTTTCTTTTGTTGAACATTTTACCGCTATCGTACCATTGACGTCCAAGGTACTCACCTCCCCTTACATGCGCTATTACAAATATAAATCCGCGATCAAGAAGACTCAGTCTGGAAAGGGAAAAGTAAGGATCAATCGTTGAACCATAGCTCCCGTATGCATATTGCAGTACTGGATTGCTACCATTTCTAATCATTCCTTTTTTATAAACCACACTCATAGGTATTTTCTCGCCATCAGTAGCTGTAGCCCAGATACGTTCAGACTCATAATTATCTGGAGAGAAGCCTGGATCCTCAATAGGCTGCATTTTTAAAACAACTTCTTCTCGTGTCTTCATATCAAATTCAATGACCGAAGGAGGCATAGTCAAAGAATTATAGGTATACCTCAATTTAGTGGTTGAGTAATTAAAATTTGCACTGGTATAGGCAGTATAGGTCTCATTTGAAAAAGGCAAAAAGTAATCCACCGTACCATCCCAAGCCTTAATTCGAATGCGGTTGAGCCCATTGAAACGATCTGAGATAACAAAATAGTCTTCAAAAATATCAATGTCCTCTAGCAATACTTCAGGATCATGTGATATAAGATCTTCCCAATTCTCCATTTCAGGTGTATGGATATGTGTGGTCATCACCTTGAAGTTAAACGCATCATCTTTATTAGTCATGATGTAAAATTTATCCTCATAGTGGGATATACTGTACTCTAATTCAGGTTGGCGCTCCTGAATGATTTTAAAATCACTTTGCGGGCGATCTGCATCGATAAATCTCACCTCGTCAGAAAGTGTCGAGGAAGACTTAATCATAATAAAACGTTCTGATAGCGTTTTATAAACGAAACAATTAAAGGTGTCCTCTTTTTCTTCAAAAACAAGCTCTGTTTTATCAATAGAGTCGCCCAATCTATATTTAAAAATCTTGTTTGCCCTTAAGGTCTGCGCGTCTTTACGTGTGAAATAAAGCGTCTTGTTGTCATTTGCCCAAACAGCTCCACCAGTGGTTTGCCCCAGTGACTGTTCAAAAACATGATGAGTCTCTAGGTTCTTGATAAAAATAGTGTACTCTCTTCTTCCCACATTGTCCACGCCGTAGGAAATCAGTCGGTTGTCTGGCGATATGTTAAGCGAGGTTATTTTGAAATAGTCGTGACCTTGAGCCATCTCATTGACGTTAAAAAGAAGCTCAACCTCCTTTCTCCCATCTTTACGCCTATAAAAATAAGGATAGCTCTCGCCAGTTTCCATCTTGCTAAAATACCAGTAGCCATTGAGCAGATACGGAACGGATTCATCGTCTTCCTTGATCCTTCCTTTGATTTCATCAAAAATCTGCTGCTTTAATTCATTAGTGTGTGCAGTGCACGCCTCATAAAACTCATTTTCTGCCTTCAGATATTTGATTACCTCTGGAGCATCACGCTCTGCCATCCATTGATAATTATCCAATCTTTGGTGATTATGCTTATCATGTATGAAGGGAATTTTTTTGGCAATGGGAGCAGTTTTTGACATATATCTTGAAATTGCAATTTTATAGCGGTGCAAGATATACAAGAGTGCTGTAAGTGGCTTATCATGTTCAAGTTAATAATTAAGGGTTTCGGCTCTTTTTAACAGAAGTCTGATTTTTTAGGATATCGCATTCCTGCCTTTGCAGGCAAGCAGGCGCGAAAGCGAATTCACAACAATCACTACATAAATTTGAAACAAGAAGAAATTTACAGGTGTTGCAACAACTACCTACTTATCCTAAGTTTGTAAAAAAGAAAACTATGTTTGGAGATATGATGGGTAAACTCAAAGAAACCCAAGAAAAAGTAGAAGCTACTAAAAAGCGCATGGACACGGTTATGATAGAAGAAAAATCCAGTGATGGTTTGCTTAGATCTACTGTGACAGCCAGTCGAAAGATAAAGTCTCTACAAATAAGTGATGACCTGCTTGAAGATAAGGAGCAACTTGAAGACTATCTCATTTTAGTGCTCAACAAAGCTCTAGAAAAAGCTGAAGGCATCTACGACCACGAAGTTGCAGCTGCTGCAAAAGAAGGCATGCCCAACATTCCAGGGATGGATATGTTTAATTAGACTTCTTAAACCAGATCCACTGGTTCAACATTAGTTTCAAAGGTAGAAAACAGCCTCATTGCCTCTTGGTGCAAAGATTCAGTATAATCAAGGTGCGTTACGAGCCTCAATTTTCCATGCCCCATATTACTGATGATAACTTTATTTTTGGCGCAAAACTGGGTCACGGCAATCTCGTCATAAACCTCAAAGATGAGTATGTTAGTTTCTACGGGTTCGACCTTTTTAACCCAAGATTGAGAAGATAAAAACTGTTCCAACTCTTTTGCTCTCCTGTGATCCTCTGCCAATCTATCTATATTATGATCCAAAGCATAGATCGCCGCAGCGGCCATAAAACCTATTTGTCTCATACCTCCACCTAAAACCTTGCGCACACGCATGGCTTTTTTCATAATCTCTGCTTTGCCTGTGAGCACCGTGCCTAGTGGCGTTCCCATTCCTTTAGAAAAACAAACAGAAACAGTATCAAAAACTTCACCGTATTCTTTAGGGTTTTGTCCTGTTTTCACCAGTGCATTCCACAAACGCGCTCCGTCCAGATGCATCCCTAAGTTATGCCTGAGAGCCACTTCCTTAATGTCTTTTACAATATTCCAGTCATAACACGCGCCGCCTCCTTTATTTGTTGTGTTTTCAAGACAAATTAGAGTGGTCAGTGGACTATGATAAAAATCTGGCGGATTAATGGCCGCTTCCACTTGCTCTGCCGTGATCATTCCGCGGTCACCATCCAGTAGCTTGCAGGAAACACCGCTATTAAAAGAAACTCCACCACCTTCATAATTAAAAACATGTGCATATTTATCAGCAATAAGTTGCTCGCCGGGCTGGGTGTGCATTTTAATCGCAGCTTGATTTGCCATGCTTCCCGTGGGAAAGAAGAGTGCATCGTCCATTCCAAACATTTCAGCCACCCTACGTTCTAGCTCGTTTACAGTGGGGTCCTCCTTATACACATCGTCGCCCACCTCTGCATCAAACATTGCCTTAAGCATTTCCTGTGTAGGTTTGGTAACCGTGTCACTTCTTAAATCAATCATAGCATTTAGTTGAATTAGGGTATACAAATGAGAGCTCTCAAGATCTTGTAGGTGAGTCCGCTTTCGCGAAAGCGAGAACCCCTCCAGACTTAATTCATACAAAAGTAAGAGCTAAACGGACATTGTAACCCTTAGGCGCAAATTAAATTCTATTTTTGTGAAGTAGAGAAAACACATGATTACAGCAGAACAAATCAAGGAATTAGAAGGACGAGTGGTCAAATTAAAAGACTACCTGCAAATCGAAGCAAAGAAAATTGAGATCACCAATCTTGAGGAAAAAACCTTCTCACCAGATTTCTGGAATGATCCTAAAAGTGCCGAGATCATCATGAAGCAGTTGCGTAACAAGAAGCAATGGACCACAGATTATGAGACCGCGGTAACGCTTACCGAAGACCTCGAGGTACTTTATGAATTCTTCAAGGAAGATGAGGCCACCGAGAAAGACGTGACTGATAAATACGACACGACTCTAGAGCTTATCGAGCGCCTGGAGTTTAAGAACATGCTTTCCAATGAGGGCGATGACATGAGCGCTGTCCTACAAATCACGGCCGGTGCCGGTGGTACGGAATCCTGCGACTGGGCAGAAATGCTAATGCGCATGTACATGATGTGGGCAGAAAAGAATGGATATAAAGTAAAGGAACTGAACTTTCAGGCTGGAGATGTTGCCGGTGTAAAAACCGTGACTCTGGAAATTGAGGGAGATTATAGTTTTGGCTGGCTCAAGAGCGAGAACGGTGTCCACAGGCTCGTGCGCATCTCGCCTTTTGATTCAAATGCCAAAAGACACACCTCGTTTGCATCGGTTTACGTGTATCCGCTAGCTGACGATTCCATAGAAATAGACATAAATCCAGCAGATATCTCCTGGGATTTTGCCCGTTCCAGCGGAGCTGGTGGTCAGAATGTAAATAAAGTAGAAACCAAAGCCATTCTTACCCACCACCCATCGGGTATCGTGATTCACAATTCAGAAACGCGATCCCAGCTTGAGAATAGGGAAAAGGCGATGCAGATGCTTAAATCCCAACTCTTTGAAATAGAACTTCAAAAGCGTAACGCCGCCCGTAAAGAAATCGAGGCTGGTAAGATGAAGATCGAGTGGGGATCACAAATCAGAAACTACGTCTTGCATCCCTACAAATTGATCAAGGACGTGCGCACGGGACACGAGACCGGAAATACAGATGCCGTACTCAATGGAGACCTGGATGCCTTTCTCAAAGCTTACTTGATGGAAGATGGAAAAGATGTGGTTTCTGATCAGTTATAAAACCATTTATCGTTAGAATTTTACATTTCTTACTTATATTAAAATAATCTAGTCTCGCACAATTCAGAAGCCAGAAAATGATACTGAACATTAAAATAAAGCCACTCTGTTTATCCTACATATGTTGTTTTAGAAAGCTAGGAATTAGAGCATTGAGAATTTCTTCTTATTTCATAGCCAATATCATTATAGTAAGAATCAATAATCCCTTTAACTTACATTTAGCAATGACCGCTTAAACCTGTGGATAGCTTTGAAGTCTAATTAATCTAAAGCTATAACCTTGAGACACTTATTTTTTGTATTACTTTTCATTAGTTCATTTTTATTAAACGCACAATCTCAATACACCGTCAAGGGTAAATTAGTCGACAAAACCACTGGAGCTCCGCTTGAATTTGCCACCATATCTTTTCTCAGCAACGATCCACAGGTTTCTCCACAAGGAGGTGTAACCGATCTAGAGGGAAACTATGAGTTTAGAATTAAGGAAGGAACCTACACGGTCAAGTGGGATTACATCACGTTTAAGTCTGTTGAGCGTAAGAATGAAGTCATCAATGCCGATAAAGATTACGGAATCATTGCCATGGAACTGGACAAGGCTCAATTAGATGCCGTGGTCGTGGTTGCCGAGAAAACGACGGTTGACATTAGACTGGATAAGAAAATTTATAACATTGGACAGGATTTGACCGTAAGTGGTGGTTCCGCTAGCGATGTGCTGGATAACGTACCATCAGTTTCTGTTGACGTAGAGGGAAATGTAGCTTTGAGGGGGAATGATAACGTGACGATCCTGATTGATGGAAGACCCAGCGCTTTGGTAGGATTTAACGGTGCCGAAGCCTTGAGACAGATCCCTGCCGATGCTATCGAAAAAGTAGAAGTAATTACTTCGCCTAGTGCACGCTATGACGCAGAAGGAACGGCAGGAATTTTAAATATTATCCTTAGAAAGAACAAACTGATAGGTTTTAACGGCTCTTTACAGTTAGATTTAGGGTATAATCCTCAAGTGGGAACTTCTTTCAACGGAAACTACAGAACTGAAAAATGGAACTTTTTTACCAATACCGGTTTCAGATACAGAGAACGGCCCGGTAATGCTTTTAATGATGGAAGCTTTTTTACCGATGGCGAATTGTCAAGACGTGTGATTGAAGATCGTGATTTTGACCGGATAGGCCGCAATATCTTCACAAGCCTTGGAGCAGAGTATTTCATAGATGACAGTTCCAGCATCGTAGGAAATGTAGTTTATCGGTACGGTAACGATGATGATCTTACCACAAATAATATTTTAAGGACGGGTCCGGTAGCCTCGCCGTCTACCTCAAGGTTAGAACAGGAATCAGAGGACGAGGACCGATTGCAATTCTCACTAGATTATCAAAACGAGCTGGACGATAATGGTCAGAAACTACAGGCCAGTCTTCAATACTCAACTTCAATCGAAGATGAATTTGCAGACATAAGAGAAAAAACCTTTATCAGTGACAACCTTAATGACCTTGAGCGTTCCATAAGTAATGAAGATGAACGCAATGCCCTTGCCCAAATAGATTATGAACTACCCATAGGAGAGGACACACAATGGGAAGCTGGCTATCGAGGAAATTATAGGGATATTGCCAACACATTTTTTCTTGAAGAACGATTGGTATTCCCTGATGGACCGCTTGTTCCAGATGCTGGACTCAACAACACTTTTGATTATGAAGAACTGGTCAATGCTTTCTACGGTCAATATGGTCGTGAACTAGGCAAATTTTCGCTTCTTGCAGGTTTGAGGTTTGAACAGACTAACGTTGAGATAAGACAACAAACCACAAATGAAACTGATAACAAAGACTATAACAACCTATTCCCCACACTTAATTTGGGGTACGAATTAAAAGAGGGAGAAAATATAACCTTTGGCTATAATCGAAGAATACGCAGGCCTCGTGGAAGGTTCCTGAATCCTTTCCCAAGCCGATCCAGTGAGTCCAATATTTTTCAAGGTAACGTAGATTTAGACCCAACATTTACCAATTCGGTTGATTTGGGATATTTAAAACGATGGAAAAAGGTAACCCTGAGCACTTCCATTTACTACAATAATAGCGAGGGCAACTGGGAATTCATTCAAACCGAAACAGGAGATGTAACCGACAATGGCGACCCAGTTATCAGACGATCGCCCATCAATCTTTCCACTCAAGAGCGTTATGGCTATGAGCTTACCTTAACTTATCGTCCCTATAAATGGTGGACTGTCAATTCAGATCTTAATGTGTTTAGGGTTATTAACGACGGTAGCTTTGGTGGACAGAATTTTGACTTTAAAAACACCACCTACTTCGTACGTTTAAATCAAAAATTCAATCTTCCCGCTGGAATTGATGTCCAGAGCAGAATGAATTACAGAGGAGCTTCTGAAGATGCACAATCGGTAAATGAGGGGATCTTTACCATGAACCTCGCTGCTAGCAAAGATATACTCAATGAGAGAGCGACTATTTCAATTAATGTAAGCGATTTATTCAATAGCAGAATACGTGAACGAAATACCGTCTTAAGAAATGATTTAGGAGACATCACGGCAATAACTGATAGCCGTTTTCAATGGAGGGAACGACAGATCAATATGAGTTTTATCTACCGTTTCAATCAAAAAAAGAAAAATCGTGGAGAACGAGGAGAAGACGATGGAGACGATGGTTTTGAGGGCTGATTCTTTTAAGAATTACAAAACAAAAATTAACGTTTCGTAATCGAGTGATCATTGCAATAGTGGAATATTTGCTAAAAATTTCTCACAATGAAAAAAACAATTTTAGTTGCAACTTTAGCCATGATGGCGGGTGCAATGAGTCATGCTCAACTACGTATTTCTGATAATGCCATAGGTCTTAGAGGTGGTGGCGGAGACGGGTTTGGTACTGAAATATCCTACCAACGATTTTTAGGGGGAGACAGCAATAGGCTTGAAGCAACACTTGGATTTGAGAGTGGAGAAAACTTTGACGGTTTTAAGGTTGCAGGAATCTACCAGTGGATGTGGAATATTGAAGGGGATTTCAACTGGTACGCTGGTCCTGGAGGTGGACTTGCCGTTTCTAGTTACGATGGACGCAATGACGATAGAGATGATGATTCTGAATCAGCTTTATTTGTTGCGGGTCAAATAGGTATTGAATATAACTTTGGTGTTCCAATCGTAATTTCCCTCGATTATCGACCCGAATTCTATCTTGGAAACTTTAGAGATGAGTTGGAGAGCACCTTTGCCTTGGGAATACGCTATCAATTCTAGTAGTATTAGAACGATGTAATTGAAAAGGAGCTTTAATCGGCTCCTTTTTTTGTTTTGTAGTTTTCCAAATATTATGGCAAATTCAAAAGAGGAGCTCTTATACTTTAAATTAGACAATTGTTATCAAATTGTTCCGATTCTGCCTGAAAAGCCACGAATGGCAAGTTCTCAACAACATTATTATTGAAGCCCATAAGTATGAGATCTGCATCCTATTACAACATGGATAGCTGGCTTCAGTTACAAGACCTCCGGACTGTGAAATCTCTCGTACACATCTAGGTACAACTTCTCGTATTTTGGAATCACGAGATTGATATCAAATTGTTCCGCTTTCGCGAAAGCGTTATTCTTAAAAACCTCCAAGCGATCACGATCTTCTAATATGTGAAGTGCATTTCTTGCCATCTCATCCAGGTTCCCCACATCACTGGTGTAACCAGAAAAACCATTCTCGTTAACTTCAGGCAGACCGCCCGTATTAGAAGAAATCACGGGAGTGCGGTTGGACATCGCCTCAAGCGCCGCAAGACCAAAACTCTCTTTCTCGCTAGGAAGTAGAAACAGGTCTGAAAAACACAAAATACGATCGATTTCCGTGCTGTTGCCCACCCATTTGATCTTATGGGCAAGCTTATTGTTTCTGGCATATTCCTCGGCTTCGGCGCGTTCTGGACCATCGCCCACCATTAAAAGAACGGCTGGGATTTTCTCGGAGACCTTTTCAAATATTTGCACGACATCCAGAATTCTCTTCACGGGCCGCATATTACTGATGTGAGTGATGATGCGCTCCTCGGGAAACGCCATGAGGCTGCGGTCACAATCGGTAAATTCCTTTTTATAGAGCGACATGTCTATAAAGTTAGGCACTACGTTTATTTCCCTTTTGATATCAAAAAGCTCTTCAGTATCGTGTTTGAGGCTTTCAGAAACTGAGGTAACCACATCGCTATTGTTGATACTAAAAGTAACAGATGGCTTGTACACGGGATTATTCCCAACCAATGTGATATCCGTTCCATGTAGGGTGGTAACCATAGGAATCCTGATGCCTAGATCTTTCAACATTTGCTGCGCCATATAACCTGCATAAGCATGCGGGATCGCATAATGCACGTGCAACAACTCGATTCCATGTTCCTGAACCACGTTTACCAACTTACTGGAAAGAGCAAGATCGTAGGGCTGGTAATGGAAAAGAGGGTATTCTTCTACATCCACTTCATGAAAATAGATATTGCGCGAGAGTAATTCCAGCCGCACAGGTTGTTTATAGGTCACAAAGTGAACCTCATGATTTCTTTCTGCCAGGGCAGTTCCGAGCATCGTTGCCACTACTCCACTCCCTCCAAACGTAGGATAACATACTATCGCAATCTTCATAAAATCTTCTTCTTAGTCAATAATGGAATCGTAGATGACCTGCTGGATATTCGTCCTGATATTTTCTTTGATCAGGAATCTATTGCTGGCATCTGGATGAACCCTGTTTGACAAAAATACGTAAACGATTTCCTCTTCGGGATCTGCCCAGGTGTAGGCTCCGGTAAAACCACTATGTCCAAAACTTTTCTTACTCAAACACCCGCAAGTAGGGCCAGATTCTTCCAGTTGCGGTTTATCAAAACCGACTCCTCTTCTTACATCTTCCTCACAGTAATAGCAGGTGTTGAATTGATCAATGGTTTCTGACTTGAAAAATCTTCTGCCTCCGTAATAACCTCCCTGTAGATACATCTGCATCATGATGGCGATGTCATTTTTATTGGAGAATAATCCAGCGTGACCGCCTATTCCTCCCTGCATCGCAGCTCCTTGATCATGAACATAACCTCTCAATAACTGTCCTCTGAAAAGGGTGTCATTCTCTGTGGGAACAATACGATCGGCAGAAAACTTTTTTAGTGGCAGATAACCTGTATTTTGCATACCAAGAGCATTATAAAAGTGGGTCTGGGTCAATTCATCCAGGGATCTACCTGTATTCCCTTCCAGATACTTTTTCAGGATATAATAAGGCAGATCGCTGTACTTATATTCCTTTTT
Organism: Nonlabens sp.; assembly: GCA_049671565.1. Lineage (GTDB taxonomy): Bacteria > Bacteroidota > Bacteroidia > Flavobacteriales > Flavobacteriaceae > Nonlabens. The sequence continues at coordinate 72,944 of JBATVD010000009.1, forward strand.
CTTGCGCAGGTCACTTTTCAAAATCCGATTCAAGATGGTGTCTTGTACGGTTTTATTTGCATAGATTCCTGCTGCGACGGGTAAGTTAAAATCCTGGGTTTCAATATCGCTGTAATATTCTTTCATTCTACCGCGAGTCACGCTGTCCAAGGTGTAGGCATAAAATGGAATCCAAGGTTTCAATTGTGCATAATGCGAGAGCATTTTCCTGATGGTAATCGATTCCTTATTGGTTGCCGCAAAATCTGGATCCAACTTTCCTATGGGATCGTCTAGATCAATTGTACCTCTTTCTACCTGTTCCATGATTAAAGGTAAGGTCGCTAAAATCTTTGTTACAGATGCGATGTCGTAGATGTCATCATCTTCAACCTTTTGCGTTTGTTCATAAGTATGATACCCATAGTTCTTATCAAAAATGACTTTACCTCTACGAGCCACAAGAATTTGGATGCCTGGTGCACCATCATTTGAAATGGTGTAATTTGCAATGCTGTCTATTTTTTTAAGCATGAATGGATTCATTCCCACGCTAGAAGGACTAGAGCTATAGGCTAATCTTTTGATTCCAGCCACATCCATACCACTTCCCACCTCAAACGATCCTGAGGTCACGGGCAACCTGCCATTGATATCTCGCGCTCCAAAAATCATCTGTGCGCTGACCTGCTGACTCATGGTGCTGTTTTGGTACGATTGGATAATAGTTTCAAAATTAGCGGTCGTTTTTAATTGAGCCAGCATATATGGATTGACAAAAGCATCGAAGATCACGTTATGAACCCTGGCGATTTCATACAACCAGGTAAGATCTTTATCCGCAATTTTATAGGATTTCCACGGGTTGTCATTGCTGCGGTGCAAGCCTACGATTACCGTATTAAAAGGTTCTAGTTTATATAATAACTCGTCCAATCGATCAGCAACTACTTTCTCAACTTTAGCATATTTATTGATCTCCCTGTAAAATTCCAACCCAGAATCATCCCCCAGCTGCACGTATGCAATATTTTTGGTTTCTAGGTTTTTAATTGGGACTAGATCGTTTTTATTTTTTAATGCGGTGATGCTTTGAGAAATCGCGTTCTCATAAACAACATCATCTACCTCACGATTTAATTCTTTATACAGGTTTTCAGTTTCAATAGGTTCATATTTATGAAGACCCACTGCATATTTAGACATCAGTATTTTTTTAACTGAAAACTCCAAACGTTCTTGTGTTATTTCCTCTGCGCCCAGTGCGGCTTCAAAAAGATTGATGGCCTTGGGAATATCTTCTGAGATCAGCATCACATCATTACCTGCTTTAAACGCTTGAAGGTCTATCTGTCCAGGCTCGCTGTAATTGCTCGCACCTTTCATATTTAAAGCATCTGTAAATATCAATCCTTGAAAACCCAGACGCTCCTTGAGCATACCTGTGACCACTTTTTCACTTATGCTGGTGGGATATCCATTGCGGTATTCCAGACTTGGTATATTTAGGTGTGCCACCATAGCGCTCGCCAGTCCTTCATTGATCAATCTGCGATAGGGATATAACTCTACGCTGTCTATACGTTTTGCACTAAAATCTACAGAAGGTAAGGTTTTGTGGCTGTCCTGATCTGTATCTCCATGACCTGGAAAATGTTTTGCACAAGCCAGAGTTCCCGTGCTCTGCATTCCTTTCATAAAAGCACTCGCTTTATCAGTCACATTTTGTTTATCCTCCCCAAAACTCCTGTTCCCAATTATGGGGTTCAATGGATTTGTATTGATGTCCACATCTGGCGCAAAGTTGATATGAACGCCCAGCCTTTTGCAATGCTCTCCTATCATTTTTCCCACTTCGTAGCTTGATTGAGTCCCTTTACTAGCGCCTAGCGTCATGTTCCAAGGGAAAGCATAAGTACTGTCCAGTCGCATGGCCAGTCCCCATTCTGCATCCATGGCGATAAGCATGGGAAGGCTGGATTTTGCCTGTAATTCATTTGTAAGTCTCGCCTGTCTTACTGGACCACCTTTGGAAAATATGATCCCTCCTATTTTGTATTGCTCCACTAGATTTCGCACTCGGTCGACGTGAGCTTTTCCTTTATTGGAAAATAGATCCACCATGAATAATTGCGCAATACGTTCCCTAGTAGATAGATTTTCATAGACACTGTCCACCCACTGGGTTTGAGCGATATAATCCTTAGTTACGAGTGGAGAAATATTTGGATTTTGAGCTTGTATTGAGTACGCTTTCGCGAAAGCGAGAACAACAACAAACAACTTTAAATATGTGGACATAAATGACTTTCTAGTAGAATAGGATTCAACAATCGTTCCTAGAACTAAAATATCGAAAAGCTTATTGCACAGTTGAAAAATCAACATAAAAATAACGAAGTTTGTAAACCACTTTATCAACGATTGCGCATTAAAATAAGTTTATGAAAGTCACGTTACTGGCGGTAGGAAAAACAGACGATTCACGTATCGCAGATCTCACAGAGGTTTATGCTGACCGGTTGCAGCATTATGTAAATTTTGACCTGCAGATTATTCCCGATCTCAAAAAAACCAAAAACATGAGCGAGGATCGTCAAAAACAGGAGGAAGGGAAAAATATACTGAACCAACTTGAAAAAAGCGATTTTGTCACTTTGCTGGATGAACGTGGTAAAAAATTGACCAGTCCCCAGTTTGCAGAGCTTATCAATAAACGCAGCATTTCTGGTTTAAAGCGATTGGTATTTATCATAGGTGGCCCTTACGGATTTTCAAAAGAGGTATATGAAAGAGCCAACTCAAAACTATCTCTCAGCGACATGACCTTTTCCCACCAAATGGTGCGGCTTTTTGCGGTGGAGCAAATTTATAGGGCGTTTACAATTCTCAAGAATGAACCTTATCATCATTTTTGAATTTTGCTATTTACTTCCCTTACTCAAGTATAGCTCAATTGGTATGAGATAATATTCCTCTTCAAGACTATTCTTCTGTTCCTCTGACAACAAAACATGTTCTTTCTTCTCAACCATCCCTCGACTGTAAATTGAGTTATCTCTTAAGGTTCCCCAACCAAAATATTCTTGGTTATTTACAGTGTGACAGGCAAGGGCAGTATTAGATGTTAAAGAAACGAATTCAACACCTAACCAAGTACTATCTGGAATAAATAAATTTTTAAAATTGACCTCATACCATTCAGAATTCTTGGTGCCATCTCTAGTTAAAACATTCGTTTCATGTATTACTTTATCAAGACTATAGACGCTGTCTTCTATTTTATGAAATCGTATTTTGAATTTTTGAGTAGTGAAATTTAACTTGTCTCCAGTAGCATCTCTTTTGTTACGTTGTATAAAGATTTTTATCTTTTCTATTTTGTAGCCTTGATACTCTCTAGTTTTAAGAGTATTAAAGATTGAACCCACATTAGGATAAAGTTTACATTTATTATCACCCAATGTTTTTATGCTCAAGGCGTGATATTCATTTGAAATAACTACTTCGTCTAATGAATCTTTAAGGTCTATTTTGATGATTGAACTTGATATTTCATTTACAACATATTTTTTATCAAGAACATAAAAAATTAATGAATCGACATCCTCAATGTAATTATTCAATTTTATTGAACCGACTGAATCAGTTTTGGTAAAATCAGTTTTATTTTTGAAAAAAACCAAAACTGAATCAGATAAAATTGGATGATTGGAATATCTATCGATAATTCTAAGATTATTTTGAGCCAGAAGAAAGTTGGATGATAATAACAAAACAAGAAAAGTCCAAAATTTTTGATTTTGGACTTTATAATAAATAAAGCTTCTGTTTAAGATGCTGTCAAGAGTGCGTAGTTCCCACAAGGCTGTAACGTGTTTTTCCAAGTTTCTTTTAAATATCCATCCCTATATCTTCTAACAGTTATCGTTTCGTAGAATCCAATCGATTCTCCATCGACGAATTCTTCGTGACACGAACTCTTCAATTGATAGGTAAAACCTGTATAGTGCTCATCTGTAACAGTTTCTGGTTCGGGATCTACTGGATTATTTCCTACAAAACCAATTAATGAAACAGATTGAAATACACTAAAGTTTTCAAACACCGCATCAATTTCAGGTTGAACTTTAATATCCTCTTCAATTCGAAAATTGTTTGAATAGTAAGCAATTAAATCATCGATTGAACTTTTCTGATTCGCATTCAAAACGTTATCACTTTTGAATTGTTGATATTTATAAACAAAAACATTTGTTTTTTGTTGATCGCTGAGCTCGTCATAAACCTTAATTCCATCTACATTAGTGGTGTCATTTATAACTTCATCGAAAATAGTTTTTGGATCAAAACCCGAACTTTTTGCATAAGTTTCAATTTGTTTTTCTTCGGTTAACTCCGTCTCCTCTGTATCGCAAGAAGTAATTAAGGAGATGGACAAAATAAGTCCAAATATTAAAGATAATTTTTTCATAAGATTTAGTTTATTCCCGTATTGGGAGGTTATTTATAAAAATTAGGCTGCAGCTAAATCTAATTACCTGATAAAGGTATTTTTTTTTTTTTTGAAAACGGCAAGAAAAAAATACGTGAATTTAAAAAACAGGTGTTTATACGTGTCAAAACTCAAACACCTTCCCGTCGGCAGCGAGGTGGGTATTTTTAAAAATGGTCTGCGCTTCTTCTTTAAAGAGTTCAAGATTGTTGTAACGAGAAGAAAAATGACCTAGAATAAGGTGTTTTGCATTTGATTTTGACGCAATTTGTGCAGCTTGCTCTGCGGTGCTGTGTTTGGTTTTCTCGCAAAGGTCTTCTCTATCTTTGAGGAACGTAGATTCATGATATAACACTGAGACACCGTCAATTTGAGGTACAATATCCTCTTTATAAATAGTATCACTGCAAAATGCATAGCTTTGGGCAGGATTCCCTTTAAAGGTCAGTTGATCATTTTTGATAACCGACCCATCTTCCAAAACCATATCGTGGCCTTTTTTGATTTTCCTGAAGTAGGAATAATCAATCCCGTATTCTTCACAGGCAACCACGTCGAGTTTACGATCGTGGGGCTTCTCCTTAAACAAAAAACCATGGGTAAAAATGCGGTGCTCCAGTGGTATGGTTTCAACGGTAAGCACCTCATTTTCTAGTAGTAGATGAGGTTTGTTTTCTACGCTTTCGCGAAAGCGCAATTCAAAACTCGTCCTTGAACCAGATAATTTCAACTGAAACAACACCAGTTGCTTCACGCCTTCCGGACCGTAAATGGTTAAGGGAGCCTCTCGACCCAACAGGCAAAATGTCGAAATCAAGCCCACAAGTCCGTAAACGTGATCACCATGAAGATGAGAAATAAAGATATGTTTGACCCGAGAGAACTTCACTTTGTTCTTGCGCATGGCCATCTGAGTTCCCTCACCACAATCTATGAGAAATAAATGACCACGCATCTCTAGGATCTGCGCCGTAGGCCTGGCATTCTCTTTGGGTGTGGCGCTATGGCAACCTAAAATTGTAAGTTTCAAATGATCTTGTTTTATCCGAACCAGTAAACATCGGCATATTGCGAATTTACAGCCTGAACCTAATGGTTATACTTAAGAAACTACTATAATTTTATCTGATGTTTTTTATTTTTCACTGCAACTCCCCCTGCCCTAAAAGTCGACAGTGTAATAGGCAAGACATGATAAATTAATGGTTGGATCGTAGAAACCCTCCCTTTGTGGTTGGGGAAAAATTTCTTTTAAAAGCCTAAGTCCCGTTCTATTTCTTCCATTTGAATAACATCTTCAGCTTCTTGAATGGTAGGAACCACAAGAAGTTCATCAGGAATCTCTCCAGCAGACAGGCTATCATTTACGATTACAAAAGATCGTTTTGTAGCTCTATGCTTGTTGCTTAGTTCTAGAAAACAGAGTAAGTCCTTTAACGTAGCATCTTTATATTTGAGAAGATCTACTATCAGATTTTTATTTTCAAACTGTTCAAATATTCCTTCTAAGAAACCGGCAAAGCCGCACATATTATCTTTTTCGTCCACGATAAGAACGTGGTTTTCCTTCAATTCACTTATCATTTCTCTTTATTTTTGAGGCGACTAGATACAAAACCGCCATACGTACAGCTACACCGTTCTCTACCTGATCAAGAATAATGGCCTGATCACTATCGGCCACATCGCTGGTAAGTTCTACTCCTCTATTTATGGGACCAGGATGCATTATGACAATTTCCTTGTCAAGTGAATCCAATAATTCCCTGTTGACTCCGTACTGTTGAGTGTATTCTCTTACACTTGGAAAATAACTAATGTCCATACGCTCATTTTGTACACGCAGCATATTGGCAACATCACACCATTCCAGTGCTTTTTTTATATTTAATTCTACTTCTACTCCTAAGGATTCTATGTATTTGGGCATAAGGGTAGCTGGCCCGCAAACTTTGACTTCTGCTCCCAATTTTTGTAGACAGTATATGTTAGAAAGCGCAACCCTACTGTGAAGTATATCACCTACAATGACCACTTTCTTTCCTTTCACATCACCTAATTGTTGTCTGATCGAGTAACTGTCCAGTAAAGCTTGTGTGGGATGTTCATGAGCACCATCGCCCGCATTTACTATTTTGGCGTTGACATGTTTGCTTAAAAAGATTCCAGCTCCTGGATTGGGGTGACGCATAACCACGATATCTACTTTCATCGCCAAAATATTGTTCACCGTATCAATAAGGGTCTCCCCCTTCTTGACAGAACTTTGACTTGCACTAAAATTTACCACATCGGCACTCAGGCGCTTTTCTGCAAGTTCAAAGGAAAGTTTAGTACGTGTTGAATTCTCAAAAAATAGATTTGCGATGGTAATATCTCGCAAGGATGGTACTTTTTTAATGGGACGATTGATGACTTCCTTGAACTGATCTGCTGTGGCGTGGATTAAATCAATGTCCTCTTTTTTGAGGTATTTAATCCCAAGTAAATGGTCTGTAGTCAAACTACTCATGCATCTGATTTTATGAGGTAAACCGCATCTTCGTCATTATTTTCCTTCCAATGAACCTTTACTCGTTGCCCGTCTATAGCATCTACCTGCCTACCTTTATAATCGGGCTGGATGGGGAGATGTCTGGAAAATCTACGATCAATCAATGTCAACAACTCTACACTGGATGGCCGTCCAAAACTTTGAAGAGCCGTAAGAGCCGCTCTTATGCTGCGACCTGTATATAGAACATCATCAACGATGACGACCTTTTTATCTTCTATTAAAAAATCGATCTGGGTAGAATTTGCCTTCAAGGGATTCTCACCCCTTCTAAAATCATCGCGGTAGAAGGTAATGTCCAGCAAACCTGTATTCAAATTTGCCACCTGATAGTGGTTTTGCAAAATTTCGCGCAAGCGAAATAAAAGAAAGCTGCCTCTGGGTTGTAATCCTATAAGCGCCGTATTTTGAAAATCATTATGATTCTCAATTAACTGACAGGCCAGTCTGTGCAATGTAAAATGAAGGGCTCGTGCGTCCAGAAGTAATTTATTGCCGTTCACCTATTAAATTTTTTAGGTATGTTTTTAAATTGCATTGGGCTCAATTTTTAAAGTATGCCTATTTTAGTCCGAGCTACGAGCACGTATAACAAAGATATAAATATTAACCAGCATGAAAGTAAAGATATATCGTGAAGCTTAAATTTCTTTTGCGTGGTGTTTTAATAGGGCTTCCCATAGTAATGATTTGCTGGCAGGTATATGCATCAAACTTTATGCATCTTACCCGGTGGAAAGGCGGTGGTTATGGAATGTACACAGATTCTCATCCAGAATACCGCAGCATCGTCCTCAAAACCGGCGACAGCCTTACGCACCTCTACCCTTTGGGAAAAGAATACTTTGAGTCACTGGACTCCACCATTCAGGAGGATTATCGCAGGTCGCGTAAGATTTTAAAGTTCACGGCATTCTTTCCAGATTTTTATAAAGGTCGATTTTATGAAACGCCCTACGTTCAACATTTTGATGTGGATGCGGGCACGATAGAATTCTATGAATCTTTTATAGATCTGGACGAGCGCAGGGCTTACCCACGCAAATTCTACGAGTATGAATAAGTGGATCACCTTCGTGGACAAAATTTCAGAAATGAAGATCTATCACTTTTTGATCTTTGTTCTATTTGTAAGTACTCTGTATTCTGGCTTTCAATATAGGCTGCCCATAGTTTTGATTTCTCTTTTTAATTTGTTCTATACTCATAAGACCATTGAGAAACTAAGTGTTTCTTTATACGCACTTATTTTTTTGGGCTTCTCCTACACCGCTTATTATTCACTCGCCAACCATTATTTTTTGTTGGGCATATTTTCCTTATACCTAAGCTATAAACTTTGGTTTAATGACCGTAGTTGGAATTATCCCTTTTACATTTTAGCGTTGGTCATAAGTGTAGCCACACTTCAAAAGCTGGGAAGCACCTATTTTTTAGAAGGCAACCTTATCGGTCAGCTTTTACTTAACGGCACCGGTCTTTCCATAGTCGGGCACTTGCTAGATCCAGAATATACCCTTCATTCAGAGGCGTTCTTTGATGGTTATGGAAATATGCCCTACGAAGGCAGACAGGTAAAGATAGAAACGACAGACTCCATGATTGATTTTGCAGTTTTTTTTACTTGGGCTATTGTTTTAAGTGAGATTTTATTGAGTCTCGCAGTTATATTCCTGAAAACACGATGGAAATACATTTCATTGCTTGTGTTTTTGATACTTACATCGATCACCCGCAGCGAGTTTGGGTTCTTCAGTATTTTAATTACAATCAGTCTCTTTGACACAAATTTCAAAGATATCAAGTTGAGACGCTGGTACAAATTGCTCTTTCCCCTATTTATCATCTGCTATTGCTGGGTGCATAGTGAACGTGTGATCTGGTTTTTTGAGAATAAGCTTTAAAAGACATCGATCAACATAGGATAACGCTTTTACGGATGTGATAAATTCTTTACCATTTACTCCGCGGGATTTGGTGCATCTATCCTGCCTTAGCAATCGGTTTTGATAAAGAACGCTTTCGCGAAAGCGAGATCAATCCAAAGCCTATTTGCCAGATGAATGCATTTAATTCTAACTAGGTTATTTGTGCTCGTAGAATTATTCAAGAGTGAAATGTCTAGCGGTCAAAAGGTCCTCTTGATAACCTTAAAAATTTGATGAATCTCATCCAGTGAGAGTTCAAAGTCACTGTATTCTGGACTGGGATTTCGGCTATGACAGGTTATTATACCCTGTTCAAGGTCGTAATCAAGAATGTCTTTGAAGAGAATGTTATGCTGGGTAATTATGATCCAACCATAGTCCGTAGATCTAAAGCCATCTTTCCAATGCGTTCTAAGCAATTCCCGTGCAAGAACTATCGCTCCATCGGCTGTGTCCATAATTGACCCGCCATCCATACTGTCACCTTTTACTGAAAAAGCTTTATAATGACCATGGCCTACTTGATCCACTATAAAAGTGACTTCCTCATAATCTTCTAGATAATGGACGTCATCTGTTTCTGATAGATACTGGGCGTGTGCTTCAAATGGTATTAAGGGAACCGCTACGGTATATTGACCGTTTTCCATCTCTTTAAATGTAAGTCCATTTTTGGGAGTGACCACATTTCTTTCTGAAGCTTCCAAGGATCGCTCGAGTTGCGACAAGTCAAGATTAAAACTTTTTACAACTTTTTGGATGAAATTGTCGGATACAGGCTTCTTGTTGTTTATAAACGAACTGATGTTACCCTTTGCCTCTCCTGTACTCCTACTAATTTCAGCCACAGGAAAACGAAGATTCAGTTGCTTTAAAACAACTTTCAACATTTTATTGTTTGTATTCTCTTTATAATCAGGCATCTGAATATTTTGTTGTAAAATTGTTTTCTTTTAGTTATATTAAAAGCAGAACTAGTTATACATTTGTCGTGTAAAAGTAATAAAAGTATATAACATTTTAATGACTAGTCGTTAAAAAGAATGCATTCCTTTTTAAATGTTAGTACCGAGCGCTTTACAACAGGCACATATATGTGATTGGAAACAAATCAATTAATATAAATACACACAAAATGGAAAACCAAATTAAAAATACAGTGTACCGTTTTACAACGTTGCGGGCACCGCAGTTGAGTAGCGAATCATTTAAAGAAAACTTTTTGATAACAAAAGGCGATCTAGGGGTTCTCACTACTGACTTAGCTAATGTAGAATCGGTAACTAAAATTAAGGATCTTACAGAGCTCAAATCTAAATACTCACAAATGTATGAGTTGGGAAATTGGCTCGCTCGCAATTCAAACTATTTGGAAAAGAGTGAACTCGCTGATAAAATCTCCAATATTAACGTTACACATGTGGAAGGTGAGGAAGATCCAAGGTCTGAAGCCTGGGACAATCTACTACTCTACACTTTTGTCGAGCAAAATCCATATGTAAGGGATGGGATCATATCGGTACTCAAAGCCTTTCACGTGGTTCAAAAGTGGAATACAGTAGATTCTGAATTTAAAAACCACGATGACGACGTGAGTGCCTATGCCCGGTCCATCGTGATACTACCAGTTGCCTTTAAGAACGAGGTAACTGCTGCAAAAAGTGAAAGAATTCCAGCGGCTGGCATGGTTACCGGTATGGACAAATCAGTTGCTATCAAAGCAGATTCCTCGACCTATGAGAACCTATTGAAGGAGGTAAATGATTACCAGAGTAAAATAGAGCGTATAAATTCTAAAAACAAAGAAAGTTATGACGCAGATTTTGAGCTACGTACTCAGGAGGCTTATAAATACGCTGATAAAATAGAGCGTGTCATAACTGATCCAGAGACAGGAGCCACAAAAGTCGTGATAGAATATAAAGACTTAGAACTTCCTAGCTATGACTTCAAGCCTATTAATACTTTCGATAAAAACTTCACTCCTGTAGATGCCAGTTCAGATTTTAATAATCTACTGCCATCGGTCATGGCAAGCGAGTCCTTAGATACGGTAAGAGAAGCTGTGGAACATCTAGAAGGACATCTTGAAGAAAATGACAGGGACTTATTAGAGCATTTGGATAATCCTGATGATAGAGAAGTACTCTTACCTATTAGAGACGGCCAAGCAAGTTTTTGCTTTAGCCGTATTGAAAAAACTAACAACTGGACAGTTACACTTTCTGTCCGCAGTTTTTTACAAGAATCTATTGTGGAACGTGCGATCTACCACTTTAAAGATGATAGCTCCACAGGAGCTACGGATGGTACATTCAGAATTAATAGCAGTGACCCATATTTGCAGATTCAGTTGTTTGTAAATAAAACAATTGATATTTCACGTTTTGAGAGTTTTGAAGGGGAAATTAGTTTAGGCGGCGGCACGATTCTTAAATGGGATTTTGAATTGGATTTTTCTTCTTTCAATAGCAATTTTTGCACCATCGAAAATATCCAAATTGAAAGCGACGATCGTGATATTGGGAATGAGCCCACCATTCCAAATAAGCCCATCATCGATTACGGCATCAAGAGACTAGGTATTGCAGATTACCGCAGGGTAGAACAGGAAATATGTTGCTATGTTCCGGGCGAGGTAAGCCATATCGAGAATGTCATGGCGCGAGAATTCAAGCAGAAGACCACTCGCAGGCTAAGAAGACAGGAAGACACCGAGACGACAAGCACGGAGACAGAAAGAGAAAACCTCACGGAAAACTCCAGCACAGATCGTTTTGAAATGAATCAAGAAATAGCCTCCATGACTGCACAGGATCGCGCAACTAATTTTGCCGCAGGGGTTCAATACTCAACAAACATTGGCGGTAATCTTGTCACAAGCGCAAACGCAAATATCTCAAACGCCAGCTCGCAAGAATCCAGCAACAGCCAGGCCGTGTCCCATGCAAAGGACATGACGGAAAGAGCCTTAGAACGTGTGGTGGAAAAAGTAAGCCGCGAGCGAGTGAGAAAAGTGGTTGAAGAATTTGAAGAAACGACTGATCATGGATATGACAACCGTAAGGGCAACAACCATATCTCTGGAGTGTACCGCTGGGTGGATAAGATCTATGACAACAAGGTCGTAAACTACGGCAAGCGATTGATGTATGAATTCATGATTCCAGAACCAGCGTCCCTTCACAATGTATTACTAGCCCAAGCAGCTGGCAATACTGATGCTAGTAACCTTAAGGCTCCCGTGGATCCTAGAAAGTTTACTCCAAAACTCTTGAAAGACGCCAGTGTCATTAATAACTCGACCGCGCAATACTGGGCAAGTTATTTTAATGTGGAAATAAAGCCTGAGCCCGCTAACAAACAGACCGTGACAGAAGCATTCAGTGAAATGGATCAACGTTTTACTGGTAAAGACGGAAAAATGACGCAATTTATTGACGCTACAGGTAAAATTGAGTTGCCAGAAGGTTACAAAGCAAAAGATGTGGAATATACATTATCTTTTTACGGTCAAGGATTCGGAGGTCATAGACATATCGCCTTGGCACTAGGAAAAGAAAAATTTGTTCTGCGCCATTCTAATTTTGATTCCAGTAATAATGCTACAGATCATATACTTGATACGAGTGGAACATTGAGTTTTACTTCAAATGATTATCCAACGGGAACTATAAAATATTCCTTGTTAGGAGCGGAAGGAGCAATTGCTTCTGGAAGTTTTAAAATAGAATGTATCCTTACCCCACAAGCACGTGAGCAATGGCAACTAGAAACCTTCAAGTCTATTATGGATGGCTATGAAAAGGCGCAGGCAGCCTATGAGGAGAAAGTGGCAGAGCTTAATGCCCAGACTCAGGAGAAAATCAGGCTCAACCCCATGTTCTATCGAGAAATCGAGAAGAACGTGCTTAAGAAAAACTGTCTGGATTACCTGCTGGGATCAGCAACATTAGGCAGTAAAAACCTGATCAACGACGATGGCGCCGTGACTAGAAATGATATGATGGAAGCCCACACCTCCACGGCTCAATTTTTTGAGCAGGCGTTTGAGTGGAACATCATGAGCTACCAGTTCTATCCCTTTTTCTGGGCATATAGAGATCGATGGGCAGATAAATACACCCAAAACAGCGAGGACACCCTTTTCAATGCGTTCCTAAAAAGCGGTATGGCCAGGGTTTTCCTAACCGTGCGACCAGGTTTTGAAGCTGCCGTGAACTTCTATATGGGCACCGGTAAGATCTGGGAAGGTGGAGACGCCCCACAGATCGAGGATGAAGAATTCATAAGCATTGCAGAAGATCTAGGCAATATTCAAAGCGTCGTTGAAGAAACATGGACGTCCAGAGTACCTACTGCACTTACAGTCCTACAAGCTGGCACAATAGGTCTTAATGTAGAAGGTTTGCCCTGTAATCCAGATTGTAACGAGAATCTGTTTGAAAGTGATAAGAATCCAATTGCTCAGACCAATGCCCTGATAGGCGGCAAAAGCGAAAAGTATGTTCATTTCATCTATAAAGGTTTTGAATTTGGCTACGGAGCATCATCCATTTCTGACTGGGACAATGATGATATGTTTCCCGTTATCTACAAATTGAACGATAGGGAAATAGTAATTGAACGTGATGCGAGCTGGAACGCTACGGATTCCATTTATCCCGTAATGCAAAAACTGGCTTCCGAACTCTCTTTCATCCCTGGTGTGAAGGCCAAGGCGCTAGAGGTTGCCGCGGGAGAGAATGCCTCAAAACTATTGATCTCATTTGACTCCAGCAAATATCCGTTGTTTGTCTTTGACAGTTCGCCTGAAAACGGTCATTTTGATGAAGATTATGACAGGCTCAGGATCAAGACCTCCAACTCAAGTATACTGTTTGACTTGAAGAACTATGCAAGCGAGCGCTTGTTCAAAGTAGGCGGTGGTGCCATTGAGGCAAATGTGGATCTGGACATAGAAGATTTCTTGATATGAGCCAAGTAAGGACTGATCTTGTCTGGCAAGAAAAGCCCGTGATGGAGTACGTTCTCGGCGATCTTAAAAGTATCGTCGAGGGCATCGCTCCCATCTCAGCCATCTATTTGGTGGGAAGCAGGGCAAAAGATCCAGACGAGCAAGAAAACAATCTTGACGGCAAGGACTGGGACATCATTTTTGTGACCCGCAACAGGATCATCAACACACACGTCTGGACAAGGGACAAGGGCTATCACATAGACCTTATGATACCTGGCGAGCAGAATTTTGAAAAAAGAAAACATCATTTTATAAAGGAGCTGTTTCTCTAGTTCTAATACCTGCAATTTACAGCGTCAATACCTTGATTTTAATCAAGGTATTGAATTTATCACCATACAAATCAAATCAATTGAAAGAAGAATATGCACCCCTATAAATTTGGATTAGAAAACTTTGAACACACATCCCTACCTACAAGTAATCTTGTGCTCTTCCACGATAAGGTCAAGCTGGAAGATAGCGAGGAGCTGGAAAAGGGCATGGCCACCACAACTTTCTGGCAGGCGAGCGAGCAAGAAGGCGGTCGATACCGTCTTGAGGCAGAGATCATAGATGGCGACCTGTCCGACTTTCTCATCATGACGGGACAGTTGGCTCCTACCGGCAAGACCGTTATGGGAAGACAGATCTACTACGGTAGCGAGGCTGGTGATCTCAGGGATACAAACTTAGGATGGCCGTTTCAAAACGAGAACTACAACCTCTACTCTTATGGTAGTAACATCTATGTGAACACAAATCTGGAGTTAGCGCCTATTGTGCTGGATTCAGAAAACACAAATGCACCTAACGCAAATCCACGAGAGAAAGATGAGGACGTCTTTGCCCTACCGAACCTACTGGACGCCATGGCGCTACAGCCGTTCAACTACTACCTTTTTATTTCTGGCGACGGTTTCAAGATCAATGATGCCTTTGAGAACACTCAGCCGCAGACTGATGACGATATCATCTTTTACCTGGAATCAAAGGATGGCGTTGATGCCTTTGGTAGCGTGGCGCGCATCAAATCGGGAAAAAATGCGAGACGGGTAACAGACTTCTCGCCAAAGGCCCTTAGCTATGTACTCAAACGCTTTGACCTGAACGTGGGCACCCAGATCAGGGACATCGTGGAATCCCACCTCAAGAATGGAGATGAAAGGGATGACGGTATGGCCACGCTGGTCTTTGACAGGATCGCAGGAGGGCTCAACAACCTGTCCACCGTGCGCAACTTCCCCTATCTCGTTCTTGAAAAACTTTTCAGGGGAATATCTGACGACCTCCTGCAGGAATACTTGATCGCGGGCGAGAACCGCTGGCGCTACTATCTGGAAGACGGTCGCGCAAACCCCCAATATGCGGGCATGTTTCCTAAATCCATGCTCGACGCCATGGGCACGGATCGTGAAGAGTCTTTTAGTTTTGAATCTGGTAAGATGGTGGGTGGTGTGGTTACCGCTTTCGCGAAAGCGGAATCACTACTCAACGCCCTGCCACAGGAAGGTAAACTTTCATTTATCAAACCCTATACGGGCTACCTGGGAAAAGTCCTGCAATCCATGCGGAAGACCGTGGAGAACATCGCTGAAAACCTTGATGGGATATTGAGCGAGGTCGAGGGCTTTGGCAGGGAGGTGCTCATCTTTGCCAATGCCTATTACGTGGGGCTGTGGAACAGTATCGTGGAGATACTCAGAGGCATACTGGATCTGCTCGCCCTGCTCATGCAGCTATCGCAGCAACCGGACGATATCGAGGGGAGCGACTTTGCCGCCATAGGGCTCAAGATCGAGATGAGCGTGGAGATGATGGAAAACCTGCTGGAGTGGATCGAGAGCCTATTTACCGTGGAGACAGTAAGCCAGATCTTCCTCTTTTATGTGAACACCTATTTTACCATAAGCAACGCCATCACGCAGGTGTACAAGGACCGTGTGGGCTACCTGCTGGGATTTGCGGTGGGGCTTATCGTGGAGGAACTGCTGGACGCGCTGCTCACCGGTGGTATCAAGAATGTGGCAGATGTGGGCCGTTACCTTACAAAAAGCGTGGACGAGGTACTGGATACCGTGCAGCGTGCCGGCGACTGGGCCGTGGCGCGCGGCCAGCGCCAGCTGGACAGGGCCGCCATGAGCGCTGCCCAGCTTGCCCGTGTGGCAAACGCGCTGATCAGGCAGCTTAGCGATCCAGCCGGATTAAAAAAGTTCCTTGACCTGCTTACACAAAAATTCAGGGAATTCATCACCGGCGTCAAGATCGACCTAATCGTGGCGGGACAGCGGCGTGTGGGCACGGTGACCTACAGTAACATTCCTGTAGAGGATTTTGTAACGATTTTAGGAAGGGCTATTAAAAGGTCGGAGCTCAATCGTCTTGATGATCTCGGCGTTAAAGTGCTTGAAACTGATATCAAAGGTACTTACGCGATCGTGGGCAAACCTTTTGAAAGGGTCAAGGATCTACTGTTAGAGAAAAATGAGGTCGCCGATTTTATAAGCGATTTAAGGAAACTCGACTTGGATGACGCCATCAAACGTGAAGATTTTATTGAAAAATACAGTAAATTACATCGTTCTAAACCGAGATATTTCAAATCCTATACATTCAAAGACATGCTAGACGGTAAAAAACCCTGTTTCCTTGCTGGTACGCTCGTGCATACGATTCATGGCGCAAAACCAATAGAAGAGATCAAGACGGGAGAAACAGTATGGTGCTACGATACTGAAAATGGAAAGCTTGATCAAAAACAAGTGACCCAGACCTATCGTAACAGGACACAGAAATACCGCGTGATCAAAACGGAGGGCGGTGATGAGATCAAAGCCACTGGACAGCACCTGTTCTATGTGAAGAGCAGCAATACATGGATCAAGACCTACCAGCTCAAAACAGGCATGCATCTTTACGACGCACGACAAGACCAGCTGGTAAGGATCACCAACCTGAAACTTGTCGAGGAGGAAGTGCCCACCTACAACCTTGAGGTGGAAGATCTGCACAACTACCTCGTGGGATCAACTGGATTGCTGTCTCACAATGCCAACAAGACAAAACATGCCAACAGCTTCAAGGAAATAAGCGTGCTGTTCTATGAACTTAAAAACCAGCGGCCATTTGATAGAAATCAAACGGTAAGATACGTGGGGCAAACAGTTCAAAAATTGAGAACTCGATTTGCACAACATCAACTTCAAGGCGAAAAAGCCCTGATCTCAGGTTCAAAGCGCGACCAGCTGCGCTTCGGGTTTAAAACCAAGGTAGAAATTAGTGCCCTAACTGATTACCAGAACATGTCCCAATTTGACGCTGACGTGATCGAGCAATACTATATCAACAGTAACGGTGGCCGTCGTCGTGGACTGGATCCAGATGCGGTCTTCATGAATGTGCAGAACGCCATATCAAAAAGGCGTTTCAACTATGTAAAATCAAATTCTGACTTTAACCCCTGTAAATACGACTTTATATAATGGAATATCCAAAGCAAATATTATACGACATCTACTGGGTCTTTGATGAAAAGCACGAAGACCTCACAGACTTCAACGCAGACCTTAAGGCCTATCACAAGGCGGTCTCTTTCTCAAAGCTGCCCATAGATCCCAGGGCAACCATTCTCGAGACGGAGAAGATAGTGATCCAGTTTGCCCTCCCACCAGAAGACGAGGACGATGATGAGGACGATATCCAGACCCTCATCGAGGCCGATAGTCCTGAGGGATTCAAAGCGGGAGAACTCCTGTTCAAGATCAACAACATCATGATGGATCATCCCAAGGGATTCAGCATTGCGGACTATGACAGGCAGTTCTTTGAGGGGCTTCAGTTCTTTACCGACGATGATCCAGATTTTATGGGTGTACCGGTCTATTTTCTGAATTTAGGGAGTTGATTTTCAACAAATGAATTAAGCTTGCCCGTGTGGCAAACGCGCTGATCAGGCAGCTTACTGACCCTGCTGGATTAAGAAAGTTCCTCGACCTGCTTACACAAAAATTCAGGGAATTTATCACCAGTATTAAAATCGACCTGATCGTGGCGGGACAGCGGCGTGTACCTATTGCCGCATTTAGCAATCTTCCTGGAAATGGTTGGGATACAATTTTAGGCAGGGCTATTAAGCACTCTGAATTGAAGAAATTAAACAGCTATGGCGTCACGGTTCTAAAATCAGTAAACGAGAAAGGCAAGTATTTGGTACGATCAACTGTCATTGATGACCTGGGCAACCAACTCATGGATGCAAACGAGGTCCAAAGATTTGTGGATAACATTGATACCCTTGCAGATCAATGGAAGTTGCGTAAAGCTGCTTTAACAAAATGGTCGGAAAAATTAATCGATCTTAGTCGTCATTTCGATGGCGAAATCAAAATTAGAAAAAGAAAAGGAAAAGAATATTTTGAAGCACAAGGAGCTCATAATGTATTGGTTAACGGATCAAAAATTAAGATTACTACGATCAGAAAGCCAATCGTCGAAAGTGTTTTTGACTTACCCCACGATGTACCGTTTCTAGCAAATGTTCAGTTAATTTATGAAAATAGATACCTAGATAAAAAAGCACTATCCAGTTTCTTTCCTATGAACTGGACATACGACAGGGTAAGAGGTGAAATTGCATTCATTTATGAAAACTTGATTAACTTACAAATAGATTTTCAAACACCGCCGTTTAAATATGTAAAATTCAGTAGTGACGGTAGTTTTCAAATTCAACTTGAAATAAACGAAAAAGGTAATATTGTTAATGCCTATCCAAATATAAAATTATAGTAATGGAAACATATCAATTTAGAAAATACAATCTTAATGTCGATGACGTCCCTGAATCCAAAAGAGTTTATGAATTCTCTGTGGATTACGATCTATTGAAGGATGCAGAAAAATCGCTTTTTCACATTGGTTCTCATATGTGGACCACAAAAAAAATACAAGACTTGATTGATAAATCATTGTCTTTAAAAAATGAAGAAGAATATGAATATAAAGGCGATGGCAGTAATCTATTTATGATCATAGATAAGGATGAAGTTTATTTCTACAATTCCTATAGCGATAAAGAAGATGAAGACTTTATATGGCCATTTGACAAATTCATCCAATTCCTAGAGGATTTTAAAAAGTTTGTTGCAGAGAATCAATAAGTTAGCCAGTTTATAATTTTAAACAAAATAAAAGACATGCTAGACGGTAAAAAACCCTGTTTCCTTGCTGGTACACTCGTGCATACGATCCATGGCGCAAAACCCATAGAAGAGATCAAAACGGGAGAAACAGTATGGTGCTATAATACTGAAAAGGGCAGGATGGATCAAAAACAAGTGACCCAGACCTATCGTAACCGTACAAAGAAATACAGAGTTATAAGAACGGAGGACGGTAACGAGATCAAGGCGACTGGACAGCACCTGTTCTATGTGAAGAGCAGCAATACATGGATCAAGACCTACCAGCTCAAAACGGGCATGCATCTTTACGACGCTCGACAAGACCAGCTGGTAAGGATCACTGACCTGAAACTTGTCGAGGAGGAAGTGCCCACCTACAACCTTGAGGTGGAAGATCTGCACAACTACCTCGTGGGATCAACTGGATTGCTGTCGCACAATGCTAACAAAAGACCGAGCTATAAAACAACCACTACACGTGGATACTCATACTACAGATTAGGAGGCTTGATAGACGATACTTTCAAAACAGAATACATTGGTAAAACAACGAGAAAGGAGCTTGGATTGCGCTTATACGAACATCAATTAGAAGGCAAGCGCGCACTTGACGGCAAAAAGACTTATTATAGTTGGAAAGCTGACATCGATGCGATCCCAAACCTAAATAAAGGACTTAGTGCCTATGTAGAAATGACCGAATTTGAAAGTGCCGTCTGGGAACGAGCATTTATTGAAGAACAAAAGAAAAAAGGTGTTGATTTGAGAAATAGAAGTATGCCATTGGGGAAAAATGGCGGTTCGTTCAAGAAATACAAGCGCTTTTTTGAGAATAATCCAAACGTAAACCCCTGCCAATATTTTTAAAAAACGGAAAATATGAATTTACCCAAAGAATTATTAAACGACCTATACTGGGCGTTCTATCAAAAGTTTGAGAGCCAAGAGGAGTTTCAAGAGGAACTCATTAAATATAATGATGTCCCATCTCGTCGATTACCGCCTCTGGACAGGATCGCAATTCCTGTTCAAAAGGTAGTCATCCAGTACCTCTGGATTCCAATGGTAGACGAGGAAGACAGCGAGGAGGACGATGAGGACCGACAGTTCGTGATAACTACGGAAAACCCTATTGGATTTACAATAGTAGAACTCATGTTCAGGATCAATCAAGGTGCCTGTACTTCAACGAAAGGAAGCAATTATGACGTAAGCGATCAAGACCATCACTTCTTTGAAGGATTAGAATATTTGACTGATGATGATCCAGACTTTCCAAATGTTCCCGTATACTATATGATTTTGGGGAGTTGAGTAGTTGATTGAAGTTTAGTGTACAATGGTTATATAAACGTACTCCCAAAATTATTTTATGGTAGAATTTAAATTTAAAAAACTGATTATAGTTTTGGATCTACTCCCAAAGAGCTAAGAGTTTCCGATTATGGCGTAGAAATCAATCTTGAAGATTTCAAGACTTTAGAGTTAATAGAATCCCATTCATGGACACCTGAGAAAATTCAAGATTTGATCGATTCATCAAGCAAAATTGTTCATGACCAAGCTATTAAATATCAAGTTGAATATGGAAGTCTAAAAATAATAATAATAATAATAACGAAAACGGATGGAGTTGCCTTTTTCAATTTGTATGATCGTGAATATGAAGGATAAGAAGACTTTATATGGGCATTTGACAAATTCATCCAATTCCTAAAAGATTTCAAAAAAGTTTGTTATCGAGAATCGATAACTAAAATATAAAAAACCATGACTATACTACTCGACAACGGCCACGGCGGCCAGATCAACGGTATCTACAGCACGCCCGGCAAACGCAAGGACTGGGGAGATAAAGGCATCATTTATGAAGGCGAGTTCAATCGCGCGATCGTTTCTGGGATTATTGAGCAGCTTACCGTTCTTAAAATTCCTTACGTGAATATTGCGCCAGAATACTGGGACGTGCGGCTAGAGACCCGAGTGCGCCGTGCCAATCAATATCCTGTAAGTGATAGCGTTTATATAAGCGTGCACAGCAATGCCGGCGGCGGTCACGGGTGCGAATTTTTCACCTCGCCCGGTCAAACGCGCAGCGATGCCATGGCAACGATAATGGGACAGGAATTTAAGCGCGAGTTTCCCGACCGCCGCCTACGCACTGACTTTACCGATGGTGATCTGGATAAAGAGCGCCGCTTTTACGTGCTCACACGTACTAAAATGCCTGCCGTCCTGACCGAGAACTTTTTCATGGACAATCTTGAAGAATTTGAAACAATCCTCAACACTCGCGAAGGAAGACAGCGCATTGTGGATTATCATGTTCAAGCCATCGTGAGGATTGTTGAGGAGTTGGGGTGAGTCATTAAGTTGGTGAGTAAGTGAGTAGCGGCGGATCGCATCCGCCTGTGAGTTTATGAGTTAAGGGGTTTTTTGGGACTAAGGTGTCACGCTGAGCTTGTCGAAGCGCTCTCGAAGTCCTGCGTTGAGGATTAGGGATGTGAATCATTAAACTGCCCAATCTTTACAAATTAAATAATTAATTTTTATAGGCATTAATATCTGCTCAATCTTTTGCAGATTAAATCTTCATGCCTGATTTAAAAAAACACATAAGAATTTAGAGCTTTTATTCTGTATTTAAGTTCAGGCTTAACTAAATATATCAATCAATATTTAAAAAGAACAATAATGAAAAATGAAAAAGAACCCATAAGAATAGGACTCGTACTTGCAGGTGCCGTAACGGCTGGTGCCTTTACCGCCGGAGTCATGGATTACCTGCTCAACACCTTAAAGAGATGGCATGAAGAGTACGAAAAAAGGCCCCATGAAGTACCCGAGCCTAATGTGATTATAGATGTGATCACAGGCGCATCAGCTGGTGGAATTACCGCTGCGGTTACCACACTGGGACTCACCATTGATAAATTGGATCCTGTAACCACTTCCACTGGAAAAACGGCAGCCAGCGACAATGTGCTTTTTGACACATGGGTCAATTTTGGCAAACCGGCAAATGAAAATATTCTAGGCGATCTCTTTTCTCTAGACGATCTGAAAGACAAGGAAGTTCACTCGCTCTTAAACACCAATTTCATTACCAATCTCATGGAAAAACTCATTGACACTACAAAAGATGTGATGAGCAAGAAACAAGAGAAAGTAAATGTAACATCTCCTCCCCTACCTGCTTATATCAATCCGCAGCTGGAAGTGTTGATGACTCTTAGTAATTTGAGAGGAATTCCCATCGATCTACACTTTACGGAAAACAAGTCAAAGGTCGCCCACACGATGGAATACCATAAAGCTTACGCGCACTTTGAGGTGGGTACAGATGTATTGCTCAATAAACTGCCATTAGATCTAAGTGAGCACGAGCACCTTAAACTGTTTCTGGATGTGGCACGTGCCAGCGGCGCTTTTCCAATAGGACTTAAAAGTGTTCCGTTCAAAGGTATTCCCAAAGAATACATCGCAGAAAATATCAAACAGCTTTTTGGCAACAACGAGAAGCTTACACCACTAGTAGATGACAAATACAGCTTTCTCGCCACAGACGGCGGCATGACCAATAATGAGCCTTTAGCTGAAGCACTGCGTATTCTCAAGAAGAAAGGAGATAATTATAGATTGATACTCATCGATCCATTCCCAGGACGCGTGGGAGATCAAGAAGATGAGGATTACAGCGTTGAAAATGATAATATCTTTCAAGTAATTCCACAGTTATTCAGCACCTTGAGAAATCAAGCGCTGTTCAAGGAAAAGGACATCATGGATCTGTTTGATCCAGGCAGCCATAAAAACATGATTTGGCCTACACGCTACGGAAAAAATAGAAAGATACATGACAATTCCATTGCATGTGGTGCACTTTCAGGGTTTGCTGGTTTTATAAGCAGGGATTTTAGATACCACGACTATATGCTGGGACAAAAAAATGCTCAGAACTTCCTCAGATTCTACTTCAATAGTTCTGAAGATCTAGATCGCTGGAACGTTACTGATCGTGAATTTTTTGGCCTTGTCCACAAAAAAACAGGTAAAGATGTAATGCCCATCATACCAGATTATAGCATTGAAAAAAGAGCATTGGGAGATTATGGCGTGGAGTTTTTACCCGCCTTACATAAGGATCCGCTGTTCCCTGAATTTCCAAGTGTAGAATACAGCACTGCACTCAAAAAAATGGAAGAACAGATGTCCGAAAGAATCAAGGAGGTGGTGAAAATTAGTTTCAATCATCTCAAAAAACCTACAGCTAAAGAAAATGTCCACCCTATCATTAAGCGACGCAACCGCAAGGGCATATTTGGCAGATTCAGTTCTTGGATAGGTAGAGGACTGGGGAATGGTTTTATGAGTTTGGTGGGCATCAGGAAGCTCTCGGCAACGATTAATGATAAGATCATGAACACAATTATTCAATCACTTTCGGATTATGGTTTACTTAAAGAATAGCTGAGCAACATCTTATTTTTTATACATAATTCTTGTTTTTAGTTAAATATTTGGTGGTCTCGCTTTCGCGAAAGCGTAATCACAACAAAACAGGAAACTTCACAAAAAAAAGCCGATTGAACTGAATCAATCGGCTTTTGCTATTTTTAAAAAGTCTTGGATTAATCTTCAGACTTTCCTTCCATTCTGTTCTTAAGAGCTTGTAGCTTAGAGTTTGCATCACCTAGTGTAGGTTTGCTTTCTTCTTGAGCTCTTTCAGCAGCTTGCTTCACGTTTTTAGCTTCTTCTTCTTTGTGAAGAACCATGTGAGAACCTACTACTCTCTTGAATTCCTTATTGAACTCGATGATCTGGATTTCAGCCTTCTCACCTTTCTTCAATTTAGATCCGTCTTCTTTTTCTAGGTGACGTGATGGAATAAATACAGAAATATCCTCGTTAAAGTTTACTACTGCACCTTTGTCTACCATCTCATCGATCTCAACTTCATGCTTGGTGCCCATACCAAACTCGTCTTGATACTTATCCCATGGGTTAGGCATCGTTTGTTTGTGACCTAGAGAAAGTTTGCGTCCATTTACATCCAGTTCAAGAACCACTACTTCTAGCGTGTCTCCCACTGCACAGAATTCTGATGGGTGCTTCACTTTCTTAGTCCAAGAAAGGTCAGAGATGTAGATCAATCCATCTACTCCTTCTTCTAATTCTAGGAACACTCCAAAGTTTGTAAAGTTTCTAACCGTACCCTTGTGGCGTGAACCTACTGGGTATTTAGAAGTAATATCAGTCCATGGATCTTTAACAAGTTGCTTCATACCTAGAGACATCTTGCGATCTTCTCTATCTATGGTAAGCACCTCAGCATCGATCATGTCACCTACTTTTACAAAGTCACCCGCACTTCTCAAGTGCGTAGACCATGACATTTCAGATACGTGAACAAGTCCTTCTACTCCTTCTTCTACTTCTACAAATGCACCGTAATCTGCAATAACGACTACTTTACCTTTTACCTTATCTCCCGGCTTGATCTTGTCAGAAAGAGCTTCCCATGGGTGTGGCTCTAGCTGCTTCATACCTAGTTGGATTCTTGACTTATCTTCATCAAAGTCAAGGATAACCACATTAAGGGTTTGGTCTAGCTCAACGATCTCATTAGGATGGTTGATACGTGACCATGAAAGATCAGTAATGTGAACCAGTCCATCTACACCTCCTAGATCAACAAATACACCATAAGAAGTAATGTTTTTCACAACACCTTCCAGTACCTGTCCTTTTTCTAGACGAGAAATGATTTCTTTTTTCTGCTCTTCGATATCTGCTTCGATAAGCGCTTTGTGCGATACAACAACGTTTTTGAATTCATGGTTGATTTTTACCACCTTGAATTCCATTGTTTTATCTACGTACTGATCGTAATCACGGATAGGCTTCACGTCTATTTGTGAACCTGGCAAAAATGCCTCAATTCCAAATACATCTACGATCATTCCTCCTTTAGTACGACATTTCACATAACCGTTAACGATCTCGCCAGTGTCGTGAGCATTGTTCACGCGCTCCCAAGCCTTGATCAATCGAGCTTTACGGTGTGAAAGAACCAGTTGACCAGTTGCGTCTTCACGCACGTCTACCAGTACTTCTACCTTGTCACCTTCTTTAAGGTGCGGGTTGTAACGGAATTCATTGAGTGAAATAACACCCTCAGACTTAGCGTTAATGTCAATAATTGCATCACGATCAGTCATTTTGATAACCGTACCCTCGATCACATCGCTATCAATGGTATCTACAAAGTTTTCGGCAACCAGCTTTTCAAAAGCTTTTAATTGGTCCTCGTCTACTTTTTCGATTCCTTCGCTGTAACGCTCCCAGTCAAAAGTGTCTAGGAATTCTTGCGGATCCTGTTGTGGAGTTTCAGTGAGTGGAGTAGCTTTTTCTACTCTTTCTTGAACTTGTTCTTGTGTCACACCATCTT
This sequence comes from Nonlabens sp., assembly GCA_049671565.1. Taxonomy (GTDB): domain Bacteria; phylum Bacteroidota; class Bacteroidia; order Flavobacteriales; family Flavobacteriaceae; genus Nonlabens. The sequence continues at coordinate 98,533 of JBATVD010000009.1, forward strand.
GTGCAGCCTCAAGTTCTTGTTTTGTTGTTTCTTCAGCCATGTATTTTGTGCTGATTAAGCTTTGTATTCCAGAGCAGCGCGGAAACTTACAGAACGACTCCAGAAGAGTTTGTTATAACGTTTTGATTCCCAAACGGTTTCCCTATTCTCGTTTTGGGAGTGCAAAAGTACTAATTTATTCTTATTAACGCAATAGATTTTCAATGCACTAGGGATTGTAATGATATCGCTTTCGCGAAAGCGGAACAAATAAATAGACCATTCTCTTTTGTGGCAATATTTAAATGAAAATAAGCTCGTTCTATTTCGGATGAAATATAAGTGTTAGTGGTATTCAGAAGCTTGATTTTTGGATCAAAAAATCCTAGAACACAAAACAAGCTTTGCTGATTTCGAGTAAATGTCAGCCATCTGTAAATAAAGAAGGCATCTTCACTCATTCATACCGCCCATTCACTCAATCCTACTTTCATCAACTTGGTATCCCATCTAGTTTTACCTCATATTTAAATCCATTTATTATGAAAAATTTTCTATTCCTCCTGCTACTGAGCACTTTGCCATTTGTTTGCAATGCAAAAACGATTACTGGTACCGTTAAAGACATGGACGGGCTGCCTATTTTCAATGCCGTCGTAAAAGTTAAGGGCAGTGCAGACAGCACCCTCACCGATTTTGACGGTAAGTATTCTATTGAAGCTAAAGAAACAGACTTCTTAATTTTCTCCTATACAGGATATGACTCACGAGCGGTCAAAGTAGGCAAACAAAAGGTTATTAATGTAGTTATGACGAGCTCTCTGGATGAAATTGTTGTTACTGGATACCGGAAGAAAAGTGAAATGAAATCCGCCATTTCTCAAGTTACTATAACATCAGAAAATATTCAATCAAACGCAAATCGCAATTATGCTCAAACACTTCAAGGCAAAACATCTGGCATAAGAATCACAACAACTAATGGAAGTAAAGTTAAAACTGCAACCTGACGACCCGGCGCAAACAGTGCCATTCAATTGAGAGGTGTAGGTTCTACAAATGGAAATACAGAACCTCTATTCCTGATCGACGGGAAACCTGGATCAGCAAATGAATTTCGCCAACTAGACCCATCCACCATCGCTGATATAAAAACTCTAAAAGATTCTTCTGGCACAGCGATATATGGTAATCGTGGGATAAATGGAGTACTATCGATAACAACAGAAGGTAAAAAACAATTCAAAAACCCTGAGTTTGTGATTAAGGAAATAGAACGACTATTAGAAAACGAATCTTACGAAGAAATAGAAGAAAATCAATTTGAAGACGTGACTTCCAAACCTCTTTCCACATTTTCCATAGATGTGGATAAGGCCAGCTATGCAAATGTGCGCCGCATGATCAACAATGGCCAATTTGTAGATCCTCACGCGGTAAAAATTGAGGAAATGGTCAATTATTTTAATTATGACTATAAAGAACCCACTGGCAGACATCCTTTCAATGTGGAGACTCAAGTCATTGAAACACCTTGGAATAAAGAAACACGACTGGTAAAAATCGGGCTGAAAGGTAAGACCTACGATAAAAAAGATCTTCCTGCGAGTAACTTGACTTTTCTGATAGACGTTTCGGGATCCATGAGCGCTCAAAATAAACTCCCATTACTAAAGAGAGCTTTCAAACTACTGGTCAATCAAATGAGAGAGCAGGATAAAGTTGCCATAGTGGTTTATGCTGGAGCAGCAGGTATGGTTCTGGAACCCACTCGAGGAACGGATCGTGAAACCATATACGCGGCATTGGAAAATCTACAGTCTGGAGGGTCTACTGCTGGAGGTGCTGGCATAGAATTGGCGTACAAAATCGCCCAAGAAAACTTTATCAAACAAGGTAACAATAGAGTCATCCTCGCAACCGATGGTGATTTTAACGTGGGAGCATCCAGCAATCAAGCCATAGAAGAGTTGATCGAGGAAAAAAGAGAAAGCGGTGTCTTCTTATCAGTTTTAGGATTTGGAATGGGGAATTACCAGGATTCCAAACTAGAAACTCTAGCCGATAAGGGCAATGGAAACCACTCCTACATCGACACCATGCAGGAGGCACGAAATGTTTTTGTAAGAGAATTTAGCGGCAGTATGTACGCCATTGCAAAAGACGTGAAACTACAGGTCGAGTTCAATCCCAAAAATGTTTCCGCCTATAGATTGATAGGTTATGAAAACAGAATGCTTGCCACACAAGATTTTGTAGATGACAAAAAAGACGCAGGAGAATTGGGAATGGGTCATACCGTTACGGCTTTGTATGAGGTGGTTCCCAAAGGAGTGGATAGTGAGTACTTAAAAGAAATGACCCAATTGAAGTACACCAACACCTCATATGCTAACAATTTAAAAGACGAGCTGTTTACGGTAAAACTTCGTTATAAAAAACCAGATGGAAAAAAGAGCATCCCGATGGAATTTGTTCAAAGAAACAAAACATCACAACTGGACGAGGATGTTCAATTCGCATCGGCCGTGGCTCTATTTGGAATGCAGTTGAGAAAATCGGAATTTACTAATAATTCGAGCCTTAAGGACGTGATCCAGCTTGCAGAAAAGGGTCGTGGAAAAGACAAAGATGGTTATCGATCAGAATTTCTAAGATTGGTAAAAGCTTACGGAGATTCACAATCTCAAGGTTTGAGCGCGAGGTAAACTTTTTATGAGGAAGAGCGATAGGGCTGGAACATCGATTTTTGAGATGTTTCGGTCTTATTTTGTTAATTGATTAACTTGCTCATCAAATTAAGAAAGCTAAATGACTTCAAATGCCAAAACCATCGAGCAGTATCTCAATGAAATACCAGAAGATCGCAAAAAGCCCATTCAAGATTTGCTTGATGTGCTGCGCAATAACCTACCAAAAGGTTTTGAGGAAGGAATGCTCTACGGAATGATAGGTTTTTATGTTACTAAATCGCTGTATCCAAAAGGCTATCACGCAGCAAAAGAATGGTCGCCATTGCCTTTTATAAATTTAGCCTCGCAGAAAAACTATATTGCCTTATACCATTCTGGTATCTACGCGATTCCAGAATTACACGATTGGTTTACTGAAGAATATCCCAAACATTCAAAATACAAACTGGATATGGGAAAAAGCTGTGTGCGCTTCAAAAAAGTAGATGACTTGCCTCTGCAATTAATTGCAGAACTTGCTCAAAAGATTACGCCTGAGCAGTGGATTGGGATTTATGAGAAAAATCTTGGTCTCAAATGAAAGCGATTCAATACAGTTTGGTAAAGATTTCTGCGCTTCTCATAATAGTTACGCCGCTATTTCTACTCCTGCAAAATCAAGCAACCGACGCTAGTAATGCCCTTTCTCAAAATGGCGATTTGATTGCTCAATTGGGTCAATTAGCACCCATGGGCATCAATCCCTATATCGCAGTTTTTGCAACTTCTGTTTTTTCAAAACTGGGCATTCACAATGATTTTGTTGCTAACCACCCATTTTATGACAGCTGGATTGTTCTGATTCTTTTTGGAGTGTTGTTTTTATATACTGCCATCATCGGTACGATAATTAATTCCTCAAAAATTGCAAAGCCGTTTGGTCTTGCAGACAGCTGGCTGACGGATAAGGCGGGAATCATCATCCAGATTGTGATCACCTTAATACCTGCTTTTATGAGTAGCGAGCCACAGCTTGAAAATACGATTATTGAGGCTGGTATTTTATCCGTCACCCTGAAAACAGTGCTAATTGTAGTAGCTTCCATTTATTTTCTGATCGTGGTTTCAACCGTCAGGCTTTTCATAGATATTCTAATTTTCCTATCTCCTATTCCACTTGTAGATGCCGTTTTGAACATCATCAAGATCTTTTTTACCATAGCATTGGTTTTGATCAGTATTTTCAGTCCGGTAACTTCATTCATTATTACCATCGCACTTTTTTTAGTAGGGTTGTTGATGTTCAATAAAGCTCGCAGATTGGTAATTCGTACTAAATATTATATGATCTATCCGATCATTGAATTATTCCGTTCTGGCACAATCGAAAATAATTTGCAAAATCATCAACGCGTAAAAGCGCTTACACTATCGAAAATTGGAAAGATCAAAAAAGGTCGAGTGGTAGTTTTGAAGAAACGAGGTAAACAAACCATACTCCAAAAACAAAGATTTCTACTTCCAGCAAGAGAAGAAGTAATTGATTTGGATAAGACCACGCTTTCGCGAAAGCATATAAAAATAGAAGTCCTCAAAGAGGAGGAAGCCATCCTAGCCCTCAATCGCAGCTATTTTAAGCATGACGAAACCATTTCACAAATTTTCAATATTCCGCTAAAAGGCACCTCAACAACTACCGAAACAATTTCTACGGGAATTTGGGCAAAGATGAAGGCACTATTTTCTAAGGATGATTTGAAGATGCTAAAAACGTAAAAAGCAAAACAGAGATTGTCCAAAAAGTCATCATCACATTAAATAGTCACATTGAGCTTGTTGAAATGCTTTTGATTTTCAGCACATTATGACTTCGACAGGCTCAGTCTAACAAATCAAGTCGACTTTATATAGAGCCTCTTTAATTTTCTACTTACTCAAATACATTCTCCTTCTTGAGTATAGATCATAGAACTCATCGTCTTTTAAACTATCAATAAACAGAATACTCTCACCAGTAGATTTCATTTCTGGCCCGAGGCGTTTGTCAACGTTCGGGAATTTATTGAATGAGAACACAGGTTGTTTGATGGCGTACCCATCAAGCTTGGGATCGTAATTAAAATCGGTTACTTTTTTCTCACCCAGCATCACTTTTGTGGCCCAATTCACATAAGGCTGTTGGTAGGCCTTGGCAATAAAAGGTACTGTTCTTGAAGCTCGTGGATTGGCCTCGATTATGTAAACGATATCATTCTTGATCGCAAACTGAATATTGATCAGCCCTACAGTTTCTAGTGCTAGCGCTATATTTTTAGTATGATCTTTAATTTGCTGCATCACAAGATCGCCCAGATTAAAAGGCGGCAACAACGCGTGCGAGTCTCCAGAGTGAATTCCGCAAGGCTCTATGTGCTCCATGATTCCTATTATCTGGACATTTTCACCATCACAAATAGCATCCGCTTCTGCTTCTATAGCTCCATCTAAATAATGGTCTAGCAAAAGAACATTGTTGGGAATTTTACGCAAAATATCCACTACGTGTTCTTCCAGTTCTTCTTTATTAATTACGATTTTCATACCCTGACCTCCCAAAACATAGGAGGGTCTCACCAAGATTGGAAAATCCAATTTGTCGGCCACTTTTAAGGCTTCGCCTGGAGTGGTTGCCGTATCAAATGGTGGGTACGGAATATTGTTTTCTTTAAGTAATCTGGAGAACTCACCACGATCTTCTGCCAGATCTAAGGCTCTGTAACTCGTTCCCATGATCTTGATCCCGTAGCGATCAAGTTTTTCGGCAAGTTTTAAAGCAGTTTGCCCGCCCAGTTGCACGATCACCCCTTCTGGCTTCTCATGGCGAATGATATCGTAGATATGCTCCCAGAAAACCGGCTCAAAATATAACTTATCTGCAGTATCAAAGTCTGTAGAAACCGTCTCTGGATTACAGTTGATCATAATGGTCTCATACCCACATTCCTTTGCGGCATAAACTCCATGCACACAGCAGTAATCAAACTCAATTCCTTGCCCAATTCTATTAGGGCCGGAACCAAGTACAATAATCTTCTTTTTGTCAGAAACAACACTTTCGTTTTGGGCAAATCTTTTACCGCCAGGCAGCTGCATCTCAGCCTCAAATGTGGAGTAATAATAAGGAGTTTCTGCTTTGAACTCTGCAGCGCAGGTATCTACCAGTTTGTAAACACGATTAATGTTCATTTCATCACGCTTGTTATAAACCTCAGATTCAAGACAGCCCAGCATATGTGCTATTTGACGATCTGCAAAGCCTTTTTGTTTTGCTTCAAGTAGTAGCTTTCGCGAAAGTGTATTAATATCATACTTCCCGATCTCTTTTTCAAGCTGGTACAATTCTTCAAACTGCTTGAGGTACCACATGTCAATTTTTGTGATTTCATGGATACGGGATAGGGAAATACCCATCGTAATCGCATCGTACAATGCAAAGACTCGATCCCAACTAGCGTGGGTCAGCTTATCAATGACTTGGTTATAATCGGTATAGCCTTTTCCATCTGCTCCCAGTCCATTGCGCTTAATTTCCAGTGATTGGGTGGCTTTGTGCAAAGCTTCTTGAAAAGAACGACCTATTCCCATCACCTCTCCTACGGCTTTCATTTGTAAACCTAGGGTGCGGTCTGAACCTTCAAATTTATCAAAATTCCATCTCGGTATTTTAACAATCACATAATCTAAGGTTGGCTCAAAGAGAGCAGAAGTGGATCTAGTGATTTGGTTATTCAGCTCATCTAGGGAATAACCTAGAGCTAATTTTGTGGCAACTTTTGCGATAGGATAACCAGTAGCCTTACTTGCCAATGCAGAAGATCTGGATACACGAGGATTGATCTCAATAGCAATAATATCTTCTTTATCATCTGGACTCACGGCAAATTGCACATTACAGCCACCTTCAAACTCGCCAATACTACGCATCATATGAATGGCCATATCGCGCATTTTTTGGTACGTTCTATCTGACAAAGTCATTGCTGGTGCCACGGTGATGGAATCTCCAGTATGGATTCCCATAGGATCCATATTTTCAATGGTACAGATAATAACAACATTGTCATTTTTATCACGCAAAAGTTCTAATTCATATTCCTTCCACCCCAGCAAAGCTTTGTCAATCATCACCTCGTGAATGGGAGATGCTTCAAGACCACGAGTCAGTAACTCATCATAATCCTCTTCTTTGTGAACAATGGCCGCACCGGCGCCACCAAGTGTAAATGAAGATCTTATACATAAAGGAAAACCAAATTCTTGAGCAATTTCTTTTCCTTTCAAGAAAGAAGTAGCTGTAGCTTGTGGAGCCATGCCAACTCCTATTTTGCCCATCAACTCTCTAAATTTCTCGCGGTCTTCAGTAATATTAATAGCGTCTATATCTACACCTATAAGATCTACATTATTGTCTTCCCAGATTCCTTTTTCCTGAGCTTCTATACATAGATTTAGTGCAGTTTGTCCACCCATTGTGGGGAGAACTGCATCGATTTGAGGGTGATCCTTGAGGATCTTGCGCAACGACTTTGTGTTAAGAGGTAAAAGGTACACATGATCTGCCATGGACGGGTCTGTCATGATCGTCGCTGGGTTTGAATTGATCAGTATGGTCTCAATGCCTTCTTCTCGCAACGAGCGCAGTGATTGAGAACCAGCATAATCAAATTCACAGGCCTGACCTATGACGATGGGACCGCTTCCTATTAAAAGTATGGATTTAAGTTCTTTTCTTTTGGGCATGTATGGCTCTATTTAAGGGAATAAATATCGTTATAATTTGGAATTTGGGTATAAAAAAAGCGTCAATTAATTAAAATTGACGCTTTCAATATTATAGAGGATAAAACATTATCTCTTGTGTCTTCTTTCAGTAGATACAGATAACTTCTTACGACCCTTTGCTCTACGACGGGAAAGAACTTTACGCCCATTTGCAGAGGCCATGCGCTCTCTGAAACCGTGCTTGTTTCTTCTTTTTCTTTTACTAGGTTGGTATGTTCTCTTTTGTGCCATAGCTTAAAAATCTATATCTGTATCAGTGTGGCGCAATAACGCCTTTTTTAATCGGGTGCAAAGATAACAAGTCTTTTTGTATGTACAATAGGGCTATCAAACTTTTTTCAATAAATATTTTGGTTGATTTTCTTGGACGAGAAACTATATAGAGCACTAAAAGATTTTAAATCACATTAGGACAAAAAAGTTTACAAACATATCCCTTAAACATAGAGCTACAAATGTGAAGATTATAGCTACATTATGATGTGTAGGCATGTATTTGACAACACTTACAGCTTCGTTTGTGCTTTGATTTAAGAAAATTATGTTATTCCTTTAAATCAAGTGCTTATTGTAAGTCACTAACACTAGATACATCAATACATTTTGCAGTAAGCTATGGATTTTCAAAGTATCTAATAAATGTAAATATGCTATTCCTGTTAGGTATAAAGTGAACTGTACATTACTGCATTAAACTCATTTCACTGCCCTATCTTTGCGGGCTTTAAATTGTATTACCCATGTTTAACAAAAACATCAAACTTGTCCTTGCTGGATTAATAATTGCATTTGGAATTTATCAGTTTACTCGCAATGAGATTATGACTGGGATTTTTCTCATTTTATTTTCTGGAATATTCATCTTTCTATACTTCAAAAATGAAATGATTCTTCTTGCATTTATGCGTTTGAGAAAGCAAGATTTTGAAGGAGCCAATAAATGGTTGGATAAAATCAAGGATCCAGAGTCTGCGCTTGTAACTAAACAACAAGGTTATTACAACTATCTCAAAGGTTTGATGATGTCCCAAACCAGCCTTACCAAAGCAGAAAAATACTTTAAAAAAGCTATCAAACTAGGTCTTAACATGGACCAGGATCTGGCAGTTGCAAAAATGAACCTTGCCGGTATCGCCATGATGAAGCGCCGCAAGCGTGAAGCTACAACACTGCTTACTGAAGCTAAAAAGCTTGACAAACACAACATGCTTACAGATCAAATCAAAAGCATGAAGCAGCAAATGAAGAAAATCTAGATCTTTCAAAAGAAGAATATGCAGGAAATCTTTTCAAGGATTGGTATACTTAGCTTAAAAACTTAGTTTTTCAAAATAACTCTAATTCGCATTAAAGGATTGAAACTTATAGAATTGAATTTTGAATTCTATATAGACCAATACCGGTGGTCAAAATTTAAGATTTTCGAACAATGAAAAAATGCTTTTAATCAATCAAAATTTGCATTTAATCTTAAGATTATCCTAAATTAGCTTCGAATCCCCAATGTGTCGAGTTCATGAAATTTCAAGTACTTCATAAAGCAAGTCTTCTTATCTTATTAGTCGTCTTGCTAACCACCAGCTGTGGTGAAAAAACCTTCAATTTAGATCGCTACGATAATAAGAAAGTCATTTTCGTAAAAAAACTGGTAGAGAGTCCCTTGCTGGAATATGTTATTGCGGTGCCTAATGAATGGAATATTAATATTAAACCAGCGAGTGATGAGAATTTTTCAAATAGTAAATTGATTACCACTTCGGCAGAAGATCGTAACGGCTTTAAAAAGACAGTATCCATTTTTAAACTTCCCAAAGACGAGAAACAAAACAACTTGCAGGATGCGATCAAGTCTATAAGATCTGGAATCATGGACAAGTATTCCTTTTATGAAGCCTCTGAGATAAAAGAGACAGAACTTTTTGGAAGCAAGACTTTATACATTGATAATGAGCTGCACAATGAGTCTGGCAGGGCTGCTCTTGCCGTGGACGGCGTCTTTGAATCTCCTGATGGCAACATATATCATGTAAGACTACTCGCACCACCCTCTGAGACGCAAAAAAAGACTCTCGCCATGCTTATACAGATTGTAAATACAATGAAATTCAAAGCATAAGCACAGTTTAAGAACACCTTAAAAGGACATAGATTTTCCTAGCGTATTTTTGTCATTCATATATGAGAAAAATATCTAAAAAAACACTCCAAGATCTAGAATTTGACAGCGTGCTGGCACAAGCCGCTGCCTATTGCGTCACGATTGACGGTAAGGAAGTCATCGCAAAACAGCGCCCCTATCCTTCTCGCAAATTGATTCTTGAAGCGCTTCATTGTACCAATGAATACTTATGGTCCTTTACCAGTGAATACCGTATTCCAAATCATGGCTTTGATGTCATTGATAAAGAATTACAGCTTCTGAGTATAGAAAATAGCACTTTAGAAAAAGACGGAATAAGGAAACTTGCCGCTCTACCACGTGCCGTAAATGAGCATATCACCTTCTTTAAAAAACTACAGGAACATTTTCCGACACTATATAATAGGACAAGGGATATAGAACTCAATCGCAGCATCCCTGATCATGTGGATGAGATCATCGATCGTTTTGGTGAAATTAAAGACGATGCCTCCCCCCTTCTTAAAAATCTGCGCAGAGAAATGAATTCCACACGTGGTCAGCTTAACGGTAGTTTTGGACAGGCATTGAGCCATTATGGTCAGCTGGGATACCTTGACGATATAAGAGAAAGCGTGATGGAAAACAGGAGGGTACTTGCCGTGCGCTCTATGTATCGTCGTAAGGTTAAAGGAAAAATCCTAGGTAGTTCCAAAACAGGATCCATAAGTTATATAGAACCTGAGCGGGTGTTGACGCTTTCGCGAAAGCTAGCAGAACAAGAAGTAGAAGAGAGAGAAGAAATACGTCGCATACTTAAAGAGTTGACTAATTTCTTGCGACCCTACATGAGTGATTTCTACCAATATAAGGCCTATCTCACGGAGACCGACATCATTGCCGCCAAGGCACGTTATGCTCAAAAAATAGACGGTTTGCTGCCTATGATCGTTGAACATAAAGAGTTGGAATTAGTTGATGCCTACCATCCCCTACTATTAATAAGCAATCGTGAGCGACAGGAAAAAACCTATCCACAAACGGTAAGATTAGAGCAGAATAATAGGATCATAGTCATTTCAGGACCCAATGCTGGTGGGAAGTCTATTACACTAAAAACCGTAGGTTTATTACAACTTATGGTGCAAAGTGGCCTTCTATTACCTGTACATGAAAAGAGTAGGGTTTGTTTTTTTGATAGCGTGCTGACTGATATAGGAGACAATCAAAGTATCGATAACCATTTGAGCACCTACAGCTACCGCCTCAAAAATATGAGGGGTTTCCTTAGGGTGGCAAATGAAGAAACGCTGTTTCTGATCGATGAGTTTGGTACTGGTAGTGATCCAGAACTGGGTGGCGCTCTGGCAGAAAGTATGCTGGAAGAGCTGGACAGGCGCAAATGCTATGGAATCATCACCACGCATTATACAAATCTAAAAATGCTGGCTAATGAGCTACCGGGAATGACTAACGCAAACATGCTTTTTGACAGCAAAACACTTGAGCCTATCTATCAATTGCAGCTGGGTGAAGCTGGGAGTTCATTTACGTTTGAAGTCGCTCAAAAAAACGGGATCCCCTACTCTCTTATCAATAAGGCAAAAAAGAAGGTGGAGCGAGGCAAGATCCGTTTTGATAAATCCATTGCTGCTTTACAAAAAGAGCGTTCAGATTTGCGACGCAACAATGAAAATTTGCGAGAAAAAGAAGTCAGCGCAACTAAAAGAGCCAATAAACTAGAGGATACACAAGAGCGAGTGCAGCAAAAACTGGAGGACTTCCAAGAAATGTATGACACTTACCAGCGGTACATACAACTGGGGAAAAAGTTTGATAGTCTAGCGGCAAATTTTGAAAAGAATAAAAAGAAAAAGCCCTTACAGGAAGAGTTGATGAAGCTCGTCATTACAGAAAATGTAAAACGCAAACCACCCGTCAAGAAAAAAAATAGCCAAACCAATAAACAGGCAAAAGGAAAACAAAAACAAATTGAAAACGAGCTAATCCAAAAAGTTCAGAAGATAAGAACTGAAAAGAAAAAGGCTAATAAACCTCAAGTTTCAAAAACGCCTGAAAAACCAAAATTGGAGCTCAAAATAAATGACCGTGTACGTATTCAGGACTCAAAATCTATTGGGACTATTGATATTATAGAGAAAGGTAGGGCCACCGTAAATTATGGTATTTTCACGACTTCAGTAAAATTGGAGCAACTAGAAAAAGTAAAGTGATGGAGAAAGATATTATACTTTTTGATGGTGTATGCAATCTCTGCAATGGTGCAATCAATTTTATCATTGCGCGTGACCCTAACGATCGCTATCGTTTTGCTGCACTTGAAAGCGATATAGGTCAAGAATTATTGACAGAACACAAGATTGATCAAGATAAAATTGATTCCATTGTATTGATAAGAAATGGTTCCGCTTTCGCGAAAGCGGGAGCCGCACTGCGCATTGCAAAAGGAATGTCCGGAGCATGGCCTTTACTCTATGCACTGCGCATCATTCCCAAGTTTATTGCAAATTCAGTTTATGACTTTATTGCAAAAAACAGGTATAAGTGGTTTGGCAAAAAAGAGAGCTGTATGATCCCCACGCGAGAATTGAAGCAAAAATTTCTTTGATTCAATTTCAAGTTATACAGTGGGATTAGCTTTAAAATTTCCTTAATTCAATTGCTAGTTCAAAAGCTTTAATCATCATTATCATAGATATTCATTGAAGTAGCCTCAGATTTTCAAGTTCAATTTCAGAAAAGAAAATCCAGAATATTTAAAAAATAATAGATGGCTGACAAAAGTCATGTTTTCCTACTAGCTGCCCGCGGTAAATTTGGATCATAATTAAAAACAGAAATTTATGAGCACTTTATATGCAAGAATCAACGAAGACTGGAATACTAATTTTATAGGTTACTCAGCAATGGCTATCATAGTCTCTACCTGTATGGGATCATTTGGTATCATGAGCGCAATGATGTACGGGTCGGGAATGTTTCAATACATCAGTGTATTTCTCGTAGTTGCTGCCTGTAGTATACATAACGCATCTATTTTAACCGTTCAAAAACCTACCACGGTGTTGAACCTACTTATCGCCAGTATAATTATCAGCACATTGGTGATGTTAATACACTTCTTTATTCTATAGAACATTATCCAGCCTTATTATTTAAAGCTTTATATATTGATATATAGAGCTTTTTTGCGTTAATAACTAAAAGTTTTTTTTGTGATTTTGATCATCTTATAGTTGCTATTTTTGCGTGCTGAAATTTTTACGATACAGGAAACCAGAAATATGAGAAAAGAGATTAGAGAAAAAGGATGGAATGATCTTAAAACTAACGATAGTTGGGCAACCTTTAAAATTCTTTCTGAATTTGTAATGGGATTTGAGCGCATGAGTCGTATAGGTCCTTGCGTAAGTATTTTTGGAAGTGCCCGCCTCAAACCCGACAACGAGTATTATCAACTTGCTACTGAAATTGCTGGAAAAATCGTAGAAAATGGTTATGGCGTTATAACAGGTGGAGGTCCAGGGATTATGGAGGCTGGTAACAAGGGAGCACATCTAGCGGGTGGAACTTCTGTAGGCCTCAACATCACCTTGCCTTTTGAGCAACATGATAATCCCTATATAGACAGCGACAAGAGTCTGGACTTTGATTATTTTTTTGCACGTAAGGTCATGTTTGTGAAATATTCTCAAGGATTTATAGTGATGCCTGGAGGTTTTGGCACCCTAGATGAGCTTTTTGAAGCGATCACTCTTATCCAGACGAAAAAAATAGGTAGGTTTCCAATTATTTTAGTAGGCTCACAATTTTGGAGTGGACTCATGGATTGGATTAAAAAAACTTTAGATAAAGAGTTTTTCACCATAAGTCCAGAAGATATTGATCTGCTTCACATCGTTGATACAAGTGATGAGGCCGTAGAGATCATTAATCAGTTCTACGCAAAATACAGCCTGAGCCCCAACTTCTAATAAATCTCACATTTATAACAATAGATTGCCGAATCAATCGTTAAAAGGTTACTTCTTCCCACAACGATCACCAGAAAAATTAAATGTTTTACATGAATAGAATTTGTCTATTAGTTTTTCTTGTGGCGCCTACTTGGTTTTACGCTCAGCATAAAACTGAAATCACGGCTCAACTCAATGATTCGCTAGACGAGCTAGTAATCTCGCAAAAAATCACTTTCAATAATAGCTCAGAGAACCAGCTCAGTGAGATATATCTCATGGATTGGGCAAATGCTTTTTCTTCAACAGAAACCCCACTCGCAACAAGGTTTGCCGAAGATTTCAAAAACAAATTCCAATTCTCAAAAGACAGAGATAAAGGAGCTACTCTTATAGAATTAGATACGATTATTGACAACTCATATATCTTAACACGCCCGCAGGGCCATCCAGATATTTTAAAAGTCAGTGTGTTAAACCCTATTGAACCCGGTGAGAAACGAGAATTGGTTTTTAATTACAAAGTCATTATTCCTGATGATGATTTCACTGGCTACGGTAAGAACAGTAATGGGGAATACGCTCTTAAATATTGGTACTTGCACCCTGCCATCTATCAAAACGGTGAGTGGAAGTTTTATTCCCATAAAGCTTTAAATGACTTTATAGCGAGTCCCATGGACTTTGAAATACGTTTAGAGACTCCATTTAATTTTGATGCCATAAGTGGTGTGAAGAAAATTGAAGCTAACTACGATAATAGCAAAAACTCATTTTTATTTAGAGAAAACTCTCTTAAAGAAGCTCCATTATACTTCCTAAAAAACAGCGCTCAATTTAAACGTTACAATGTCACGGGAGCAGATGTGCTCAGTGACTTAAATGATGAAGATCTCTCTTATGAGGTTAAGGTAATCTTCATTAATCGTATATCTACTTTCCTAGAAGAGAAACTGGGGAAAAGAAATAACAGAGGTGTTCTGATTTCAGAAAGATTCTACCGAGAAAACCCAGTTTATGGATTGAGCTCGCTTCCAAGCTTTATTAATCCCTATCCTGCTGGGTTCACATTTGAGATTAAAATGCTTAAGTCTTTAACCCGCAAGTGGATTGAAAATGGTATTCATGTAAATCCTAGAGAAGAATTTTGGATACAGCAATCGCTTCTTACCTACTTGATGATGCAATATCAAGAAGACTTCTACCCAGATCTCAAAATATCAGGTAAATTACATAACATATGGGGTATACGTGGCTTTAATGCCTCACAACTCATGTTTAATGATCAGTATCCGCTTCTGTATTTGAACAGCCCTAGACTGAATCTTGATCAGGCAATGACTACACCTTCTGATAAATTGGTTAAATACAATGAGCAGATCGCTATTCCTTACAAAGGAGCATTGGGCTTGAATTATTTAGAAGAATATTTGAATGATGAATCGCTGGCTAAAAGCATTAAAAGCCTTTACGATCCCACACGATTGCAGTTGATAGACGCTACTTACTTTGAGTCGAGCCTAAAAAAAGAAACCAAAAAAAGTGTAGATTGGTATTTTGATGAATATATTACCTCCCATGAGCGCATGGATTGGAAGATCAAAAATTTCAAGGTTAAAGGGGACTCCGTACAGATCTCGATCAAAAACAAATCTGAAGTAGTAATTCCAGTAAGCATATATACCTTACAAAATGACAGCATTGTAAGTAGAGAATTTATTGAAGGGATCTATAAAGATACAACTATTACGCTTTCGCGAAAGCGTGCCAACAGAATAGCCCTTAACTATGAAAAACTAGTTCCGGAATTCAATCAGCGTGATAACTATAGAACTTTCAAAGGTTTTCCCTATCTCGACCGACCTATTGAATTTCGTTTAATCAAAGATGTTGAAGATCCTGAACGCGCACAAGTATTCTTTATTCCGGAAGTCTCCTATAATTTATACGACGGCCTTACTTTAAGTAGTAAATTTTATAATGGCAATATTTTATCCAAGCCTTTTAGATACAGTGTAAAGCCAGCCTATGGACTTGGTTCTCAAAAATTGGTGGGCTCGATAGGTGTAGCTTATACACACCCATTACAGGATAGGAATGAGAGACTCTATCAAGTGCGATATGGATTGAATGGAAATACGTATTCCTATGATGACGATCTGATGTACCGTAGGGCGACCACTTGGCTTGCATTGAATTTTAGGCCTGAAAATTTGCGCAGCAACAAGAGACAGTCTCTTTCGTTTAGAAATGTTTTTGTAGATAGAGATCGAGCGCCTGAATCAGAGTTAGAAGAACCAGATTACAATGTATTTGCGATTAACTTCAATAATTCTGATCCAAATTTTAGAAGATTCTTCAAGTATAATGTAGGGGCCCAAGTTTCAAGTCAATTCACAAAAGCAACTTTTGATTTAGAATGGCGCAAGCTATTCAAGGACAGCAGGCAATTGAACTTTAGGTTTTATGCGGGTTCCTTTTTACATAATAATACAGCAGGAGACAGTAATTTCTTTTCTTTTGCATTGGATCGACCTACCGACTACCTTTTTGATTACAACTATTATGGAAGATCTGAAGATTCAGGACTCTTCTCGCAGCAGCTCATCATAGCAGAAGGTGGTTTTAAGTCCCAGCTGGATACTGCTTTTGCCAATCAGTGGCTAACCACTGCAAATACATCATACAGCATATGGCAATGGATTTTTGCCTATGGTGATGTAGGTTTGGTAAAGAATAGGAACGTCGCTCCTAAATTTGTGTATGATAGTGGTGTACGATTGAATTTATTGCAGGATTATTTTGAATTATACTTTCCTGTTTACAGCAATAATGGATGGGAAATTGCACAGCAGAACTATGATCAAAAAATCAGATTTATCGTTTCTCTGGACATAGACACTTTCGTAGGACTCTTTACCAGACGCTGGTATTGATTATACATTGCAACTAGAAAGTCTAAAGAGTATCTTTGCGGTATTATGAAAAATACCACGACTTCCTTAGAAAATCCACATTCAAGATTAGATAAATCAGATTTTAAGAAAGAGCTGATCAATGACTTTAAAATAGCTGTTACCAGCAGAGAATGTAGTCTTTTAGGTCGTAGGGAAGTTCTTACGGGAAAAGCTAAATTTGGAATTTTTGGCGATGGTAAAGAGCTACCACAGCTCGCTTGGGCTCGTGCTTTTAAAAATGGAGATTTTAGAAGTGGTTATTATCGTGACCAGACGTTCATGATGGCCATAGGTGAACTTACCATAGAACAATTTTTTGCGGGTCTTTATGCAAATACAGATCTGGAACATGAACCCATGAGCGCTGGAAGGCAAATGGGTGGGCATTTTGCCACTCACTCACTCCATGCAGATGGAACATGGAAAAATCTAAAAGACCAGAAAAACTCCAGTGCAGATATTTCTCCTACGGCTGGTCAAATGCCGCGACTTTTAGGTCTGGCACAAGCCAGTAAAGTGTATCGCCACAATGACTTGATACCTCACGATAACAAATTCTCCAACAAAGGAAACGAAGTGGCCTGGGGAACCATAGGTAATGCCAGTACGAGTGAGGGACATTTCTGGGAAACATTCAATGCAGCTGGCGTGCTTCAAGTTCCTATGGTCATAAGTGTATGGGATGATGAATACGGAATTTCAGTTCATGCTAGGCACCAGACTACAAAACAAGACATCAGCAAGATTCAGGCAGGTTTCCAGCGTGATAAAGATGATAAAGGATTTGAGTTATTTAAGGTGAATGGATGGGACTATCCTACTCTGGTAGAAACATATGAGAAAGCAGGCAAGATAGCTCGTGAGGAACATGTACCCGTAATGATTCATGTGAACGAGCTCACACAGCCACAAGGTCATAGCACCAGTGGATCACACGAGCGTTATAAAGATGAAAACCGTTTGGAATGGGAACGCAACCATGACTGCAATCTCAAGTTCAGAAACTGGCTGATCTCAAACGAGTTTGCTAAAGAAGATGAGTTAACTGAAATAGAAAACTCTATAAAAAAAGAAGTAAGAAACGGTAAGAAAGCGGCATGGAGTAACTTTATCAAACCCATTCAAGCCGAGAAGGAAGAAGCTCTGATTCTCTTAAAAAAACTCGCTGCGCATTCAGAGCAGGGCGTCTTCATGAAATCTGACATCAGCGCACTTGAAAACGATCGTGAACCCAATAGAAAATTGATTCTTCAAACCGCGAGGAGGTCTTTACGATATGCGTTAAAGGAGAAAAGCAGAGAAAAAACTGCTCTGCAAGAATGGATCAAAGAATACGAGTCCACCTATAGGAATGTATACAGCAGCCATTTGTTCAGTGATTCAGCTAGTTCAGCAGTTAAAGTAAAAGCTGTTGCCCCCACCTATGATAATTCTGCTGAAGAAGTTGATGGCCGGGTGATCATGAGAGACAACTTTGACGCTATATTGAACAATCACCCTGAAGTTTTAATTTTTGGAGAAGACGCGGGAGAAATAGGCGACGTGAATCAAGGGCTCGAAGGTATGCAGGAGAAGTATGGAGAGCTTCGTGTTTCAGATACTGGAATACGTGAAGCTACCATTCTGGGACAAGGAATAGGGCTCGCCATGAGAGGATTGAGACCCATTGCAGAAATTCAATATCTGGATTATATACTTTATTGCCTCCAGATCATGAGTGATGATCTAGCAACGCTTTCTTACAGAACCGCTGGACGACAAAAAGCTCCACTGATTATAAGAACACGTGGTCACAGATTAGAGGGAATATGGCACAGTGGATCACAAATGGGCGGAATAATCAACCTGATTAGGGGAATACACGTCATGGTTCCACGCAACATGACTCAAGCAGCTGGTTTTTATAACACCATGCTTGTTAGTGATGAGCCAGGTCTCATTGTAGAGTGCCTTAATGGTTACAGACTGAAAGAAAAATTACCCTCAAATTTAGGTGAATATAAAGTTCCTCTAGGAGTTCCCGAACTTCTTAAAACTGGAACAGATGTCACTGTGGTATCCTATGGTTCAACTTTGCGCTTAATCGAAGAAGCTGCTTTAGAATTAGAAAAAGTAGGAATTAATATTGAAATTATAGACGTACAAACGCTGTTGCCATTTGATACAAATCATATGATTGTGGAACATGTTAAAAATACAAACAGACTAATAGTGGTAGATGAAGATGTACCAGGAGGAGCCAGTGCCTTCATCCTGCAAAAAATAATTGACGAGCAAGGAGCCTATCGTTATCTAGACAGTAAGCCCCAATGTCTCTCTGCGCAAGAGCATCGACCTTCTTACGGAACTGATGGCGACTATTTTTCTAAGCCTAGTGTGGATAATATTTTTCACAAGGTGTATCAAATCATGAATGAAGCAGATCCAGAAAAATTTCCATTAGATTGAGATTATGGGAAAAAGCGTGAGTAATCTTAGGAGGAAGATCCACGAGATCATTTATGAGGCAGATACTCCCATGGGTAAGCTCTTTGATGTGGTTTTACTCGGTGTAATTATAATCAGTCTCATACTCGTTTGTTTAGAGAGCGTTCCTGCATTAGATAAGAAATATCACGATGAATTTATTTTAGCGGAATGGATTATTACTGTTTTTTTTACCCTAGAATATTTCTTGCGGATTTATTCTATTAATAAACCTACTAAATACATTTTCAGTTTTTTTGGAATAGTAGATTTTTTATCTACAATTCCGATGTATCTAACTTTCTTTTTTGGTGGTATTAATGCACTGATCGCTTTTAGATCATTGAGGCTTTTACGAGTTTTTAGAATATTGAAAATAACGCGATACATAGGAGAGGCTGATAAACTAAAAAAAGCAATAAAACTAAGCAGTCCTAAAATAGCGGTTTTCTTATTTGCCGTTATGGTACTCTCCATAATAATGGGAACTTTGATGTATCTTGTAGAGGGACCTATAGAGGGTAGTAAATTTACAAGTATACCTACTTCAATTTATTGGTGTATCGTAACATTGACCACTGTTGGATTCGGAGATATCGCACCTCAAACCCCACTGGGTCAGTTCATTGCTGCTATAATTATGATCATGGGTTACGGTATTATTGCAGTGCCCACTGGAATAGTCAGTGCCGAGTATTCCCAAAGCGATAAAGAAGAAGAGAAAGACATTAATTCTTCCAGTTACAGGCACGTTAATACACAAGTCTGCCAGAACTGTCTTGCTAAAAAACACCAGGACGATGCTCAATTTTGTCATAAATGTGGGTATTCATTAGATGTATAGCAAAACCCTCATAGCAATTATAGGTCCTACGGCTATTGGAAAGACTGCTTTGAGTATCGCTTTCGCGAAAGCGTACCAAACATCCATTATTTCATGTGATTCCAGGCAATTTTATAAGGAAATGACCATAGGAACAGCGGCACCATCTCCTGAAGAACTCTCGGAGGCAAAGCATTATTTTATTCAGGATAGAAGTGTGCGAGATCATTTAAGCGCGGGCAAATTTGAAAAAGAGGCATTGAAAGTCTTAAACAAATTGTTTCTCGATAACGACTGTGTAATTTTGGTGGGCGGGAGTGCTCTTTATGAAAAAACAGTAACTGAAGGTTTTCATGACCTGCCAAAAATACCTGACCATATAAGAGAAGTAATTAAAAAAAATTACGAATCAAAAGGTCTGACATGGTTAAAGTCACGGGTTCAAATGACCGATCCTGAATATTATGCAACTATCGACACTAGTAACTCCAGAAGACTTATCAGAGCATTGGAAGTTTTTGAGACTAGTAATTCAAAGCTAAGTGATCTTCAAAAGGCATCTCTTAATGAGCGACCTTTCAACGTATTGAAGGTAGGTTTGCATGCAGATAGGGAACTTTTATATGAGCGGATCAATAAGCGCGTAGACCATATGATGGCAAACGGACTGCTAGAAGAGGCAATTCCATTAAAAAAACTGGAAAATCAAACGGTCAAGAATACCGTAGGCTATCAAGAACTTTTTCCCTATCTAGATGGGCATTATGACTTAAATGAGGCCATAAGATTGATAAAAAGAAATTCTAGACGCTTCGCAAAAAGGCAAATGACCTGGTACAGGAAAGATCAATCTATCCATTGGTTTGATTTTAAAACTCGCCATACTGAAATTGTACAGCGAGTTTCAAAACTTATGGAGAAACAACATTCTTAATAATCAACCTGATCTTTGACCAATAAACGGAATCCTTCGCCGTGAATGTTTACGATCTCTACGTTATCGTCAGGTTTTAGATACTTACGTAATTTAGCTATATATACATCCATAGATCTAGATGTAAAATAGTTATCATCACGCCATATTTTTGTCAAAGCCAATTCTCTAGGCATCAAATCATTAAGGTGTAATGCTAGTAATCTTAAAAGTTCGTTTTCCTTTGGGCTCAATTTAATAGGCTCCTGTTCATTATAGGAAAGAAACCTCAGTTTTGAGTTTAAGTGAAAGTTACCGATCTGGAACTCAAATTCTTTAGAATCAGCAATGCTATCTTGTCCCTTACGTTGGATGATTGCTTTGATCTTCATTAATAGCACTTCGCTATCAAAGGGCTTGTTAAGGTAATCGTCAGCTCCCACTTTATAGCCTCGCAATACATCTTCCTTCATTGCTTTGGCAGTGAGAAAAATGATCGGTACATCTTCGTTTTTTTCTCTGATCTCCTTGGCTAGAGTAAAACCATCCTTGTATGGCATCATTACATCTAGAATGCACAGATCATAATTGTCTTTCTTGAACTTCTCAAAACCCTCCATACCATTTTTAGCATGAACCACGTCAAAGTCATTCATTAAAAGATAGTCCTTAAGCACGGTACCAAAGTTGGGATCGTCCTCTACTAATAAGATTTTTTTGTTTTCAGTTTCCATAAGTATTAAATTTTAATATAGTTGATAATTAAGTTATGAGTGGTATGGATATAATAAAAGTACTACCGTTGCCCTTTGCACTTTCTACAAAAATGTCGGCATGATGTTCATCTAATATTTTTTTTGCGTAGGCAAGACCTAAACCATGCCCTTTGACATTGTGGATATCGCCGGTATGTTCTCTGAAAAACTTTTGAAAAACCTTACGTGCGGCACTTTTACTGATTCCTATGCCTTGATCTCGAAATCTAATCACAATTTTATTGTTCACATTTTCTGTGTAGACATCTATAATTGGAGCACTATCACTGTACTTGATAGCGTTCTCAAGGATATTTACAAATACATTTGTCATATGGCTTTCATTTGCCAGAATCTCCGTACGCAGTGCTCCTAAGTGTGTTTTGAGCTGTCCTCCTTGTTCATCAAGTATGAGTCTTATATGCGATATAGCCTCATCAAGAAGCTCATTAGTGTCTATTCGTTCTTTCTTTATATTGAGATCACTCCTTTCCAGCTTAGAGATTTGTAACACATTTTCAACCTGACCGTGCATGCGCTTGTTTTCTTCCCTTATCATTCTCAAATAGTTTTTAACCTTTTCGGGATCTGAGGAAATTTTAGGATGATTTAAAGAGTCCAACGCCAGATTAATGGTAGCGATGGGAGTCTTAAACTCGTGCGTCATATTATTTATAAAATCTGTCTTTATTTGAGATATCTGGCGTTGCTTAAATATTTGGTTAATTGCATTTGAATACGCGATAACTATTACGCCTGTAAAAACAAGGGACAATAAAGCCATACCAGTTACAGAAGATAGTATGAATCGTTCTCTCCCAGGAAGATTAATGTATAATTTATAGGGTTCACTATTAGAATTTTCCACCTCAAAAATAGGAGTAACCCAAGTAGCGCTTTCTTTAAATTCAAAATTTTGGGATTGAAGCCTTGTGGGATAACCTTCTTGAAAAATTGCAAATTCAAAATTGGTTCCAATCTGTTTCTTATCCAGTTCTTCCCTTATAAGCTCTTCTAAAACCTCTTTAGTGATTCTAGAAGTAATGGGTAAAGAACTATTAAATTCTAAAATAGAGCTCGCCGCGACAGAATTATAAAAGGCGTCAAGATCATTTAATTCTTCAAAAGTCTCTTTCTGGTCAGCACTTTGACCATCTACATCTGTATTATAATCAAAGGTTCTAGAATATTTTTTATATAACTTAGCGAGAATAATGCTATCAGGATCCACATCTAGAAGTTGTGGATCTAACTTGTAATATTCTGTCAATAGGCTTGTAGTGTAAGTCGCGGTCTCCTCCAGCCTCTCGTTACGCTCGATCAACAATAACTCGCGTATCTCACGCGTATCGGGCTGGGTTCCTAAGCTATCGCGCAATTTTTCAAGAGCATCACGGTATTTTAAAATCTCTATGTTTTCTAAACGGTCTGATACGTTGATAAGTGATTGATTTACAGCAAAAGAAAACTGCTCTTCTTTTTCCTTAATACTATCTACGATCCAATAGATCTGAACCGCGATTATTCCAACTAGGGAAATACTCATTAACCCTATTAAAATATAAAGTAATCTCTTTTGCACACAACAAATTTAACATTTAGTCCATGTGTTAAGGAGCGTTTAACCATATCTTAACTTAGCGAAATAACTTGACAAATTATTATCTATTTAACATAAATTCGTTGATTATTCGCACTTGATAAAGTGAATCCTTTAAATTGACATTATTAATAACTAAATTTGATTTGAGCAGTTTATCGTATTGAGACCATTGGTTTGAAATACGTTTCATTACTTCTTCAATAGAAACTCCATCTCTTTTCACAACCCGCTGAATCCTCATATCCTGCGGAGCAGCAACAAGTAAAGTCTCATCGCAGAGGCTTTCACCATCAGATTCAAAAAGGATAGCAGCTTCATAGACACAGTAGTGGTAGTTTTGAAGGGATCTCCATGAGTCAAAGGATTCCCGGACGGCAGGATGCAGAATTGCATTAAGTTCTTTGAGCAACTCATTATCATTAAATACTTTAGAAGCAATCATTTTAGTATCTGGAACTTCGTTTTCATCTATAACTTTATAAGCTTGCTTGCCTATAAGTTTCTTGACAGCTTTGATGACTTTTTCGTTTTGAGCTAGTAGTTTTTTAGATTGTTCATCTGCAATAAAAACGGGCACCTTAAGATTTTTAAACTCCCTTGTGAGCGTTGTTTTTCCACTTCCTATACCTCCTGTTAACCCCAAGACTTTCATTCTACCACAAGTATTTGAACAGATTCTTCCTTGATACGAGCTTGGTGAATGCCCTCGCCCACGATCTTTAATTCTGGAATAATCGTTGAATTAGTAGATTTAATACTTTTAAATGGAATTATTACGTCAAAATTTTCGGCACTTATTCTATCAAAATCTTTCAAGGTACTCTGGTAAATGACAGTAACCTCGGTAGGAATTAATTTAATGTAAACGGCATCGGGTTTATCGATTAAGGAAACAGGTAAAGTAATTCTTCCCTCAGTCATTTCGGCAGCTCTTACTGCATAAGAGACAGTTTTAAAATCTACATCCACAGTTTCACCGAGATCTGGAATAGCATAGGATACAGTGGTCAGCGTGTCATTCACCACAAATTTATCTCCATCTATATTTATAGCATTAATTTTTTTCAACCTATCGGCATCACCATAAAGTACTATACTGTCGGTGGAAAAACCTACATCTTCTATTTGTTGAAAATTCTCTTTAAATTCAATATCAAAGTTCCTCTTGAGAGCCACCTTTTTAGAGGCATATTTTATTACTGGAATATGAAACTCATTATTTTGGATTTTGACTATTCTTAAGTCAGGAAATTCTTCTTGAAATGCCTCAAGGTGTTTCAAGGGCTGGAAGAAGATAGAATCATTTCGCAAATTTGTAAATTTCTTGAAATCCAATTCAATAGGATAAGTATTCAGTTTATTCCATAATAAAGAAAAACCTCGTTGTTTTACGACCGTACTAACCTCCACAGAATAATCATCATTTTTCAATTTTAGATCTTTGGGAACCTCAATCCAACTTACCTCCAGCTTAATAGAATCTGTGTACACATCTTTATACTTGGAGACAAACCACAGTAGAGATGCTCCCAATACAAAAAACAAAAAACCTGAAATTCTTTTTTTATTCATATCATATTATCTAAAGAACAAATGAGGAAAAGCGATACGCTCGTTTTTATTGAGTATCCTTAAAGTTGTAAATGAAATCAAAAATCCTTTGCCATAGCCAAAAAACTGAACTAGAATAGCATACACGGAGTATAAACCAACCTTTAAACTATTTTTAAATGAACTGTCCACAAATATTATTAGAAAATAACAGATGTACATCATTAGAAAGAACTGGGTCATCCATATCGCAGCAATAATACTTGCGCTAAGTCCCAAGATAAATAAGGCTGGAAACCAAAAGGTCAACTTTCTCGTGCTTGGATGCCATTTGTTGAGTATAACCCTTACCATCCCAAATTTTTGAACCTGTTTGTAGAAAAGATCAAAAGATATTCTTCGCTTATGGTAAACATAAGCTTCTTTGAACAATTTTGTTTTAAATCCTAGGTTCCAAAGCCTAATCGTGAGGTCTGGATCTTCACCAGGGTGAATTTTACCAAAACCTCCACTTGCCTCAAATGCCGCTTTGCTTATTCCCATGTTAAAACTACGAGGCTGGAACTTTCCAAGTTTTTCTCCTCCTCCCCTTATACCTCCAGTGCTAAAAGGTGAGGTCATACTATAATTGATGGCTTTTTGAACATCAGAAAAACCCTCCATCGCAGCATCTGGACCACCGTAACAATCTACAAATTCCTTTTTCAAATATTGTTTCACAACCCTTAAATATTCCGGTGGCACAATACAGTCACTGTCTAATATTATAAAATAATCTCCGTTAGCCCGCTTCATGCCATAATTGCGTGAATCACCGGGACCTGAGTTTTCTTTAAAAAAATAATTAATGTTTACGCTTTCGCGAAAGCGAGAACATACAGACTCACATTTTTCTACAGAGCCATCCTCTATTATAATTACTTCAAAATCATCTTTCTGCTCTATAAGACTTAAGCTTTGTAAAAGTTCTTGAACTTCTTCTGGGCGATTGTAAACTGGGATGACAAAGGAGAAATACATGGGATCAAAAATAGACAATAAAAAAGCCGCTGAAAACAGCGGCCTTTTCACAATTATGCATCAAATTATTTTTTTACAAACCTAAGGGTCTCAGCACCATGCTCTGTGTTTACAGTCACGAGGTATATACCAGACTTAAGACCAGCTGTATCAAATGAAACACTTGTTTCACCTTTATACTTGATACTTGAAATGTTTTGACCTAGCAAGTTATAAATATCAATGCTGTCTATAGACCCTTCTGAATTGATATTTAAATCTCCTGCCGTTGGATTAGGAAAAATAGAAACATTAGGGGTATCAGAAATACTATTGATACTTGCTGTAGTTGCAATTCTGATTTCGTCTACAAAAAATTCAATATCTGCAGTAGTATTTGCATTGGAACCAGGACCAAAACTTGAAACAAACGCAAACTTTATCTCACCGCTGTATGCTGCTAGATCAATGATTGCTCTGCTTCCCGATGGTTGAATATTGCTCGCAGCGTTATAAACGGCTTCAGCATTCCAAGATAAACCATTATCATTGCTAATGTACAAAGTAACATTATCATCTGCATCAAAGTTTGAAGGAGTCTCTTCGAATGCCTCTGTTAAGGCTACCACATAATTTAAGAGCAAATTGTGACCTGGTGCACCCAAATCAAATGTTGGACTTACCAACCAGTCATTGTTACTTGGCCCATTTGGAAAAAATGGTATTAAAGCAGCATTCCCGTTAGGAGAACTGGAATCATTTGCATAATCAAAATCTTCCCAAGCACTGTTAGATCTTACAGGAATTTGACTTATTAAAGTATTATTAACCTCAAACCAGCAATCTCCAGGGAATGGGTCAAATGTATTACCTGCTCCAGAACCACCTGCTCCAGTATAAGGCGCAGTGATAACATCACACGCACCAGTGGTAAAGGTCCTAGGTCCTACCCAAACGGATAAATCTCCAGACTGACAATTTGCACGTACATAGGCATCATAGCTCGTATTAGGAACAAGACCTGTAATATTTTCTTGAGTTTGTGCGACTGTCGCGGCATAAGCAGCGCCTGCCGTACCCTGTGGTGACCCAGTAGGTTGTACCTCTACCTCCCACTGTTGCTCACTTCCATTTGAGTTCCAAAGAATATTAGCTCCAGCTCCATAAATTTGACTTATCGCCAGTTGATCTGGCTCTGGACATGCTGGTGGAGCTTCACACTCTACCGTAGCCAAAAATCCAGAAGCAACATTTGCCCCATCAGATGCAAATACAACGGTTATGCAGCCTGAAGCTGAAGTGGCTTGAATGTTGGCAAGCGTGAGATCACCTGTTCCTATTCCAGTTGCCCTATTGAAACACCAGCTCGTTGGTGTGCCAGAAGGAGAAATTCTAGGAGCAGCAGTACTGTCTCCATCATATATTGTAACCGTATCAAAACAATTCGTGTTGGATCCTGCTTCTACATCAAACTCGGTAAAATTAATTGTTACTATGTCTCCAGCATTTTCTGGACAAATGGTATATGTGATATTTTCATTATTTGAATAGTTCCCAGAAATCCCTCCAGAATCAACTAAGGGATCAGCACCACAGTAATCTGTAGGGGTGGAAAAGGTCCCACAAACAGGCATAGCACGATCTAAAGGGCTGCAAACACCTGTTATACAATATTCATAATTGGTTGCTGAGGATAAAGCTGATAGTACAGCCATGGGACTAGTAACCGTTAATGTTGTTGAATTACTAGAGTCTAATGGAGCTTCGCCGTACTCAACTTCCCACTCAGTTTGTGTGGCGTCAGAAGCCGTCCAGCTTAAATCAACACTGGAGAAAGTTTCATTACTCACTACAGGAGCAGCTATATCATCACAATTTTGTGGTGTTGTAAAGATAAAAGAGTCGTCTGAATAAGCACTTAAATCTCCACCGCCGCAATCAAACCGAACAAAGACTTCATAAGTGGTATTGGACATCAATTGATCAATTCTTACGAAAGGAAGCGTGCTAATAGGTTCTTCTACCGCGCTGCCCAAAGTGAAAGGTGCCACGCCTATTTGATAAAAACCAGTATTATTGAGGTTACCACCTGTGTCTGTGATAAGAAAACTTACATCATTAGGATTAACTGCCACCTCCGAAAACGCGGCTGGTCTTGGACAAGAAGGTAGGGTTGTAAAGGTTTCTGGGCCACGAGAAGTAGAAACATCAGTTGCGCTACATCGAGATCTTACGTAGACATCATAGGTAGTTTCAGGTGCTAGATTATCTAGAACGTACGAAACATTGGTATTAGCAATCTCAACATTACCGTTTCCTAGTGCAAATCCTGTACTTCCAAACTCAACTTCCCATTCAGTCTCAGTTCCACCCAAATCCCATGAGAGTTCTACTTGTCTAGGCTGAACACTACTTGAAACCACGTTATCGACCGCTGGACAAGTAGGACAGGAAATAGTTCCACTATCTACGGTAGTATCTGGGGGTACTGACAAGAATGGTCCAGAGTCATAAACTAATATATCCTCAGAATCATAAAGTCTAAAACTAGCATCCGCCGGAATTTGCGTAGGGGTATAAATTATTTCATAAGAATCTCCGTCATTTACGGATATATCAAATTCGATTGTTCGAGGAGATCCAGTTCCAGTGGCTATGGTATACGGAGTAGAAACTCCAGCTATAACCAGTTCAACCTCACCCATACTGCCGTTTGAGTTCCAGCCATCTCCAAAATTGTCGTCCAGTTCAAGTTTGTAGTTACATTGGGCGTAAATTAGGGATACTGAAAATAAGGCTATCAATAAAAGTAGTTTATTCCTCATATTTTTAATTTTATTTAAGATTCGAATATAGCATTTAACTAGGAAATATACTTCAACAAAATAAGCTTTTTGTAGTCCTTTTATTATCAAAGCATCAGTACTTAATAACTAAGCACAAAAAATGCGGCAAATTTGCCGCATTTTGAAATCAGATATAATTACCCTCAGAACTTTTCGATCACATCCTGACTTACACCCGTATTTGAGAAACCACCATCATGAAAGAGATTCTGCATAGTTACTTTTTTAGTATAGTCAGAAAACAATGTTACTGTATACTCTGCACAATCTTGTGCAGTAGCATTACCCAGCGGACTCATTTTTTCAGCATAACTCAAGAACCCATCAAAACCTTTAACACCGCTTCCAGCAGTAGTTGGTGTAGGCGATTGTGATATTGTATTTACTCGCACTTTCTTTTCTTTTCCAAAAAAGTATCCAAAACTTCTAGCAATAGATTCTAGATATGCTTTATTGTCTGCCATGTCATTATAGTCAGGGAACGTGCGCTGTGCCGCCATATAAGTGAGAGCAACTACACTACCCCATTCATTCATGGCGTCATTTTTATGCAAGGTCTGAAGTGTTTTGTGAAATGACAAGGCGCTAACATCCCATCCTTTTTCAGTCCAAGAATAATTTTGATCCGTGTAATGACGGCCTTTTCTCACATTCACACTCATGCCTATACTATGAAGTACAAAATCCAATTTACCTCCCAAGACCTCTACTGCTTTGGTAACCAAATTTTCAAGATCATCTAAGTTAGTGGCATCAGCAGGGATGATCTCACTTCCTGTTTTCTTTGCGAGTTCATTGATTTGACCCATTCTCATGGCAACTGGAGCGTTAGTAAGCACAAAAGTTGCTCCTTCTTCATGAGCAAGTTGTGCTGTTTTCCATGCGATGGAATTTTCGTCCAAGGCGCCAAAAATGATACCTCTTTTTCCTTTCAATAAATTAAAAGCCATAATTATTTTAGTTATGCAACAAATATAGAATTTCTAATTGAGTAAGATGCGTGCATTCTTACGAGCCGCGTCAGAGACTTCTCCGCCACTTAACATTTGAGCTATTTCTTCTACCCGCTGCTTTTTACTCAACTTTGTAATTGAGGACACCGTGCGATCATTCACGACCTTTTTTTCCACCACAAGATGGTCTTTCCCGGCAGCTGCTATTTGGGGCAGGTGTGTAATGGTAATAACTTGTAAGCCCTCACTCATCCTTTGCATCATAGATGCCATTTTATCAGCAATTCTTCCACTAACGCCCGTGTCGATTTCGTCAAAAATTATCGTAGGCAACTGTTTCGAGTCACTCAATATGGATTTTATTCCCAGCATAAGGCGAGAAAGCTCTCCACCAGATGCGGCTTTATCTAATTCTTGTAAGTCGCTACCTTTATTTGCTGAAAACATGAATCTTACCTCATCTTTGCCATAATTATTAAAATCTTCAACCGTTGCTATTTCAATTTTGAATACAGCATCTGGCATTCCCAATGAATGCGCTGTTTTCAAAATAGCTGTTTCTAAGGGAGCTTTATGACTTTCCCTCAACCCAAAAAGGTCTTTCCCCAGATCATTCAATTGGTTTTGAAGCTCGGATATCAATTTTTTGACTTTAACAATTTTTCGATCCACACCTTGTGAGTCCAAAACTTTAGTTGCCAATTGATCTCTCAATTCCTTTAGCTCATCCACATTTTGCAGTTGATGTTTCTTATAAAGAGTATTTAAGGTATTCAACTGGTCACTTAGCTGATTGATGCGCTCTGGATCTGAAGAGACGTTTGCTAGCAAATTTTCAGATTCAGTATAAATATCTTCCAACTCAATAATAACCGATTGTACTCGACTCCAAATATCTTTATAAGAAGTTGAGTAGGAACTAATGATTTGCAGGTTGTTTTTATGTTCACGCAACTGATCAAGTATTCCATTGTCATCACTAGAAACCTGAGCAATTAAACCGTTAAAGGCATTCTCAATAGATTCAACGTTTGATAATTGATTCAGCTCATTTTCTAAAGCGTCTTCATCAACGGCGTCCAGATCAATTTCTTCCAACTCATTTAATAAAAACGTATTGTAATCTAATTCTTTTAGCAATTCGCTCTTTTGCTTTTCAAGTGATAATAGTTGCCTATTTTGAATTTTGTAGTCTTTCAATACAGATCTGTAATCACCAAGAACCGTTTCAAATTTAATTTGATTGTTTAAGGTCTGTGCTCCCACAAAAGCATCTAATACAGACCGCTGAAAAGAATCGTTTGCAATTTTGAGTGTTTGATGCTGAGAATGAATATCGATTAACTGACTTCCCAAGCCACTTAAAACAGAAAGATTGACCGGTGAATCGTTGATAAATGCCCTACTTTTACCAGAAGGTAGGATTTCTCGTCTAACATATGAGTTTTGATCGTAATCTAGATCGTTTTGCTCAAAATATGATTTCAAATTAAGGCGAGAGAGATCAAACTCAGCTTCAACTATACATTTAACCGTCTTATCACGAACCACGCTCAAGTCAGCACGATTACCTTGTAACAAGCCTAATGCGCCCAGAATTATCGATTTTCCAGCTCCCGTCTCACCAGTGAGTATGGTTAGACCGTTGGAAAGTGATAACTCAAGTTGATCAATTAATGCAAAATTTTGAATATGTATGCTGGTAAGCAATAGTAGGTGTTTTTATCAATTCAAAAATACCTTAAAATGTACAGATGCTAAACCTTTATCCTACGCCATTTTGAAGATTGGTTGGGAGAAAGTTTTTGAAGAGCTTCCTTCAATTCAATGACGTCAACTTTAGGCCCACCCGAAAACATATCTGCAATTTCATCTGCCTTAGCATCAAAGAATACTCGCTGCACCAAACTATTGGGACGTCGCTCTTGCAAATCATTCAATAGGAGCAAGTGGTTTTTAATTAAATTTTTAGATAGTTGCTGGTCACCGGCAAATGTATCCATTCCCTTTCTATGATATTTATACATCACTTGCCTATATTCTTTATAAGTATCAGATAAGATATCGTCAGTAAGGCGGAACCTTGAGATCAATCCGTCTGAAGGCCTCCATCCACTAGCTCCAGAATTACCTTGGGCTAGATTCACAATATTTTGTGCCTCTTCAAAAAACTGCTGACCTCCTTTGAGCTCAAATGTATCTGCATCTATAGCAATGATAGTGTAGGCGTAATAGGATAACAGCGAGATCAAATTTGTATTGAATTGATTATCATTATAGAATAATGGCTCATTTTCCGTATACTCTATATCAATGTCATTATCCTTAAAATTAAAAATAGGACTTACATAGGATGAATTAAAAATAGGTCTCGATGCAGAAACTTGAAAATTGCCTTTAAAACGATTACCATTAAACTCCGTCACTACAAAAACGAGCGAGCAATTGATCTTCTCGTCATCCTTGAATTTTTGATCGGTCCATTTAGTGTTGTTTAAAAAATCTTGCATCGACTCTTCCAGCGTTTTAAAAACAGACTGGTCGCGTTGAGCGATATTCTGCGCATTGATCTGTACCGAGGCATTAAGCTCTTGAGCAATCATGGAATGTGCGCCCAATAGTAGGAACAGACTAAAATAAATCTTTAACAATTTCATCTATAATATCTTTTGCCACCTCTACCTTAGTTTTGGCGTCATATTTTTTGAACGATCCATCTCGTCTGATCATCGTTATCTTATTAGTATCCTTGCCAAATCCCGCCTCTTTATCCCGCATGGAATTTAACACGAGTAGATCGGTGTTTTTCTTTCTCGCTTTCGCGAAAGCGTGTTCCATCTCATTATTCGTTTCCAAGGCAAAACCTACAAGATAAGGAGGATTTTCCATAGCTCCTACTCCTGCTAAAATGTCTGGATTCTTTATCAGTTTAATATCTAACGTACCACTCTGCTTTTTTATTTTCTGATCACTTACATCTGCTGGGCGATAATCTGCTACAGCCGCAGAAAAAATGGCACAGTGAACATCTGAAATATGCTGATCTACCGCAGCTTTCATCTCCAGAGTGCTTTTCACATCTATCCTGTTTATAAGATCATGTGGTTGAATCAAGGCAGAGGGCCCCATAATCAGAATCACTTGCGCACCTCTATCTGCCAGATCATGAGCTATAGCCATTCCCATCTTGCCGCTGCTATGATTCCCTATAAAACGTACGGGATCTAAAGCTTCATGTGTAGGTCCTGCGGTCACTAAAAAGCGGTTATTTTTAAGTGGTAGGGAAAGTTCAATATCTTGCTGTACAAATGCCATAATATCCTCTGGCTCTGCCATACGCCCCTTTCCTGAAAGGCCACTGGCTAGTTCTCCCGCTCCCGCAGGGATCATTTTGTTGCCGTAGGAAGCTAATTTTTTAAAATTTGCAGCAGTAGAAGGATGCTTGTACATATCCAGATCCATGGCAGGTGCAAAATAAACTGGACACTTTGCACTGCAATAAGCAGCAAGCAGCAAGTTGTCTATAGCACCGCTTGCCATTTTACTCAATGTATTTGCGGTAGCTGGTGCAATAATCATTAAATCGGCCCATAATCCAAGCTCTACGTGATTATTCCACTCTTTATTCTCGTCGTCTGGATCAGTAAAATGAGAGTGAACTGGATTTTTAGAAAGCGTGGATAGACTCAAAGGCGTTACAAACTCTCTGGACGCGGGAGTCATAATAACCTTAACAGACGCGCCCGCTTTCACAAGCAGGCGCGTTAAATAAGTTGTTTTATATGCGGCTATACCACCAGTTACTCCCAGCAATATATTTTTACCGCGCAGTACACTCATAATTTGTTATACCGCAGTTCCTGTATCTCTATGATAGATTTTACCGTCTAACCACTCTTCTACAGCTATAGAATGTGGCTTTGGCAAACGCTCATAGTACTTTGAAACTTCAATTTGCTCCTTATTCTCAAATACCTCTTCAAGAGATTCATTGTAAGTAGCAAATTCTTCTAGCTTTTCTGTAAGCTCTTCTTTAATATCTGTATTGATTTGTTCAGCACGCTTGGCGATAATGGATATTGCCTCGTACATATTACCTGTAGGCTGGGTAAGTGCATCACGATTGTAAGTTACACTGGTATTAGGTGCTTTTAGATTTTTAGTATCCATAATAATTATATCTCTGTTTCTAGCTCGTAAGCATTTATTCTTTGTAAAATCTCGTTGGCATCTTCCATATATTCACTGTCTGGAAAACGTCGTGCAAAGGTATCATAATATTTTTTAGCAAGTTTAAGCCTTCCAGCAACCTTTTCTTCGCGACTTAGTATTGCATATTCAAACTCTGAATCAAGAAGGTAAAAATGTGCGTCATCTTGATAAGAAGATCCTGGATGTTCAATGATAAAGTTTTCAAAACTCTCAATGGCCGGTATATATCGTTCTCTATGGTGATAATTACGAGCAATTTCAAAAGCTTTCTTATCAAGCTTGGTTCTCAATTCATCTACCAGCACATTAGCTTCATCAGTATATTCTCCATTTGGATACAAATTAATATAATCTTGCAACTTTACCAGAGCGATTTGGGTATTGCGCTGGTCTTTTGAATAAAGCTCAGACATTTGATAATGACTTTTAGCTGCCATAAAAGATGCCATGTCCCGTTCTGGATTTGTGGGGTGTGAAGTCGTGAAACGCTCGTACTGATTTGCACTCAATATATAGGTTTCATCCTCATACAAAGCTTTTGCATATTTCAAGGCCATGGTAGCGGCACTGTCAGTACCACGGTACTTATTTTTTACCTGATCAAAAAGCGCGATGGATTTCCCATATTTACCCTTTTTCATTAAGGTATCTATCATGGCGACTTTGACCATTGTGTCTTCAGACTTTAGGGCTTTTTGATAGGGACTGCACGCGGCAATAAGCAAAAGAAGGGCAATAAAAAAAAAACTGTTTTTCATGGTGATTTTTATAGCTGGCAAAGGTAATAATTTAATGATAAGTGTTTTCACTATTATAACGCTGTGTTAAGCATTTAAGTATATATTCAAAAAGCTTTTGATGCGATCATTCAAAGAGTCGTCCACCTCCACCAGCGGCAATCTTAAATTTTGCTCACACAATCCTAAGTGATTCATTAAGTTCTTTATTCCCGCTGGATTGCCTTGTTCAAAAATCATATCAATACTCGCTGCGATCTTATAATGCAGTTCATAGGATTCTGCCACGTCGCCGTTGAGCGCGTATCGTATCATATCAGAAAAATCTTGGGCAAATGCTTGACCGATAACAGAGATCACTCCTGCTCCACCTGCTAGGGTGATGGCATTTGCGATCATGTCGTCACCAGATATTACTAGAAAGTCCTTGGGTGAATATTGAATCATTTTCATTGCAGCCGGCAAATCTCCAGCAGCCTCCTTGATTCCCACAATATTATCAAAATCATGAGCTAGACGTACCACAGTTTCTACAGACATATTTGAAGCTGTTCTTCCTGGCACATTATATAAAAGTATAGGCTTATCAGTAGCGCTCGCAATAGCTTTGAAATGTTGATAAATCCCTTCCTGTGTAGGTTTACTGTAAGCCGGAGAAACCGATAAGATAGCGGCAAATGGCGATAAATCTGTATTCTTGATCTGATCCATAACATCCTGAGTATTATTACCTCCTATTCCTATGACGACGGGAAGTCTTCCATCGTTGGTTTTTAAAATAGTTTGTAGAACCGCCTTTTTCTCATCTTTGGTCAGCGTTGCACTTTCGGCTGTGGTTCCCAGAGCAACCAGATAATGGGTGTCGTTATCCAGTTGATGCTGTACTACGATTTCCAGCGCAGAATGATCTACGTTTCCATTTGCGTCAAATGGTGTGATCAGTGCCACACCCATACCTATTAATTCGTCCATATTATTGTATGACATTCAAATATTTTTTTAATTCGTTCACAAAGGAATTGACTTGATCTCTTTTCAAGTCAATCGTTACATCGTTGTATAGATTGATTTCATTATTCAGTCCAACTTTTATTCCAGAAGTTGCAGAGCCTGCCGCAAGGTCCAGTTCGAAACGGTTCTTCTCATAATAGTTGATTTGAAGATCATAATCTTTTGAGAGTTGCTCCATTAGTGCCGTATTTTCTACTCCCCCAAGCCACTTAATCGACTTTTTATTCAAAATTATAGCAGCGGGATCTTCCTGAGTTTTTTTTTCGTGATCGTATTTAACAAGTGTAACATCAGATCGTTTTATACCCAGGCCTTTTGCAATTTCCATCGCAATTTCTTCAGGATCCACCTCATCAATTCTACATAAGAGTAGGACGTTATTGAGGTTGCCGCTATAGGAAATACATCGATTATTTATCGTTTTGTTAATCTGCCGCTTGACCCAGCGTCGCTTGAGTATTTCAAAAATCATGTACTTTTACTTCCTTACAAAAATACGCATATCCCAACATCTGTTTTAAAAAATATCATGATTAAAGCCAAGTATTATTTGGGTGTTTCCGCTTTCGCGAAAGCGGTATTCCTCACACTTACACTCACCATTCTAAGCTCGTGCAAAGAAAAACAAACGGTATTATCATCTGGAAGCGCAGATCTTTACCCAATTGATTCGACGCTAACGGCGGTAGATAGTCTTGAACAATTTATCAAGCCTTATCGCGTCAACCTCGCCAAACAGATGGACAGCGTAATTAGTTATAACGAGAAGTTGATGCACAAAAATGACTTTGAGCTCAACACACCTATCAGTAATATGTTTGCCCAAGTGGTGCGTGAACAAGGAAACTCGGTGTACAGATCACGCACCGGTAAGGATATCGACGTGATCCTTCTCAATCACGGAGGCATACGAGCAGCCTTACCCCAAGGGAATATCACAATGGGAAATGCCTATGAAATCATGCCCTTTGAGAATAAAATCGTGGTGGCAGAGCTTTCCCGAGAAAAAATGGAAGGCTTAATTCGTTATTTGGTGGAGAAAAAACGGGCGCATCCCATAGAAGGAATGAAGATTACACTAGCTAAAGACGGGTCTCTTAAAGAAGTACTTATAGGAGGAAAACCACTCGATGATTACGAAACCTTTGCCGTCGCCACTAATGATTATCTGTATGGTGGTGGTGATAACATGATCTTCTTTGCCGACTCTCCCGTGATGGATCTGGATTATAAATTGCGTAATGCGATCATAGATTACCTGCGTAAAACCGATACTTTAAAATTTGAAAGAGACGATAGGTTTGATTACGAAAAAAACTAAAACCATGAAAAGATCTACATTTATCAAAACGGGTTCTGCAACGGTGCTGACTGGTGCTGCCCTATTTTCTAACTGTTCTCTCGCGGGCAGCCTGCTTGCTCCAAGTTCAAATATTACCACAGGTAAAAAAATTACAATTCTCCATACAAATGATACCCACTCCCATATAGACCCGATCCAGGGAGGTCGCAATGACGGGAAAGGTGGCGTGGCTCGCAGGGCCGCATTGATCAAAAAGTTGCGCAATGAAAATCCAAATACCTTATTACTGGATTGTGGAGATATCTTTCAGGGAACTCCCTACTTCAATTTTTATGCAGGAGAACTAGAGATCAAACTGATGAGCATGATGGGCTATGACGCCGCCACGATCGGGAATCATGATTTTGACAACAGTATCGACGGGCTTTATAAACAACTCCCCCATGCCGATTTTGATTTTATAATTTCAAATTATGATTTTTCAAACACCATCATGGATGGAAAAACCAAAGAACGCAAGGTCTTTGTAAAAAACGGAATTAGAATAGGCGTTTTTGGAGTTGGTATTCAACTAGCTGGCCTTGTAGATCCAAAGATGTATAAAGAAACAGAATACCATGATCCCATTGAAGTTGCTAAAGACCAGGCACGCATTCTTAGAGAAGAAGAACATTGCGACCTCGTGGTCTGTATGTCGCATTTAGGCTATGCCTATGAACATGATAAAGTTTCTGACCGTTCCCTTGCCGCAGCAACCTCTGGAATAGACCTGATCATAGGCGGTCACACTCATACCTTCTTAGATGCTCCAGAACTGGTGGACAATGCTGAAGGCAAAAAGGTAATGATTAACCAAGTAGGCTGTTACGGAATCAATCTAGGCCGGATTGACTTTATATTTGAAACGGGTAGCGAAGTAGAAAAAAAGAATGTGGTTTATGAAATTTGAGAGCCTCTATTACTATATGAATTTCCAGTGGTGAATCAATAATGAAAGGCATTGCCTTTGAAAAATTAAGGTGAGTATGCAGTTGCAATAATTAAAGCTTGTTTTGCAAATCTCAAAAAGATTTCGGCTCCACATCATTACTCCACCCATACTTTATCGATCAGGAGAGAAAACTCCTGTTTCTTTTTATTGGCAATCATGAAGCGGATGAATTCGATACTGTCTTTATCAAAATTGGGTACATCTACATTACGACCTCTATATGTCGCGCTAAAACCATCTAAAGGAAGGCTAATCGTTTGCCACTCGCCGGTCGTGTCAAAAGATTGCTGGTAGGAATAGTAGGTGCCACGATCTGCCTTGATGCGGAATTTATAAGTCTTCCCATCGCCTTTCACTCGTATTTTGACAGTCTCGGCATTACCTATATCCATCTTATTCATCCTACGCTGTATGGAAGAAAAACCACCGTTGCTCTCTGTGGTCACATAACCGTGAAAATGACCACAACCTTCTTCAGTAATATCAAATTTACCTTTGGAAACACCGCCCATCACACGGTCGTCCTCGACTTGCCATGAGTCCTGAGAACTGTCTTTAGAAAAATCAAATAGAATAATTGGAGCTGATATCATACATGCGAGTATTAGTAAGGTTTTCATAATACTTTCTTTTAAAGATACGATCACTTTAAGCCAGCATGTGTTTGAGATACGTTAATTCAAACAATTCTTTAAATCTGTATAAGAATTGAAGTGTTTGATGCTTAAAAAATTAAACGCCATGTACTTTTGAAGGATCTCGCTTTCAACCAGTGAATTTTACTGATCTTTGACAACCAAATGCGTTTAGCTGTGGGCTTTTGGACAGATGTGAATTGCTTTCAAAGTAATGCAATTCAAGTTGTGCCTGTCCCAACGAAGTAGGGATGTTTTCTAAAACGACTGCCGATATTGAAGGTGACGGTAAGACACTTTTTGATCCCCAAGAGCCTTGGGGACTTACGGAGAGGCTTTATATGTATAAGGTTTTTCCTTTAAAGAATTAATCAGACAAGATCTTCAAATGAATATAGGGCATATGCCTTATTGATCATTCAAGCTACCTCCCCTAATTTTAAAACTATAAAAAATCGAAATGAAATCTCAAGTTATAATCTTACTAGTATTCGTTGTTCAATTTAGCATGGGGCAAACAGAGATGACTTCCAAAACAGAAGTTATAAAACACGCAGACAAAATAATGAACCATTTCGGAAAGGCAGAGTTTAAAGAAGCCTTTACCGAACTACGCAAACATTACCTGCTACCTGAAGAAGATTTTCAATCTATAAAAACTGTAACTATCACTAACCTAAAGAAGGCTCAAGAAAGTTTTGGTGATGTCATAGGTGAAGTCTTTATCAAGGAAGAAAATATAGAAAATATTGCATTACGCAGAAACTATCTTGTAAAATATGAAAACATACTTCTGAGATTTCAGATTGTATACTACAAATCTTCTCAAAATTGGCAAGTAAATAGCTTCAAATGGGATGATGAGTTTGAAGTGTTTTTTAAGTAAAAACTATTTGTATGAAAAATTTCATAACGTGCTTTCTAATAATTTCCGCAGGTATAAGCTATGCTCAAGAATACATTCTCAATAAAGATTATAGTAATGCTGGTGGCGATAAAGTAGAAATGGTAAATGAATTTACACCAGATTGGAACCTAGATTTTTTTATCGAAACAAAAGTGATGCTCTCTTATTCGCCAGATCCTACCGTTGAAAAAGCAGGATTAGCTTTTCGCGAAAGCGGTAATAACGGTAAATCTTACTCTATTTCTATTCAAAGTTCTAGTACAAAAAACATCAAAGAATACGCTGGTTATTATCTAACAGAATCTAAAAATGCCCCAAATACTTTTAATAATGATGGTGAATGGCAACTAACATCCCTAACCAATAGGTTTAGCTACAATAGATTGCAGATTCACAAATTAGGCAACGAATTATTTTTTGGAATTAATGACCAGGTAGTTGGGCATCTTTCCTTATCTGCTTTTAAAGGCAATCAACTAGAAATACTTAGAGGGAAATCAGGTTTTAAAATAAGCTATCTTAATGCATATTATTTGAACGACGCTGATACTTCTGCTCTGAAAAGTGAATTGAAAAATCAACTTGACACCTACAACCATACAAAAATCCATCATAAAATTGCTATGGATTACAACAAGGTTCTAGCACTAAAAGAACCTGCAAAAATTGCTGAAAGCAGTACATTTAATAGTGGCTATAATCCTGATTTGAAGTATATAGCAGCTGCGGGAATTATTTATGATTTAGAAACAATGAATGTAATTTCTAAAGAACAAGCTCATTCTAGAAATAAAGAAACAATTTTTAGAAAAGGTATCGCTTATCCTTCAACAGAAATTTTAGTACCCAATCAGCCAAAAATAACGCTGGAAGGCTATGAATATATCGATAAATTAAGCGATAATAAAGTTCTTACTAGGGATAAAAAAAATAGAATATATTCCTATAATTATAAAACCAAAGATTTAAAAAAGCTATTTAAAGGCGTTTATGGAAATTCTAATTTCCTTTCTAAAGATAAGCGTTATCTAATTCTTGGACGGCACGTTTTTGATATGGCTACCGGTAAAGAGGTGAAGTATGAAATTCCTGGGAATTTCAGAATAAAGAGTAGAAAAATACTCACCTGTTTTGATGATTATATATTCATTAATATTAACGGCTTTACTACTTATAAAATCAATTTAAAAACAAATGAAAGTGAACGTCTAACTATAAATGGGCGTTTTCAAAACCATTATGTGATTAATACGAACGGTAGAGAACTTAGCATTACCGACCTAACAACAAACAAAAAGGTAGTAGAAAATCTACAATTATTAGTTAGAAATCCCGATGCGTTGAAAGACTATTTTATAAAATACTTCCCTGAATCAAACGAGGTGTACGTGCAGAAAAACAATAATTTGAAACCACAATTTTACTTCTCTTACAATGATGAGGTTAAGAACGCAAGTTCATTTATAGTCAATACCAAAACCAATGAAATTACACCTTTTTTACTTTATAAAACTTCAAGTGACATAAAAAAGAAAGATGAGTTGAATGCTGCAAACAAAGCCAAAGCAAAACAAGAAGTTGACCAGTTTTTCAGTCAGCTAAAAACCTTTGGAAGCTCCTATTATCTCAACTATGAAAATTTTGAATACGTTAATGTATCTAATAACTCGCTTTTAAATAAATACGGCATTGGCGGCACCACCTACGCCATTGGTAAGTTTTGCACCTATAACGGCGGCTCTTTTTTGGCTCTTGGCATTAGTAATGACCAATATACTGTGGAGTTAATATCAATTAGCTATTTGTTTGATGGCAAGATTAACGTTAAGCGTGATAAACTAGGCTTTACCCAAAATGTTAATGGCGTTACCACACAAGTAGCAGAAGTAAGTATAAGGCAAGACTCACAAGACAAAAAAAAATATACATTGATCGTAAACGATGGCAAGAAAACGGAAGTGAAATTATATAGTAACTGTAATTAATGTATAGTTGATAGTTCAGATTTTAGATTAATTTAATAATAAACAAGATGAAAAAAACACTACAAATTTTTTTGTTATGTATCTGTAGTACAGCATTTGCTCAAATACAATATGGAAACCAAATTGGCAAAAAAGAAGTTAGAAAAGGCTTGGTAACATTTGCCCAAAACACCGATGACAAAGGAAATTCAACTTACGGATTTACGATGGATGGCCTGCCTGTTGGCGGACAAATGCAACTGACTACAGATGGGAAAAGCATTTATCAAACCTATAATAAAGACCACGAACTCGATGGTACTCAGATTATTCTGGACAGAAACTCTGGTAACATTGAAATGTACACCTATCGGAAGAACGAAAAAAACGGCCCAGCTTTTAAAATTACCAACGGTAATGTAGCTTGGCATAGGCAGTATAAAAAAGATATAGCCACTGATAAAGACTACGAAGTCAACCATAGTGCAGATTACTATTCTGGGAGAATCTCAGATAGTTTTGACGGCTTCACCATAGATAAATATAAAGGCTCTTACGCGCTTGGCTTTTTTGCTTATGGCAGGAGAGCATTCCCAATCATTCACGTTTGGGACGCAGGCGATTCGTATTACGGGCAATGTATTCAAGGGTTACGGAAAGAATTTGGCGTATTGTTTTACAAAGATGGCAGTAAATACATTGGCGCGTGGCACAAAAACTACAAAGGTGGACTTGGATTTATGCTAGACAAAGGAGGAAAAGTAATCGAAAAAGGCTTCTATAAAAATGGAAGTTTGGATATAGAAGTTGATTAATTAAAAATTATGAAAATTAAACTCGCCCTAATTATCTTATTCATTGTAGCATTAGCCTATCAATCAAATGCTCAAAACACCTTCACTGACCATTATAATCATTACTGCGATGGCTATGTGAACTACGATTTAGCTAAAATGAAAAAAGGAAGCGAGGATTTAATGACGAATTTCTCTGACGAATTTGCGGGTTTTTATTTAAACGCTTACTATCATATTCTTAAAGGTGATTTGCTAACTGCACAAAAGGCAAATCAGCAAGCAATGAACATCCAGTCATTAATGGAATATCCATATTATGTGCAATCCTATATTGATTTTTTAAATGGAAATTCCACATCAGCAATGCAGAATTTAGAATGGGCTTCACAGCTTTGCACATTTACCGCTCCAGACTATATTTTAGGTGAAATGGATGTCATTGCGTACTATACCAAAAAAGATTTTTCACCTTTAAAAACAAAGTGGCAAAGCTATTTTCAGAAAAATCAAATTAATAGTCA
Source organism: Nonlabens sp. (assembly GCA_049671565.1). Taxonomy (GTDB): domain Bacteria; phylum Bacteroidota; class Bacteroidia; order Flavobacteriales; family Flavobacteriaceae; genus Nonlabens. The sequence continues at coordinate 141,045 of JBATVD010000009.1, forward strand.
AAAAGCGTTTCAGTTAGACCAATGTATTTCTGGAATTCAAACCCAAGGAAAAAAATGTGCAAATTTAGACCAGCTTTTTGCACACTTTTCTGGAATGCCCAACGCCAATCCGTTATTTCAAAAAATATTGCCAAAACTCAAAGCACTTAGCCTTTATTATGGTGGTAGTACCTCTGCTGCCATACAACAATTTGAACACTTTATAAAAATTAGCAAAGGCGATCCCAAATTATACTGGAGTAGAAGTCACGCGCTACATTTTCTATCTGTAATTAAAGATAATTCTTTAGATACACGAGGCGCACTTTTAAATATCAATGAAGGATTGGCGGATTATCAAAATTTAGCTTATCCATCTATCAAACAAGCCTATATGACGCTACACAAAATAAATGTTGCTGGCAGATTAAATGCCCAGAAAGAAGATATTATTCAGGGTGCTTATCAACTAGAACAGATAGCTAATAAAATTAACAACGATTATTATAGAGCAAAAGCCTACAACACTTTGGGGTCCCAAAATTTCTTTAGTCGAGACCCAACTGAAAAGGCTCAAGCGCAGCAATTTGTAATGAAGGCTTACGCTATTGCGAAAAGAATTAATGATGAAAAACTACTTGCTTCAGTAAAAAATAATTATGCATTAATAAAGGCCGACCAAGGACTTTATACCGAAGCAAGCGAAATAATGGAAGAAGTAGCGCAAGCAGATATCGCCAATAAAAAATATCAAAATGCTCAAAATGCTTATAATAATTTAGGGGCTATTTATTTGAAGCAAAAAGATTACATCAATGCTAATAAGCAATTTGAGAAAAGTGTGGCTTTAATTGAATATGTAAAAAAGGAACTGAATGCCAAGCAAAAATTGGAATATATGAATCAAGTTTCCAGCACGTTTGAATTCTTGATTTTAGGCTTAAAACAAACCAATGAAGTGGGCAAATTATTTCAAATACAAGAACAAGTGAGAGGTAATTATCTGCGTGAAATGCTAGATAAAAATATGCCTGTTGCCACGCTAAGCGATGCAAAAGCTATGTTGAAAAATGATGAATTACTGCTGATGTATTCCTTGGGACAACCAGGAGAAGTCATTATTACTGCCATTACAAAAAACAATGCAGAAATTCGCTATAATTATCCTATAGATGATTTGATACGTATAAAGAAAGCCTATACCGACCGTATTAAGAAAGTGCCGCCAGCGCTTAATAAGTATATGAATGATTATAATGTAGATTATGTAAATGGGAAGTTGGTACAATTTAGCAATAAAGAAAAAAACTTTAGAAAAGCAGATTTCATAACGCTCGTAGAATGGTCAAGAGAAGTACTAGAGAAATCAGATAATCCAAAGTATCAACAGACGCTTAATGATTTTATGCACTTTTGGTACAACCTTACTTTATTGCCTGTACAGGACTTAACGAGCAAATATAAAAACGTAATTATTAGCGCATCATCAGAGCTTAATTATTTGCCTTTTGAAGCCTTTATAAATCCTAAAAATGAATATTTTATCACAACCAATAACGTTCGCTATATTCCTAATGTAAGCGTTTGGAATTACATATCTGGGAGAAATTATTCAGATGATAGAAAATCGGTGATTGCCTTTGGTGGTGCAAAATACCAACCCTCAGGTAATGTAAAGGCTACAGTTCGAAATATGGAAGATTTCTATAAAATATCTGATGCAGTTTCTAAAAAAATCAGTCAAGGTATTTATAACTTTAAACCAGAATTAGAAGCCATTGGTTTTGGTGGTGCCGCTTATCTAGAAGGCACGCTTAAAGAAGTACAGTACATCGGCACGCTAACCAGCGATGCAACCATTGTAACTGGTCTAGATATGTTGGAAAGCGATTTTAAACAAAGAAATCGCTCGGGCGAGTTGAAAAAGTATAAAAATCTAATCATTTCTTCGCACGGCTTTACGGGCGATGTCATCCCAGAATTTAGCGGTGTAATGTTCTCACAACCCAATGGCGGTGATAGCAATGAAGACACCTTTTTACTCGCACCAGAAATTGCAAAACTCAACTTAAATGCTGATTTAACCATTTTAAGTGCCTGTGATACAGGAATCGGCAAACTCTATGGTGGTGAAGGTATCAATGGACTCAACACATCTTTTTTGTTGGCAGGTTCTAATAGCACAATGCTTTCACTTTGGCCAGTGGATGATGCAGGAACGGCGATTACGATGCAATTGTTGTTTAAAAATATTATTCAAAATAACCTTAAACCAGACGAAACTTTAAACGATATAAAAAGAGCTTTCATCCGTGGCGATTTCGGTGAGCGAGGTAAAACCCCAAAACTATGGGCGCCGTTTTTGTATAATGGCAGATAAAATTTTAATGGCCCATAGGGTTTAGATATTCATTGACAAGACTCTTTTTCATAACACTTCATCAATGTTTACATCCTATTTATCAAAATGGAATAGTGGTCGCAGACTTACTACAGATTAAAACGGTTTGTAAATTGCATTCAACCAGTGAATTTCTCTTGCATCCGACGAGTGACTTCAGGAGCTAGAGAAATGCATTTGACAACGTGATCCAAACAAATCCGTGCAAGTCAAACCTGCGCGCCGCCTCACTCAACACTATGAAAATTTTACCAGACTTTCCATTGCTGTTCGTCTGTGTGAACCCGAGGAAAGAGGCTCATTCAAACCTGATTCATAAAATCAGGCTTGGATAATTGCTTTCAACCAGTGAATTTTACTGATCTTTGACAACTAAAGAAAGTACAGCGAGGTCACTGAGCGGTTGTGAATTGCTTTCAACCAGTGAATTTTACTGATCTTTGACAACTAAAGTAGGATGCAAGGATTTCTATGAGCGGTTGTGAATTGCTTTCAACCAGTGAATTTTACTGATCTTTGACAACGATTTAAAGGCAAGCAATATGTATCACAGGGTTGTGAATTGCTTT
>JBATVD010000010.1:0-55764 GCA_049671565.1 Nonlabens sp.
TACATTCAAGTTTGAAATATCGATTGGTAGTGTGGTCAAAGTACTGGTTTGGCCAGGACCATTGGGCACAGAGCCATCAATCCATGCATAGTTGGTATTTCCATTACTTGTAAAATCGCCAGCAAAACTTGCGGCATAACCTGCCCCAGTAGAAAACATCCAGTTCTCGCTACCGCTTTCCGCCCAACAGTTGGGAGTTGAACCAGATGCTGAGAAAGGTTCAAACACAGGCGCCTGGATAGCACCACAAGTGGTTTCAAAAGTACCGCTTACCCAACCTGAGTTACCTGCTGCACATATAGCTCTTACATATACATCGTAGAACGATTGTGGACTGAGGTTATTGAATGTAAAAGGATTAGAGGTAGTTATTATTCCTGAACCAGTTGGTGTGGTTCCCTGTGGTACGATCTCTACTTCCCAGCTCGTAGAGGACCCATTCTCAGTCCAGTCAATTGTTATAGAACTGGAAGTAGCGCTAAAGATTCCTAGATCCGATGGCAGATTTGAACATGCGGGTTTTGGCTCACATATTATACTGGCTTCCCAACCTGAGTACACAACGCTAGAATCTGAAGTAAATCTAAAAGTTAGTGCCCCTGAGGAGTGAGTTGAGAAAACTTCTCCTGGTGAATTGAACCCATTACCTCTAAAAATACGTTGATCAGATGTAGTTGGCCCATCATATATTTCAAGATAATCACAACAACCCTCTAATCTGAATGATTGAAAAATCGCTCTAATACGTTCACCAGAAGTTTCAGGGTATATAGTTTCCGTCCAATCTTCATTGTTAAAATAGGAACCGCTAGCACCACCAGAGTCATAGAATCGGTCTCCAGCACAATAATCTGCACTGGTACAGAATGTAAAGGGACCTGACCACACACTGAAGCCGCTACCGCATACGCTTCTCACATAAAAATTATAACAAGTACTACTCAAGAGGTTGTAAATACTTGAGGTAGAAGAGTTATATAATATACCGTTTCCAGAAGGAGTTGCACCTTGTAACACTACCTCAATTTCCCATTGAGAGCTATTATTGTCTGAAATAAAAAGATCGACGGTTGAACTTGTTGCAGATAATAACAAAAGGTCGATAGGATTGTCACAATTAGTCGTGAAGCTATAAGTTTGTGAGTACGCGCCATTACCACATGGATTGCTGTTTAAAACCCTCCAGTAATATTGGGTTTGGTAAGCAAGTTGGGCATCCTCATATGAATTATGTATAAGTAATTCATTGACAATCAAATTGCTGAAATTAGGATCAGATGCTACTTGCAATCTATAGGAACTAGCATTGGGATCCAGCTGCCAATTGAATTCTGTTTCTACATCAACATCGGTATCATTATTCATAGGACTGACAAGTGCCACAGACAAATTTGACAGTCCATAGATATTTAAAGTTAGAGGTAAATTATAAATTGATGAACCGCTCTGACCGCTGATAATTACATCATAGGATCCTGATGCAACATTATTTATTCCAGATAAATTTAAATTGAATGAGGATTGATTTGAAAGTAAATTTGGAGAAAATGAAGCACTAAGTCCAGATGGAAGATTTAGGGCGTTCAAATTCACATTGCCAGTGAACGTTGGGGCTCTGAAGGAGTCTAGATCTATTTGAGCACTATTAGTACTATTACAAAGCTCGAGATCGCTCTGATCATTTACAGTAAACCAAAAGTCATTTGCTGAAACTCCAGTTACGACGATCGAGTAATCTTGACTCAAGTTGACCAAATTTCCCTTGTGAGTTACAATTACTTGAATACTTCCTGTGGCGTTAGGGATTTCTATTTTCTCAACATTATCGACCGTATTATCTCCCGTTGTTGCAGGACTTGATACCGAAGATACATCCAGCTTCCATGGATGATAAGTTACACCGTTGTTAATCACCACTACATCAAGATCATTTACTAGCATGGGTGTAGCGTCGTCTACAAGATTATTGCCTACAGGAGTAGCAGCAGGATCGCTCCATGTAATTGTTACCATCACGGGTTCCGTACCCGATGCCCTGTAGGTTCTATTAAACTGCCCTCCATTATCCAAGGTATTCTCCTCCATCACACTCAGAACATCTTTATCTTCAATAACTTCGGCAGCAGCTTCTGCGTTGATCAATCCCCATCCAAATTTATAGTCCGGACCAGGAAAGCTTCCTGCCTCATCTGCCGTGTGAATCATAAGTGCCTTTAAGGTGGCCGCTTTCATATAGCTTCCGTACAATGAATTGTAATATTGTTGCATGAGTAGTAGAGTTCCCGTTGCTGAAGGTGACGCCATGGAGGTACCGGAATAAACACTATAACTAGAATCAGATGCGCTCGTAGAAGAAAACACATTTACTCCCTTTGCAGAAATATCCGGTTTGATCCGTCCATCATCAGCGGGACCCCAGCTACTAAATGATGACATCACCACATCGCTAGGATTTTGATAATTTGAAACACCGTTTACTGCCGCTACAGTAATTCCATTTTTTGCCAGTGCCATGCCTGTGATTAGGTCATATCCAATTTTACCAGTGTTGATACCATCATCTCTGGTGTTTCCCGCAGCCACGACCTGCTGGTAATATGGAGCGTTGTACATTATAGCATCAAATGCGCGACTATCCTCATCGTACTTTCCATACTGATCCAGATTTAAAAAAGCAGGATTGTACCCATAAGAGTGATTAGATAGCAATAAGCCGTTTGATGCAGCTAAAGAAACTTCACTGATGTCGCTAGTCCAGTCATAAGAATCTACACTGGCCATATAAGACATTCCCTGAGCATTACCATTTTCAACAGTGTTATCCCCTATAACGGTACCCACCACATGGGTGGCATGATCATTTATAGACCCACCATCCATAACCTGTACCCGGTTTGTAAAAATCTCATGAGTAGATCTGGCGGAGCCACCATCCCATACACCTGCTCGCATATTTTGACCGTTGATATCGAGGTTGAGCGAGCCACCGGTATTTAAGGCATGAGCACGAGAGGTCTGTCCAGCTCCAAAATTGTAGGTAGTATAATAAATAGGCCTATCGTCCTTTGTAATTCCTACCAGTTGAGAAAATTGGTGATTTTCTGAAATAACGTATTCCCAATTTTTCTCGCGGGCGATTGTTTTTAATTCTAAAGGAGAATAATCCGCACTGTATTCTTTGCTAATAGCAAGTAACTCGTTTCTGTTACTTCCCTTCTTAATATTCTCAATTTCTTCTACCGTTTGAGCGTTTGCAGATGATAAGAAAAAAAGAAATACACTGATACTAATAATAAATCGCATGGATGGCTTGAATTAATGAGTTTGCGAAAATAAACCCCAATTGTCCAAAACTATAATGATTTCTTAAAAATTGAAGTTTAGTAAATCTATTCAGGATCCTCTCATCTGGTTTGATGCTGGATATGAAATTCGCTTTCGCGAAAGCAGAAAAATAAAACACCTGTATCCCAAAATCAAAATGTTGTTGATGCATATAACCTTGATAACCAGCATCAAAACTTTATTGCAAATGACCTCTTTGGTATATTACTTTTTACCTTTTTTGTCTTCCAATGCCCGTGTGACCAGCTTGCCCTCAATTCCTAGTTTGTTCCTTAACTTTAAGTAGCTGGCAACGATGCTTGCGTTATCGTTAAAAGCAACCACTCTATGCTATTATGTATTTTTGACTTGCTCGACTTATTTATTCTTGCAGCCATCTGTGGTGGCAGGATAAAATCTGGCCAGCCTCCTACCGTCTTGATAGATTGATTATTCTGTTTCTTGTCCTAAGGCCCATATCAGTTGTACTTTGTTGCTAAAACTTATCATAATAAATTACTTCGCATGTATAAGAAATATTTATTGCCATCGGTTTTGATTTTTTATTGATGAGGGTGCAATTATCTTTGATATCAAATATCAAAACCGCATCTTAAAGGTTTGCTTAGGTTTATTAAAGTTTATGAACGCTTGCCAAACAAAATCCTCTATAACTTTCTGTTCTGCTTTAATTCGCTAAATTAGTTGCTTCAACTACAAACAAAATCATTTACGAGACCTTAAGAAAAAACTAAACCTTGAAAACAGAAATAATCAAATACTATGATGATTTAGCGACGACGTACGATTCTGATAGGTTTTCAAATAGTTACGGAAAATATATTCATGAGCAGGAGTTAAAGGTTCTCAACATGTATTTATCAAAAAATGATATAGACAAAAACCTAGACCTAGCTTGTGGAACGGGACGATTTCTAGATTTTGCTGCTTATGGTTCAGACATCAGTTCTGAAATGATCAAAGTTTCAAGGAATAAATATCCTCTAAAAAACATTAGAAAAGCAGATGCCGAAAAATTAAATTTTGAAAACTCTTTCTTTAAAAATGTTTTTTCTTTTCATCTTTTCATGCATCTAGATGAGGAAACCTTTTTTGAGATTCAAAAAGAGGTTTCTAGGGTCTGTAAACCTAATGGCTACTTCATATTTGACATTCCTTCTAAAAAAAGGAGAAAATTTTTTGGGTTCAAGAGTTCTTCTTGGCATGGCGGTTATCAAATAAATCTTGACCAACTTCAATTTTTAACTCAAGCTGACTGGAAAATTGAAAGCTTTCATGGAATAGCATTTTTTCCGATTCATAGAATACCGAAAGGGCTTAGGAAGTTTTGCATTCCTATTGATAATTTTCTGTGCAACTCTATATTTAAAGAATACAGCTCTCATTTAATTTTTATTTTAAAGAAAAAATGATTCGAGAAAAAATACCACAAAACCTTAAATCAGGTATTCATCGACTGAAAAACACCATTTCAGATTTTTCAAAAGGCTATACTTTCTCTTATGCAAAAACTAGAAATATTGACCGACCGACTTGTAAAGCATTTTCAGTTACTCAAGACCTCAAATCCAATGAGTTCAAAACACACAATATATCGATAGCTAAATCATCAATCGAAACAATAGTGATTCTTCCAAACGAAATTTTTTCATTTTGGAAGGTAGTTGGAGAACCTTCCGAAAAAAGAGGCTTTGTAAAAAGCAGATCACTAATAAACGGGAAAACAATCGAATCATACGGCGGAGGATTATGCCAATTATCCGGTATGATATACTTAGCAAGTATTCATTGTGGACTTGGAGTTATTGAAAGGCACAATCATTCTGTCGACATATACGACGAGTCCACACGTTATATGCCTCTGGGAGGAGATGCAGCAGTTGCATATGGTTATAAAGATCTTAAAATTCGAAATAATCTCGAAAGTTCTATTTGTTTTGAAATTATTGTGAATAAGCATACTGTATCTCTTAGCATTCTACATACTTACAAAATCAAGATTAACGATGTTAAATTTATCATCACACATGAATCTGATGATATCAAAGTGGTCGATACGATGATTAACAACAAAATAGGAAGCATATCCACATATAAAATTGGAATACCTAAAAAGAGCCCAAATATGAATAAACCTACCATTACTTCCTCAATACTTTAACTAAAGGTCTTGAACCATTACTGGATTTTAAAATAAGAGGTAGAAAGATATGTTTGAACCGTAGTAACATTTTTAACCGAAATATTATTTTAAACTGTCAGATGACTGATTCTAAAAATACGTCTTCCAAATCTACAACACTTCAGTTTCCCAAATTGGATTATAAAGTGGAACTGCATTTTATAAGCGATTATCTCAACTTAACAAATGATTTCAAATCTGAAGTTAGACTGATTGATTGGATCCGGCAGTAAAATGATGTGTCGGTAAAATTCAAGGATGAATTGAAAAAACTACTTAAAGCAGCTGATATAATTAACCCTGAAATAAGCTAAAGGTTTAACCCAATTCTTGATGCACAAGAAAATCCAACCAAATTTAAACCCGAACAAATAATGGGGGAATACTTGACTGTTAAATGTGAAAGTTAACCAGACTTTGAAGTGACTTTAAAATTAAAAAAAGAAAATAGTCATTGGTTAGTTAATGGAGCAGGAATCATCAATATTACCGAAAATAGGAGAAATAAAAACGAAAACCGAATAGAACGAAATTAACTTGCTATGTATGGGCTTTTATATTTTTGAGGACCTTTAGAAATCTTAATAACTCAATCATTGATTCTAGAAACCGTAGTTTACGCACAAATTCAAAATATGTTCGGCTTTCTCCTTCCATCAACAAATTGGAGTCTAAAAATCGCATTATTCATTGCTAGTTCAATGCTCGTTGTGAGCTGTATGAATTCAAACACCTCATCCCAAAATCAAAAAGAGTCTATGAATATGCAGACATTCTACGTGGGTACTTACACTAATCTAGATAGCAAAGGAATTTACAAGTATGTTTTGCATCAAGATGGATCTCTTGAAAACCTGGGCTTAGTTGCAGAAACAAGCCACCCTTCCTATCTGGCGCTATCAAAAAATGGAAATTCACTGGTTGCGGTCAATGAAAATGATCCGGGAACCGTAACCTCATTCAAAATCAAAAAAGATACGCTGATCAAACAAAATCAAGCATCCAGCGGCGGTGTGCATCCATGTTTTGTAATGGTAAGTGAACAAAATGAAGTTTTGGTAGCCAACTATTCCAGCGGGAGCGTTGGTCTTTTGCAATTAAAGAATGATGGCGCTCTTTCTGATTTAAAGTACAGAGAGCAACACACGGGAAAAGGCATTACTGATCGGCAAGAGGCTCCTCATGCGCACTCGGTGTATATGCTTCCAGAAAGTGATCATGAAATCGTATCGGTAGATCTGGGAAGTAATCAATTGTGGTTCTCAAAAATTCAAGACGAAAAATTGGTCATTACAGATACTCTAGCTATGGCATCTGGAGCGGGTCCGAGACATCTTGCGTTTCATCCTGAGAAGAATTGGATCTATGTGCTCAACGAACTCGACAACACCATAAGTCTGGTTAAGAAAAATGGAAAGGACTACGAAGTTGGCCAGAGCTTTTCCATGTTGCCAGACGGTTACAATGAGTTCAGCAAAGCTGCCGATATCCACCTCTCTCCAGACGGTAATTTTCTGTACGCCTCAAACCGCGGTCACGACAGCATCGTGATCTATAGAATTTCTGAAGATGGAAACTTGAAACGCATCGGTTTTGAGCCTACCCGAGGCAACGAACCACGTAATTTTGCATTATCACCTGACGGTACATATTTAATTGTAGCCAATCAAAACAGTGATAATTTGGTCGTTTTTCAACGTAATGAGATCACGGGCAAACTCAGTTTCATGAGTGATATTCAGGCTCCGACACCGGTTTGTGTTTTATTTGAACATTGAGAACTTTTAAATTATTAAAATCAATAAGTGTTTGGCTACATGGCAAATAAAAAGAAAGGTCAGCTCACAAAGACAAAATCTTGGGATAAGCATTTAAGAAAGTTTGGTAGGCGACTTTTCTGGAAATCCGAACGTCCTGCTGAGAAAAAAATGATTGAGGAAAGTTTGAGTGAATGGGAAGAAACAAGAATATTGCCTCTACTGACGTTTGATGAATTATTTGATGTTATTGAAGAAAAGCGCCTCGAAAATCAAAAGGATGAGAAAATTGCGATCAAAATTCAAGAAGCTGAAAATGATTGGTCTGATAAGGATACACCAATTATCAACTTAAATGAATTCCTCTATAATATTGAGAAAGAGATTGGTGGGGTTGCCACTAGAAAAAGTCTCAGGAGGCTACTAAGAACGTACAATTTAAACCCTGATCATAATAATGTTTGGAAAGCCGAAAGTGTTTGTTATCTGATCGAAATTTTTGAATTCACGACTGAAATAGAATTAAGAGAGGTTTTCTTACAACTAATTGAAACAATCAAAACTGGCAAATCTAATTATGAATAGACATGATAATTCAATTTTATAAACTAGTTTAATACGTTCGCTTTAAGTCAAGCCGTATAGCATAAATAAACTGGTAGGTACTGGTAGGTTTTTAGGGATTATGCTTAAATTTGGAAAAACACTTTTATGAGCCACTTTCTGCTTGATTTTCGCAAACGATTAAGTGATATGTTGCTGCCCGTGACTGATACCATAACGCTTTCAGTTCGACCGCGCTCTGCGACCACGTTAAAGTCTATCAATCATACGTTTCTTTTACTCTCCTTTATATTTTATGTTCTGATTTTGGCTTCTTGCAGTGACAGTAGTAATAATGAGAGTGCCGCGACTGACGATGATTCGGGTGTGGTGGTTCCAGAGCCTATCTCATTTTACTATGGTGCAGACCTTTCCTATGTCAATGAGATGGAAGATTGCGGTGCGAGTTATAAAAACCGCAGCGGTGCTGTACAAGACCCCTACTCCATTTTTGCCGATGAAGGTACTAACCTCGTCCGTTTGCGATTATGGCACAATCCCACGTGGACCAATTACTCCAATCTCCAGGATGTAAAAGAGTCCATAAGACGTGCAAAAAACGAAGGTATGCAGGTCTTGCTTGATTTTCACTATTCAGATTCATGGACTGATCCTGAAAAACAGCAAATTCCAGCAGCGTGGATCGCCTCGATAGATGATACTACTGCTTTAGGAAATCTATTGTATGACTACACGTTTGACACCCTATCTGAGTTGGCTGGAGAAAATTTGCTACCCAACATTGTTCAGGTAGGAAACGAAATCAATCCCATGATTCTGCAAGATGGCGAGCTGGAATGGCCCATTGACTGGATCAGAAACGCCGCGCTGATCAACAAAGGTATTGAGGCGGTGCGCGCTGTAGCCCAGGCAGAAAATAAAGAAATCGAGGTCATGCTTCACATCGCCCAGCCTGAAAATGGATTGTGGTGGTTTGAACAAGCAACTGACGCTGGTGTTACCGACTATGATTGGATTGGTTTGTCATATTATCCCATCTGGTCGCAGTATGATTTGAACCAAGTGGGAACGCCGCTGGCTTCATTGATCAATGACTACAACAAGAAACTCATGATCGTGGAAACGGCTTACCCTTTTACCATGAACAATGCCGATGCCGCAAACAACATTTTGGGACAAGATGCCTTGACCGGAGGCTTTCCCGCCTCGCCACAAGGACAACTCGATTATTTGAACAGACTACAACAGGTTATTGAAGATGCTGGTGGCGAGGGCCTCGTCTACTGGGAGCCGGCGTGGGTTTCTACGGGATGCTCTACCCAATGGGCGACCGGTTCACACTGGGACAACGCTACCCTTTTTGACCAAAATAACCAAGCCACCCTAGGAATGACTTTTTACAACGCCACTCTCGATGAATAAATTTTTAAGTGCAATCATTTGCATGATTGCAATTCTAGCAACTCAAATCAAAATGGAAGCCCAAACTAGAGAAGTGATCACGTTAAAAAAAGACTGGAAGTTCAACAAAGGCACCCATCCCGAAGCTTTCATAGTTGATTATGACGATTCCAGCTGGCAAGATGTGACCGTGCCTCACGACTGGGCGATCTACGGTCCTTTTGACAAAGAAGTGGACAAGCAGACCGTAGCCATCACCCAGAACGGAGAGCAGGTCGCCACTGAAAAAACGGGAAGGACCGGTTCCCTTCCCTACATAGGTACCGGCTGGTACCGCACCCATTTTGAGTTGGAAAACTTTGACAATAACAAAAAAGTCTTGTTGCTTTTTGAGGGCGCGATGAGCGAGCCAGAGGTATTTCTCAACGGCCAGAAGGTGGGCGAGTGGAAATACGGTTACGCCTATTTTTACTTTGACGTCACGCCTTTTATCCTGGCTGACCAGAAGAACACGCTAGCCGTGAAGCTGACTAATGTGGGCAAGTCCTCCCGCTGGTATCCCGGTGCTGGACTGTACCGCAACGTGAGCGTCATCGTGAAGAATACCGCCAGTTTTGACCAGTGGTCCACCTTCATCACCACGCCTTCCATTTCTGAAACTGCGGCAAAAGTGAATATCGAAACGCGTGCAACGGGAGACGATCTCAAACTTGAGGCTAGAATATTTGATGCAGCTGGAAGAGAATTACGCTTTCGCGAAAGCGAGAACCTCATCAACAATACCTTTGAGTTAAACTTTAAAGTAGAAAACCCACAACTGTGGAGCCCGGAGACGCCTTACCTCTATACTGCGCAACTGAGCCTGTTTCAAAACGGTCAAAAGGTCGATGAACAGACCACGCAATTTGGGATCAGGAGCATTGATTACAGTCCAGAAACGGGTTTCAGCCTAAATGGCGAGACGCGAAAATTCAAGGGCGTTTGCCTGCATCACGACCTGGGACCGCTGGGTACCGCGATTAATGTGGCAGCCCTGCGACGGCAGCTCACGATTTTGAAAGACATGGGTTGCGACGCGATTAGAAGCGCGCACAATATGCCATCACAGGAACAATTGGAACTGTGCGATGAAATCGGGTTTATGTTTCTGGCAGAAAGTTTTGACGAATGGAAAAAGCCCAAGGTAGAAAATGGTTACAACCGTTTTTTTGATGAATATGCAGAGCGTGACGTGGTGAATCTGGTGCGGGCGACCCGAAATCACCCGAGTATCGTGATGTGGAGCTCTGGGAACGAGGTGCCCGACCAGTGGGGCAGCAGGGGCGTGAAACGAGCCAAATGGCTGCAAGACATCTTCCACCGTGAGGATCCCACCCGACCGGTGACCGTGGGAATGGATCAGGTGGAAGCGGTGATGGAATCTGGTTTTGGCGCGATCATGGACGTGCCCGGACTGAACTACCGTGTGCATCTGTATGAGGAGGCTTACGAGCGGTTTCCGCAAGGATTTTTGCTGGGATCTGAAACCGCATCGACGGTGAGCTCACGCGGAGTCTATAAGTTTCCCGTGGAAAAGGCGAGCATGAAAACCTATCCCGATTATCAATCCTCTTCCTATGATTTAGAATACTGCAGCTGGTCCAATTTGCCAGACGATGATTTTGTGTTGCAGGACGATAAGCCGTGGGTCATCGGTGAGTTTGTGTGGACGGGATTTGATTATCTGGGCGAGCCTACACCTTATGACGAGGCCTGGCCGTCGCGCAGTTCCTATTTTGGGATCAACGATCTGGCGGGTTTGCCTAAAGACCGCTATTACCTCTACCGCAGCCGCTGGAATACTGAAGACGAAACCTTGCACATTTTACCGCACTGGAACTGGGAAGGTCGTGAAGGAGAAACCACGCCGGTTTTTGTGTACACCAGCTACGACAGCGCAGAATTATTTCTGAACGGAAAAAGCCTGGGCGTGCAAACCAAAAGTAAAGAAACCCATCAAGACCGCTACCGCCTAATGTGGATGGACGTTAAGTACGAACCTGGAACACTCAAAGTAATCGCACTGGACAAAGACGGCAATCCAGCCGCCGAAAAAGAGATCAAAACCGCAGGAAAACCGCACCAATTGGTCCTGGATCCCGATGTCAAAATACTCAAGGCCAATGGTGAGGATATCGCTTTTGTCACCGTATCTGTCGTGGATAAAAACGGTACCCCCTGCCCTACTGCGACCAATCAGCTGAACTTTAAAGCGACCGGTGCTGGTGAATATCGGGCGGCTTGTAATGGCGATGCGACTTCGCTAGAGCTTTTTCATTTACCTACCATGAAATTATTCAGCGGTAAACTGGTTGTTTTGGTAAAATCTACGGAGCAAACGGGAGAGATCAAACTCAAAGTAACAGGGAAAGGTTTGAAATCGGCTCAAGTATCATTGAAATCTATCAATGGATAGAACGTTAACATCTACAGAGAGGACAATCATCTCAACTGCTATGAAAAGTCTTGTAACCAAAATCATCAAAGCTATATGTTTCGGCTGTGATCAATCAGTTTTGTACTCAAAATGAATGAATTTGATGCAGATACAAAACTTCAGGCTTATTCAGGTACTGCATTTGCTGAGAAGCCAAGGAGAAAAGCTGAATTTTTGAGTGATCCAGCTAATAATGCTACCTGTGAGAATGTAGAACTTATAAGCAGTCTCGTGAAAAAGGCGATTCGAAAACATAATGACGATTGGAAAAAATCTGATGAATACAGACGTATTCAAGAAAACAATCGCATAGCAGGTGCAGCAGCGGCTTAAAGCTACGTCAAAGTAAAAAACAATACTGGTAAGGAAATCTACATTTATGAAGAAGGTTCACGCAACGGTAATAGATTAAGTGCAAACAGCACTAGCAACTATAATTATAAGAAAAACTTATACTATACCTACAGTAATAGCTCAAGTGTTAACGGCGGTGGCGCAAAATTCTATAGCGGCTCTGGCTGTGTAAGTACGGTGAGTGTAGATTAGCTATAAATTAAATGATAGAGTAATAACAGCTATCATAAATTAGATTAAAGTTGCTCTTATTGCTACAAACGTCGAAGCTGCCATAGCAAGGATTTTATTGAACATTTGGGTTATCGTTAGACCAAAGCCATGAAGCAGAATAGGCTCAAACCGTATGTAGTTTGAGCCTATTTTTTAAAAAAAACTATAATTTGGATAGGTTAATAAAAATATACCACCTCTGACGTTTTAGTATTATTTCACGATCAATCGTTTTGTAGCCGATTTACCATTTTGCGATATAGCTACCAGATAAACACCTGACGTCAAGTTCTCCAAGCCATTTACCTGTGCGCTTCCAGATAAGACCGTGTGTTCCTGCTCATAAATAGTTTGTCCCAATAACCCGAGGATAGTCACGTTTGCAGTTCCATTTTTTAAGCCTGAGATGTTCAATTCATTTCCATCCGTGGGATTTGGGTAGAGTTGTA
This sequence comes from Nonlabens sp., assembly GCA_049671565.1. Taxonomy (GTDB): domain Bacteria; phylum Bacteroidota; class Bacteroidia; order Flavobacteriales; family Flavobacteriaceae; genus Nonlabens. The sequence goes on from JBATVD010000010.1 coordinate 12,742, forward strand.
CCGCTTTCGCGAAAGCGAGATCTCCAGCAGACAAGGTGCCCGTTTCAAATTCTACCTGAAAACGGTCAGCAGCAAATGATCCCGCATCGTTGAGGTCTACATCAAATGAGTGATCTATGATTTGGTTTTGGGCAATCAAAGAACGTGTGTTAAGATGATTATCTACTAAATATACCTCCAGACCGTTAAAATCTCTAAAGTTCAATTCAAGATCATAAGTACCCGTTTGCATCTGTCCTATTTGCAACTGCAACACCTCTTCATCCACATACTGCTCCCGGCGCTCATTACTCAATTGAACTCCGTTACTTAAAATGGATAACTGCTCACTCAATCCAGTGAACTTGACCGCATCACGATTATTGATTCCATTGTCATAACCCGTATTTATAAATCCACGCACCATATCTGTAGCTATGAAGCCTCCCTGCGTCTCGGGAGTGAACAGCCTTATACTGTACTCAGATTCTGGCTGGCTGTATGTTGCCGTTGCAGTAACGGCCGTGCTTTTCTGTGACTCCATGTAGGTAACCGATGGATCATACCCAGCAGTGCTACCACTTGCCTCATCCGTCTGTATAAAGTATGCCTGATTGGGTTGTATAAATTGACTCACACCGTTTTGCAGACCACCCGTTGAAAAATCATAGGCAACATAGTTATTTATTGATGGTACCCACGCCCAATAAGTAGTCTGGTTGATGTCCTCACTATTATTGACTATGGTCTGCGATAGATCCATCTGCGCCTGGTAGGGATTGGGCATCAGGTAAAATGAGCCATCTGCACCAAAGGGAAATTGACTTGAAATGCCCGATTCAAAAGTTAGATCGCCTGTAATCAATCTTCCTGCCGTCCTAAGTGTCGTTGCCGTTGCCGTCGCATTGGTAGTTGCAAGTGATACGGTGCGATCTCCTCTGACAAATATCCTAAAAGCTATTGTAGGAAAGATAGCTCCATTTATTGTACTGAAGTTGTCATTAAAAGGAATCCAGCCTATGTTACCATTTATTCCAGTCGGGTCATACAAAAATAGTGATGGATTGTTGCTCAAGGATTGGTCAAAGCCGTTTGCAGCAGATCCTCCAGTAATATGAGTTCCCAGTCCCGGTGTATTGGCACCGCCCTCCTGATAGGTGTTGAAGATCGATCCTGAGCTATCTATAGGCGTAGTCGATGAAGACAGAAACCTAAACGCCCTGTTTGCAGGATAGAACTGCTCCACGGTTACGTTTCCTGTAATTGTACCACCGTTTTGAACCTCCTCTAAAATAGCCGTCCTGATTGTTCCAGAGTAGTTGATACTCTTGAATGTAAGGTTGTCGTTTGTAGTTAAGTTACCACCAGAGATGTTCAGTCCTCCCTCAATATCCGTTGGCTGGGTAAGCGCCAGCGATCCATTTACCTTCATGTCCTGATAGGAGGCATTTGCGGTCACACTGGTGTTTGAGCTGTTTGCTATGACTTGGATGTCATCCAGGGCAAACTCGTCGCGCGAGCCGCTTCCACTTAAATCGGCACTGCTCCACTTGATAAAATACGCCACACCATCAGCTATGTTGAGTCCAGTGAGCTGGGTGGTGAAATAGTTGGCCTTCCAAGTGCTTGCCAGCGGTGTGAATACTGCCTCCTCCGTCGCATAGTCTAGTGCGGTGACACCATTTGATGCCGCAGCCGTTGCTCCGTGGCTTAATGTTATGGACTGCGACCTGGCCTGATCGTTATAGGTAAGTACCTCGTAGGCAACGTCAAGTGTGGTTATAACGGCACCAGTATTGTTCTGGACTCTCAATATGATATCTCCCGGAGTAAAATCACCGCCGGTAGCCTGTACGCCAAGCGCCACGTCTGGGGTGCCTACGTTTGAAACATCAAAAGCATATAGACCACCGCCACCTACTCCACCAGTTGAGGCGCCGCGGGCATAGTCGCCAGAGTCAAAAGCTCCACCATCGGTGGTGTCTCCATCGGATAGTCCATTGATCAAAAATCCACTTGAGTTCAGCTGTCCGGCAGCTGGGATCCCATCCAGTCCGGTTCCCACAAATGCTCCATTATTTACTCCCGCCACCGTGTTGTCAAAGTCTATAGTATAGTTGGTATCCTCGGCATCGAGTTGCAGGCCTTTAGAAATGTCATCGACAATAGTTATTGAGAATTGTTTTTCAAAGTCATCCGTACCGTCATTGGTGTTTATACGTATGCTATAATTGCCTGCTAAAAGTGCTCCGTTACTTCGTAAAGATGAGCCATTAATATTAAAATTTGCGTTTCCACTATCACCTGTACCTGTTACCAAAGTATAGGTATGAGTGTCGCCAGAATCTGCATCGGTCGTAGATAAAGTTGCTACAGTTGCATCAACTCCTGTCGAACTTTGGTTGATTGATGTTGGACTTAATGAGATGTCGGTTGGTGCATTGTTAGGCGTTATTACTGTCAAGGTAGCTGACGCAGTACCGCTATTACCAAAGTCAGAAGTAAGATCTGATGAGGTCATGAAGTATGAACCTTGAGCGTTACCCGTTACATCTACTAGCACGGTGGCCGAGCTACCGCCCGCAAGTGAGGATCCGCTAAGGCTGATTGCATTACTACCGGCTGTAGCAGTGAGCGTGCCACCGGTCAATGTCGTGGACGGATTAGCAGGATTGGCTACAACTGTACCAGCTGGTAAATTAACGGTAAATGCGAGATTACCTACAGAAGAGCTATTTGCCGCATTATCGATGGTAAATGTGAGTGTACTAGACCCTCCAGACGAAATGGTACTTGGTGAAAATGCGGCACTAAAACTAGGTGGAACAGTCACTGTAATATTAAATTGTTTTGCAAAATCGTCTGTCCCGTCGTTTGTGTTGATCCTCACACCATAAACTCCCGGTGACAGAGTTCCATTAGTACGCAGTGAATTGCCACTAATATTAAAGCTGCCATTATTTGAATCTCCGGTTCCTGACACAAGGCTATAGGTAAAAGTATCTCCGGTATCAGCATCTGTTGTAGATAGTGTGCCTACAATTGTATTGCTTCCCGTAGCGCTCGAGTTGATAAAACTGTTTGATAAGGTAATATCAGTAGGGAAATTATTAGTTGTAAGCTCACTCAACGAAAGGCTCATACCTCCGAGTGTATCATCTCCTGATGAGCCAACATCCCCATTTCCTACAACCGCGTCGCTATAAATAGTCACGTTACCAGTGCCAGCTGCAGGAGCTGTCCAATCCGTCATAAATGTGTAACCACTAGCAGCGAAAACAGTGTTAGATGACTCAGGGTATTGTCTACCAATAAGTGTGGATATTCTTGTATTTGCACTAGGATTTGATGACACACCTGCTTGAGCATTAGAATCATCTAATATTACAGCCTGAAAACCAACTGCAAATCCAAAATTATAATCAATATCATATTCGATCACATAGCTAGTTCCAGGTGTATAACTAGTCACAGGTTGATTCATTAAATCTCTAACCGTAATAGACCCAGATACATTATTAAAAGCACCACCATGACATGAGTTACATTTTAATCCGTTTGAAAGTGGGCTTCCTGTTCTATCTAAATTATAGGTATCAGCAGTTCTAGGAGTAATCACCGGTTTGGCTACTGTATAGTCTGCATGGTTGTTATCTAATACCAAAAATCCGTATGAGAAAAGAACAGCGATTACTATCAGCGGAAATAATAAAGATTTGTATAATTTATTCATTTGAATAGAATTTAGCGATTTGAAAGTGAACTAAGAAAAATTAGTTACAGATAATGCATTACATCAAATCGTGATATTAATTTAACAAGTATTAAAAAAAAGTTTTTCATACCTGACTTGATTTTAATGCTTTACGCTTATGTAAACAAATATAATGAATTAAAAATCGCCTTTTCTTGACCGATGCTTAAATTTCTTCACTTACGTTAAAGCAAAATTTCATCATCAACCCCAAATACAGAAACAAATGGTATTGCACTTCAAACAATCTTATCGAATTAAAATAGGAAATCTAATGATGGTCGCTAAAAACTTGAGTCGCTCGATTATAACTGCTCTCTAAAATTATCGAATTAACATCTGAATCTGCTTTTGTTTTATAGTATACACTGGTGGTAGTTAAAAATTCAAAATTAGCTTCCCGCTTTCGCGAAAGCGAAACAATTCTACTCTCTACTCCACAAAATGATCTCTCTTAAACCCTATAGGTAGAGATTGCTCTTTGGGCGGGTCACGGCGGTGTACAACCAGCGAAAAGAATGAAAGATAGAGCTAATGGATAAAGTTAGAACAGTACTTTTTCAGGGATGAGCCTTTTCAATTCCCCTAGCCTCACAAGTCATCAAAAAAAAACCGCTCCTAAAAAAGAGCGGTTTATAATTTCCAAAAATTACGAGTAATTATTCAACAATTAATTTTTTGGTTGTTGAATTTCCATTTTGCGATATGCTTACCAGATACACTCCAGACTGTAGTGCAGCAAGATCTTTAATTTTAACATTATTGGATCGTACCTTAAGGATCTCGTTATAAACAACCTGGCCCAATAGACCTACCACTTTAAGGTTCACAGTTCCATTGCCTAATCCAGAGATGTTTACTTCGTCTCCATCGGTAGGATTTGGGTAGAGTTGTACCGCTTTCGCGAAAGCGAGATCTCCACTAGATAAAGTGCCCGTTGTAAATTCTATATAGAAGCGATTCTGATCCATACTGGCTGGATTGCTCTGGTCGATGTCAAAGCTATAGCTCTCAATAGTTCCCTGATTAATTGGTGTAGAAGTTCCTAAAAACTGATCTACTAACTGGATGCTGGTATTTACTAAACCGTTAAAGTTAAACTCAAAGGTGTAGGTTCCCGTTTGCATGCTAGTCAGATTTAAATTGATCCTTTCCTGATCTACAAAATGGTCGCGACGCTCGATGCTCAACTCCTGACCGTTACTCATTACAAATAGCTGCTCTCTAAGACCACGCACTTTGAGCGCGTCCTGATTGTCGATAGCGTTATTAGCTCCTGTATTGATAAATCCACGCACAAAATCGTTAGATATCGCTCCGCCTCGTAATGTTTGGTCAAATAATTTAATCTCATAACTCGCTTCTGGCTGACTGTAGGTAGTTGTGGTAAAGGTTGCATTACTTTTCTGATTTTCTCTAAAAGTAATCTGTGGCGTATAACCCGCTGTTATACCACTTGCCTCATCAGTCTGAATAAAGAAAGATTGTCCAGGCTGGATTAAATTAGTCACTCCATTCTGAACTCCACCACTCGCAAAATCATAGGTGACGTAATTCTCTGTTATTGGTTGCCATGCATAATAACGGGTTGTGATAATATCCTCACTGTTAGTCATATTTAACGTTTGGCTTAAATCTACTTGTGCCTGGTATGGATTGCCTATAAACGCAAACGTTCCACTCGTACCCGTGTCAAACGTGGTTATATAAGATGCTGGACTAAAATCTCCTACAGCCAGCGTTCCTGTACTTCTCAAGGTAGTGGTTGTAGGTGCAGCATTAGGCGCGGTTAAAGAGACTCTACGGTCTCCTCGTATCAACATTCTCAATGGTAAACCTACTGGTAAATTTAAAACGTCTAAATCACTAGAATTATCACTAGAAATAGCTAACCAGCCCACAGGACCCGCAGCACCAAGTGCATTGTAAGCAAACAATGAGGGATTATTACTATTACTTTGATCATAGCCTTGTGCAAGTGTTCCACCAGTGATGTGCGTACCTAATCCTGGGGCACTGCTACCTCCTTCTTGCCAGTTGTCATAGATGGAACTCGTCATGTTTACCGGACTGGTAATAAATCTAAACGCACGATTTGCTGGATAAAACTGCTCTACAGTCACGTCTCCCGTGATAGAACCACCGCCAGTAACTTCTTTTAAAATAGCACTTCTTGTTGCGCTGCTCTTAAAGGTAAGATTACCGTTTGAGGTCAAGGTGCCTCCAGGTACATTTACCGATCCTTCTACGGTCGTACCTGCCATTACTGTTGCACTTCCATCAATTGTGATGCTTTCATATTCACCCGCGATGGTATTTACAACGGTAGATGGATTTGCAACAACCTTAATGTCGTCCAGCGCAACCTGCGGCCTACTGCCTGTTGCACTGCCTAAAATATCGTCACCCGACCAGACTAGATAATAAGATGCTCCCGCAGCAATATTAACCGTTATATTGGTCTGAAACTGGTTCCTTCTCCATTTAGTGGTCGGGAACGTTTCAGTTGGAGCATTAAATTTAAGATCGGTTACTGCTGTAGGTGTATTAAAATCAGAGCCGTGACCGAAGTTAAAGCTGTTATTTCTTGGAGTGGTTTCAAAAGTTAGCACTTCATAGGCCACTGAAAGTTGGGTAATCGCTGCTCCGGTTCTATTTTGTAACCTCACAGCTACACTTCCTGGAGTAAAGTCTGATCCTCCCGGCTGAACGCCAAATGCTCTATCTACCGTTGCGCCATTAGAAACATCAAAGGCATAGAGGCCACCTGTATTTACATCTCCTGAATTTGCACCTCTGGTAAAATCTGTACTAGCTGTAGAAAATGTTCCACCTATTGTGGTATTACCATTAGACATTCCCAACACGACTATACCATTAGAATTCAACTGACCTGCTGCCGGAAAGGAGGCAAGCCCAGATCCTGTGTAAGAACCGTTATTGATACCCGCAACAGTATTATCAAAATCGATTACATATTCCGTATCAGCCGCGGCAACCTGTAGACCATTAGTGGGGACTACCACCAGTACGTTCGCGGTTGAACCAACATTGTTCAATGTCAGGTCTGCAGCATTACCACTGGCATCAGCTAGGCTACCACTATTGAGGCGTAAGGTTCCTACCGCTATTCCATCGGCATCAGAAAGGCCAGATTGGACATTATAAGTAAATGTAAGGGAACTGCCGCCCGATCCAGAAACGTAAGCCGCCTGTACCACGGTTGTCCCGATAGTTAGTGATAAACTGGGAGTTCCACCCACTAAGTCTACATCTACATCTTCATTAAAGTTGACAGTAAAAGTTAAGGCCTGACCAGCGCTGTAAGTACCGTTTGCGGGAACGGCAACACTAGTAATAATTGGTGCGACACCATCAGTTACGGTCTGTATAACACTACAAGTATCTGTATTTCCGCTACCGTCGGTAGCTGTAAGGGTAATGGTAGTATTCCCTATTCCTATGGTTGCTCCCGCACTCGGATTTTGGGTAATTAGTGGAGAGCCCGTACAATTATCCGTAGCCGTCACGCTACCTGTAAGATTTGGGACTGTAGCCTGTCCACTAGAATCAGAGGTTATACTAGATGGCGTGCTCGCACAGACCGTAATTATAGGATCTGTATTATCTACCACCGTGAGGTTTACGGAACAAGTTGCTGTATTTCCCGAACCATCTGTTGCGGTAAAAGTAATTGTGGTAGTTCCCAATCCTAATGTTGCTCCTGGCGCTGGGGATTGCGTGATCGTAGGCGTCCCACTACTATCTGATGCCGTAATATCACCTCTCAAATCAGGTGCAACGCCTTGGCAAGAACTATTGGAATTCTGATTGGCTGGAGTGCTGGCACATACTGATATTACAGGATCTACATTATCTATCACCGTAATGGTAAACTGTTTGGAAAAATCATCAGTGCCATCATTGGTATTAATGCGAATGCTATAAGTGCCTGGCGCCAGAGTGGAATTGATTCTTAATAAAGGACCAGATATATTGAAGCTTCCATTGTTAGTCGATCCAGCTCCTGAAACTAGACTGTAGGTATGGTTATCCCCAGAGTCTGCATCGTTTGTAGAAAGTGTTCCTATGCTAATATTACTACCCGTTGAAGATTCATTGATTGTATTATTGGATAGTGTAATGTTTGTGGGTGCGGTGTTGGACGCTACAGAATAGGCACAATTTGGAGCTTGATAATTCTCTGAATTACTTCCAATTATAAAATTACTCTCAGTGGCTAACGCCGTACGAATTGCATCTACTCCAGTTGTGACGGAACAATTATACTGAAAATTGTCTGTTGTAGCATCAAAGTCGATAGCTGTTACACCATCGGTAAGTCCTGTAGGGACTCCAGATGTTGTTCCGGTATTTGCATTTGAAACCCACCCTGCAGTTCCAGAATTGAAAGCCCAAAGAAATGAATTTACCTCTGATCCGTTATTAGGAATACCGCTTCCTGTATAGACGATTATTGAATCACCTGTTCCTGATAGTGACCAGCCAGATCCACCACTTATACTAACAGTTCCTAAACTAGCACTGACAGTTGCTCTTGGGGTAAAAATCTGGACTTGTGTGCCAGCTGGAATATTACTATTTGCAGTCCATATCAATGTGCTTTCACTTGTATTACCCCACGTAGGATTAGAACCTCCACCATCAATATCGTCATCCCATCCATTTTCAGTGAAATAAATGACCTGACCATTGTTTACATCTGCTAGTAATAAGAAACTAAACTCGTCATTTGAATCTGCATTAAATGATGTTATAGCAATATCTCCTGCCCCAAGTTGTGCAACAAGGAGGTAAGGAAATAAAATAAAAATAAGCGGGTGCAAAAATTTCATTCTCATAATGTGTTTCTTATTAATTCAGACAATTTAAATACTAGTAATTCTTTGCCATCGAAACTAGTACTTTCTCACTGATTGAAGTATTGAATACTCATACAAATCAGGGACGGATCGTGGACAAACCTGATACAAAATGTAAATTATTGATTTAAGTAGGTATGATAGGAGCATTTATATCATTCTTGTAGTTCTTTCCATTTCCTTGATCGAGTTCAATTTTAATTTAACTTTCAACCTTGATTTAGCCTTTAAAACACTGCTGGATGAGATACCCAAAATGTCTGATATTTCTTTGTTTGAAATATTTATTTTAATGAGCGACGCTAATCTTTGTTCTTTTATAGTCAATTCTGATTGGGATATTTCCTCCAACTTCTTAAAAAAATTGGGGTATAATACTTCAAAATGTAGAACATAAGAAAGCCAATCTTTTTTATCCACTATTGATTCTTTCATGTGTTTGATAAGCAACACCTGATCATAATGATTGTTCTCAACATCTAACTGTTTTTTATTGAGTAACTCATTTTCTACTTGAAGATTTTTGATTTTATGAAGTAATTCTGTTTTCTCCTTCCCTAAACTTTCAAAACGATACTGAGATTGCTTTTTTTCAAAAATCATGGATTTTATTGATCTTTTCTTCAGCTTTTCAATTCTCAATTTAAAAAAAAGAAAAGTCAATATCAAAAGGACAATCATACTGAAGGAAGTGATTAGAAACAAAAGGTTTTTTGAAGATAGTTCAGTTTGAATTCTTTCGTTCAAACTTCTGAGCTCAGTATAACGATTTTGATCAATGATATTGTTAACCTTAATAACATTTGCACGAGTCTTGAGAGTATCTTCAATCACAGTTAGTTTAGAGTAAATTCCAACTGCTTTTTTATAATTCTCATGACTAATGTAAAAATCCTTTAAAAAAACATATGCATCCCTAAGTATGGAATAATTTTTAATCTCCATTGAGATAGCCATTGAATGCAGTGCTAATTCTTCTGCTTTCTTAGGTTCAGTTAACTTTAATATTTTAGCTTTATTCAACAACACTACAGCCTCTCCTCTTTTATCGCCTATTTTTTTGCGCAATGTGAGAGATCTATCATAGAAATTAAGTGCTTTATTTGTTTCCCCTAACTTTTCATAGGCAAACCCTAAATTATTTAAGGATTTAGCAGCAAGAAAAAAATTATCGCTGTCCTGATAAATTTCATAGGACTTTTGAATATAATCTATAGCGAGACCTATATTGTTTTTTTGAAATTCAAGCACCCCCAAATTTCCATACAATTGTCCACTCCGTTCTTTCAAGCCCATTGTTTGAGCGATTTCAAGTGCTTTTTTATAGCCTCTATCAGCTTCTTTGAAATTACCTATGCGTTGTTTAATCAACGCGATATTAGTAAGGTAATTTATCTGTAAATCTTTGTCACCTGATTTTGAAGCCAGTTTTTTTCCTTTAAGATGGATTTTTAAAGCCTCTGGATACCGTCCTTTTCTCAAAGACAGCACACCTTTGGATAAAATTACGGTAGCTATAATTTGATCATCCTTTAACTCCTGAGCCAGTGGATCTGCAATGTTTATTAAGCTATCAGTCTTATGAAATTCATGACGCTTTGAATGATAGGTAGCTAATATGCAGAGAGCTTTTACTCTTCCTTCACGGTAATTTATTTCCTCTGCTATTCTTACTGATTTGAGGGCAATTTTAAGTGATTCTTCTGGATCAGAATGTTGAAGGTATTCGGACAGGACATTCAAAACTTGCACTTCTTGAGAACCTTCTGCCTTAGAAAGTTCTAGTCTCAAACTGTCCAGCATTTGCTGAGAATGTGTAACCCTATGACAAAAAAATAAAAGGAAAATAAAAGAAAAATTTACAAAGAAACTTGACTTCATAGATAGGCTTTAATGTTGGTTAAGTTACATTAAAATGGATTAAAAGAGTCGTGCAAATTATTAAAGCAAATTTATGAAAGACCACAAGATAAATATTCGCGAAAGTTTCACTAATTTCCGTAAAACGAATTTTTTACACGCTTTCGCGAAAGCGAAACAATCGGAGCCTCTACTCCACAAAATGATCACTCTTAAACCCTATAAGGTAGAGATTGCTTTTTGCGCGGGTCACGGCGGTGTACAACCAGCGCAAGTAATCGCGGCTGGGACCCTCGGGCAGGTAAGGCTGTTCCACGATCACGTTTTCCCACTGACCTCCCTGGGATTTATGACAGGTGATCGCATAGGAAAATTTCACCTGCAGAGCATTGAAAAAAGGGTTTTCCTTGATCGCTTTATACTGCTTCCATTTGGGAAGTTTGAGATAATCCATGCGCACCTCTTGATACAGGCGGTTGCTGTCTTCGTAGGGTAGCGAAGGCGTTTCTGAAGTAAGTGTATCTAACAACAGTACGGTCTCAAAAGGTTTCATGTTGGGATAATCCACCATTTTTACTTTGGCTTCTGCAAATTTGAACGAATAGATCTCTTTGATGGCAAAAATCTCCAGTACTTCGACAATATCGCCGTTTGCGATGAAACCAGCATCGCTCTTGGCCTCCAGCCAGTGGTAATTGTTCTTAACCACCATGAGAAAGTCGCCCGGTTCGAGATCGCTTTCGCGAAAGAGGATCCGCGACCTGATCTGCTGGTTGTACAAATTGGCTCTTTTGTTAGAACGTACAATGATGGCCGTTTCTTCATGACCGTGCTGATCGTAAGCCGTCTGTATCGCCTCAAGAATCTCATATCCATCGATCAAGCGGTTGATGTCAGTAAAAGGCTCCACATTAAATTTATAGGCGAATTCCTCATGCTCGAGATGCTCGCGTATGCCTGTTGCATTTTCAAGTATTCCAGAATTTTGTGATTGCCTCTTAACTTCATCCAGTTCAATCTCGGTCACGTGCATCATGTAACGCTGTTCCAATAATGAGGCGTCAAGCGCAGGAGAAATATCCAACTTTACCGGCGGGAGTTGAGCAGTGTCTCCTATAATAAGGAGTTTGCATCCCACGCCGCTATATACATATTCTAATAAATCATCCAGCAGCGATCCATTACCGCCAAACATTTTATTCTCTGCCGCGACATCTGGAATCATGGAAGCTTCATCAACTACAAAAAGAGTATTTCGGTTTTTGTTCTTCTTAAGGGTAAATTCAACCTTGCTGCCTCCTTGTCCCTTGGGATAATAGATTTCCCTATGGATGGTGGCTGCCTGCTTGTTTGCGTAGTTACTGATGACTTTTGCAGCTCGACCTGTAGGAGCAAGCAAAACATAGTTAATCCGTATTTTCCAAAGACTCTTTACGAGAGAGCCCACTATGGTCGTCTTACCCGTTCCAGCATAACCACGCAATAAAAACAAACGATCTCGTCCCTTATCATAAAGAAATTCTGATAAAGACTCCAGTGCCCTATCTTGTTGATATGTAGGCTTAAAAGGAAAATCAGAAAGTAGGATTTTGTAGAATTCTGCTGCTGTCATAGGGTGTCGTGGAAAAATAGAGGATAAACTTAACTCAAAAGTTACTTAGGGATTTAGGATGAGCGAAAAAATATTGTAGATTTGTTAGCTTTGAAACTCATAAAAAACCATTAATTATATGCTAACTTTAGTGTTGTCAATTGTAGGAGGTCTTATTGCTGTAGTTCTACTGGCCATTTTTATAAACAAGATCCCTAAAAAATTCCACATTATCATGGTTGTGGTGTTATTAGGGCTGAGTGCCTTTTTTGGATACAAATTGTATAAAGCGATTGAAGAACCCGTAAAGTTTGAGGCTGTAAAAGAAGTGCGCTATCGTAAAGTCATTAAAAACCTTATTCAGATCAGAGAAGCCCAGCTTGCACACAAAAACATCACTGGTGATTACACTGATGATATTAGCAAACTAGCTCGTTTTATTGACACGGCAGAGTTTGCACTCACCCAGCAGCGAGACAGTACGGTAGCAGACCGAGAAAAAAACAAGAAATTTAGACTTGATGAAGAGTCTGGAGGTTACTACAAAGAAATCACCCTGACAGATACATTAGGATTCAGATCTGTGAAAGATTCCCTATTTAAAAATGTGGATGTAAGTAAACTATTGGAATACGGTATTGAAGGCGCTCCAGGGCAAATAGAATTAAAAACCGATTATAAGTTTGACAAGGAAAATAGAATTCCCGTTTTTAGAGCCAGAGCAGATAAAAAAGACCTTTTATGGGATCAACCAGAGCGACTGCTTGCCCGAGAGCTTGAAGCGGCAGAGATTGAATCGGTTCAAGGAGAATATATAAGAGTAGGATCTCTTGATGAGATTTCAACAAGTGGAAACTGGCCTAGACAATATGCCCCAGGAAAAGAGTAATACATTAGAATCACCTAAAAGGATGTCCGTCTTGATCTCTCAAGATGGACTTTCTTTTTATACCTGTTCCAATGAGGGTCTTGATGAGCACTGGGAAGTCGTTTTTGAAAACAAGCTCAATCCCGGGCAAATCCTTAAAGAGATTGAAAATGAGCATGAAACTCGACCAGCGTTAAAAACGCAGATCAACAGCGTAAGCCTTTTTTATCACCACGATATTTTTAGTTTGGTACCTAAGAAAATCTTCAGAGCTGATCATGCTGCCGATTATTTAAAATACAACGCTCGGCTGCTCAAGACCGACATTTTGAGTCATGATTTCATCAATGAAGAAGTGCTTGTTTACATAGCTTTTGAAAATATAAATAACTATTTCTTTGAGAAATACGGCAGTTTTAATTACTTCCACTACTCCAGCAAGATTTTAGAGCAAATAGGTTCTAAAAAGAAAGACAATGCGACCGCTGTATTTATTGAGAAAATCAAAGCTCAGTTCTACCTCACAATATTCAAAGATGGCTCATTGCAGGCGCACAATCTTTTTTTGTGCGAAACAAATGAGGATTTACTTTACTATCTTATGTTCAGCATTCAACAAAACAAACTCGATCCCACTGAATTGAATCTAAAAATCTTAGGCTCATCAATCGATGATTTCCTTATTGAGCTACTGAAGATATACATTTTGCAAGTAAGCGTAGATAAAGACTACAAAAACCATAAGAAACAACTGCTATGCGTATAATATCTGGAACACATAAAGGAAGACGTATCAATGCACCCAAAAATCTACCGGTGCGCCCCACTACAGATATGGCCAAAGAGGCGTTGTTCAACATTTTGCGCAATCAAGTGGATTTACACGGATTAAGGGTCTTGGAACTTTTTTCAGGAAGTGGAAACATGTCCTATGAATTTAGCAGCCGTGGTGCAAAAAGTGTCCTTGCGGTAGATGAGCACATGCCTTGCGTAGCCTTCGTTCAAAAAACTGCTGAGGAATTAGAATTTCCTATTGAGGCTATAAAAGCAGATGTTTTCAGTTTCTTAGGCCAGCATCAAGGAACTTATGACCTCATCTTTGCAGATCCTCCCTATGCATTAGAAGATGAAGAATTTGCTCAAATAATCGACAAGGTATTTGAGAAAAACCTTCTTCAAGAAGAAACCGATGAAGAATATGCCGGAATGCTGGTTGTAGAACATTCCAAACACACAGATTTAAGTAAGCACTCAAGGTTTGACAACCAGCGCAGGTATGGCGGTACTGTTTTTAGCTTTTTTAAGTAGACTTCTCTAAGTCAAATAAGTCGATCACTCATTCATTATTTGAATGACGATTTACTTGGAGCATATTTGAATATGAATTCAAGACATATTCAAAAAATCACGGTAATCACACTGCTTTCTTTTCTCGTAATAAATTGCTCCAGTTATCGTGTCAGGTACAACAGGCACAACTTATTGAATAAATATGGAGCTACCCATCAATTCTATCTAAATGAGAATAAGATAGATCTTGACACCCTGATTTTAGACTCTAGAAATATAAAAAGTGTAATCCGCGATCGTGGAAGGTCGACGATTCGTATTATAGAAAATGAGAGCAGAAATTTTAACTCCATTCAAAAATTAGTGCTCGCTTATGACTCGAACAACTCTTACTCTGATGTATTAATTGTAGTTAATGGAATACCTATATCTAGAGATTTCAAACATTTATGGATTGATTCACTTGCTATTAAAAGTATCAAGGTGCTCAAGTATCGCGATTTAATCCATCTCAACTTATGCAGTGCTACCCAAAATGTCATACTGGTCACAACATTATGAAGCTTAAAATACATTTGAATTCTTACCTGCGTATTTTTGTAAAATGCTTCCAATAAACATTCTCAATAATTTTAATGAAATTCTTCCTGAAGATCCTTTAACAGATAACTACCCAAGACAAGTGGGAAACGTTGCCTATTCCTACGTTACCCCAGAAGTTTTTAAGTCTGCCAAGGTCATTCATGTTTCAGATTTTGCAAAGGAATTGAATTTTAATAAAGATATTCTTCAATCCAATCGTTTTCAAGATCTAATAACGGGTCAAAATCTTCAAGAAAATATTCGTCCCTACGCTATGGCCTACGCTGGCCATCAGTTTGGTCACTGGGCAGGACAGCTGGGCGACGGCAGGGCGATCAACCTTTTTGAAGCAAAAATTAAAAATAAACATTGGGCATTACAGCTCAAGGGAGCTGGACCCACACCCTATTCCAGGCGTGGCGATGGTTTTGCGGTTTTGCGATCCAGCATACGTGAACATTTGTGCAGCGAGGCCATGCATCACCTAGGCGTTCCCACGACCCGTTCTTTATCACTTTCCCTGTCGGGAGATCAGGTCTTGCGTGATAAGATGTACGACGGTAATGCGGCTATGGAATCTGGCGCCATTGTTTGCCGCGTCGCACCTAGCTTTGTCAGGTTTGGAAATTTTGAACATTTTACCGCTCAAGGCGAAAAGGGCTCCCTCAAAAATCTCGCAGACCATATTATAGACCTTCATTATCCCAATATTGAACAAAGCCCCAAGCGTTACCTTAATTTTTTTGAAAACGTTTGCAACAAAACACTAGAGATGGTGATCCACTGGCAGCGCGTTGGATTTGTCCACGGCGTCATGAATACTGATAATATGTCCATTTTGGGACAAACAATCGATTATGGACCTTACGGCTGGCTCGAGCCCTACGACCACAAATGGACACCTAACACTACAGACCGTGATGGCAGGTATGCTTTTGGTAAACAACCTGAAATCTGCTTATGGAACCTGCTCCAGCTGGCTAATGCACTTTACCCGCTCATAGATAACGCCCCTGCACTGGAAGATCATCTTATGCGTTTTAAAACAAACTATTTTGACGCTTATGACTGGATGATGCTTAGTAAACTCGGTCTGGAACCTCGTGGAAAGGACGACTCACTCCTCATCCAAAATCTTGAAAAAGTACTTCAATTACATGAATGTGATATGACACTATTTTTCAGAGAGCTTGCCCGCATAGATCACAAAACCACTATCGCAGATTTTTGGAAAATTATAGAAATTTCATTCTACGATTTGAACCAAATGACTAAAGCGCATATTCAAGAATGGAACCACTGGATGGAGTCATTTGTAAATCGTCTAGCTCGTGAATTTGAAGGTGTTGATGATGAGTCCGCTTTCGCGAAAGCGAGAACCCAAAAAATGAACGCTACAAATCCAAAATATGTCTTACGCAACTACATGGCCCAACTAGTCATAGATGATGCAGAAAAGGTAGATTATAAGCTATTGAATGAGGTTTACGAACTGCTTAAAAACCCATACGACGAACAGCCAGATTCTAAGAAATGGTACGCTAAAAGACCCGATTGGGCAAGAGCTAAAGTAGGATGCTCTATGTTGAGCTGTAGCAGTTAAAATTTGTAAGCCTGATTAGAAATTCCCACTCAATATGCATTAAAAATGCAATTAAACAGAAGATGTTTTGGATTTATTCCATAATTTTGGAATTATTCCTATTTTGAATGAATATTAAAGATAATTACTTCTGCGTGGTGGATATTGAGACCACTGGAAAAGGACTGGGCGGTAACCGCATGACTGAAATTTGCATCGTACGCATGCATGGATCTGAAATTGTGGAAAAATTTACCAGCCTAGTTGATCCGCAAGCGCTTATTCCTGATTTTATTACAAATCTTACTGGTATTGACAATGAAATGGTGGCTACCGCACCTATTTTTTCAGAAATTGCCGAAGAAATCGAGCGCATGACCCGTGATTGTATTTTTGTCGCGCATAATGTCAACTTTGATTATAATATTATAAGAAACGAATTCAAGCGACTGGGTTTTGAATTTAAGAGAAAGAAGCTGTGTACGGTGCGGTTGTCCCGAGAATTGATACCGGGAATGAACTCTTATAGCTTAGGTAGATTGTGCAACTCACTAAACATTACCCTTAATAATAGGCATCGTGCAGAAGGTGATACTGATGCGACCGTTACCCTTTTTCAGCGATTGCTTGATATAGATGTACATGGTGAGACCTTTGAAAAGTTTGTGAAAGGAACCAATAAAGAAGGTACCTTTCCCCCACACCTCGATCGCTCACAATTCAGCGATCTACCCGATGCTCCTGGGGTTTATCTTTTTAAAAACAAAGCCCAAAAGGTGATTTATGTAGGTAAGGCGATTAATTTACGAAAACGTGTGCTTTCTCACTTCTACACTAAGAAAAGTAAGTCATACCTCATGTGTCAGGAAATCTATCACATAGAACATATTCCAACAGGGAATGAGCTTGTAGCCTTACTTCAGGAGGCAGACCTGATCAGGCATTATTATCCAAAATTCAACAATGCACAAAAAAAGCCACGCAATACCTATCAAATCCTACATTATAAAAATCAGCTGGGAATTATACAGTTTGCCGTAGGACTGGTAAAATCCTACGACAGCTCCGTGGTTACTCACTACAACAGAGCTCATGCCATAGAACAGCTAGAAGATCTTTGTGCTGAGTTCAAATTGTGTCCACGATATTGTAGTTTCTCCATAAAAGGAGATTGCACATCGCATTTTAAATTGAAGAACTGTAAGGGAGTGTGCCGTAAGGAAGAACTGATCAGTCTCTACAATATCAGGGCTAATCAAGCGATTGAAGCACTCAGAGCAACTAATGAAAATTATCTTATCAAGCAGCCCGGTCGTACTCCCGATGAAAATTGCTTGATCCTTGTAAAAGATGGCGAGTATCAAGGCTATGGGTATGTAGACCTAGAAACCAGTATTCAATCCATCAAAGAATGTGAAGATCATATAGATCGCAAAACTGCTAATTACCATACCAATCAAATTTTAAGATCATTTCTCAATAAAAATGGAAACCTTTCATTAATCTATGGGCGAAAACAGGCTTCATAAAATGATGATTTCAATGTTTTTAAATTTTTCATTAAAGTCTTTTAAACAAATGGTTAAAGTTCGTTTAAGTGGTAAAAGATTAAGAAAAATAATTCTCATTAATTCTAACTTTACAAAAAAAAAGCAATGGATTTAATAGTTTCACATAACGGCTATAGTGACTGGAAAAGAAAAGTTCTTGAAGATAAAGAAGAGCATCATCAAGAAGAACAATCGACAAGTATCACTCAAAAGACCTACTGATAGAATTTAATTCAATCAGGTATAAAAAAAGTCAAGCCGTTAAGCTTGACTTTTTTTGTACAACTCACTTTAGTTTTTCTAGTACTTCCTACGGCGGTTGTTGTTATTTCTATTGTTATTTTTCTTACCGCTATTTCTACGGTTGTTGTTATTTTTTGACCTATGAGTATTTGTGTTGCGGTAAATCAGAGATTTTGACTCTAGCAAGTCCTCGTCCTTTGCGGCAAGGTTGATCTCTCCATTACTCATTTCAAACAAGTGTTTGAATATCACGCTATCGTCTACAGAATCCTTGTTCCAGTTGAGGAACGATTTCTTCATGTGATTTGCAATAATAAAAGTAAGCGCCTCTCGTTTCTCCCCTTTTTCCCAGCCCAGAGCAACGTCAATCATTCCCTGAATGTTGTTACCGTAAAAGCGGTATCTAGGTTGTTTTTGCGGATAAGGCATGCGATCTGGGTGCGCATTGAGCTCCTCTGGATCTGGTTTGGGATAAGGAGAATCCACATCTAGATCAAAATCAGCGATAACAAACAATTGATCCCATAATTTATGCTGGAAATCTTCAATATCGCGCAAATGCGGATTCAGGTTCCCCATCACCCCTACTATAGCATTAGCCATTTTATTACGCTCTTCTTTTGAAGGTAATTCTTTGCAATGCTCTACAAGTTTTTGAATATGCCTTCCATATTCTGGTATGCTGAGTTGATTGCGTTCTGTATTATATTCTAGGGATGAAATCAAAATGGGTAGATTTAATGTTGTGCAAAGTACATTTTAAAAATGAAAGGTTCACTAGAGCGATATCACTCCCTCAACCTGTCCCACATCTTTGTATTTACTAATTACCGCATCAGGATTTTTCATGGTTACGGTAATGGAAACACTGGTGTAGGTTCCTTTACTAGATTCTTTTGTCTTTATTACTGCGCCCAAATTATCAAATTTATCTTCAATCTGCTGGATTTTACCACCCGAAGTGGGAACAATAAATTTAAAAAGGTATTTACTAGGCCACAAACTGGTATCTGCCAGTTGCTTTTTGAGCTTGTCGTAAAATTCTTCTGGATTAGGTGTTGCCATAATAGTGACTGCAAATATAATTGATCAAAGTCGTGGTAGCATTCATCATATTATGTTAATTTGTAATATATGGAAGAAATTAAGCGCATCGTGCTCATAGGAGGTCCTGGAACAGGAAAAACCAGTGTTATCAATCAACTATCTGCTAGCAATTATCATATTTTACCAGAAGTGAGCAGAGAGGTAACGCTTGAAGCACGTAAGCAAGGTATCGAACAGTTATTCTTAACTGATGCCCACGCCTTTAGTGACCGCTTGCTCTCTGGAAGAATTGACCAATATAATAATGCCTTGAGTGGAGTCAACTTTTACGATCGTGGTATTCCTGATGTACCGGCCTATCATCGTTTTACGGGAGACCCTATTCCCGAGCGCTATTTCCAAGCATGTATAGACCATAAATATGACACCTGCTTTTTCTTTCCCATATGGGAGGAAATATATGAACAGGATAATGAGCGCTACGAAGATATTGCTACCGCAAAAAAATTGAGTGACATCATAAAGTCAGAATATCTCGACCTCAATTATAATGTAATTGACATGCCGCTTACCAGCGTATCGCAACGGGTAGAATTTATTTTAAAAAATCTCTAATTATAAAACAGCCACTCAACATACTTGAGAACACTTTTGGCTTCAAAGAGTTTAAGCCGCTACAGCGAGAGATTGTAGACCAAGTTCTCACGGGTAATGATGTTATGGCAATTCTACCTACGGGTGGAGGAAAATCCTTGTGCTATCAGATTCCAGCCCTGTGCGTTGATGGTATTTGTGTAGTGATATCTCCACTCATTGCTCTGATTAATGATCAAGTACAAAGTTTACGCAAGCTAAATATAAAAGCTGCCGGGATCACATCAGGGATCAGCAAGAGGGATCTAGACGAATTACTTGATAATTGCATTTATGGCAATTACAAATTTCTGTATTTAAGCCCAGAGCGTTTGCAACAACCACTGGTTCAGGAACGACTCTCTAAAATGAAAATTAATCTACTGGCT
Organism: Nonlabens sp.; assembly: GCA_049671565.1. Classification (GTDB taxonomy): domain Bacteria; phylum Bacteroidota; class Bacteroidia; order Flavobacteriales; family Flavobacteriaceae; genus Nonlabens. The sequence goes on from JBATVD010000010.1 coordinate 32,993, forward strand.
GTAGATGAGGCGCACTGCATAAGCGAGTGGGGACATGATTTTAGACCTGCGTACCTTAAAATTAATGAGATCTACAATTTTATCGATAAAACCCCCATCATTGCAGTTACGGCAACAGCAACCCTGCCCGTGCGTGATGATATTCAAAAAAACTTAGAATTAAAGGATCCAAAAATTTTCACTTCTTCTTTTTCCCGACCACAAATCAACTATGATCTAGAAAAAACCGCAGACAAGCGAGCGGCAATCCAGCAATTCTATCAAAAAAACGGTGGTACATCAATAGTTTATGTGCGCAGTAGAAAAAATACAAATGAATACTCGAGTTTGCTGAATCATCATCAAATTACCGCAGCTGTTTATCACGGAGGCTTGAAGCCCAAAGAACGCGAGCAATCTGTAAATAAATGGATGAGTAACAAGATTCAGGCAATGGTGGCAACTAATGCTTTTGGTATGGGCATCGACAAGCCAGACGTTAGATCTGTTATACATCTACAACTTCCTGACAGTGTTGAGAGCTATTATCAAGAAACTGGTCGTGTTTCTCGAGATGGGAAAAAGGGAATCGCAAAATTTATATTTAACGATAATGACATCATCCATGCGCGCAACCAATTCATAAGAGCTTTACCTACCGTCGATCAACTTAAGAAAATCTATAGGCATTTAAGTAATTATCTAAGAATAGCTTATGGTGAAGGTCAGAGCTATAGCCATCAATTGCCTTTCGCAGATTTTTGTCGCACCTATGAACTCAATGGGATAGCCACTTATAATACACTTACTACATTGGATCGCTTTGGTGTGATAGCACTTGATCAGAGCTATGGGAATCGTTCTGTAGTACGCTTTCGCGAAAGCGGAAACAGAATCACAGCCTTTACCAATCATAATCCCATTGCTCACGCCGTGGTACAAAGTATTTTAAGAAGTTATGGTAGTAGTAGGGAACAAAACCTCCAGATCAACACCAGGCTTATAGCGGTGCGCAGCAATACGACCGAAAATCAAGTGGTAAGCACTCTCAAAGAACTTCATGAAAAAGAATTGATCTGGGCGCGCATCACCGGTACGGATATGACAATCAATTACCTTGTTCCCAGAGAAGATGACCGCACGATCAACTCATTTGCTCATGAGGTCAAACGATATAATAAGGTAAAAGTTGATAAACTAAACGTTATGATCGCGCTATTGCAAACCTCAGAGTGCATGGAGCGCAAAATTTTAAAGTATTTTGGTGAGCAGCTAGCTCATGATTGCGGACGCTGTAATTACTGTCGCCCGTCGAATAAAGCAAACTTGAAAAACCAGATTTTAAAAATCATAGGTGTTGAGGAAATTGAGCTGAAAGTTATCTGTGATCAACTTGAATCTACCAGTCATGCTGTTATAAAAGAATTGAGAACCCTTATCGATGAGGGTTTAATTGTTAATATTGCAGGTAAACGTTATAAGAGAAATGAGTAATCATCTAAAAATAGTTTTCTTCGGTACTCCAGAATTTGCAACACACATATTAGATGGTATCGTTGCATCAAAACATGAAGTTGTAGGAGTAGTCACGGTAGCCGATAAGCCTGCGGGTAGAGGTCGCAAACTCAATGAAAGTCATGTTAAACAATACGCCGTAAAAAATGATTTGAATGTTTTGCAACCAACCAATCTCAAAGCCGATGATTTTATTGAGAATTTACAAGCTCTTGACGCCGATCTTTTTGTGGTAGTTGCATTTAGAATGCTACCCAAAAGAGTGTGGGATATGCCAGATAAGGGCACTTTTAATCTCCACGCGAGCCTTTTACCACAATATAGAGGTGCGGCACCTATTAATTGGGCAGTTATCAATCAGGAAGAAAAATCTGGTGTGACTACATTTTTTATAGATGATCAAATCGATACGGGAGCTGTAATTGCTCAAAAAGAATGCGAGATCAATCCAGATGAGACCGCTGGAAGTCTTTATGAACGTTTAAAAGCGCTAGGAAGGGAACTAACGTCAGAAACTATTGAGGAGGTAGCAAAGGGAAATATAAACACGATCTCCCAAAAGCATAGCAATGAACTTAAGAGTGCCCCAAAATTAAACCTAGAAAATACTACCATAGATTTCAATCAAACAGCTGAAGAAGTGGACGCACACGTAAGAGGACTGTTTCCTTTTCCCGTAGCTAAAGCATTTCTAATCAACGGTGTTAAATTGCAAGTAAAGATTTTCCAAACTAAGATTGTTAATAACGCTCATAAAATGCAGCCTGGTGCTATAGTGGTCAAAAATTCTGAAATTTGGGTTGCTTGCTCACAAGGCTTTATTATTCTTGAAAAAATTCAATTACCGAATAAAAAAGCGATGCTGGCCAAAGATCTTTTAAATGGTTTTCAATTTGACTCAGAAGCTAGATTTGACGTGGCTTCAGCTTAAAAGGCAATTATTTACCTCAACTTATTAACAATTTGCTGCATTTGTTAACAATTTTATCATAAATACTGTGCATTACTTGTACACTGTAATAATCCGTATAAATTTGTTACACGTTTTAGTTGAACTAATTAATTAATAAACCCTATTATGAACAAAACTGATTTAATCGAAGGAATGGCAGAGCATGCTGGTATCTCTAAAGCTGCCGCAAAAAAAGCCCTAGAATCATTCTTAGGTAATGTTGAAAAAAGCCTTAAAAATGGAGACCGCGTTTCTCTAGTAGGTTTTGGATCTTTTTCTGTATCTAAAAGAGCTGCAAGAGAAGGAAGAAACCCACAAACAGGTAAAACTATCAAAATCGCTGCAAAAAAAGTAGTGAAGTTTAAAGCAGGTAGCGACTTACAGAAAGCTGTTAACTAAGAACTGTTCAAAACACTTTGTTTAAGTCTCGCTTTCCAGCGAGACTTTTTTTTGCTGCAAAGCCAATTATTAGTTAAAATACTTGCTCATTTGAAATTCGTTTTTCTTACATTTAATCAAGAATTGAATCTCATGGAAAATATCATACCCCATAAAGGAAAATTACTGGTATCAGAGCCTAATATTTTGGGAGACGACTCCTTTTCCCGATCTGTCGTTCTCGTAACAGAGTACAACGAAGATGGTGTTGTAGGATTTATCCTTAACAAACGTCTCAATTATACCTTGGATCAATTGATTCCTGAGATTGATGCAGAACTGGATGTATATCAAGGTGGCCCAGTAGATCGTGATAACCTCTATTTCTTACATAACATACCTCACCTGATCCCTGACTCGCATCTCATAGACGATGATATTTATTGGGGAGGTGACTTTATGGTGGTGAGCGCATTAATCAAAGCTGGGCAGATTACCGGTGAGGAAATTCGTTTTTTCTTAGGCTATTCTGGTTGGGAAATTGACCAGTTAGCCAACGAATTAGATGGAAATTCATGGATAGTTTGTGATAATGCTGCCAATAAAGAATTACTGGCTGTAAATACCAGGGATATATGGAAAAATCATATGAAGACCTTGGGTGGCGAATATGAATTATGGTCTAACGCTCCTGACAACCCACAGAGTAATTGAAGTCTTTGCACAAAAAAGCCGCTGTCTAGCGGCTTTTTTCTTTTTAAAATATGACCGTTCTAGTCCAATATGTTAATTGCTTTGATATTTACAAACTCCTTAATTCCAAAACCGCCGTGCTCCCTACCATATCCAGAGTCCTTAACTCCTCCAAACGGCATATCTACTTGAGCTAACCCAAACGAGTTAATAAATATCATTCCAGTGTCAAAATGATCTTTCGCTAGTCTAACCGCTTTATCTTGATCCTTAGAGAAAATACCTCCACCTAGACCAAATCTACTGTCATTTGCGATACGCATAGCATCTTCTTGATCTTTGGCATGTATTAAAGACGCTACCGGTCCAAACAATTCATCATCATAAGCAGGTTGTCCGGGTTTTACATTTGCTAAAACTGTAGAAGGATAATAATATCCTTTACCTTCTGCTGGTGAGCCACCACAAAGAACTTCGGCTCCTTTTTTGACACTTTCCTTGACTTGATCATGAATTTTTTCCATCAAATCTTTTCGCGCCATAGGCCCTAATTGTGAATTTTCATCATTGGGATCGCCCAATTTCACTTTGCTCATACGTTCTACGAAACCTTTTTTGAATTTTTCATAAACAGCATCTACTACGATAAAACGTTTTGCTGCAACACAGGTTTCTCCATTATTATAGATACGCCCATTAGTACATGTTTTTATAGCCATTTCTATATCTGCATCTTCTAAGACTACATAAGCATCATTGCTACCTAGTTCTAACACTGTTTTCTTCAATGCCTCACCAGAACGTTTACCTATTTTCCTACCAGCTCCAGCACTTCCCGTAAAAGTCACACCTCTAACTAAATCATGGTCAATCAATTCGTTTGAAACGTCATGAGAAATTATTAAAGATTGAAATAGATCCTTAGGCAGGCCTGCTTTTTCATAAATTTTTTGAAGTAGTAGACTTGATCCAGTTACATTTTCAGCATGTTTGAGTAAAACACCATTACCAGCCATTAAGTTAACGATGGAATAACGCACTACTTGATAGGCTGGAAAATTCCATGGTTGAATTCCATAAATAACTCCTAGAGGAGAATAAGTTACTATTCCTTTACCTCCATCGGCAAGTTCTTTTTCCTCATCGGCAAGTTCTTTTATTCCAGATTTTGCAGTGTATTCACATATTGCTGCACAAAGATCTATCTCTTGCTTTCCGTGCTTATAAAGTTTACCCATTTCGTCGGTCATGAGCTGAGAAAACTCATCTTTGTAATCGTTGAGTTTCCTCCCTATTGCCTTAATTACCTCAGCGCGTTCTTCTATAGGCGTAGATTTCCATGATTTGAATGCTTTATCGCATTTTTCCAAAGCAGATATAGCTTCCTTTTTATCAAGTTGCTTGTAGGTCTTGATATTTTCCTCGGTGGCGGGATTGATTGTTGTGATTGTGTTATCGCTCATAGTTTTTATTTTAAAGATACCACGTTCATCTACCCCAATCCGCCAATTCTATGGTAAGCCTAGCTTATAGGTACGTTAAATTCAAAAATTCAATTCCCTACATACCCCTATTCATTAAAAATGATATTGTTATATTTAATGTTCACGCCTATTGCTATGAAATCAAGACTTTGCCGCCATCTACAATTACCTTTCATTTTTGACGAAACAGAATTACTTGAAGACCTGAAAATTGCCGAAAAATTTAGATGGAAGAATCATTTTAATGAGAATGGTTATCATGGAGACTGGGTTGTGATTTCTCTTCTGTCAGTAAGTGGAAATAGTGAAGATATTCAAGCATATGACCAATCTAATGCAGAAGCTCAAGATACAGACTTATTGAACCTTTGCCCTTATTTCAAACAAGTGATCGACACCTTTGAATGTAAAAAACTCAATGCCCGCCTCATGAAACTTGAACCCGGCGCTTATATAAAACCGCATACGGATTTTGATCTAGGCTATGAGGACGGGAATTTTCGTATCCATATTCCTATTGAAACTAACGATCAAGTGAGCTTTGTCTTAGATGGAGATCATTTGATGATGCTACCTGGAGAATGCTGGTACACAAACGTAAATTTTGAGCATAGTGTAAGAAACGATGGCCTTGCAAGTAGAGTACACCTTGTCATGGATCTTGAGCGTAATAAATGGAGTGATAATTTATTTTTCTCCCGTGCACCAAAACAAAATTTCATGAAACCAGAGACAAAACATGATGATCATACCACACGTTCAATTATTGAAAATTTAAAGATGATGGATGAAGATGGTAATAAAGATTTGATTGCTGAATTGCAATCTCAACTCAATGAATAAAGAATCACGATTATAGAAATTTAAAAGCTCATCGTCACTTGATCATTAGGTCTACACCATTAACTAGATAGACTAGTCTAACCAAATTTTAATCATTCGATAAGATTTCTAATGTATAGAACTCCCGCAAACGAAAAATCCGAATCTCTCGATTCAGATTTTATCAGCTTTGAAGGTCTCTTATTCCTTTAAAAAACCATAATTTTCTGAGTACATCGTCATTTGATCAGCAAATGATTTAGGTTGTACAATCTCAAAGTCTGTGATCTCATTATCTTCCATAACAGGAGTAATAACTGGGTTTACGAAACCGCTGTAGGCTGGCGACTCAAATTTACTGGCCCGATCCTTAACTTGCTTATGAATGGATGGATCTACTTTTACACCATAAGTCTCCACTAATTTCTTAGCCGCATCAAAATCTCCCTCACTCGTCATGCGTTGTGTCTCACGCAGGAGTTTACCGAAAATCTCTCTCAGAGCTTCATAGTCTTGAATATCATAATAGGTCTTCCCATCTTTAGTCACTTTCTTAATAACATCATTGTTCTTGCCTTGCTCAAATGCCCATGCACTTACCCATTGCCTGTTTCTCATATGTGCTTCTTCCACATTCTGGCCCAATTCTAGGCGTGTAAGTTGTGATAGCAATCCATTTCTTATATAACCATCATATGCTGCCATTCCTGTTTTTTTCCAATCCTCTACAAGTCCCAGCTCTTCCAGCTTGGGATCCATAAGGTAATAAAGACCAAAAAGATCTGCACGGCCTTCCTCAATAGTGGATTTGTAGCTTCCCAGTGTTTCTTTAGGAGTTCCCACTCCCTCATTAATCTGTCCACTGGCGTGGCCAACCACTTCATGAAGTGCCGTGTGTAGCTTATCTGCCAGAGAACCATATTCCTTTTCTAACTCAATTTCTTCCTCGTCATGGGCAAATTCTTCAAGCTTTCCAGTACTCCCTGCATTACCGTAGGCTGCGATAATGTTTCCAAGTGAGACTGATTTACTTCCATGCACATCTCGTATCCAGACATTATTGGGAAGATTTACACCTATGGGCGTTGCTGGACTGGCATCACCGGCTTCTCCTGCTACGCTTACCGTTTTATAACTAACCCCTTTTACCTTGTCTTTCTTGTGCTCTTCCATAAGTGGAGAGTTGTCCTCAAACCACTGCGCGTTTTTACTCAATACCTCCATCTTGCGAGACATATCAAAATCCTTGATCTGAACGATGGATTCATAACTTCCTTTGTAGGCAATGGGATCGTTATAAACTTCTATAAAACCATTGATCCAGTCTACCGCTCCATCTGTACTGTTAGTCCAGGCAATGGCATATTCGTCCCAAGTATCTAGACTTCCTGTTTTGTAATATTCTACCAGTAATTTCAAAGCTTTTTCCTGACCCTCAGTTTCTGCGACAGTTTGGGCTTTCTCTAACCAATAGATAACCTGATCAATGGCAGCTCCATATTTTCCGCCGCTTTTATAAACTTCTTCGGTGATTTCTCCGTTTCTTTTTACCAATCTTGAATTGAGCCCCACTTCTATAGGTTCATTTTTATCCACCTCCATGGCGTCGTAATACGCTTTTGCCTCTGCCGTGGTTACCTCTGGACCATACAGGTTCACTGCACTGGCAAGTACGATGTCCTTGTCTTCATCAAGCACTACCTTTTTGGCATCTTGATCGTTGTACAAAAGTTCTACTATAGATGTATCAAGACTCACTCCAGCGTCTTCCATCATTTTAACCAGCTTTTCTTTGGGTAGTTCTGGTTTCATTTTATCCATACTATAATGGTGGTGAATACCGCTTGCAAACCATACTCGATTTAGATAAGTCATGAATTGCTTCCAATCTTCACCATCCTTGTCCCCTTCATAGTTTTCGTACACACCTTCCAAGGCTCCCCTAATCAATAAATTGTGGCGATAATTTTGATCCCATGTCATATCGCGACCACTCAATCCAGCCTGAGTCATATAATAAACCAGTTTTTGCTGTTTGAGATCGAGCTCATCCCAGCCTGGGATGTCATAACGTAAGACGGCTATGTCAGCAAACTGCGTAACTTTAGTATCTTGGTTTTCAGTTTTGGGCTTGACCTCTGTAACCGGCTCATCGGTTCTGTTGTTGCAAGCGATTAGTAGAGAAGCTGCGAGTGCATACCCAGCGATTTTTGTGTACTTCATGAATATTTGATTATGTAGATCATTTTGCTGTTATCGCTTTCGCGAAAGCGAGATATCATTATTTTTCAAAAATAAGCATTCATATTTCTTTAACAAAAGGAAGATTTGCAATCACATGCGTAAATCATGCAAAAACAAAATGCCGAGAATTACCTCGGCATTTAATATTAAAAAGAATGGTTTTCTAATTCTTCAAAGACTGCATGTCAATGACAAATCTATATTTGACATCGCTGTCCTGAACACGTTGAAAAGCTTCATTAATCTCGTCTATCTTGATCATTTCAACATCACAGGTAATATTGTTTTCTCCACAAAAATCCAGCATCTCCTGAGTTTCTTTGATACCACCTATCAACGATCCAGCAACACGCTTTCTTCCCATAATAATGTTACCTCCGTTCATAGGCTCTAGCGGCTCAATTGCGCCTACCATACACATGGTAGAGTCGCGTTTCAGTAAATTGATATAAGGATTAATATCGTGCTTTACAGGAACTGTGTTCAGTATAAAATCAAAACTGCCTTGGTGCTCCTTCATCTCGTCATCATCCGTTGATATGAGTACTCCATCTGCTCCCAGTTTCTTGGCATCTTCTTTTTTGCCGGGAGATGTCGTGATCATAATAGTTTCTGCTCCCATGGCGGCGGCAAATTTAATTCCCATATGACCTAAGCCACCCAATCCCACTACTCCTACTTTATCACCTTCTTTAATATTCCAATGATTTAATGGAGAAAAAGTAGTTATTCCAGCGCAAAGCAATGGTGCAGCGGCGTTAAGATCGAGGTTTTCTGGAATGCTTAAAACAAAATCTTCCTGCACGGTGATGCTGGTAGAATACCCTCCAAAGGTATGATCGTTATCTGCACCGCCTATTTTATCCTTTCCATTGTAGGTTCCAGTCATTCCATTCTCACAAAACTGCTCTAGGTCATCCTCGCAGGCGCTACAGGTCTGGCAGCTATCTACCATACAACCTACTCCTACGATATCATCTTTTTTATATTTGGATACCTTACTTCCTACCTCCACGACTTTTCCTATAATCTCGTGACCCGGTACGATTGGGTATTTTGCATTGCCCCAGTCGTTATTTTTTGCATGAATGTCACTGTGACAAACGCCACAATATAAAATATCGATTTTTACATCGTTATCATTTAGCTGCCGACGTTTTATAGTCATCTCTTTTAAATCAGCATCTTTATCTTGCGCTCCGTAAGCTTTTATCTCTTGCATAATATTTTTCATTTTCTCAAAGTTAAAGGAGAGCTCATGTGAATAGCTATAAGATGTCGTTAAAGATGAATAGAGTTGGGATAATTTTGGGCATAAAAAAACACCGCAAGCGGTGTTTTAATTTTATTCCAAATTATGAATTACATGGCTCCCCATTTTTTGAGGTTGTCCATATTTATTTTCACGTAATCTGCGTTTTCACTTTCCTTAGCATATTTCATAGCCATTCTAGCTGATGCTATCGCAGATTTTTTATCACCCATCTTCTCTTCGATGAGAGATTTTCTAGTGTGCATCCAGAATGCCTCAGGATTTTTTTTCACCGCCATGGAAATCCATTCATGAGCTTGTTTCATGTCCTTGTCAGCAGATAGATAGTATGCAGCAGCTTGATAATAATCATTAGCTGCAGGACCTGCCATGACCTGTTTGATGCTTTGCATGGTTTTTTCTTCAGTAGGTACAGCTATGGGAACCCTAACTAAAGTCCTGTCCCACATCATTTGTAAATGAGCACCGTCCATGGACAGTTCATTTAATGCAATAGTCCAGCTTTCTTGAGGCATTTCAACAGTTTCTACTCTAGCTACGGTACGAGCTGCAATCATCTTCTCATCCCAATTTTCTGGTGTGCCCCAGTTATTAGTGGATTTATAAAGCATGATTTCCCATTCTTTTTCTCCTGGTTTGGTATAAATGGAATAGGTACCCGCCTCAACCTTTTCACCACCAAAATTCACCGGGTCTGAAAAGGTGATGAGCGTATTTGCATTTGCACCGGTACGCCATAATTTATTAAAAGGAACAAGTCCCCCAAAAATCTCGCGCTCATTCATTGCCGGTCTGGAATATTCAAGTGTAATGTCTGTAAGGCCCACAGTTTGAACAATCTTTGCTTTAGGACTAGGCTGTGGGCTCTTTATTTGAGCACCTGCTGTTAAGGCGAGACAAAGAGCTACTAAAAAAAATACTTTTTTCATGTTATAAGTTTTATGAGTACTAAAATATATCTAAACAGATCGATTAGTGTTAGTAAAATCTTAACTAATGCCTTTTGCCTGTGAAAAGAAGATCATTTTTACCGCAACTATGATAAGGATCACTCCAAAAATTTTCTTCATCAATTGCTGATTGATAATGATCACAATTTTAGAGCCTAATAACCCCCCAACCACAAACACTGATGCTATTATAAGCGCGTACCGCCAGTCTAAAGTATGACCGTTTTTATGATAGGTGAAAGCGGCAATAAAGGTTACAGGAACAGCCAGCACTGCCAGACTCATTCCTTGGGCTTGATGTTGCGAATATCCCAAAAAATAGATCGCGAGCGGCACCATGATCACACCCCCTCCTACTCCCACGCTTCCACTCAATATTCCAGCAAGTAATCCTATCGCCAGCAGTATAAGAATCGTTGATATGTCCATGTTAGTTTTTTTCAACATTTATAGCAGTGGAGCCCATAATCTACAGAAAGATTCCTTGAACCTATAGGTTTTAGAACGGTTTTTCCATTTCTCAAGGTCGATCTGTACACAATCATTCTTGTCTTTTTCAAATTTTGCTGCCAGATTTTGAGCAACTTCTACATCGTATACTAAAGCATTGATCTCAAAATTAGTTTCAAAACTGCGGTAATCCATATTGGAAGTGCCTATGGTTGCAAACTGGTTATCCACTACCATTGTTTTAGCATGCAACATTCCCCTGCAGTACCAGAACACTTTAATACCGCTTTCTATGATTTCCTCAAAGTAAGATCTTGCCGCATATCTAGCGGCCCAGCTATCACCTATGCGAGGTACCATGATCTCAATATCAATACCTGCTCGTGCAGCACTCGTAAGAGCGACAAGCATGGCTTGATTGGGAATAAAATAAGGGGTTGTGATTCTTATGCACTCATCTGCCGTGTTGATCGCTATAAAGATGGCCTCCATGATATTGGCCCAATCAGTATCTGGTCCACTGGCGGCAATTTGTACAGGTACATTATTTTCTTCATCTATTTCTGGAAAATAATCAGCGCTTATCATTTTATCCTCGTCCTGCTCGTTATGATCATGGACAAAAAACCAGTTGAGCATCCATTGAGCCTGCAACCCCTTTACAGCATGTCCTTCTATGCGTAAATGCGTATCTCTCCAGTATCCATGCTTATCATCTCCCAAACCATTGACATAATCATCGCTTACGTTTACTCCTCCCAAAAAGCCGATATGTCCGTCTATGATTACAATCTTTCTATGATTTCTATAATTTGCCTTTCTTGTAAAGTTAGAAAAGATGACGGGCATAAATGACTCTAAAATGATGCCTGCCTCACGCATTTTATTTTTGGCGGCTCTTGAGAGGTCACTCCCTACACTATCATAAATAAGTCGCACCTCAACATCACGAGATCGAGCGTCCAATAATTTTTCTATAAATTGATTACCTATGTTATCATCATTAAAAATGAAGTATTCTAGATGAATATGGTGCTTGGCTTTATCTAGATCTTCAAAAATATGATCAAAGGTCTCATGACCATTGTATAAAATCTTAACATCATTTTTCAGAGTTAATGGAGCCTCTTGATTGTGACGGAGCAACTTAACCATCTTAAGACGTTCCTCTAGAAATGATTCCTGATATTCATCCAGTTTACTTTCACTAATGAATAATCGCTTATTCCATTTTTCAATAAGCTGATGGGCGTTCAGATCTTTGCGCTTAAAAATCTTAAGCTTGCGATATTCTAATCCGAAGAAATAATAAATAGCAAGCCCCACAAAGGGCAAAGCGACTAAAAATAGAAGTGACGATAATGTCTTCCGCGGATTTTGATTGTTTTTAATTAGAAAAAAGGCAGCTCCTAAAGCAACAATGTAATTTACAATTAGTGCGCTCAAAAACCAGTTGACTGTTACCCATTTTATCATTCTATTTGTAATAACCAGTGACGGGTATATCTATTTCATAACGTTTGTGTGACTTGTTGTTCAGCTGGACCTCACGCAACCACGGGTTATGGATTTTTAGTATCTTGTAGTTGATATTTCTCGCTTTCGCGAAAGCGGCCAAATCATCAATCTCATAATCCACTACCTCGGGTTTAGTGGGAATGTGTTGATATTTGTGCTCGTCTTCAACATTGAATCCAAAACTCTCTGGGTTGCTCAAAATTTCTTTAATAGCGATGATTCTGAACATATACCGACCTGTTTCCTCTCCCAGCAATAAGTCATAATAATCAGCTACCTGCTGGCGATCCAGTTGTTTAGAAACTCCCGCATTGCCTGCATTATAAGCTGCGGCGGCAAGTGTCCAGGAACCCAATCGCTCCTTGCTCTCCTTTAAGTATTGACAGGCGGCTCTCGTGGCTTTTTCTAGATGATAACGCTCATCTACATTATCATTCACTTCTAAACCCAACTCTTTGCCGGTATTTTTCATTATTTGCCAGAAACCTCTTGCTCCTGCTGGTGAGACTACATTTTGCAAACCACTCTCTATAACAGCAAGGTATTTAAAGTCCTCTGGAATTCCTTCTTCTTCAAGGATGGGCTCGATAATGGGAAAAAATTTTTCTGATCTCTTGATCAATAAAATACCATTGGATTGCCAGTAGGTGTTTACCAAGAATTCACGATCTGCACGTTCTAAAATATCTGGATTCTCCAGCGGCACCTTTTCACCGGCAAAATCTAGATCGCTAGGAATTTTATAACTATAGACGTTATAATCATGAACCCTGCCCTTCTCGGGATCTTTAGATTCTGTCACTTTGTGCTTTACGCTATTTTCTGAATGCTGGGATTGAATGGCTCCCACGCTTATAATTGATGCTGCTGTGATGGCTAATCCCCATGCCCATTTTTTCATATTTGCTCTTTTATATAAAAATAGGAAAGTGCCTAGAGATAGAGCTCACTTTAACAGATAGTTGTTAACCCTTGAGACGTATACGTTTGTTAATTACTCAATCATTTTTCCAGTTAGTATTAACTTGGGTAAATGTTCATTGAACCAGCGGAACCTGTGTATCACCATGACGTGGGTTCCATTTTTGAGCGTTACACAATTTTGGATATATTTAATGGGAAACACGGGATCCTTATCGCCATGAATATGCACGATGCCGGGAATAGGACGGTCTCTATCCCAATGAATAATGTTGTGTAGCGCCCAGTCCAGATAACGCCTATCCTTCATACTCAAATAACTGTGATAGAGTTTTAATTTGCGCTCGGCAACACCAAAATTATATTTGAGTAAAAGCTTGGAATATTCTACCAGCCTTGTAGGCAATACCTTATAGATTCCCGTACTACGGGCTAATTTCATGCGTCTGGGAAACTCCTGATTGGATTTGATGCTACTTATAATGATCAATCTAGAAGTCTCGATATACCTGGCCATTTCTTGAACGACCACACCACCAAAAGATGTTCCTATCAGTACTGGTAATTCATGATTTACACCTTCCAGTAAGCGCAAGCTGTAGGATTTGAGCGACTCTCCCTTCTCTGGCACCAGCCATTCCAGGTAAAAGCAGTCAAATTGTTCTTCGGGAAGTTTGATATTCTCATAGATTGCAGATGATGCTGCCATACCAGGAACAAAATATACAGGTGTCTTTTTCAAAATAGGTTGTGCTCAATCATTTAAAATACCGTTATCTGCAAAAAACCTATCTTTGCAAAATAATGCAGCAAGTCTGCTCGTGTAAAGGTCTAGAACTTTTAGCCAACTAACAAAAGCTCTCTTAATATATTTTACTCGAGATATAAGATCGGATTATGGAGGATACAACTAAATTAGAATTGACTGACAATGAATTTCAGCGTCAGTATGAAGGTCGTAAAGGAGATATTCTTGCAAGAATAGAATATGCCCAACAAGACAGAAAGATATTTCTTACCAAACTTATCCTTCCTGAGGAAGTGGAAGATGATGTAGATTTCAGAAACGAATTTATCAAAGCTGTTTTTGACAGTATCAGAGAAAATAAAGATGTCAAAGTTGTACCTACACATCCTAAAATTGCAGGTTTCGTGCGTAGGTATCGCAATATGTACAAAGACATGCTACCCGTGGGCATCGCGATCTAGGAATACGTTTTAGTCCAGAGTTCACGAGCTTTTGCCAAATCACTGGGTGTATCTATGCCTATACTGTGTCTGGAAGTTGCTACCATTTTAATTTTCTTACCCCTTTCCAAATACCTTATACACTCGATCTTTTCAGTCAACTCTAGAGGTGTGGCTTCCGATTTGTAAAAATCAATTAATGCGTCCTTGCGAAATGCGTAAATCCCTATGTGTTTGAACACTGGGCATTTAATAGAATTATCTCTTTCAAAGGGGATGGGAGATCTTGAAAAGTAAATCGCGTTATCTTTTAGGTCAGTAATTACTTTCACGTTATTAGGATCTTGGATCGCCACGGGATCTTGCAATTTGTGTTTGAGAGATGCCATGGAGATCTCTTTCTTATCATCCTTTTTAAAAACCTCAATTAGGGCTTGTAGGTCGTCCTCATTGGTAAATGGCTCATCTCCTTGGACGTTGATCACAATGTCAGCATCTATTTCTTGTGCTGCTTCTGCAATTCTATTACTTCCACAGTCGTGTGGGGTGGTACTAAAATAAGTTCTTCCGCCTATTGACTCAATTTCCTCCTGTATTTCCTTACTATCAGTTGCCACTAGAACTTCCTCAAACAGCTGAGTCTCAACCGTAGCTTGATACGTGCGTACAATCACCGATTTTCCACAAAGGTCTTGTAATAATTTATTGGGGAATCTACTGGCCTGGAGTCTTGCTGGAATTATGGCTATGATTTTCATGTAATCTTGAGAGTTTTGTTTGGAAGTACGCTTTCGCGAAAGCGAGATGAAATTAAGATTTCTTGATAAATTGAGTCAATATCACAATGTGCTGTCCGTTTACCTTACCCTCTATGTGATTTTCGTTATCATGAACGAGACTGATTCTACGAACCGCGGTACCTCTTTTGGCGGTAAAATTGGCTCCCTTAACATCCAGGTCCTTAATCAACACTATATTATCTCCATTACCAAGAACATTACCGTTTGAATCTCTATGGATGATTTGAGGACCTTCATGTATAGCGGCTCGCGCCCATTCCAGCTCTTCCTCTTCCATATAGATCATGTCTAGCAGGTCATTGGGCCAACCTTCATTCTTCAACTCGTGCAATACACGGTATGCCACCACCTTTACAGCAGGCACGGTGCTCCACATGGAATCGTTTAAACAGCGCCAGTGGTTGGGTTCGAGTTCCTCATTACCAGTAAGTTGGTCATAACAAGTGGTGCAAGTTAATATAGAGGTTTCTTTAAAATCTGGTGGAGATTCCGGAACCTCATAGATCAATAAATTTTTAGGAGCCGCACAGAGTTCGCAATGATTTCCAGACCGCTCTTTTAATCCTTTTAAAGATGAAGACATTTACAATATTGATTTTAAAACACAAAAATACATTTATTTAAAGCTGATCGCTAAAAAGAGGGCTTGTCTATTTTATAGGTTTCACATAATCTTATTAAAGCTCTAAGGCGTGTCGAGTATTTTTATAAATAAATATCAATATGCCTTACCTAAAGAAAACAACCGCTCAAAAAAAAGAAAACGTATCCATTTACTTTGAAGATCATGGTCACGGTCAACCTATTGTTTTGGTACATGGATGGCCATTGAGTGGAGCCATGTGGGAATATCAGGTTCCCGACCTTGTGGACGCAGGTTTTAGAGTCATAAAGTATGACCGCCGTGGTTTTGGAAACTCTTCCAGACCTTATTCAGGTTATAACTATAGTAAAATGGCTGAGGATTTGCATGACCTTATTAAAAAGCTGGATCTCAAAGATGTGATTCTTGCTGGCTTTTCCATGGGAGGTGGTGAACTGGCTCAATATGTAGATACTTTTGGCACTAGTAACCTCAGCAAGCTAATTTTTATAAGTTCCATTGCCCCATTCATGATGAAGACTGAAGATAATCCTGATGGAGCGCCTGAATCGGTTTTTGAGGATATGAAGAAAAACGTTTCTGAGGATCGCGCTGGGTTTTTGAAAGGATTTGGTGAAGGTTTTGTCAATTATGAAGATTTAAAAGATCGCGTTTCCCAAGGTCAGCTGGACTATAATTTTCATATTGCGGTAGATGCAAGCCCCAAGGGATCTCTGGATTGCATTGATGCTTTTGGAAAAACTGATTTGCGCAAGGCGATGAAAAAAATTGACATCCCTACGTTATTCATACACGGCAAAGAAGATAATATTGTACCCTCAAAGCCTACGTCTGAACAAGGTCACGAACTGGTAGATGGTTCAAAACTGGAAATGATTGATGGCGCTCCTCATGGTTTGTACCTGACCCATAAAAACGAGCTGAATAAGATCTTACTTGATTTTATCAAATAATATTTTGAGTACTTGAATTTTATAAAATCCCACCGCAGGTGGGATTTTTCTATTAGAATACAATTCAATTCTAAATAATGTTCTAAGCTAGACGGTTGGTATCTTATGCATGATAGAGCAAAACATTCGACCTTTAAAATCCTTTACGCAACCTTTTTATCATGATTGCATCTAACTAATAACCAAAACACTAAACGATGAAAAAGCTTTTATGGATAATCCTTCCTTTGATATTAATTTTAGGAAGTTGTGATAACGATGATTCACAAACTAATGAAATAGAACAGAATTCCATAGTTGGAACTTGGCAATTAGTAGAAAGATATGCTGATCCCGGCGACGGAAATGGAACCTGGGAACCCATTGAAAATGGTAAGGTAGTAACGATTAACGCTGATGGAACCTGAACATGTGATAATCCCATTTGTAACAGCGATACGACGGTTACCTCAAGCGGTACTTTCACAAATGCTGAATTTATAAGTGATGAGTGTACGGTCGCCTATGATTTTGATAATGATACGCTTGACCCGTTATATTCCTGTATTGAGTCTTGCACTGGCAGGTTTGAGCGGATATAGCCACTAAAAAATCAGCAATTACTTAATTGTTTTCAAATAACCTGACGCGGTAAACACAGGAATCTGTGAATTTGTAAAACCCTTGCCGTCTCTGGTAATAATAAATTTGCATTTATTATCTAAAGCTATGTAATGCTGCAAGCAGTCTTCAAAATCGATAAAGGAAGTATCTTTAAGTGCTTTCTCAATGATATTACAATTAAAATTACCACATTTAAAGCTTCTATAAATAATCTCCAATGTATATCGAGGTGTGATTTTGACAGCTTTCTTTTCTAAAATGTAATTAATATTTGCCATGGAAAGCGCCGACACAATTATTTCTATGTCATTATCTCTCGCATGTTCAAAAAGAAGTTCAGCAGAATTATTGAAAGGCTGGCGCGTTGAACGATATCAAGCACAATATTTGTGTCTAAAAACAGCTTCATTTATGTTTATCTACCAAGTGCTTAGAAACTATTTTTTTCTCATCATAATCGGCTGAAGGCTCTGCGGCATTTCTGAGTTCATTGAGAATATCGCTGTATTGACTTTTGTTCTCCTCTTGCGATAAAATATTTTAAAATAATTCTCCACGATGCAGGAAATACTTATACCCTGCTCTTTTGCATAAGCTTTGGCAGTTTTAATAATCTCTGCATCTAGGCTTGAGGTCAATTTTTTGTCCATAACGTGAAATACCTACGTGTAAATATATAATTTTTACGTAGAAACAAAAGTGATATTTGAAATCCTGCCGGTACTTTTTGGTGACTTCAAACTAATAATTCAGTATCTCGCGATAATGCTAGTAAAAGGTAGGCTGTGTCTTTTATTACAATCTCAGCGACTTTTAGGGTTATATGAAATTGCTGAGTCAGATTCCATGGTACACCATCGTAGGTAGTCAAATCACTGGAATAGTAGTTAGCACTAATTATAACCTACCGATCATAGTGTTGATCGTAATTCCATAATGCCATTGATCTTTATTGATGATCAGTAAAGGCGATATACTTAATCCATAGAATCTAAAAAATAGAATTTCAAATTTGGGATTGATAAATAGACTAAGTGTGGTATGCGTATGAAAATCATAATTGTAGTTCTGTGTTAAAAAAGCGCTCTCTTTTCTACGGAAATTTGTAGGCTCCTGTATTACGGAAATCCCTAGACCAGCCTGCGGATGAAATCTAAATGTACCTTTGGGATTGAGTACAAAAAGCTTCCCCATACCTGCACGAAAATTAAACAGTCGTTCATAGGCAGAGGCCAGTCCAAAAGTCAATGCACCATCAAGACCTATCGAATAGTCATTAGGTAGATTATGAGCCTCAGTCGCCAGAGCGGATGCTCCAACAATTAATGAATACCTAGAATCTTCAAGTAAATAATTCGCTCCGAAATCAAAGCCTAGGTAACGCCCAAACTGTATACCTGAATCGACATAAAAATTACCAGGCTCTCCACGTTGTGCACGAGAATATTTGTGCAATAAACAAAAAAGAAATGTGATACAAACTGCTGTGGTAAGACTTGAACTCTTCATATCAATTAGATAGCCGAAAGGATAAATGGTTGCGTAGAATACTTCTAGACTTAATTTACCTTAAAAAATCGATCAATCCTTACGATACTTCTTAGTCACTTCAAATACATGATCCAGAATCTCGCGATCCAGGTCTGTAAACGGCAAGTTGCGGCGTTTCATGACGACCTCGGCAACTTCGTAGGCCTTGGCAGGCTTGTAGGTCATATTACCTTGAGGACCTCCCCAGTTGAACGACGGGATAAAATTACGTGGGTAACCAGCTCCGTAGATATTGGCACTGACTCCTACTACCGTTCCCGTATTGAACATCGTATTGATCCCGCATTTGGAGTGATCGCCCAGCATCAAACCGCAGAATTGCAGACCCGTCTTTGCAAAGCGACTGGTCTCATAGTTCCAGAGTTTTACCTCGGCATAATTATTTTTAAGGTTACTTGTGTTGGAATCGGCACCTATGTTACACCATTCTCCCAATACAGAATTACCCATATAACCCTCGTGACCTTTGTTAGAATACCCAAAGATCACGGAATTGCCGACCTCTCCTCCTACTTTGGAATGTGGGCCTACGGTTGTGGGACCGTAGATTTTGGTGCCCAGTTTCGTGGAGCTGTTGTCACAAAGTGCAAAGCCGCCACGTATTAAAGAGCCCTCCATGACTTCAGCATTCTTACCGATATAGATGGAACCGCTGGATGCATTCAAGGTGGCAAATTGAAGCGTGGCTCCCTCTTCTATAAAAATACGATCCCGATTGATCGCGTTCACACTATCTGGAATGGGCTGGCTTTTTCTTCCTTTGGTAATTAAATCAAAATCGGCTTCCAGTACTACTCCATTTTTTGCGAAAATATCCCAAGTATGGTCGATAAAATGAACATCGTCATGCAGATAGAGCACCTGTTCCAATTCGATGGTAGGTGTGTGAACTTTATTTGAGCGATAAGCAACAACCCGATCGCCTATCATCAATTTTTGCTGCGGCTTTAAGGCTTTGATAGCTCTTACAAGCTGTTCGGTGGCGACAGCATTTCCCGCGATGACGAAATTATCATCTGTTTCACTACGACTACGCTCAGTGACCGCCCTCAAGGGGTATTTCTTTTGCAAATATTCCTCCGTTTGAAAGCTGACCTCACTACCCAGTCTCCTTTTCCAGCGCTCCGTCATGGTTAGGATGCCGCAACGTATCTCTGCTGAAGGTCTTGTGTAGGTAAATGGCAATAGGGATTGATGGCTGTTGAAGTCTGAAAGGATAAAGTTCATGGTCTGCATTTATGACCTCAAAGGTCGTGGATTGAGTTGATCTGTTGAAATTTGTGCGTGTAATTCTCGCTTTCGCGAAAGCGGAAAAATGTTAAAGCTGTCTTAACCGATAATTATGAAAAGAAATTATAGAACTATATTTAGACAGTTATTTAAATACCTAAATAAGTGAAACTGCTTTTTAAAGCGCTAAACGATGCCACCCGCCGACAGATTATCGATCTCTTAAAAGAAGAGGATTTGAACGCGGGAGAAATTGCCGATCATTTTGATATGAAAAAGCCGAGCATCTCACACCATTTAGATATTTTAAAACGTGCAGATCTCGTGACCAGTGAAAAGAAAGGTCAATTTGTAACTTACTCTTTTAATACCACTGTACTGGAAGATTTGCTGCAATGGATCATAACCTTAAAAGAATAAGTATGGACTTCAATCTAAAAAAAGAGCTTCCCACGATCGCCATCATTGCGATTCCCTTTATCTATCTCGCCGTGATATATGGTAATCTGCCTGAAACAATACCATTACACTGGAACATTCAGGGCGAGGTGGACGGTTATGGAAACAAATCGACTTTATGGATCATACCATTTTTACTGCCCTTATTGACGTATGTACTAGTTACCTTTCTACCAGCCATAGATCCCGAGAACAAATTCTCCCAAATGGGCGGGAAACTGCACCGATTTAAATTTTTGATCACTCTGGCGATGTCTGCGCTTGCAGTCTTTATCATCTACTCTGCCGGTAATACCACTGAAACGTCGCCTAACTTAGTCTTGGTCTTTATAGGGATGTTATATCTCATTCTGGGCAACTATTTCCAAACCATACGTCCCAATTATTTTATAGGTATTAAGACCCCTTGGACACTGGAAAGCGATGAAGTCTGGAAGTCCACCCATAAAATGGCGGGTAAACTCTGGATGCTGGGCGGTACTGCGGTTATTCTCTTTTGCCTGCTATTACCAGATGAAGCTAATTTTATTGTGTTTCTTGCTATCACTGCCGTGATAGTAGTGGTACCACTTGTATTCTCCTACAGGGAGTATGGTCGTTTGAAGAGCAATTGAACGCAGTTTTTTAGATCTTATTTATGTGATGTGAAAAAGATCAAGTGATTTTGTCTTATTGGAAAGCTGCATCTTAATATTATGGGAAGCAACTAGATGTTATCAGGTACACATTTATCATGATAAGTAAAAGCAGCGATGCTTATAGTAAAGAGTAATCGCAGCATACTAGACAGTCTGTTCAATTCACTTCTTCAAGGAAACGGCTTATTTTATACACCTTTAATTTTACTTTATATTCTTGTAATGTTTTAATTACTACAGTAACTTGAAAGGAAATAGTAGTCGTCCATTTAGGGAGAAATTCTCAAATTTTAGAGTCAATGTGACTGTTATATTTGTCGGTATTTATTTAAGTATGTAATCATCTGTCGAATTAGTTAAATTATGAATGAAGAGAACCAAATAGAAATCCCATTAAGCAAATCAAAAATGATCGTTATCATAATCGGATCGCTTGCATTTGTAGGGTTGGGATTGTGGTTTTTGACAGTCCCACCGCAAATGAACAATTCATTTTTAGCTAATCCAACAGTTATTCTGGTTGTCTCAATTATATCCATTTTATTTTTTGGACTTATTAGCATAACGGTTTTTAGAAAGCTTCTGGATAATAAACCTGGATTGATTATAAATTCTCAAGGTATTACCGACAATTCTAGCGGTGTTTCCGCAGGTCTTATTCCATGGGAAGATATTGTTGGAATTGAAACGACACAGGTTAGAAGTCAACGATTTTTGATGATCATGGTAAAAAATCCAGAATATTATCTTGATAAAGTATCCAATCCTATCAAAAGAAACACCATGAGGATGAATCATAGATTTTATGGCTCGCCAATAAGCATTTCTGCTACAGCCTTGCAAACTAATTTCAATGAGCTACATGATGTATTGAATGAAAAAATGAAACAATTCAAATAGAAGAAATATAAAAAAAGGACAGATTACATTTCCAATAATAAGCACCGTTCCGCTTTTGTTTTCAACTGGCTCATGTATTTTTCAATGGTAGATATGTCTTAGTTTAGCTAACAATAACAATGATAGCCGTACATCAGTCTACTAAATTTGTGAAAGACTAAAAAACTCTTAACCCATCACTCCATGAAAGATAAAATCATTAATATCATCGAAATTGGTTACCCTTATGGGATAGGTTTCGCCGTGGGTATGGGAGTTTTTGACTATTTCTTAGGTTCCGGTCTGGGCATATGGAAATCCATATTCTATTTTGTCTTTTTTGGAGCTGCGATGGGATGGGTTAATAGTAAACCTAAAGAACAGTCAAAGGGAGGAAATGGGTAGGTGGGATGAGGTTAAGTGGTAATTAAAAGCAGAAACAATGATATTTCTCATATCAACCGATCGGAATAAAAAAGACTAAGAAGTAATAGTAAAACAAATACAAAATCAATATTGCTAAAAGATCCAGCTTTAATTTCGTGTTTTTAATATCTGTCCATAGAGGTCATCACTTAGGTACTCATTAATTCTGAGTGTTGTACATTTTCCTTAAGCACCATTTTTGTAATAATATTGTTGAATATGGTGCTCTTGCTTTGTAATCGGTTTATTCTAAAACAGAACT
>JBATVD010000011.1:0-36571 GCA_049671565.1 Nonlabens sp.
GATAACTTTATAGCAAACCTAGTCGCTGGATTGACAGCCTACTCTTTTTTAGACTCTAAACCATCAGTGAAGATCCAAAGATTTTTGCCTCAATTAAGAGTCGCTTAGGTCGAACTCACGTTAAATAATAACTTACTAAAAGCTAGATCAATTGATCTGGCTTTTTTTATTTATTTTAAGCGGAATCTTATCACTCTCAAAGCAAATAGTGTTTAAATTTTTCGAACAATCTTTTTAACTGGATAATCAATTATAAATTGTTCAACATCCCGGCGGTATCAATTACATTGTTTGTCTAGAAAGCAATGTGTTGAGCAAAAACAGTGCTGGTGCGCACAAGTATCTATCGAGTGCGATTGATAAGGCGATAAAGAAGAAGTATGTGGTGGATAAAGTTAAATCTGAATAAGGGAACTTAAGTTTTATTTTAATCTACCAATTCAAGCACACCCAATCGCTTTTCTTTCTTGTGACTTAAACTGATCAAGTATTTTGAGTCACTGATTTTATAATAAACCGATGGTCTGATCTTGATCTGGTTTTTCTCATAAGATTCGGGATCTTCTCTGATTAATATCTTGCTTGATAGATCGATGTGGAAAACACTCGGCATCATTTTTTTGATGTTTGAAGCAAGCTTCAACTCTTCAAACCTTGTTACTCCCTTGTTTTTAAAATGATCGTTAAAAAGTAAGGAAACGGTTCCATCCTTGTAAAATGGTACAATGCTTAGGTACTCAACACCATAATTCATCAGTCCTAAGGGATAGTCGATACCTCCATTTATTTTATAGTCTCCATATCTAGGTATCGCAGGTTTTTTGACCTTATAATTATCAACTTTTACCTGTTGTTTTTTGGGTACGACTATTTGCCATTCAAGATGACCCGTCGAATCTAGTTCTAACAAGACAACCGTTCCGGCATAGTAGTACGTATTCTCGCTTACCATCATGTTGCCATAAAGTTGGAGGGTATTTGTTAGATAATTTTCAATGACAAGAATAAGCCCACCGTCATTTTTACGAATGACTTTCGGAATGCGATAAGACGTGTAGATCTCGTCTCCATCTTCATATTTCTCCGTTCCCAATAATTGTTTTTTGAGTTGTTCAGAAAAGGGTTGGATCACGGGAGTTTGAAATTTATCCTGTTTCATATCAAAATTCAATGAGTAGTAGCCTTTGATATTTCTCTCTTTATAACCGTCCTTATCCAGCCCTGAATACAGCCCTAAAATGTTTAATGTATTTTCTTTGAGAACCAGCTTCGATCGGTCAATCGCCAAATCATTAATTTCAGTGTTATAGCTCTTGGGCTTATATTCCGATCCATTGGTATATGATTTGACATCGATTTTGGTAGTACCTGAACCCGAGCCCCCATTAATTGTTTTCGTGCTAGAGTATAGAAAAGTGTCGCCTTGATTTGTGACGGTAAAATCATCAAATCTATAATACTCATCGTCTTCTATACTATAATCAAACCGATCCGTAAAGAGTTCCTCCATAGCAGAGTTTACTGTGGTAACGTGGTGTGAGATAATTTTTTTCTTATCATCTGCAACTACATAGGCAACTGTGTAAAAACTCTTATCATCTGAAATTTGAAACATAAAGTCAGCACGGTTGCTGAATACGCGATCTTCGATGATCAGAAGTTCCCGTTCCTCTATAAGCTCTAGATTATTTGCTATTGAAAAAGCGGCAAAAATGTCTTGCTTTAAGACCCGTTTCAAGTAATTTAAAAAAACAATAGGTCTACCGTTTATGATTTGTATGTCTTCCACCTCAATCATGGTACGGCCCGATTTATCAATGTCTATTTTCTTGCTTTCCAAGAAGTCAAGAGTTATAGCATCAAAACTCTGAACATAATAATCCCTTTTCTTACGAGCTACAGCATAGATTTTTCCGTTTGCAATTCCTCCTATCTTAATGAGGTTTCCACGTTTTTCTGTGATCTCACTGCCATATTTGATATTGATGCTCTCCAGTGAAAGCTGAGCATTGATTGAATTGCAGGTAATCAGTAGGATTAAAAGTAAAATACAACGCATGGATGGTGGAAAATTTTCTTGAAAATTAAAACAAAACGGTATTTGAGAAGAGTATATAGAGCAATAATTTATGATATCAATTATGGATGTCTCTTAGATATCGACTTTGACTTGGTGGAAGTAAGATAGGTCTTGAAGTCATTATTACACTTAATTTAATCCATCAATTTCATAGGGTTTTGACCTTTGAAAATATCATTTTTAATTTACTTAGTTGGCAATTGATTGATATGCAGTTCCCATTATTATTTTTTAATAAATTTTATGGTTTGGGAAAATCCTTTAGAATAGATGGTCATAAAGTAAGCTCCCGTTGTCAATTGTGATAAGCCTGTAATTTGAGCTTTTCCGTTTACAAAGTGTATTGAGAGCTCGAATAGCTTTTGCCCTGTCAAATTATAAATTTTGGCGATAAGATCATCTCCAGAGAATTGGTTCATAGAAATTATTTGGACTATGTCTCCTATAACAGGGTTGGGAATCATCTGAAAGCTCAAAGATTCTTCAATTTTATCTAATCCCAAAGTTTGGTTCTCAAACCTGAGGCTGAACCTGTTTGAGGCGTCGGATCCATCTTGCTCATCGATGTTAAAATCATAATGATTGATCCCGTCGCTGAGCGCGGTAAGCGTTCCGAAATGGATATCCTCTAAGTATACCCTCCTACCTAATACATTGTTTATGTCAATCGCGTACCTGTAATTGTCGGTGCGATAGGAGGTGTGGTTCAGGACGATCATCTCAGATACTGCTGGCAGCTGTCGGTTATCAACCGCCAGAAGGTTTATCCCATATTGTATAGCAATAGTCTCGTCTTGGTTGATTAGCTTAAGCGCATCGCTGGCGTCCACTCCGTTGTTTGCCGCCGAATCAAAAAAGATCCCAAAGCTATCCTGCGGGCTATCTTCCATAGACCCATTCTGTACCCTAAACAATTGGCCGATGATAGAGGAGCTGTTTGATGGAGTGGAAAAGGTTGCGGTTAGTTCTCCTGGCGCCTTGTGTGATTCTGCAAAGAGCAGCGCCGCCGCTCCAGCAATCTCTGTGGTTACGAATGCTGCCTGACCGGGCTGTAGGTATTGGTTGGCTTCAGAACCAGAGGTATTAGTTCCTGAAGGTAGCATGATTGTGGCATAAGCGCCTCGCTGTCCCATTTGAGGGTCCCAAAGATAGTAGAAGCTTGTATTCAGATTGGTCGAGGCGCCCAGCACGGAATTCATGTCTACGGAAGCCTGATACGGATTTCCGATGAAACTAAATGCTCCCGCTCCCATACCTAAAGAATTAATTGTGAAATCGCCAGTTTGAAGCGTTCCTTTAGCACGTAAGATTGTTGCATTAGCAATTACCGTATTTGTAGAAAGATCCACCTCACGGCTTCCTCTCACGAAGAGGCGGTAGGGCGTTCCCGCAGTCAGGTTTGTTGCATTGGTATTAGTCATTGTAGTCCAGAACTGGTTAACATTGTTATAACCAAACATCGAAGGATTGCCCGTATCGGTAGCGTCAAAACCATTTGTACCAGTCTGCGATCCCGTGATGTGGATCCCGTAGTTTGGGTTTGGGTTGAGATTGACCGATGGAGTCTGGTTGTTCACACCTTCCTGCCAGTTTGTGTTAATCGAGGTGGTCGTGGTCACGGAAGATGATACCATCCTAAAAGCACGTTTGCCAGGAATGTAGCGCTCTACGGTAACTTCGCCTAAGATGGTTCCAGTCAGTACCTCATCTACAATTGCTGTATTATTTGCTGTGCTTTTGAATTTAAGGCTTCCATTACTGGTGTCCAAGATTCCATTCTGAAGATCCAGACGGTTGATTATTTCCACTCCATTGGTAATGCTGACGTTTTGAGTGCCTGCATAATCAACAATCAGATCTCCCACTTGAAAATCGTTTCCCTCAAGGGTTTGTACACGGCAGCTGCTGTTAAATTCTATTGTGCCCGATGAAGCCAGTAGCATGCCATTATTTATAATGCTACCACTGGAAATAATGCTATTGTCTCCTAAATTTAAGGTAATACCCTCGTTGATGGTCAAGCTGCAACAGGTAATGGATCCCAGATTATAATCACCCGCTATAATCGCTGATGTACTCGTGTCCGGAACGCCGTTGCTCCAAGACACGCCGTCAAAAGTGGTAGTCGCAACACAAGGTTTGCTTTCTGGAGAAAGAACTATCTCTTGATTTTGAGTGGTTGTGTTGCCATTGTCATCAGTAAATATCCATGTTAAACTTTGGTCACTTGTAATGGGTAGTGTAGTCGTAGTGGTAGCCGTAATAATGCCTGAGCACGAATCTGTTGCGGTAGGTGCGGTAAAACTTTCCAACTCACAGAATGCCATTCCTATTGCGGGAAGATTTATGAGGTCTGGAACAGGTGCAGTTGTATCCACCACTGTTACCGTTGCAGCACAAAAGGATGTGTTCCCATTGTTATCGGTAATCGTTAATGTAACCAAGTTTGGACCTACTGCTGCACAATCAAAATTATTCCTATCAATGCTCATTGAAAAAGTGCCGTCTGGATCAGTAGATTCATTGTTTAAGTCTTCTGCTGTAATAGTGGCGTTTCCTGTGGTGTCGAGAGGAACTATTATGTCTTGGCAAACTGCAGTGGGTTCTAATCCTATAAACTCATAAGCCCCCATATCTATTGAAGGCGATGAACCAATATTTCCATTTGTAACTCTGGGGTTATTTGCTAGATCATAGATAGCAGTAATTCCCACACCAGTTCCAGAATCTATTGCTGGGGAAATAGATTGTAACCTATAATTATAACTTCCAAGGTCAATGAAGAAAGGGTCAGTATCTAAATTATTCCCTCCGTCAGTTCCCATGCTGGACTCCCAACTGCTACCACTTCCGCCACTGTTATCTATGAGACTATTAGTAATGGTCGCAAATGATGACACCTCATTATCTATAGAGGCAGCGACATGGGTAGCCACGTCACGACGGAAATTATTCCAAATAATACAGTTGGTTATAATACTGGAAGAATTTAAATAATTATATACTCCCGCTGCATCATTAGTAGCTCTATTATTAGATATCGTAAGATTATCTAATATTGCTGTTGCGTTGTCCCAATTTGTAACGCCCGCACCCACAAAGGCAAAATTACCTTCAATTAGTGAATTACTTATATTTATGTTACCACCATCATTAAATACACCACCAGCTGAAAATGCAAAATTTGATAGGATTTTTAGATTGGCAAGATTTACTGACGACTGAAAATTTCTAATTCCGCCTCCTTGATTATTGGGTGACGCCCCATTTGCATAACCCTTAGTAATAGTAAAGCCATTTATGAGAGACTCATTGGATAAACCCACCAATTCCATTATGTGATAACTGTTATTGGTATCATCTATGTCTTGCTGAATTTCTCCACTTAAGACAACTGGATTTGCCTCCCAATCACGTTCTGCCAAAGTGCCACCACCTGTGGGGAAACCACCCAGTAAAATAACATCTCTTGTAATCCTAAAGTTTGAATTGCGATCATTGTCTATCTGGCCTATACCTTCGTCAGAATAGTAAGTTCCCTGAGCGACATAAATGGTATCAATCAAATTACAGTTCTCTGCAAGTCTTATCGCATCCTGTAATTTTGTATAGGCGTTTCCCCAGTTAGAACCATCGTTGCTCCCTATGGCGCTCTGATCCACATACAAAATATTTGTTGGAATATAATCGCAAAAAGTTATTTCTCTATGCTCGTAAGCGCCCATATCTACAATGGTAGTGCCATTATCGTCCCCATCGATAATCCTAAGATTACCTGCTAGATCCTTAGATTCAGAAACGAAAGCATTGTTTCCAGCGTCTATAGCTGGAGAAAACGGTCGTAGCGAATAGTCTCCTCCAGCCTGATTAATAAAACGTGGATCTGTATCAATATTGTTACCACCATCTCCACCTATGGAGGTATTCCATAAACCGCTACCGCCAGAGTTAGCAATCAGGGAATTTGACATACTGATTAATGAATTGCGGAAAAAACCTATTGAAGACTCTGGGAGGTCGGAATTTCCAGCACTGAGATTGTTATATACTATAGAATTCCTCAATACGTTACTTCTACTACCCTCTATAAATAAACCTCCTCCTCCATTAGGGTTTCTAGCTCTGTTATTAGTAATTGTGGTGTTAGAAATACTAATTGCCAATCCAACATAAACGCCTGCTCCTAAGTTAGCTTCATTGTTTTCCATCAGGCAATTGGTAATATTCATACTTCCACTTCTAAAATATACTGCACCTCCATTAGACCAAGAATAGTTGTTTTTAAAAATGGAGTTTTTAACTACTCCACTTGAGCCTGCGCTGTTCATCAAACCTGCGCCATTTCTGGATCTGTTGTTTTGGACGATCAAATTGTTCAGGATATAGGTTGAATTATTTACAAAAATTCCTCCCCCTTCACCAGACTCACCATTTGATGATGCCCCTCCACTTACCGTCACACCGTCTATAAGGATATTTGTCATGTCTGAAATAATTACAACCCTTCTTGTGTTATCATCATCTGTGTCTGGATCATTGATATTCCCATTTAAGATCGTTTCGTATTGCCTAAAGTCTCTAGTAGCAAGATCTATGGCGCCATTGCCAAGTGAAAAACCACCATAGATGGAGACATTAGATGGGATCCTAAAAGAGATGAGTCTATCTGTACCTGAGGTAGGTTTGTAATTGCCTGTCGCGATAAAGATATTTTTATTGGACAATATCGCAGCTGCGGTGAGTGCATCTTGTAAATCATTGAAGGCATCTGTCCATGAAGTCCCGTTGTTATTTCCAGCTGCATTTTGATCTACGTAAATGTTGTTTCCATAAACCTTTACTTTATTAAGTCCGATCTTGCTACTAACTGCACCATTCATGGTATCACTCACGGTAAGTGTTATCACATATTCGCCAGGACTAGCGTATGATTTACTGAAATTACGCACTCGTGTTCTAGTAGTACCATCACCCAATTCCCAAAACCAAGTGTCAGGAAAAGAAGACCTATCAGTGAACGTTACAGGTTCGTAAACACTTACATATTCTGGTGAGAAAATAAAATCTGCAATGGGGTTGATTGTATTGTCGTCCAAAAAGACATCCTCAGTATTTAACACATCAAAGTCAGCTCGGGATGTTGATGATTTATTTGATGAAAGTTCATAAAGGTTGCTGGAATGAGCAGTAGAAGCTGTGGAAATACCTTCAAGATCATTGGCCTTTTTTGAGGTCTTAAAATCCCCCTCAGGATATCTCAAATTGCAATCTACCCCAGATGGCATATCAAATTCTGATTGTGCTTGTGTAGTTGCAAATACAGATAATAGAATGATGAAAATTAAAAAACAAGCCTTTGCCATCGTATTGATATTTAATAAGATATCGTAATTGAGACAAAGAAATATTAATAATTTAAGGATTAAAATACGTAGACCTACGTATTAACATTGATGCCAGTGATAGTAAAAAAATGAGGTTTTTGATAAGAAGTGGGTTTAGTTATTCCGCTTTCGCGAAAGCGTAACTTTTACAACCGCCTAACAAACTTTAAAGGCAAACTACTAAATCCGATATTGACTAGTTGCTTAGAGAACGCAATATAGTCGAGTTCCTTTGTGCCCACAGGGAGAGCGCGTTATGGGAGGAGTCAAGATCTAATTTTTTGATGATGTTGCTACGGTGTTTTTCCACGGTACGCCTGGAGATGAAAAGCTTATCTGCAATAGAGGAGGAAGATTCGTTTTTAGTCAAATGTTTGAGAATCTTGAGCTCGGTAACGCTAAGTGATTCAAGATCTCCCATATCGACCTTGAATGAGTTTTGTGAAGCAAGTGATCTACTGACGTAAGTCCCGCCATGAATCAAAGTGCTGATGCATTGTTCTAATTCTACCATCGCGTCTTCTTTTATAATGTAACCATGAATAGTCTTTCCTATTTGTTTGATGATGGCTTCTTGACGGTAAAGGGTCAAAATTACGATTTTAACACTAAGTTGATGAGTGCCGCATAGGTGTGCGATCTCCAGACCGTTGAGTATGGGCATGTCAAAATCCAAAACGGCAATCGCAGGCCTATGTTTGATTATTAATTGATAAGCCTGGTTTCCCTCTAAAGCTGTTGCGGTAACGGAATATCCCTTATTTGATAAGAATGTCTTAGTACCCTCTAGAAGTAGTGGGTGGTCATCTGCCAGAATGATTGAAGTGTGCATTAACCTCGATTTGTAGAGTGATCTGCGTCCCTTTTTCAAGAGAGGATTCTATATCAAAGATAGCATTTATATATTGCGCTCGCTCCCTAATGCTACGGATACCCAAGCCGCTCTCGACATTTTTTGCCCTAGTCTGATTAAAGCCTTTACCGTTGTCCCTTAAAATGAGTTGTACTGTATTTCCATATTGAGTAATTAATAGGACACAGGCGGTAGCCTGAGAGTGCTTTTCTACATTCGTAACACATTCTTGAATTATCCTAAAAAGAAACAGCTCGTGCTCTTTTTTAATGAAACCGCTCACGTCTTCAATATCATGAGAATAAAAGATCTTTGAAGATCTTTGAAACTCATCCATCAGATTTTCTAGCGATTTAATGAGCCCTTGATTTACAAACTGGAAGGGGTGAAGATCGTGGGAGATTCCCCTCACTTCCTTAATTGTTTCCTCAATTAGGCGTAAGTCTATTTGTTCATTTTCTTTAGATAGAAGGTCATTTTTAATTAGAAGCAACCGTTGTCCTATATTGTCGTGGAGGTCTTTTGCTATTCTAGTTCTATCTAATTCTTGGGAGTTGATGATCTGTCTGGCAAATTCTTCTTTGAGAAGAAATTTCTTTTGTTTCTCTCTGTAGAACCATATGCCTATAATGAACAATAAAAGAAGCAGTAAAAGATAAAACCAAGGTGAGTTATAAAAAAAATCGTCAACAACTATGTTGAGGGTCAGAGGTCTTGAAATCATATTATGTATCGAGTCCATTGCAGAGATTTCCAGATCATAACTTCCAGCAGCGAGACTGAATAGTTTGATCTCGTTTTCTTGCTTGAGATCCACCCATGATTTCCCATCTATACGATACCTATAGTTGATTTTATCTACATCATAAATCCCAATTAGACCAAACTCTATTTGCAGGCTTCTATTCTTTGCAGGTAGTGTGATGGTTTTAATATCTTCAAGTATCGCGGGAGCCGTTTCTATCAATTGACTTCCAGTAGATGTATCAAAATAGTTTAATGATGAAAGTTTTAAAGTAGCATCAACCTCTGCATTCTTCAATTCTTCTGGATTAAAATAATTCAAGCCTTTTAGTGTTCCCAAAGCAATGTTTCCTGAATTTGTAAGTAGGGAGCTATATCTATTTGCTTCATAAAAACTAAAGCCATCTGAGCTAGAGAATCTTAAATGTTTATTGCCTGATGGATCAAACTTTACAAAACCGTTAAATGTATTTATCCACAGATTATCGAGGCTGTCTGCCATAAGGGTTGCTATACTAGCTCCGAGAGGGTCATCATAGATCTTTAAGAATGATCCCTCCTTGGGGTTGAACTGATAGACTTTACCTAAACTACTTCCTACAAGTAAGCCCAGTTGATCATGAAATGATAGTGCTATAAAAAAAGAGGTTTCCTCAGGGTTTTCTATTTCAAATAGTCGTAATCCTCCACTGCTGTATATTAGTAAACCCTTGTCAGTTGTTAGGTATATGATTCCTTCTCTTTTTAAAATACCTTGAACCTTAAAGTCTCGAGTAGGCGTGATTATCAAATTTTCTTCTTTAATCTTGTCAAATTTCATAAGGTTTTGTGAGACTGTTCCATAATAGATATAGTGATCGTCTTCAACCATATCCTCAATGGGATAATCTATAAATGAAGTCACATTACCATTTTTCTTATCTACTTTTATGATTCCGTTTTTATCATTGCTCCAGTAATAATCCTTTGAGTTAAAAATCTTATGACTGCTTGTTGCGATGTATGGTTTTCCATTCAGAAATAATGGGAATTCTTGCTCTTTGCCAGTTATAGTGTTCACAACATACCATCCAGAGGATTCGGTAGCCACGAGTAGCTCGTTCTCATTAATTTCTAATAGCGCCCTTAAACTCTTGTTTACAAGGAAATTCACAACATCTTGGCTCTGAAAATGGAAGTGATAAAGTTCCCCTCTAGCGACCAGCACGAGCTCTTTCTTTAAGTCTCTGGAGGCTATCTTAAAATTGTCCAGAAGTGGGATAAATATGTCTTGCTGCTTTGTAGTCCCATTCAAAAAAAAGGAATACTGTTGTCCTGCTGTAGTCACCTTCCTCCTTACTAGGTTTCCAAATCTGTCAGAACAGACCTTTTCTTGATCGAGCAGATATTTGTGACCATTGCTCTTTGATTTGAGTATCTCTGTTTTTTGCCATGAATCACTTGCTGGAAGATATTCATAGTAAAACATTGAATAATTGAAGAGAACAAAAGTTCTGCCCTCCCTACTGAACCAAGTTACTATATCAAGCCCGCCGTCTAAAGGTTCTAACCCCAATTCCATAGGTGTTATTTCTCGCCTTGCTCTTCCGTTAGAATTATACAGGTAAATACCACTCCTATTATCGGGAATTATAAATGCATCTCCAAGATCAATTAAAATTGTAGGATGAGCAATTTTACTGGGATCTTTAGAGGTAATCAATTTGTTGGGCAGCTCTCGAAATTCTTGGGGTTGCTCAGAAAGATAAAAGGCTTTCATTTCCATTCCACTCCGCAATAGTACCATAGAACGGTCTTGAAATGGGAAAATAAAAAGTTCATCAATGGCAGATTCGTTGGGAAGGTCAATTAACTTAATCTCCAATGTTTCAGGATTCACTAAATAAAGATTGACGGTAGCTGTTGTTGATATCTCAAGATATAACTGACCGTCCTGACGTTTTACTAGAGAGAGTTTTGTTTTTGTAATTTCCTTTATTTCTGGGAGGCCTACGGTATAAAAAGAATGTCCATTGTAACGTTGTAGGATAGGCTTATTCTCATTGAATGTATTATTCAAATTGATTTCGGTGCCTGCGATCCAGAGCCATCCTTCATTATCAAATTCTACAGACTGGACGTTATAGACCTCCAAACCGTCCTGACTATTAAACGTCTGAAGACTCTGGTATTTATTATAATCCAAGTTCTGTGCTATGCTCCAGCTTATACAGCAAGAAAATACCATAATCAGAAAAGTAGTGAAACTGACCCTATAGTGAATAAATTTTGAAATCATATCTCGGAGGTTACCTTATTTTGCAAGCACGATAACACATTTGACTAGGAAAGTTCCTGCAATTGAAAATATATAGTTAAAGGTAATACGATATATAAAATATTTAGTGCATTATAATTCAAGTACAATCATTGTATTTTATGATATTGATAACTTTATTATTTCTGGTGTGAAGCAGCTTTTGTGAAAGAGAATATGTCACGAAACCATTACAGCTTCAAACAGAATTTTTATTAATGGATGTTTTCTAAAGCTTTTACATATTCCGCCTTATACAGACTTCAAAGGCTCTACCGAGAAATAATTCATTTTCTACTAACCTGTCTTAGAAGAATTAGTATGAGAATTCAACACCTCAACCGCCAGCTTAGCGATTTTTTTATTACTCGATGAAGCATAGAGTTCCAGCAATTCATCCACGTGTGGTTCATTGATCCATCGCGTCAAATCGATGAGCTTGCCGTCTATTTCCCTATTTTCCAGTTGGTAAAGTATTCGGTAGCATTCCTCCTGGCTTTTTAAGTCCACTTTTGAATGGTACGCATCAGAGTCTAGATCTGTATTGATGATGCCGCTTTCGATTATAGGGAATAATAGGCCTTTGAGATTGCGGCCCAATAAACCGTCCAGATACTCGATGGCGTTGAGCTTGGATTCCTTGCGGTCGCTTATCAGTCCGCGATAGGCGATGAACACATCTTCTGGATCGTAAAAAAGCGACAGTAAATGGAAGATGCGTCGCAAGCCCTCGTCCATTCCCGCCTTGACCTGATTGATCAAGTGGGCACGCGCCGTCTTTTCAGGCAGGCTTATGACTTTATCGGGAGTAAGTTTTGAGCGTTCCACGATCTTAAGCGAGAAATAACAGTCCAAAAGATCTTTATGCAGATTGACTTCTTTGTTGATCGCATTGCGCAGCACTCGAGTCCTAATCTTATAATCACAGCCAGCCTCGCGCCATTTGTAGAGCAGCAAGCTGGATTTGGTACGTGATTTATAGCTTCCCTTTAGGCACAGCCTCACAAGGGCTCTAAAAGCGCGTTCGGAACGTATCCCAGCAATTATTTCAGGTATCGCCATGCGTACGCTTTGCGGTTGCGACTCGTCCACGTATCTCTGTTCCAGTAAAGGAATTACATGGTTGCCGTAACGGGTTATTGCTGTTGTTACGCTTTCGCGAAAGCTAAAATCTTCCAGCTCCACAAAGAGGACGGGCAGGAATCGATCCAATGCCAGTTTTCCCGCTGCATGAATGGCAGCCGCCTTTAATAACGGGTTTTGATGAATCAAATAACGATCTATGATTTTATGGTAGCGAGAGTCCTTGACAAAGCCCAGGGTCTCAATCAATCGTACAATTTCAGGAATACGCAGATCGCTTTTATGGCTCTCAAGTTCCTTAATGTATAAATTAACCCTTAGTTCAAGATTGTATTTATCTGCCAGTGATGGATTGTCCTGTGCGTTTTGAGCCAATGCCAGCAATGCAGCAGTGGCGATATAATCCTGCTCATCGTCCAGATAGGACTCAAAAAACTGATAGGAAATATGATCCTGCGACAGCAAATAATCCATTACCGCAAGAATTAGATGATCCTCTTTGATGTGAAGTAGGTCCTGAATTTCTGGTATGGGTTTGCTGGTAAGGAACTGGAGGTTCTCGATCGCAACTGCCTTAATCTCGTGATTGGGATGCTTAAGCAGTTTCCTGACTGGATCAATAAGGCTGCTGTGTGCCACTTCTGGAACTCGTTTTGACAGTTTCAAGATATCCTTATCAGACCCGGTCTCAAAAACCAAGCGCATGTTTTTCCTGATCTGCAATGATGATCTCTTGCGTTTATTGAGCTCCTCACGATTGATAATGCTTTCCTTAAAGGTTCCCAGATACGTATCCCTAACTTTATAGACGGTAAGAATCCAAGCTACAACCATAAATGCAATAAGCGCGGTAATCGCCGTGGACGGTAGTTGCAACCCCTTGATTATAAATATGAGGAACAAACCAGCAAGACCAGTTGCAAGGCTATCCACAACTACATCTATAAAGGTTTTGGTCTTGTTTTTAACGTCACTGGGAATAGGCAAGGCAAGCAACTCCACCGAACTTTTATGCAAGGATTGTTTGAGACTGCCATCCAATCCTTTAAGCAATACTACGACCCATAATTCTGGAAATAAAAATAATAACACGCAACAACTGATCACACCCAGCGGTAGCAATAATAAACTGAATCCAATATCTGTGCGTTCCAGCACGTGTCGGGTCACAAACAACTGAACAACAAGGGAAACGATGTTGAATGTAGAAAACCAAAACCCAAAAAATGCGGCAAGTTCTACCGCATCAGGAATCTGCTCAGACGCAATATGACTGAACTGGTAATCGATCAATTTTGCAACCAAAACACCCAGCCCGATTGTGAGCGCGAGAAAAGAAAGATGCCGCGATTTGAATATAAGTTTGACGGAAGATTCCGTGGAAACGGTAGCGCGTTCCTTGCGCTTGTACTTGCTTAGTTTTTCTACTCGCTCTTTCCAAATTCTTTTGAAGATCCATACACAGGACATGATCATGAACCCTGCGATGATAATAAGTGTGGAATTACCGATAACAGGAGCGAGCAAAGAGGTAAGATAACCACCCACAATACCTCCCAGAATACCTCCAGCACCTATAAAGCCAAAAAGCCTTTTTGCCTCACGTACATTGAAGACCACGTTAGCCAGCACCCAGAATTGGCTCGTCGCCAGCAAGGCAAACATCCCTACAAAAATGTAGAACAGATAAGCCAAAAATCCAGATACCAGATCAAAGGCGGTCAAAGATCCCATGATCATAAATGCTAGCGCAAAAACCAGCAGGGTGGATTTGATCACATTTTTGAGGGCATATTTCTCAAGCGACTTGTTGTAGGCGTACGATAAAATTACAGCCACGATTGCCGTAATTATAAAAGCTTCTGCGAGAGCTTCTGCCCCCAGTTCAGATAAAAAAAGCGCGTTTACCGTCGGTTTTACGATCAGCAACGCGCATATGACCAAAAAGATATAGGAGAGCATCCATAAACTTATGGAAAGCTCTCCCTCTCTTATGTCAAAAAACTTATGTACGAGGTGTGATAGTCGTTTCATTCACTTTTTTAGTGGCCGGCGATAAAAGTAGGCTGCGATCCAGCGCAAGCTCTGCAGGTCGTACTAAACTTCTAATGATTTTTTCTCCATTGGGATGTTGTACCATGGCTACAAGGATGTAATGCTTTCCTCTCTCTTCATCCCAAACCAACACGGAATCACAATGCCAGTTTTTCCAAGACCCGCTTTTGCGATACAAGGTTGCATCTGGAGCGATTTGATCCAAAGTGTTTACAAACTTGTGATGGAGACTGGGTCCCTCAAGGTAATCCAGCATCTGCTTACTTCTCTTTTCATTGATCAACTGTCCCGTGGCAAGTTGATAGTAAAGTTTTGCCACCGAACTCGTCGTTGCAGCGTGACTTAAACCTCTGATGGGTTCTGGATTACGTTTTCCTTGCGCGGCATAACGCTTACCGACCCATAGCCCACCTTGATTTTTGTCGTAAAAAGGATTTTCTGGATTACACATAAGATCTTCAATGCGTTGAAAACCTACACGGTCAATCATTCTAGTGGAAGCGGCATTGTTAGATTTGGAAATCATGAGCCACATGTCATCTTTGACTGTTTTGCTTAATTTAAGCGTACCGTCTTCAATAGCATCAAATGCAGCGTATAATACTGCGATCTTAGGCATGCTGGCTGCATACATCATGTGGTTGCCATTAATAGCTGCATAATGAATATCTTCTAAATCGCTTAGATCAACGATGCTGATCGCGAGCTTTTTTTGATTGACCAACTGCCTCCATCTAGGTTTGGCCATGATCTGATCTTGCAGAGCTAACTGAAGAGCCGTATTTTGATACATCACGACCTCTTTTGCAGGATCTGCCGATGTTACGGGTAGATCTCCTAGATTTTTATCTAGAGCTTGAACTGATCCGGTTATACCCAAAAAGAGGAATACCTGTAGAAAAATGAATTTGACTTTCATAACGAGATATAATACATATAGAATGCCATAATACCAAATTTATTATAAGAATTTCAGTGCAATTTAAGATTTGTACGCACTTAATTGAATAATTTAACATTAAGGTTAAAAGCAAGGCTGCAACGGGTTTAGCCCCTATTTTTGCATTGTGAGCGGTATCTATATCCATATTCCTTTTTGCAAACAAGCGTGCCACTATTGTGATTTTCACTTTAGCACGAGTGATAAGTATAAAGATCGCATGGTCGATGCTATCTGTAAAGAAGTTGAGATACGCAAATCTGAGTATGTATCTACTCGAGTCGAAACGATTTATTTTGGCGGTGGTACACCAAGTGTATTGAAAAACAGCCAAATTCAGAAAATCCTTTTTACAGTTTTCAAAGAGTATGATGTTATTGAAAATCCCGAGATCACACTAGAAGCAAATCCCGACGATTTAAGCCTAGAAAAAATACAGGAGCTCGCTCTTTCTCCCATCAACCGACTTTCCATAGGTGTACAAAGTTTTTACGAGCGGGATCTCAAACTCATGAACCGTGCACACAATGAATATGAGGCGATCGACTGCATAAAGTTGGCAAGAGCGCATTTTGATAATATTTCCATTGACCTCATCTACGGTGTTCCTGGATTGAGCAACGAGGAATGGAAGCAAAATATCCAGACAGCGATTGATTTAGACGTACCTCATATTTCCAGTTACGCGCTTACCGTAGAGGATCAGACTCCGCTTAAATCTTTTATTGAGAAAGGGCTTATTCCAAAAGTAGAAGATGAGACCGCGCAACAGCATTTTGATATCCTGTTGGATATGATGGGAAAGAACGGGTATGAGAATTATGAGTTTTCAAATTTTGGCAAGCCTGGCTTTTTTTCCAAAAACAATACCGCCTACTGGACGGGAAAAAGTTATATAGGAATAGGTCCCAGCGCACATAGTTACGATGGCAAACGCCGTGGCTGGAACATCAATAATAATGTAAAATACATGAAGTCGATCGAGAGTGGAGAACTTCCCATGGAAATGGAAGTATTAAGCACCGTAGATCGCTACAATGAATACATCATGACTGGCTTGCGTACGGTTTATGGCGTTTCTCTAGAAAAAGTTTCTACGGAATTTGGCGAAAGCTTCAAAACCTACTTACTGGATCAAGCCGAGACCTACCTCAAAGACCATCTACTATTTCTAGACGGAGATACATTACAGGTCACTCGCAAGGGAAAATTCCTGAGTGATGGAATTGCCAGTGAGCTGTTTATGGTAAATTTGGGGTAGAAAATATTTAGTATGGAAAGTTCTAAAATCAATCCTAAAATCACTATTCAATATCTTTTAACAGAAAGGGAAAATCAATACTTTGAAAGAAAAGGAACTGGTCAACGAGATATAAAGCAAAGTAAAATTGCAGATGAGTTGATAGGTATGCTTAATGCCGATGGTGGTGTTTTAGCATTTGGGATATCTGATAAAGGGGAATTACAAGATCTTAGAGAAGCTTTTACAGATGCTGAACTTGACAAGTATAGAAAGCTGTTCTATGATTATATAACTCCTATGTGTAGCGTCTATCTAGAGGAGTTTCTATACGATAACTATCTCGTATTTTTATATCATGTTGAGATTGATCATGAACGTCTATTCAAAAGAAAAGATAGTGAAAGCGTCTTTTTGAGAATTCACGACTCTAATCGTAAGCTTGATCTGGACGGAATTAAACGATTAGAGTACGATAAAACTATTCGTAAGTATGAAGATGAAGTTCAATCAGATTTTGACTGGGATGATTTGGATGAAAAGGTGTTAGATGATTACAAAAATCGTTTATCATATTCGGGAAGCAGTCAAAACTTGCTTTTAAAAAGGTTTCTGGCAAATAAAAAGGATGGGGTGGTTTTTATAAAAAATTCTGGTGTTCTACTTTTTAGTCAAAATCCAGAAAAATATATTCCATCGGCATCTGTAAGATATATTAGATATGATGGCAAAAAACAATTGACTGGAGCAAACCACAATGTAATTAAAGATGAAAGGTTCGAGGATAATATCCCAAATTTGATAGACCGTTTGCGACAATTTTTGAAAGCATCATTTAAAGATTATTATTTCCTTGATTTACAAGAGGGAAAATTCAAAAAAGTTCCAGAATATTCAGAAGAAGCGTGGCTTGAGGGAATAGTCAATGCCTTATGTCATAGGTCGTACAATGTTCAAGGGAATTCAACTTACTTGAAACATTACGATGACAGAATAGAAATATCAAACAGTGGTCCTCTTCCGGCACAGGTTACCATTGACAACATTAAAACTGAAAGATACGCGAGAAATCCAAGGCTCGCTATAACATTAGAAGACTTGAAATATGTTAGGCAATTAAACGAGGGTGTTTCTCGAATATATGAGTCTATGGAAAAATCCATGTTGTCAAAACCTGAATACCTAGAAAAAAACAGAAACATTCATCTAATACTGAAGAATAAAATTAGCGTACATTCAAAAACTATTGATGATGAGGTCATGCTTAAGGTAGAAAATAAATGGAATGACTTTAACGACTCACAGAAAAAAATTCTTCATTATCTTTTTAAAGAACAATCGGCAACAATAAAAGAATTAGCAAATTTTGTTGAGATAAACATCAATACGTTGAGGGTATATCTAAACGGTCTTATTGATGATGATATTCTTTTCAGAAATAGTGATAAAAAACGAGATATTAATGCAAAGTACATGTTTAAAAAAGATGTGTAAAAAATAAGCAAGGTCTTCAAAAAAACGTAATCAATTGAATTACAATTACTTTTATTTTTTAAGCAAGGTTAATGACTTAATAAGCAAGGTTAATAACTCCGTTTCCACAAGCATTGTTATAAGCATTTTTAAGTGTGATCTAAGCACGGTGTTTTATAATTTGAAAACAGTTAGAAACTACCTTATTAGTCATTATAAGCAAGTTTCTAATGAGTCTAAGCAAGTTTTTCTAACCTATTTCTAACCTACACAAGTAGTGTATTTCAATCCTTTTTTTACTTACTCACTTTCGCGAAAGCGATAAAAACACAAACACCCCAAACCAGAAAAGCAGCCCTTTAAAAGACTGCTTTTTGTGATTTTATAAAAGGCTAATTCTATAAATCAAACTGTACTTGAAAGTATATATATCTAGGAAGCACAAAAGTGCTGTTCGTAGATGTTACGATCTGTCCAAATGAGTTTTGAACCCGAGCGTCCCGATCCAGTATGTTGCTAGCTATCAAAGAGTATTCCCATTTTGATTCAGGCTTTTTATACCTCAAGGTGGCATCAAGAAAATCGAAGTCGTTCTCGTTATCAAAGGAATCGGTAAAGATGTTGTAATCGTATTCTGCTCTCAGAAACCAGCGCTTTCCTATCTGCCAGTCTGCATCGATACTGAAACGATTGTTTGTGGTGTTATTTTCAGAATCCCCAAGCATGTTATCTGCTAATGATAATGTGTAACCCAAATTAAAATTGACCCCTTTCTGAAAGTTTGAACGAGCACTTACGGCATAGGTTTGATTGAAACTTACGGATTCCTGCTCCTGTCCGTTAACAATATTTCCAAAAGTGCCATAATTCCAAAAGCCTGCAAATCTTGTTTGAATCTTTTTAATTTCTCTGCTGTAAGCTGCCCTTCCAGATATACTTTCGTTTTCAAAAGGAGTATTGATAAACCTGCTCTGCTGGTTGATGCTCTCCAGATCGACACTGCTTTGAACGGCGTCTCTAGTTTTTGAATACGTAATGTTAGCGTTCACAAACTGATAATTGAACATATTAAAATCGTTATAGTTCAACGATATCTGATCTCTGATAGCTCCAGTCAACTGATTATTACCTCCCTGCAAACTGTTGAAGCCGTTGAGTACCAATCCTTCTGCATAAGCATTGATGTCATTAAAAATTACGTTTTGCCTGTAATCCAAATTGACTGATGCTGAGCTACGGATATCATATCTAATGTTCATTTCGGGCAATAAGCGCTCAATTCCAAGCGTGTTCTCTGAACCATTTTGCAAGTCCTGTGTTTGGAAACTGTGTAAGATGGCACCTGGTGTAAAAGTCCATTTATCAAAAATGACTTTATATCGAGCTCCCACGTAAACATCACGATAATCAAACTGAACATCGTCGTTCACTACGCTGGGATCATCCAGTTCATTGACCTGCCCGTCGTCCAGAATCTGAAAAATATTTGAGCTGTAGTTTTGACTAGAAATGGTCGTTCCCGTAAGGAAATTTATATTGCTCTTCTTGTTGAGAATGTACCAATAATCCAGTTTTGCGTCTAATTTATTAGTGCGGGCGAGTTGTTCCTGACTCAAATTATAAGGATCTGCATTTAGTAAACCTATATTGTCAAAGGGAGCAGGATCATCTATATCCAACAAATCCCGAACCGCGTTGCGGAATGGATCTTCTTCCTGGTTCACATATCTGGACTCAAAAGAAAACACGTTTTTCTCTCCCAGGGTGTAATAGGCATTCAAAGACTGATCGATGGTGTACGGGTTCTGATCCTGTAACTGATCGATGTTTTCATTACCTCTTGAAGATTCTGAGAACGTGTTTGAAAATGAGGACTCGTTAGTGATGTTGATTTGCCCGTCATAATCAAAAGATAGGTTTTCATTAGGTTTAAAATCAGCGCCTAACTTAAATATACCTGCCTGTGTGGACTCATTGGTAAAAGAGGATCGCAGTTCTTCCAGTCCTGAACCTATGAATAGGTTTTGATTGATTGATTGAGCATCAGTATCGGTGTCCGCAAAAATGGCAAAAGCCTTTAAATCAAGTTTTGGACTTGCCGTCCAGATGGTGTTAAGAGCGGCAAACTTGTTCTCCACATTTGTAGCACGATTCACTTCAATAGGGTTGAAATTACTGCTGTTTGCCACGCTAATGCTTCCGCCCGCCTCAACGGTATTACCTCTCCTGAATCCTGTAAATCTTCTATAGTCTCTTCCCGTAAAAGCGGGTACTCCCAGATTGTTGACATCAGTAAGTATGTTCATGGAAAATTTCTCGCTATAATAAAAAGCCTTGGGCTGCACTAGATAGCGCTCATCCAGACCTCCGTAACCTACTCCTACCGTCGCATCTCCAAACCAAAAGTTTTCTTTTCCCTCTTTTAATTTAATGTTGATCGCGATCCTATCTTGATCGTTACCCAGTCCTTTGAGTTGGCTTACATTGTTATAGTTACGCAACACCTCTACCTTTTTCACGGCATTGGCAGGTATGTTTTTGGTAGCCAATCGCGTGTCGCCCTCAAAGAAATCTTTTCCGTTGACCATGATTTTCTCCACCGTTTTTCCCTCTACTTGTACATCGCCATCCTCATTCACTTCCATTCCTGGGATTTTCTGGATGACCTCGCCCAGTTTACGTTCCGTGCCGTTTGTAAAGCTATCAGCGTTGTAGCTTATCGTATCTCCTTTAATAGTCACGGGCATTTCATAGACCAGATTAACGGCGTCCAGCTCATCTGCGCCTTCCAGCAGTACATAGTTTTTGACAAGATTTGTCTGGATATTCTTGATAGTGTCCTCCACTGTGCGCAGTCCTAGAAATGAGACTTTTATCACGTAGGTACTGTCCCTTTTGAGATCTAATAATTGATACTTTCCAGCATCGTTTGTGATCCCAAAGGCTCCCAGATTCCTATCCTTTTGATAGGCGATCACATTGGCCATCTGCAAAGGATTACCGGCACTGTCGATGACCACGCCCTGGATTTTAACCGATTGTGACCAGCCTAGTGAACTGATAAATAATGTGGTAAATAAGAGT
The DNA here is from genome assembly GCA_049671565.1 of Nonlabens sp. Lineage (GTDB taxonomy): Bacteria > Bacteroidota > Bacteroidia > Flavobacteriales > Flavobacteriaceae > Nonlabens. Next base: position 21,233 of record JBATVD010000011.1, read on the forward strand.
ATAATTCTACACTTCATCTTTAAGTTTTTTGATTGAAAAATGCGAGAACAACATCGTTGGTTATGTATTCTCGCATTAAGTTAGTTGTTTCGTAAGGCTATTAACGCCCTCTCCCACCGCGGCCGCGACCTCTAAATCGCTGGCTCATTTCCTCCATTTTTTCCTTGAACATGGCGTTATAGTCTTCTTCAGAGATCTCTTTGCCTTTTTCTGCAGGCTCGATATCTTCTTTTTCATCTGGGTTAACCACGATCTTACTACACAATAGTGTGGTTCTTCCAGCGCTTACTTCTAGGATTAATCCAGGTAGGCCAGTATATTCTGCTGGACCATGTTGTACCGGTATTTGTGGTGTAAACCACGCGGTAACCTCAACTTCTGGATCTTGTTCAAAAACCTCATCCATCTTGCCCTCTGCCATGGCAAGACTGTCCTTTTTCTTATCCTCTGCACTATCTCCTCTCTTGCGTCTAAATGAAGACCAATCCAGTTCATTGTTTTTTTTCTTCCCTACCGCTTTTATTGCTTGATATTGCCCAATCATTCTCGTCTCGCCCGTAATTTTCCACTCGATCTTTGCTATGCTATCCTTAACGAGAAATAGCTTGCCAAACATATCACGCTGCTCAATCCACTCACCTTCTTCCAGATTTTTGTATTTCTCACCACCCATGGCGCTTCCCATAAAGTTTGCCATACCACGACCCTGTCCAGGTGCTGAAAGTTCTCTTTCTTCTTTATAAATAGATTCATTACGATTGAACTTGAGCACAAAGGTCTTTTCACCAAACTTCTTCATACGCTCTTCAATACGTTTCTTTTGTTGGGGAGACATCTCACGACCCTCGGGAAGCCAGCTGGTATCCATGGTTGTTTTTGACATATAGGTGGCTTCACCATAAAACTCCTGTGCCTGTAGATTAAAAACTACCATGGCAATTATTAAAAAGGAAAGTATATTTCTCATGATCTTTAATTTAGAAACAAAGATGTGTTTCTCGTGCGGTCATAAGACTTACGATTGCATTAATAGTTTCACCCGTTAACTTTTTTTTAACTCTATCCACGAGTTTCCCTTATAAAAGAGCCTTTCCCGCGTTTGAAACGCTCCATCTGTTCTTCCTGCTTTTTCTTTTGTAGCTTATTGAATTTTTCCAGCTTGATTTTTTTACCCGTTTTAGGTTCGTCGATTTTGAATTTTTCTGGGTTGATTTCCACCTTGGTACATAAAATTACCGTATTCCCCTCGTTAAGTTCAAGGATAAGTCCAGGTAGACCGTGATATTTTCCAGGACCATTACTTATGGGAATCTGTGGGGTAAACCAGGCCACGGTTTCTTTTTTCTCTACCTTGATCACGCTTAAAATTCCAGTGGACGTTTCCTCTTCGTCAGTTTCCTCTTCCTTTTCAGCTTCTTCATCCTCACTTGGCTTTTCTATTAGAACAGCCTTAATCGCAGTGTAGTTACCTATCATTCTGGACTCTCCAGTAATTTTCCATTCAAATTTTTCCAGATCGTCTACGATAAGAAACTCCTTGCCCATGATGTTATCCTCTCTTTTAAAAATGCCTTTCTCAAGGTTTTTATAGGTCGTTCCATAAGTACCACCGCCTCCTGAAAATGAGATGGAAATGCCAGAGGTAGGTTTGGGTTTTGCAAGTTCTTGCACTTTCTCATAGATGGATTCATCCTTGGTAAATTTTAAAGTAAACTCTGCCTGTCCAGCGGTTTCCAATGCTTTATCCACCGCGGCACGCATTTCTGGAGACATGGAGTCCTCTTTTTTATCTTCTTCTTTGTCTGATCCTTCCTTCTTTTTGAAGATCATTTTACTTTGATAAGTAGCAACGGCTTTAAAATTTTGTTGTGCTTGTGAAAAGTCCGCTTTCGCGAAAGCGAGAACAAAACACACCACACTTAATAGAGTAAAATTTTTCATGATTGTTGTTTTTTGATGAACCAAAGGTGCGACAATACTGTGTTTAAGCAGGTTAAGCAGCGTTAACGTAGGTTAAGACATTTTCTGGAACGTATATTTAAGCGCACCTTTGAATTATGAAAGACCGCAAATACGTCTATTTATTGATTCTGATCTCGCTGGTTATCCTGACCACGCTGTCCATACAGGTGTACTGGAACTACAAGAATTTCAAGGAGTCTGAGCAGCAGCTCGTTGCCGATGTGCAGACCACGCTGGACCAAAGCGTGGAGCAATATTTTACCAAACGTGCCAAGGACAACACCCTGGGGGTTTTCTTCAATGGCGGGATCAAAGACGGTGCGCTGGATGCTGTTTTCAGAAAAATTGATGAGGCAAATGAGAAAAACGATGGACAGGCGGCAAGTTTTAGCAGTATAAAGTTTGAAAGCAGCCGAGACCTACGAGTGATTCAGGGAGCCGGGATGGACTCTCTCAAAGTACTGGAAGACGAGATGAAGAGAGAAAGATCTAAAAGATCAATGCGTAACGATCGACCCGAAAACAATCCGTTTTTCTTTCCTGAGGCAGAGCGTAGTATGTCAGATAGTAATAGATTTGAGAGATTACCTTTCCTTAGAAGATATCCAGACAGCACCACAAAACTAAATGGATCAACTCGAGCCTATGTAAAAAGTACTTTTACCACCGAGGAGGGAGATTCTGTGACAGAAAAATTCTTGATGGGCAAAGGAAGCGCTTATTCAGGCAAACGATTTAGAGAAGAAATCTCCAATCTTACCAGCAGGATCGTTTTTAGTATGACAGATGACACGATCGATCTAGACCAGGTAGACAGCATTTTTAGGAGCAACCTAGACTCCAAAAAAATCAGCTTAGATCATTATATGGCTGAAACACCGCAGCGCCTTACCGACACGCTTCATTGGAAAGAGAAACCTTTTAAAGCGGTCGCAAATTCCAGCTTGATCAAGAATGGGAAAGAAATATCAGTGCACTACGGTAACCTGACTGTTGAAGTGCTGAAACGCAACCTCACTGGAATTCTATTGAGTTTTATTCTGGTCGCCAGCGTTATCTTTTGCCTTTTCTACCTACTGGTGGTCATCAATAATCAGAAAGAGTTGAGCAGTATGAAAAACGATCTCATCTCAAACATTACCCACGAGTTCAAAACACCCATCGCGACCGCGGGTGCCGCCCTCGAGGGCGTGCAGAGCTTTACAGCGACCGGAGATACCGAGAAAACCAACCGTTACCTCGCCATGGGTAGGGAACAGCTTGTCAAGCTAAATATAATGGTAGAAAAACTGCTGGAAACGGCCACACTGGACAGCAAAGATCTCGCATTGCAAAAATCGCAGGTTGATTTAAATGATTTGATACAGAATATTACTAGCCGCTTTAAAAGCCAAACCGAAAAATCCATCGGCTTCCAAAACGAGTTAGGTGGAAATGCACTTAACATGGCAGATCCTTTCCATCTTGAAAATGCATTGAACAACCTTGTGGATAACGCCATAAAATATGGAGGAGAGGAAATCAAGTTGACGCTGGATAAAAGAGGGAATGAATATGTGATCGCCGTTTCTGATAGTGGGACTGCTTTGGATTCCAAACACGCCAAGCGGATTTTTGATAAATTCTATCGTGTGGGTCATGGCAATCAGCACAATGTCAAGGGTTTTGGGATAGGGTTATTCTATACCAAAGCCATTATCGAAAAACACGACGGAACCATAGACCTGGAAACCAAACCGAATACTACCTTTAAAATCAGATTACCTTATGAATAAAGAAGCCATCAATATCATACTTGCAGAGGACGAGCCAGCACTGGGAATGATCGTAAAGGAAAGTCTGGAAACAAGAGGTTTTGAAGTACGCCTGTGTGAAGATGGCCAGAAAGCATGGGACGCTTTTGAAAATCTGCAACCCGACGCTCTGGTTCTAGACGTGATGATGCCCGAACTGGATGGCTTTTCCCTGGCAAAAAAAATAAGGCTGGAAAATGAACATATTCCCATCATTTTTCTCACGGCCAAATCCCAAACAGAAGACGTGCTGGAGGGATTTGATGTAGGCGGAAACGATTATCTCAAAAAACCATTCTCCATGGAAGAATTGATCGTGCGCATTAAAAACTTGCTTAATCGACAAAGCGTCCAAAAAACGGCTGCCACTTATGAAATAGGCGACTACACCTTTAATTTTCCCAAACAGCGTCTGGTTTATATGGATGAGGAACCTGGTAAACTGACCCACCGCGAGTCACACTTGCTGTATCACTTATTACAAAAGAAAAATAAGGTTTTGGATCGCAGTTATGTCCTGAAAAAACTTTGGGGAAATGATGATTTCTTCTCCGGCCGCAGCATGGATGTTTTTGTAACCCGGTTGCGCAAGAAACTGGCACGCGATGAGCGTATCGAGATTGTTAATGTGCGCGGGTATGGCTATAAGTTGATATTGCCTTAATTTTTGACGACAGACTTTCCTTGAAATGACTTAGGACTTGAAGCCTGGCGGCTTCTGACATAGGACATAAGACTAGAGTGAAAGTGGAAATAGCGACGACCGACTTGTTGACGACAGACTTCCCTTAAAATGACTTAGGATATGAAGCCGGGTGGCTTCTGACTTAGGACATAAGACTAACGTAGCAATGGAAACACTGACAACAGACTTATCGACGACGGACGACCGATTAAACCATCAATTACCTGATAAATCCCGAGTTGACTCCCCTTGAGGCGGTGCATTGAGCTTGTCGAAATGGGCTGGGGGTGTTTACGATGCTTATGAGAGATGAAGTGTTTTTTAATTACAGACTCATTGACGACCGACTTTTATCGAAACGACTAAAGATGTGAAGCCTTGCGGCTTTTGACTTAGAACATAGGACTAGCGTGGGAGTGAAGACTACAACGACCGACTCAACCATCAATTTCGGCATAAATCCTGAGTTGACTACTCTTGAAGCGATGCATTCAGCGAAGTCGAAATGGGTTGGGGGTGTTGCGGCATATAAATGTGGGCTGTGGGTGATCGCGAGGTCCAATTAAGGTGTTTCAAACAAAATATCATCTGTAAATAACAACCTTTATATTTTTTATGGGGCGGTAGGTTTAAACCTATCCCTTTTAAAAATATCCATTTAAAGCAGAAAATATTATCTCATCCCAAAACGTTGTATTTTGCAGCAATGGACCTCAAATCTTTCATCCTCATTATCATTTTTGCATGTTTCCCTAAACTGGAAGCGCAAGAACGGTCTTTTGATCTACTCGCAGATGATTTTTATGGAGTAGATGATTTTGAGGCGGTTTATTATAGCTTTAATAATGCGCTATATAAAACGGTGGAGGGTAAGAAAACCCAGTTCTATGATATACAGCTGGGAGACCTCACTTATGTGGATCTGATCAATCCGCTTAAGGTGTTGTTGTTTTATAAGGATACTCAAACGGTCGTTCTCCTTGATAACAGACTTAATGAAAGTGAACGTATTATTTTGAGTAATATCAAACCCTACCGCTACATTGAGCATGTAAGACTTGCTGGAGAGCGTCGCTTATGGTTGTACGATCTTGATCAGAACCGAGTACAGCTCTATAATTATATCAATAATACGGTCATAGTTTCCACACCCAGTTTAAAAATTAATGTGGAGAATCTTCATACCGACTATAATTTTTGCCATATTCAAGCCGCTGACCAAATACAGAGCTTTAATTCCTACGGCAGCAGGACCCATGTTTTAAAGCTAGACGCCACAGATCGGGTTGCCTATGATTTTGAAAGGCTCGTGGTAATCCATGAAAATGATATGAATTTGTATGGGTTTGATAAAGAGTTTCGCTTTCGCGAAAGCGAGAAGACCAATACCCTTATACCCATAATGGACATAAAATCCCTTTATCTAAAGGCGGGAAAACTTTATCTTTGGAACGGTAAAAAAGTTCAGGTTTACCTCATTAACCCAGAGAAAAAATAAACATGCACGTTGCTATTGCAGGAAATATAGGGGCTGGAAAAACGACCCTCACAAAATTACTAGCCAAACATTATAGATGGAAGCCACAGTTTGAAGATGTACTTGAAAATCCATACCTAGAGGATTTTTATACAGACATGGAGCGCTGGTCTTTTAATTTGCAGGTGTATTTCCTGAACAGTCGTTTCCGCCAGGTGCTGGAAATAAGGGAGAGCGGCAAAAAAATCATTCAGGACCGCACGATCTATGAGGATGCCAACATCTTTGCACCCAACCTGCACGCAATGGGATTGCTTTCCCAGCGAGATTTTGATAATTATAGTTCGCTTTTTGATCTTATGGAAAAACTGGTAGCCGCGCCAGATTTGTTGATTTACCTACGCAGTTCCATTCCCAACCTCGTTAACCAAATACACAAGCGTGGCCGTGATTATGAAAATACAATTTCCATAGATTATCTAAGCCGCTTGAATGAGCGCTATGAAGCATGGATCCATGGTTATGATAAAGGCAACCTACTTGTGATCGATGTGGATAACATCGACTTTGTCAACAATCCTGAAGACCTAGGCGACATCATCAATAAGATCGATGCAGAGATGACCGGGCTTTTTGCTTGATAAAAAAATTCAAATCTAAAGAGGCTTTCTAAAAAGTCGGCTCAATCTGTCAGACTGAGCCTATCGAAGTCTGAATAAAATGAAAATCAGCAGCATTTCGACAAGCTCAATTTGACAGCCTTTTATTATTTCAACAGGCTCTTACTAATACCCCACCTTACCCCTCACTCTTTTAAGCACAGCATCAGCGATTTTAGAAGCTTTTTCTGCTCCTTGAGCGAGTGCGGCGTCTATTTCCTGCTTGTTTTCCATAAAGTGGTTGTACTTAGCACGAGCGTCTGCAAACCGTTCTACGAGGGCTTCAAATAAAGCTTGTTTTGCATGACCGTAGCCATAGTTCCCTGCTTTGTAGTTAGTGCGCATTTCTTCAACCTTATCAGCTGGTGCGATGAGCTGGTACAACGCAAATACGTTACAAGTGTCTGGATCTTTAGGATCTTCCAGAGGAGTACTGTCCGTTTCAATGGTCATGCACTGTTTGCGCAGCTTTTTATCGGTCTGAAAGATGTCAATGATATTACCCTTAGACTTGCTCATTTTATCTCCGTCCGTTCCAGGGATGAGCATGGTGTTTTTCTGGATTTCGGCTTGAGGTTCTACAAAGGTGCCTCCCATCTGGTGGTTAAAGCGTCCAGCGACGTCTCGAGTAATCTCAATGTGTTGCAATTGATCTTTGCCCACTGGAACGACTTCTGCATCGTAGAGCAGAATATCTGCTGCCATAAGCATGGGATAGGTAAAGAGTCCTGCATTAACATCGGCCAGGCGGTCTGATTTATCCTTGAAACTATGAGCAAGAGTCAATCGCTGGTACGGAAAGAAACAAGCCAGATACCAGTTGAGTTCAGTGACCTGTGGTACATCGCTCTGGCGGTAAAAAGTACTCTTATTAACGTCAAGTCCGCAGGCGAGCCATGCTGCAGCCGTAGAATACGTATTTTCTCTTAAGGTTTTTCCATCTTTGATCTGTGTTAGAGAATGCATATCTGCAATGAAAAAGAAAGAATCGATTCCTTCTTTTTCAGACATTGCAATAGCTGGTATAATTGCTCCCAATAGGTTTCCAAGATGGGGTGTTCCGGTAGATTGAATCCCAGTAAGTATTCTAGCCATGTTATAAATTCTAATAGCAAAAATAAGACTTAGGCTCTCGTATCAATAACCGTAACACTTAAAGAATGGATAAATAGATGAATCGACTTTCACTGTGAGTAATTAATTCTATTTTTGGAAGCTTGAAGTGGTTGCGTTACATATTGATGCCCTTGTATCGGGTTTGGTTTTACATTTTAATGGGAGTGCCCATTATCATACTTTTTCCCATTCTCGTACTCTGCACCATCTCAGAAAAGACCTACCATCTATTTTTTGCAATTGCACGGCTCTGGGCAGCGATCATCATTTATGGAATGGGCTGCTTCCCAATAATCAAGAGAGCGGGTAAAATGCATCCCAAACAAAGCTATATGCTGGTCGCAAACCATACCAGCATGACAGATATCATGATGATGTTATTGATATCCAAGAATCCATTTGTATTTGTAGGAAAAAAGGAACTTGCTAAGATTCCGATTTTCGGATTCTTCTATAAACGCACTTGCATTCTGGTAGACCGTAAAAATCCACGCAGCAGGAAAGCTGTTTTTGACCGAGCACGTGAGCGTCTCAACGATGGTGTGGGGATCTGTATTTTTCCCGAGGGCGGTGTTCCAGAAGATGAAGATCTCATCCTAGATTCGTTTAAGGATGGAGCTTTTCGTCTTGCGATAGAGCATAAGATTCCGGTAGTCCCTATAACTCTATTTGACAATAAGAAACGTTTTCCCTTTCCGTTCTTTAAGGGAAGTCCAGGTAAGATGAGGGCACTGGTACATGAAAGTATTTCTACTAAAGATATGCAGCTTTCAGAAGATAAAGTACGCTTTCGCGAAAGCGTAAGAAACATCATACTAAACGATCTACAAAAAGATAAGGCGTAATTACGAGTCACAGGTAAACGCGACGTCTTACCGACATAATTGGTATTTGTAATTACATTGAAGCTGTGTTGATATTAATCACACTTTTTCATAGTTGCCGTCGGGAATTTTATAGAGATAAGAACTAGGCATAAAAAAACCGCCTCATGGCACAGAGGCGGCCTTTCATCATCATTGCAAACCATTGAGTTTATTAAACCTCAATTTCTTCTTTTTCACAAAAACAGCTAGCTCCCGCAATGTAGAGATCAAGCCGTTAAAACTTATAGGTCAAGCCAGTATACAGGGCAATCGTGTAAGGACTGAAACCTGATGGATCATTTGTCAAGGCGTTAAGTTGATATTTAAACATGGGTTCAATCATGACCCCAAGCTTATCATTAAGACCGTAATCCAATCCTATACCAAAATTTGCGCTTTGATTAAAATTTCTAAAATTATCGTCACTTCCCAATTCAAGACGGTTATTGTCGCCTACTAACTGAACCCGGTTCTCCTGCAGAAAAAGTGCGCTCATACCACCTGAAACGGATAAGTTCAATCGTGATGAAATCAATTTATAGCGCAGTTCGAGCGGGACTTCCAAATAACCCAATTGCTGAGAAAGTTCACCACTAAGCCCAACAAAAGAGTTCGTAAGTAAGCCTGGAGCGAGCATCTGACTCAAAGGCTCATTAACAACTGTAGCGTTAGTAACATTTGCAGCATTGAATGAACCCGCAAACGGATCATCACCCATTACAACAGTATTCATATACCTTACATCTCCAGTGGTGTAAGTCATATCAATTTTGTGAAGACCTGTGCGTATGGATAGCCTATTGCTAATATTATAATCTAATGCGACACCGTAGCTTAAGTTGAGTCCCGCACTTTTTGAATTGTCAGCAACATTTTCATTTAAGGGACTGCCGGCAAGGCTGTTAGAATAGACGGGAGCTATAAGTGTGCTACCTTTAAACTTTTGGTAACCCTTAGATTGTAGATCCAACGAATCTTTTTCACTATCTTGAAGAGCCATAGCGTCTTCTACCATTTTATTAGGTAATGAGTCAACTTGAGCAACGGCATCATTTTCTAACTGAGCACTCTCATCAAGAAGCTTATTTTCCTTAGATAGCTTAATGCCTTTTTTAGTGAATGCCACGTCTCCTCTTTCATTTGAAGCCTCAGGTAGAATGGTTGTAGTTTCTTGGTTCCTATTCTTTACGACTTTATTGACAGCTTTTTCTCTACCGCTATTTTTTGCTTTTTCATTTAAATTTACCGCAAGTGGCGTTGCCATCTTTTTAGAAGTTACTTTAGTTGTCGAGCTATATTCATCTTCATCAGTTGATTGATTGAAGTCAACTGATTTGTTATTATTACTAGAGGCAACAGACGCCTTGTATTTTTGAGGTGGTATTTTGGGTTCCTGTTTACGGTTGACTTGATCTATTGAATCCTCTCTGTTCTGCTTAGAATTACTCGTTATTGATGCATTAGTATTTTTAGGTGATTTATTCGTTTCAGGAGCATCACCTGTAACTACATCATCAACAGGATCGTCACCTTCACCAGTTTCTTGAATAACAACCTGCTTGTCAACTTGAGGAGCGGTTTCATTAAAGTTATTATAGAATAATGAGAATAGCACGGCTAGACCTGCGGCTAGACCTCCATAATACCACCACACTATTGCACGACGTTTTTTCTTTTTAGGAAGTCCGTCTTCAATCTTGTTCCAGAGATCCACAGGAAGTTCTGGTTCAAAATCCTTGAACTTCTCTTGATAAAGGCGATCTATATTTTTTTTATCACTCATAATTCAAATAACACTGCTGGAATTAGTGTCGCGCCACTCATTTATTTTAGTTTGAAGCAGGCCTCTGGCTCTACTTAAATTAGATTTTGAAGTTCCCTCTGATATTTCCATCATTTGTCCAATTTCCCGATGTGAATATCCATCCATAGCATAAAGTGTAAAAACCAGCCGATAACGCTCAGGCAACTGCTGTATAAATTGTAAAAGCTCGTCGAGAGAAATTCGCTCCAACTCATCTTCCTCCACTTCAGCCTCGATGCTTATTAATTCATCATCTCCTACAGTCCTCAATTTATTCTTGCGATAACGTGCAAGTGCTGTATTGATAACTATTCTTCTACACCAGCCTTCAAAAGAGCCCTTATGATTGAACTGATGGATCTTTTTAAAGATGGTTATAAAAGCATCTTGGAGTACATCTTGAGCATCGTGCTCATTTTTAGCATACTTTAAGCTACTGCTATATAATCTTTTACCCACGAGTTCGTAAACCTCTTTCTGAGATTTCCTATCGTTATTGCAACATCCTTCTATTAGTTTTTTGAGAGCCACGCATGGTTTAAATTATTCAACTGGAATTATGTACTCCAAAAAGGTCTCGTTTCCATCCTCATCAATTCCCGAAGAGAATCTAAAGGTGTAATCCTCCATAAAGATTACCTGAAATTGTAAAGTTTCAGTTGCAGAATCGGGTGTATCGGTTATATCATCACAATCGTTTGAACCGTAATCAGCAACTACCGTTCGTACTGTTCTAGTATTTCCCTGCCCACGTATCATCTCAAATCCAGAAAAAACCAGACATTCATTTACTACACTGTAGGTAACATCAATATCGTAAGTCTCACCAAATTCAAAGCTATCAGGTATCTCTACAGATGTAACCCCAACATATCCATAATTTACAGGCGGTTCACCATCGTCTATACTACAACTAGTTATCAGACTCATGACAACCAAAATAAATAAAAAACTCTTCTTCATACTTAATAGATGACACAGTCTTGAAAAGGTTGCGTCATAATCAAAAAAACACCTCGGTGGAGGTGTTTTTTTTTGGAATTCGATGAATTTAAGCCTCGACTGCTTTCATTGCAGCGGCAATTTTTTTATCCAGTTCTTCCATCAGCTCTGGATTATCCTTGAGAATATTTTTAACAGCATCTCGACCCTGACCTAATTTAGTGTCCTCGTAAGAAAACCATGATCCTGCTTTGTTTATAATTTCAAAGTTGACTCCAAGGTCAATGATCTCACCCATTTTTGAAACTCCTTCACCATACATGATGTCAAATTCTGCAGTGCGGAAAGGCGGCGCCACTTTATTTTTAACTACCTTAACTCTGGTTTTGTTACCGAGAACATTTCCTGAACTATCCTTTATTTGCGTAGACCTTCTTATATCAAGCCTTACTGATGCATAAAATTTCAATGCGTTACCACCCGTAGTTGTTTCAGGATTTCCAAACATCACCCCTATTTTTTCACGCAATTGGTTAATGAAAATCAGGGTACAATTTGTTTTTGATATCGTTCCTGTCATTTTACGCAAAGCTTGAGACATTAAACGTGCATGAAGTCCCATTTTGCTATCACCCATCTCTCCCTCAATCTCACTTTTGGGAGTTAGTGCTGCGACAGAGTCAATTACAATTATATCTATGGCGCCAGATCTAATGAGGTTTTCTGCAATTTCTAGTGCTTGTTCCCCATTATCTGGTTGGGAAATAATTAGATTATCAAGATCGATTCCCAATTTTTCCGCATAAAAACGGTCAAAGGCATGCTCGGCATCAATAAAAGCGGCTATCCCACCTTCTTTTTGACACTCAGCTATGGCATGAAGGGTAAGAGTTGTTTTACCTGATGACTCAGGGCCATAAATCTCGACTACTCGCCCACGTGGATAGCCTCCTACTCCCAGAGCTGCATTAAGTGCTAGAGAGCCCGTAGAAATAGATTCTACATCTACCACCTGACGATCTCCCATCTTCATTACGGTTCCCTTTCCATAAGCTTTGTCAAGTTTATCCAGTGTAAGCTTCAGGGCTTTCTGTTTTGCTGCTTTTTCTTTATCGTCCGCCATGTTTAAATTTTTATGTAAAAATAATCATCATCTCGCACTTTCTAAGATGCATGAGGTTTTAATGTGATTATAATTTCGCTTTCGCGAAAGCGAGAACACTCAAAAAGAGAAGATAGATATAATAATCAAGCGATACTAATCACTGCTTTATGAGCTTCATCGATGTGGATTCACAACCAATGTTTCGTTCATTAGTTCAATAAAAAAAGGGATGAAAAAATTTCATCCCTTTTAGGTTTGAAAGATCTATAAAGATTACTCTTTTAAGAACTTGATGGTCTGTTTGTGGTCTGCGGTGCCAACGGTAATGAAATACATACCATTTGAAAGCTCACTCATTCCAGTCAGCTCAATCATATTTGAGGATTCTACAGATTCAGATCTTACTAGCTGTCCAAGTGCATTGTGAATTGAAACGGACACCTTACCTGAATTCAAACCACCCATCTCTAGATTCAATATATCTCCTGAAACCGGGTTAGGATACAAGGTGATGTTAGTTACAACATCTACAGAACCGTTACTGGCAGTTGGAGTGCTTTCAATTGCAAATGCACCAACATGGAAATCATAGTCTTGACCCGGATCCAACACTCCGTCTGAGGCTAGGAAGGCAAATTGAGCCGTACCCGTGTAAGTAGATAGATCTACAGAGAAATCAGTACCTGTAACATCTGGCTGGTTACTAGCGTTCCATTGTGTAAGTGATGTCCAGCTGGTACCACCATTAGTAGTTACCAATAAATCTACGCTATCGTCCACATCCATCGTATCGGTATCAGTAGCATCTGATGTTCCAGTACCTGAATAATTTGTCACTGCAACCTGAACGTTAAGGTATAGCTGCCCTTGTCCACTAAGATCATATTCTTCGGAAATCAACCATTCACGATCCGTATTCAGTTGCCAAATATTCATGACATTACTAGGAATAACGTTTCCATTAGAGTCTGTATAGGCACGACCTCCTCTCCAGTCAGAAGCTCCTAAGCTCATGGGACCGTCACCAATCTCACCATCTCCAGCCTCATTCCAACAAGTACTTGGTAAATGATTGCTCATATCCTCGACTACCGGGAATGTTGACACTGCAAGACAAGCGGTTTCAAAGGTTACTGGACCCACGTAATCACTTTCATCACCAGCACCACATATTTCTCTTACATATACATCGTAAGAAGTTTGTGGAGATAGGGCGGGACCAGTAGTTGTGCCGTTACCTAGAGAAAAAGTGTATGAACCATTAGTTACAGTCGTGTCACTTATAGCAGTTCCAGCACCTGTTGGAGCAGGATCATTTGCCGGTACTAAAACAAACTCAAAGTTTCCATTTGAAGTAGAATTACCAGTATCAAAAGAGATGTCTGCTGTCGTACTTGTAATATTAGAAACTGCAAGGCCGCTTGGCTCAAAACAACTAGGAACATTGTCAATTCTGAAGTCATCAATCGCTACATCGCCGTAAAATGCATCACCAACAGCATTCTCATTGATTTCACTTAAAAACCGAACAATTACTATTTCATTTGCAAAAGCTGAAAGATCAACTCTTCTCAACAACCAAGGGTCGCCATTTGCACTTTGCTGCTCGCCTAATAGTTGATCTACTTGGGTGTAAGTCGCACCTCCATCTATGGAAACTTCGGTAGTAAGTGAAACTATAGTCTCCCCATACATATGATAGTAAAAACTCAATTCTGGTGTTGAAAGAGTAGACAAGTCAATGGCAGGACTATCTACTATTGCAATATCTCCATTTGCAGCTGGTAAGGAAGCCTCGGAATACATAAATGTAGTACCACTGAATGCTCCAGAAGGACCAGTAGAACCGGATACCGTACCGCCAACAGCATCTATTTGCCATTCAAAATTATTAGGTAAATTTTGTGTCCAGCAGTTTTGAGTAACAAATTCTGTATCAGCTACAAAATTTTCAAAATCTGTGAAGTAAGGTGCAGCAATTGGAGCACATTGTGTATTGAATTGAACTCCAACTAAATTGTATCCACTTTCATCACCAGCCGCACATACCTCCCTTACGTAAAGATCATAGCTCGAGGATGGCGCAAGCGCAGGTCCAGTAGTTGATCCATCGCCTATTGTAAATGCATAGGTTCCATTAGTAACCGCAGCATCAGAAATAGGTGTTCCAGCACCAGTCGGAGCAGGATCATTTGCAGGAACCACGATGTATTCAAAATTACCATTAGAATTAGTGTTCCCACTATCAAATGTAATATCTGCCGTTGTTGTTGTAGTATTATTAACTACCAAGTTTGTTATTCCAAAACAGCTTGGAGGAGTTCTTACTTGAAAATTGTCTACATAAAAATTAAAATCACCACCAGTAGTAGGACCTTCAGTTACCAAAAATGCAAATCGCACATTTGTACTGGTAGACGTCAATGGAACATTCACATCGTCACCCGTCGGACTTGGAGAATTATTTTCATCCCATACCACCAATTCTGACCATGCTCCACCATTTTCACTTATCAAGAATTGAACTTGATCATCTGAATTTATAGTTGCTGCTGCAGTTGTATTCCAAACCGTAAGCGCTACATCAAAATCTGCTTCATAGCCACCTGCTGATAAATCAAACTCAGGTGTAATCAACCAAGCAACATCACCTGTTAACCAAATTTCATATCTAGCTGAACCTGTTGTCCCATTATTTCCGAAACCGTCTGCTAACCAAGATGAGGTTGACGTGGAAGGATCTGGTCCTGTTGCCAAGTCTCCGTCTTGTGCTTCAGACCAACATGTTGGTATAAAAGTATCAAAAGTCTCGGCATAATCTGGTGTTATAACTTCACAAGCAGTATCAAACGAGAATGGTCCCGTCCAATCACTAAAGTCACCATTACCACAATCTGCCCTTATATAAACATCATAAGGTGTGGATGCCA
>JBATVD010000012.1:0-214656 GCA_049671565.1 Nonlabens sp.
TAATTTTAGCATCGGAAACCATAAGAGAGTTTTTAGTTAATTAATTGTATTACAGGACATTAATATACTAATTATCTCTCTTTTTCCCTATAGCTAATCTCGTTTTCTTACGTCGAACTCACGTTATAACTACCAAAATTATTTCACCAAAAGCATAGACAAAGTACTTTCTTATACGGCTGTCAGCAATCATATTTTGTCTAATTTTCCGAAAGAATTTTGCCATTATTAGTCCTTATTTAAAGTGAAGTAAGACATTCGTCCGTCTCAAAAATACCTGAAATTCTTAAACTGTATGAACCCAATATAGTTTTTTGAAAATTAGCCGACTTTTAAGTTTTTTAATCCAATACGTTCATACAATTCAGATCATCGGTTTCAAGGATGCGTCGTTTAACTAGTTATCAGAATTTAATGCCAGACCAGATTGAACCGATTATTCTCCTAAGTTTTAAAAAATGAATAAATCAATTTGATCATACAACTGAAATAAATTAATTGAAGGTGTTATTTAGATCAGAAAAACTTTTAAGTGATATTATTTGTAAATTTCCGTTATGCGTGAAGACTTCATTCATTATCTCTGGAAATTTAAAAAGTTAAGTGGCAAGAAGCTTTTCACTACAACTGGCAAATCTATTACCATAAAATCTTTAGGGATACACAACTTTCATTCAGGACCAGACTTTTTCAATGGTCGCTTGACCATTGATGAACAAGAATGGGCTGGGAATATTGAGATGCACCTCAAGTCCAGCGATTGGTTTTTGCACGGGCATGATGACGATCCTGCTTATGATAACGTAATTTTACATGTGGTTTGGACGCACGATGCAGAGATTTCCACACGCGATGGACTT
Source organism: Nonlabens sp. (assembly GCA_049671565.1). Classification (GTDB taxonomy): domain Bacteria; phylum Bacteroidota; class Bacteroidia; order Flavobacteriales; family Flavobacteriaceae; genus Nonlabens. The sequence goes on from JBATVD010000012.1 coordinate 861, forward strand.
TATATTCCCGTGCTTGAGGTATCTCAGTATGTAGATTCAGAATTATTGCAATCTTATCAAAAACTCTTTGCGGTAAAACAAGATCAGTTTATCAATTGTGAAAAAAGTATCTCCAGCATAGATGCCTTTCTGGTTGATCAATGGAAGGAAAAACTATTTATTGAGCGGCTAGAGCACAAGTCCAGTCGTATCGTGGATATTCTCAAAATGAATCTAGGCGACTGGGAGGCCACTTTTTTTCAATTGCTGGCCAGGAGCTTTGGCACTAAAATAAATGCAGATGCCTTCGAGCAAACTGCACGCAGCATGGATCAAGCCACGGTAAGAAAGCTGGCAAAAGATGCCTTTCAGTTAGAGGCAGCTATGCTGGGTCAGGCTGGGCTTTTAGAAGATGCTAAAAATGACGATTATTTCAAGAGCTGTGTGAAGGAGTTCGCTTTCGCGAAAGCGAAATTCAACTTACAACCCGCCGATACTAAAATGAAGTTTTTTAGGATAAGGCCCGTGAATTATCCCACCATACGCTTATCTCAATTAGCCCGACTGTATCATTTTACACCATTGTTATTTGGTGAGATCATTCTCGCTAATTCAAAACAGGCGATTTACGATCTTTTTGATATTGAGGCCTCGCAATATTGGGATTCACATCATGTTTTTGATAAGGAAACGGATCATCGCAAAAAAAAGCTGAGTCAGGGATTTATTGATTTATTAATTATCAACTGTATCATTCCCATAAAATTTGCTCACGCCCAATATCTCGGTAAAGACAATTTTGAAGAGCTATTGGCTATAATGAATTCCCTGATGCCAGAAAAAAATACCATAGTCGCTGGTTTTAAAAAGCTGATTAAATTAGACACAGCAGCAGACAGTCAGGCAGTGTTGCAACTCAAGCCTAATTATTGCGATGTAAATAAATGCTTGTCTTGTGATATAGGAGTTGGTCTATTGCGCAGCTAGGTTTATCTTTGATATAATCCCAAAAAGCTATTGAGACATGAGTGTAGTCACAAACCTGCGTCATTACATGGAGAAATATGGATTCTATGTTTCTACACGGCTAGCTGATCGCATGGGAATCAAGGCACGTAATGTGCGTATTACCTTTATATATTTCACTTTTGCGACCTTGGGAGCTGGGTTTGCCATTTACTTGATTATGGCTTTTTGGCTCAAAATAAAAGATCTGGTCTATGTTAAACGAAATTCAGTCTTTGATCTTTAAAAATAGGTTTGAATAGAAAGATTAAAATAGCGTTTGCATTATTGCTGGGTGTGGTTTTGGTGGGGGTGCTGGGTTTTAAGGTCACCATGGAGCTGTCATGGGTAGATGCTCTATACATGACTGTCATTACGATGACCACGGTAGGTTATAGAGAGATTAGCGATCCTACTCCAGAAGCAAAAATATTTATCATCTTTCTGATTCTTGTGAGCGTCATCATAGTAGGGTACGCTGTTTCAGTAACGACAGAATTTTTATTATCCAAAAACAACCTGCAAGAATTGCGACGTAAAAAGTCCATAAAACATATTAAAAACATGCAAGATCATATCATAGTGTGCGGTTATGGCCGCAATGGAAAACAAGCTGTGCAGAAATTACTAGATTATAGAAAGCCTTTTATAATCATAGAACTAGACCAACAAGTCATAGATGACTGCGGGTTGGATAACGTGAATTTCATACGAGGTAATGCAAATGAAGATGAGGTTTTGCAAAAAGCAGGGATAGAAAAGGCCTCCACACTTATAACCGCACTGCCAGAAGATGCAGACAACCTTTTTGTGGTATTGAGTGCTCGTCAACTCAATAGTGATCTAAAAATCATATCAAGAGCGACTGAAGACTCATCTTACAAAAAACTCAAACTTGCAGGAGCGGATAATGTGATTCTTCCTGATACGATAGGAGGGCAGCATATGGCTTCACTGATAGTGAGCCCAGATTTGATCGAGTTCTGGGACAATCTGTCTTACGGAGGTAATGATGGTGTGAATCTGGAACAAGTAAGCTTTGAACAGATGTTTGATGATGAGCGTAATTGCACTATTCTAGACTTGGATATGAGACAAAAAACAGGTTGCACAATCATTGGCTATAAAACTGCAGAGGGAGAATACATAGTTAATCCAGACCCCCAGCTCAAACTCGCTCCAGGTTCTAAAATAATAGTCGTAGGAAATTCAAAACAGATTGCCAATTTGCAAAAAGCTTATAGAATTACAACCGAAGCTATTTAAATCTTAGCAAAACTTTCAAATAGCAATATTTTTTGCCATATTGCTCACTTAACAATATTTTAAACTATCTCATGACTAGAATTTTTTCAATAATTCTGTTTTGTCTAGCAATTAGCCAACTTTCTACTGCACAGTTAAACATATCTCATACAATTACCGATGAGGTGGAGGTGCTGCAAAAATTAGATGGTACAGAGGTCACCATAGACCCTTCTGAAATTCAAACCGCAGATATAGAGATTAGCGTTTCTGGAGGTACTGCACCTTATAAATATTATTGGTCTGAAAAAAAGATTGACACTCTTACAAGTAGTGTAAAAAACGTAACAGAAGGTAAAAATTTTGAAGTAAAAGTGGTGGACTCAAACGGAGTTTCAGATACGTATGAATTTGAAGTGCCTGCAGTATCGATTCCAGAACAGATGAGTGCTGCATTTGCTCCAGTCGTAGGTTTCATGGATGAGTACTTTTTCTTTGATCCCTTTCATAGTTTAGGAATGTATGACAATAGGGTGATGGACGAGAACGGCTCTCCAGTATTAAATCCCAACGGAACCATCAAGAAAATCAAAATGCCATTTATGGTTATTTGGTTGATTCTGGGAGCAGTATTCTTCACAATTCGCTTTGGTTTTATAAATATTAGAGGAATCAAGCATTCACTTCGTTTGGTTAGAGGAAAATATGATGAGCCCGATGCCAAAGGAGAGGTGACTCACTTTCAAGCACTCGCTACAGCAGTTTCTGGAACAGTAGGTTTAGGTAATATTGCCGGTGTCGCCGTAGCAATAGCAACGGGTGGTCCCGGTGCTACTTTCTGGATAATCCTTGCTGGACTTCTAGGTATGTCTTCAAAGTTTATAGAATGTACGCTTGGAGTAAAATATAGAACGGTTGCAGAAGATGGAACCATTTCTGGAGGGCCCATGGAATATCTGAAAAAAGGCTTCGCTGAAAAAGGTTTGGGTGGAATAGGTAAAGGCCTATCTGTTTTATATTCAATTATTATCATGCTGGCTGCATTTGCCGCGGGATCCATGTTTCAGGCAAATCAAGCTACAGCTCAAGTTGCCAGCGTACTGGGAGTAGATGGAACCGCAAAAACAATTATAGGTGTAGTTATAGCCATACTTGTAGGTATCGTAATCGTTGGAGGACTTAAAGGGATAGCAAAGGTTACGGATAAAGTGGTTCCTTCTATGGCAGGTTTGTACATACTTATGTGTGTAATCGTGGTAGGAGCAAACATTACCGAAGTAGGTACGGCTTTTGGATTGATCATTGACGGAGCTTTTCAGGCAGATGCTATTTATGGTGGGTTTTTAGGTGTTTTAGTCTTAGGTTTTCAAAGAGCGGCATTTTCAAACGAGGCTGGTCTTGGTTCTGCTTCCATTGCGCACTCGGCGGCCAAAACAAAACACCCAGTAGCAGAAGGGTTTGTAGCACTACTTGAGCCATTTATAGATACTGTAGTAGTTTGTACGCTTACTGCACTTGTTCTAATATTTACAAATGTTTATGCTGATCCGAGCGCTCAAGGCTCTGCTTTAACTGCTATTGCTTTTGCAAAGGTGATTCCTGGGGCAAACTATTTGCTAACTATTGCTATTTTTCTATTTGCATTCTCAACTATACTTACATGGTCTTACTACGGAGTGAAGGCAGCACAAAGTATTTTTGGAAATAAAAAAGTGGTTGAAATCATCTTTAAAATTGTATTTCTGCTTACGGTAATTCTTGGAGCTTCTATAGGTTTAGGCGCTGTAATTGACTTTGCAGATATGATGTTCCTTACTCTTGCAATACCCAACCTGATCGGTCTTTATTTGATGTCTAATGGTGTTGCTAGAGATTTGAAATCCTACTTTGGTAAGGTGAAATCTGGTGAGATACCCATGACTAAATAAAATGTAGTTATTTTGAGTATTTTAAAATCCCTCTTTGCGTTTGATAAAAGACAGCAAAGAGGGATTTTGGTTTTGGTGATTCTAATTCTCGCTGTCTTCTTCGCTAGGCTTTATTTAAATGGCTCGAGGGAAACGCATGAGATCAATTATTCCGTAAACGAGGCTTATCAAGCTCGGGTCGACTCCATAAAAAAGGCAGCTGCCTCACGCAGGGATACCATTTACCCGTTCAATCCAAACTATATTACAGATTATAGAGGATATAAGTTGGGCATGACTCTCGAGGAGCTGGATCGTTTATCTCGCTTTCGCGAAAGCGGTAATTTTATCAATTCTAAGGAAGATTTTAAGAAAATCACTGGAGTTAGTGATCAATGGCTGGACAGTATCTCGCCCTATTTCAAATTTCCAGCTTGGGTCACAGCAAAAAAGAAGACCTACTCCCAATATAATAAATATTCCAATAAGCCATCCAAACCTCGTGATTTGAATACCGCAAGCGCTAGCCAACTCAAAGAGGTTTATGGAATAGGTCCAGCATTATCAAAACGTATAATAGATGAGCGTGAGCGTTTGAAAGGTTTTGTTGATATGATTCAGGTACGCTCAATTTATGGTCTTACAGATTCTACCGTTGCACGGATCAAAGAAAAGTTCTACATTAATGAATCATCAATTGAAAAATTTGCCCTCAATAAGGCTACACAAGACGAGTTGTTAAGCATCCCATATTTTAACGACTATCTCGTGGATGAATTGATCAAGCAGCGTACATTGAGAGATGGCTTTTCCAGTTGGGAAGAAGTGATGAAAACCTCTAGGTTTCCCGAAGAGAAGTTGCCCTTAATTCAGCTATATTTGACCCTTGATTAAAAACTACGCAAACGATATATGTATTCAAAGTATTTTACAGAAGAGCACCACGCTTTTAGAGAGAGTTTCAGAGATTTTTTAAAGAAGGAGGCCGTGCCTCACATCGATAGATGGGAGGAAACCGGACAGATAGACCGGGAGATTTTTCAGAAGATGGGAGAGATGGGATACTTTGGCCTTTACTACCCGGAGAAATATGGTGGTTTGGATCTTGATTTTTTCTACACGGTGATTTTCTTGGAAGAAATGCAACGCATTAACTCAGGAGGTTTTGCTGCTGCCATGTGGGTTCAGGCATTTTTGGGTGCACAACATTTGCTCAAAGAAGGTGATGAAAGAATAAAAGAGGAATACCTTGTTCCCACCCTTACGGGAGAAAAAATAGGTTGTTTGGGGATTACAGAGCCATTTGGAGGTAGTGACGTTGCGGGAATGCGTACAACAGCGGTAAAGGACGGCGACCATTATGTGATCAACGGTTCAAAAACTTTTATTACTAACGGAGTCTACTCTGATTATTTGGTCATAGCTGCCAAGACAGATTTAGATGCCAAAGGTCGTGGGATCTCGATCTTTGTCATGGATCGCGAGACGGAAGGGATAAGTGCTACTAAGCTCAATAAATTAGGCTGGAGAGCAAGCGACACAGGTGAAATAGGTTTTGATAACGTACGCATCCCGGCAGAAAACCTTATGGGAGAAGAGGGGAAAGGATTTCCCTATATCATGCAACATTTTGCACTGGAGCGATTGATTATGGGAATCAATTCCCACGCAAGAGCAGAGTATGCCATTGAATATACCGTAGAGTATATGAAGGAGCGCTATGCATTTGGCCAGTCGTTGAATAAGTTCCAAGCGCTGCGTCACAAAATGTCTGACATGATGAGCGAAGTGGAAATGGCAAAATGCTTTAACTACAACATCGCTGCTGAACTTGATAAGGGTCTGTATCCTGTAAAGGAAGCGAGTATGTCAAAATTAGTTTCCACTAAGATAGCTGATGAAGTAATAAATGGCTGTTTGCAGTTTCTAGGCGGTTATGGATACATTGAAGAATATCCTCTCGCCCGTATGCTTCGTGATAGTCGTTTAGGCCCCATAGGTGGTGGAACGAGTGAGATCATGCGTGAGATTATCGCAAAAATGACTCTTGATGGTAAGGATTATAAACCTGCGGCAAAGTAGAAGTAGTTTAATTATTTCGCTTTCGCGAAAGCGAGAACTATTAAAATACTCATTTTAAAAATAGGTGTTTGGAAGCAATTTTTGATTTACTAAAATAAGTATTGCTGCATTCAAATAAAAGTTTACTTTTGCAATCCCAAAGAGAGGAGGTGATGACACTATGTTAATTATACCAGTTAAAGACGGCGAAAATATCGATAGAGCCCTGAAGCGTTTCAAAAGAAAATTTGATCGTACAGGAAAAATGCGCGAGCTGCGCAGAAGACAACAGTTTACTAAACCATCTGTTGCAAAAAGAGCTCAAAATATCAAGGCCGCGTACATACAGAAGCTACGTGACGCAGAGAATATCTAGTTAAAGATTTCTCTGAACACTAATCGCTATCAGGTAAATGTTTAAATTTACTTGATAGCGATTTTTTTATGCATATAGATTCATTCATTCAGTACCTGAGTTTTGAGAAGAATTATTCCCGCCATACTGTAGAGGCATATGAAAGGGACGTTAAGCAATTTTTTGAATTTTTGAAACTCGAGGCTGTAGATTCTATTGGTTCAGTGAATTATAGTATAATCAGAGGTTGGATTGCCTTTTTATTAGAGGAAGGTGTGTCAAAGCGTACTGCAAATAGAAAGATTGCTTCGATAAAATCCTTCTACAAATTCTTACAGGTACAAGGCGTCATAGAAACGAATCCCCTGAACCTCCATAAAAGCCTAAAAGAGTCACGTAAGATAGAAGTTCCATTTTCTGTAGATGAAATTAGAAATCTACTTGACGCTGAGGTTGATAGTAATGACTTTTCTTCAGTTAGAGATCAGCTGATCATAGAATTGTTCTATGTAACTGGCATGAGACGTTCAGAATTAATTGAACTTAAGGTGACCGATCTAAATTTTTCAACCGGAACCATCTCTATTATAGGTAAACGCAATAAAGAGCGTAAAGTGCCACTATTAAAAAGTGTGTCAAGTCACTTAAAGGATTACTTGGTCTTGAGGATTTTGATAGCTCCACCAGAAACCAAGCAGCTCCTTTTAACAAATAAAGGGACAAAAATGTATCCTAACTTTGTTTATCGAGTGATTAAATCCTATTTTAGTACTGTATCTTTAAAGGTGAAGATCAGTCCACATATACTGAGGCATAGTTTTGCAACTCATCTTTTGAATAATGGAGCAGATCTAATATCGGTTAAAGAACTTCTTGGGCATGCAAGCCTAGCGTCTACACAAGTGTATACTCACATGGGTATACAGTCTTTAAAAGATGTTTATGGCAAGACACATCCCAGATCAAACAAGAATTAATCAAAACTATCAATTATGAAAGTAAACACACAAGCGGTAAATTTTGACGCAGACTCAAAGCTCATAGACTTCATCGATACTCGATTAGGTAAACTGGAGCAATTTTTCAGTAAAATCATAAGTGCAGATGTATACTTAAAAGTACAAAAGACCTCTGCTCCTGAAAATAAGATCACTGAGATCCGACTATTTGTACCTGGAGATGATATGGTTGTCAAAAAAACCTGCAAGACTTTTGAGCAATGTGTGGATGAATGTGCCTCTGCTTTAGAGAGACAGCTCAAGAAAAGAAAAGAAAAACTCGCAGCGCATTAATTTTTTTTCAAATTTATTTTGATAATTAAAAAATAGCCTTACATTTGCAGTCCGTTAGAAATAGCGGACTTTTTTATGTAAAAAAGTCATATTGCCGATGTAGCTCAGCTGGCTAGAGCAGCTGATTTGTAATCAGCAGGTCGTGGGTTCGAGTCCCTCCATCGGCTCAAGTTTTTTGAAAGATTGTAGAAAGTTTAAAGGGGAGATACTCAAGCGGCCAACGAGGACGGACTGTAACTCCGTTGGGAAACCTTCGCAGGTTCGAATCCTGCTCTCCCCACTTTAACTTTTACCATTTAACCAATAGGTTAATAAAATGCGAGAGTAGCTCAGTTGGTAGAGCGTCAGCCTTCCAAGCTGAATGTCGCCGGTTCGAACCCGGTCTCTCGCTCTAAAATAAACAGGGTTTTTCCTGTGGTCATGTTGTCCACTCCTTATAATGAGGGTTTTGCCGGTGTAGCTCAGGGGTAGAGCGTTTCCTTGGTAAGGAAGAGGTCACGAGTTCAAATCTCGTCATTGGCTCATTTAACAAATAAACGGTCTCCTGTGAGGCCATTACTAGTATAAGCTGATTTGGTTTTAGCTCCCGTGTCAGTCTTTAAATTGAAACATTAATATAAACTAAGATTTAAGTTATGGCTAAAGAAACGTACGATCGTTCGAAACCTCACCTAAACGTAGGTACAATTGGTCACGTAGACCACGGTAAGACTACCCTTACAGCTGCAATTACTAAAGTTCTTGCAGATGCTGGTTATTCTTCAGCAACAAGTTTTGACCAAATTGACAACGCTCCTGAAGAAAAAGAGCGTGGTATTACTATTAACTCTTCACACGTTGAGTATCAAACTCAAAACAGACACTACGCTCACGTAGATTGTCCTGGTCACGCGGATTATGTTAAGAACATGGTTACTGGTGCTGCTCAAATGGACGGTGCTATCTTAGTTGTAGCTGCTACTGATGGGCCAATGCCACAGACGCGTGAGCACATCCTTCTAGGCCGTCAGGTAGGTATTCCACGTATAGTGGTTTTCCTTAACAAGGTGGATATGGTAGACGATGAGGAGCTTCTTGAATTAGTAGACATGGAAGTACGTGATCTATTAAGTTTTTATGAATATGATGGTGACAATGGTCCTGTTATTTCTGGTTCAGCTTTAGGAGCACTTAATGGTGAGCAAAAATGGGTTGATACCGTACTTGAGTTAATGCAGGCAGTTGATGACTGGATTGAAGAGCCGGTACGTGATATGGATAAGCCATTCTTGATGCCTATTGAAGATGTGTTTTCAATTACAGGTCGTGGAACCGTTGCAACTGGTCGTATTGAGACTGGTGTTGCTAATACAGGTGATCCAGTTGAGATCATTGGTATGGGTGCTGAGAAATTGACATCTACAATCACTGGTATTGAGATGTTCCGTCAAATTCTTGACAGAGGTGAAGCTGGAGATAACGCAGGTATACTGTTAAGAGGTATTGAGAAGACTCAAATCTCTAGAGGAATGGTTATCACTAAGCCTGGATCTGTAACTCCACATGCTAAATTCAAAGCTGAGGTTTATATCCTTAAGAAAGAAGAAGGTGGACGTCACACTCCATTCCACAATAACTACCGTCCACAGTTTTACGTACGTACAACTGATGTTACTGGTAACATTCAATTGCCAGAAGGTGTTGAGATGGTGATGCCTGGAGATAACTTGACAATTACAGTTGATCTTATCCAGCCTATTGCAATGAATATTGGTCTTCGTTTTGCTATTCGTGAAGGTGGTAGAACAGTAGGAGCAGGTCAGGTAACTGAAATACTAGACTAATTTTAGTCTGAGTTCATTTAAGTATCCTGTCTTTTTATAGACGGGATACTTTCAATTTTTAAGGACTATTTATAGTTCTTAGTTGCGGGTTTAGCTCAGTTGGTAGAGCACTGGTCTCCAAAACCAGGTGTCGTGAGTTCGAGTCTCGCAACCCGTGCTAAATAATATTTGTCTTAGATGGCATCTAATTTATAAGTGGGTCGCGTCCACACTAATAATAAGTATTCATGGGATTAGCTACATACATTAAGGAGTCATATAACGAGCTTACAAATCATGTAACATGGCCTACTTGGTCAGAGGCTCAAAAGCTGACGGTTACCGTTGCTGTGTTTTCAATCATATTTGCGTTGATAGTAGCTGGAATAGATTATGTGTTCAAAAACGCAATCGAGAACTATTTCATCTGGGTTAAGAACTCTTAATTTACCAAAATGAGCGAGGAAAAAGATGTAATGAAGTGGTATGTGGTTCGGTCAGTTAGTGGTCAGGAAAACAAAATCAAGGAGTATATTGAATCTGAGATTTCTCACAACAATCTGAATGACTATTTAAAACAAATTTTAGTTCCTACTGAGAAGGTGATCCAAATTAGAAACGGAAAAAAGTATAATAAAGAAAAAGTATATTTTCCTGGTTACATCATGGTGCAAGCTCGCCTTGAAGGTGAGGTTCCCCATGTCATCAAATCTGTGAATGGTGTAATCGGTTTCTTGGGAGAGACTAAAGGAGGAGATCCAGTCCCTCTAAGAAGATCTGAGGTTAATCGTATGTTAGGTAAGGTTGATGAGCTTTCTGAGCAAATAGACAACGTTGCTATTCCGTATAAATCTGGAGAAACCATCAAAGTTATTGATGGGCCGTTTAATGGTTTCAACGGTACGATTGAAAATGTCAATGAAGATAAGAGAAAACTTGAAGTTATGGTTAAGATTTTCGGACGTAAGACTCCGCTGGAACTTAGTTATATGCAAGTAGAAAAAGTATAAATGTTACAATTTATAGATAATGCGTGAGGCTTCCACTTTACTGTTATCATTTAATTGAAATAAAATAAACATGGCTAAAGAAGTATCTAAGGTTGTTAAATTACAAGTACGTGGTGGAGCGGCTAATCCTTCCCCACCAGTAGGTCCCGCTTTAGGAGCCGCTGGTGTGAATATCATGGAGTTTTGTAAGCAGTTCAATGCTAGAACTCAAGATAAACAAGGAAAGGTTTTACCGGTTGCAATCACAGTGTTTAAGGATAAGTCCTTTGATTTTGTAATTAAAACTCCTCCGGCAGCTGTCCAAATTCTTGAAGCAGCTAAGCTTAAAGGTGGTAGTGGAGAACCTAACAGAAAGAAAGTAGGGTCTATTTCATGGGATCAGGTTAAGACGATCGCTGAAGATAAGATGCCTGACCTTAATGCGTTTACAGTGGAGAGTGCTATGAAAATGGTTGCTGGAACTGCGCGTTCAATGGGTATTAACGTAAAAGGTGGCAATGCCCCTTCTTAATTCTTGACAAATGGCAAAATTAACAAAGAATCAAAAGGCGGTAAGCGGTAAAGTAGATAAGTCACAAACTTATTCTGTAGCCGATGCCTCCAAGCTCGTAAAAGATATAACAACAACAAAATTTGATGCATCCGTAGATCTTGCAGTTCGTTTGAACGTAGATCCTCGTAAGGCAAATCAAATGGTTAGAGGTGTGGTAACTTTACCGCACGGAACAGGTAAGGACGTTAAGGTCCTTGCGCTAGTTACTCCTGATAAGGAAGAAGAAGCTAAAGCTGCTGGTGCAGACTACGTAGGTCTTCAAGAATATCTTGATAAAATCAAAGGAGGATGGACTGATGTAGATGTCATCATTACAATGCCGAGTGTGATGGGTAAGTTAGGACCTCTTGGTCGAATTCTTGGACCTCGTGGTTTAATGCCTAACCCTAAAACTGGTACGGTGACAATGGACGTCGCTAAGGCTGTTGAAGACGTGAAAGCTGGTAAAATTGACTTTAAAGTTGAGAAAACGGGTATAGTGCATGCTTCAATAGGTAAAGCCTCATTTGATGCTGAAAAGATTGCAGGTAATGCAAGAGAATTAATTAACACATTGGTTAAACTTAAACCTACAGCTGCTAAAGGTGTGTATATCAAAAGTATATATATGTCTAGTACGATGAGTCCAAGTATAGAAGTGGACACTAAACGTTTTGCAGACGACTAAAATCTAGACCATGACGAGAGAAGAAAAAACACAAGTTATACAAGGATTGACTGCAACGTTAGGTGAGAATTCTACCATCTATCTTACAGACATCTCTGGATTAAATGCTTTACAGACATCAAATTTACGTCGCGCTTGTTTTAAGGCAAACGTTACTATGTCAGTAGTAAAGAATACACTTTTATCAAAAGCGATGGAAGCTTCTGATAAAGATTTTGGTGAATTACCTGAGCTTTTGAAAGGTAATACATCTATCATGTTATCTGAGGTTGCAAATGCACCTGCTAAGGTAATCGAGACTTTCAGAAAAAAATCGGACAAACCTATTTTAAAAGGTGCTTATATTGAAGAAGCGGTTTATGTAGGTGACGATAAGATAGAAACTTTAAGTAATATCAAATCTAAGGAAGAAATGATCGGTGAGATCATTGGTCTTCTTCAAAGTCCAGCCAAGAACGTTATTTCTGCCCTTCAATCAGGTGGTGGTAAACTTGCTGGAATTCTTAAAACGTTATCTGAGCGATAACATTATAATAGTACGCACTCAATTATTTATAAATTTAAAACGATAGTAAAATGGCAGAATTAAAAGATTTCGCAGAACAGTTGGTTAACCTAACTGTAAAAGAAGTAAACGAATTAGCAGACATACTTAAAGAAGAGTATGGAATTGAGCCAGCTGCAGCTGCAGTTGCAATGGCAGGTCCAGCCGCTGGTGGTGGTGAAGCTGCTGAAGAGCAAACAGAATTTGATGTAATCCTTAAAGCTCCAGGAGGTGCTAAACTTGCTGTAGTAAAACTTGTAAAAGAACTTACAGGTGCAGGATTGAAAGATGCTAAAGGACTTGTTGATGATGCACCATCTCCGATTAAGGAAGGTGTTTCTAAAGACGAGGCAGAAGCTCTTAAAGCTCAGCTAGAAGAAGCTGGTGCTGAGGTGGAATTGAAGTAATACTTCTCCCCCAAACAATATCGGTTTAGACCTGTGAGCACTGCTCACAGGCCTAGACCATTTTGCGTATAGAGTTGAGACGTCTTCTTTAACGCCTTTTTAATAACTAATACCGTGCATTGATGCTAGCAACAAACACAGAGAGAATTAATTTTTCAACGGTAACTTCCAAAGCAGAATATCCTGATCTGCTGGATATACAGATCAAATCTTTTCAGGATTTTTTCCAACTTGAAACAAAGTCGGATAAGAGAGAAGTTGAAGGTCTCTATAATACCTTCATGGAAAACTTTCCCATTACTGATACGCGCAATCAGTTTGTACTTGAGTTTTTAGACTACTTTGTAGATCCACCTAGATATTCTATTCAAGAATGTATCGAGAGAGGACTTACTTATAGCGTTCCATTAAAATCACGCTTAAAACTATACTGTACCGATCCAGAACATGAAGATTTTGAAACAATAGTTCAGGATGTGTATTTAGGAACTATTCCTTACATGACTCCTTCAGGCACATTCGTAATCAACGGTGCCGAGCGAGTTGTAGTTTCACAGTTACACCGATCTCCTGGTGTATTTTTTGGTCAGTCTTTCCATGCAAATGGAACGAAGCTTTATTCTGCCAGGGTAATACCTTTTAAAGGTTCTTGGATTGAATTTGCAACTGACATCAATAGCGTTATGTACGCTTATATTGATAGAAAGAAAAAGTTACCCGTTACTACTTTGTTTAGAGCTATCGGTTTTGAAAGAGATAAAGATATTCTTGGAATATTTGATCTTGCCGAAGAGGTTAAAGCCAGCAAAACAGGATTAAAAAAATATTTAGGTCGCAAACTCGCAGCTCGTGTTCTAAGAACATGGCATGAGGATTTCGTAGATGAAGATACCGGTGAAGTGGTATCCATTGAGCGTAATGAAATAATATTGGATCGTGATACTGTGCTTGAAAAGCAACATATCGACGAGATATTAGATGCCCAGGCAAAAACAATTCTTCTTCACAAAGAAGACAATATGTCTGGTGATTATGCGATCATTCACAATACTTTACAGAAGGATCCTACGAATTCTGAGAAAGAAGCAGTAGAGCATATTTATAGACAACTTCGTAACGCTGAGCCGCCAGATGAAGAAACTGCTCGCGGAATTATCGACAAACTATTTTTCTCAGATCAGAGATATAATTTGGGTGAGGTAGGGCGTTATCGAATGAATAAAAAATTAGGTCTCGATATCGCTATGGATAAGCAAGTGCTTACCAAAGAAGATATCATCACTATTATTAAACACTTGATCATGTTGATCAACTCTAAAGCAGAGATTGATGATATTGATCACTTATCTAACCGTCGTGTTCGTACGGTAGGTGAGCAGCTTAGTTCGCAGTTTGGTGTTGGTCTTGCTCGTATGGCAAGAACGATACGTGAGCGAATGAATGTAAGGGATAACGAGGTATTTACACCTATTGATCTTATTAATGCAAAGACTTTGTCTTCTGTTATCAATTCATTCTTTGGAACGAACCAATTATCCCAGTTCATGGATCAAACGAATCCACTTGCTGAGATAACTCACAAACGTAGATTGTCTGCCCTTGGGCCAGGTGGTCTTTCAAGAGAAAGAGCTGGCTTTGAGGTTCGTGATGTTCACTATACACATTACGGTCGTCTATGTCCTATTGAAACACCAGAAGGCCCAAATATTGGTTTGATTTCTTCTCTAGCTGTTTTCGCTAAAGTGAACAGTATGGGCTTCATTGAAACTCCATATAGAGAGGTTAAAGACGGTGTTATTAATTTAGATCAGGAGCCACAGTATTTGAGTGCTGAAGAGGAAGAGGGTATGCACATCGCACAAGCTAACCTTCCATTGACTAACGGAAAGATAGATCAGGATAAGGTAATTGCACGTATGGAGGGTGACTTCCCAGTTGTAGATCCAAGTGAGGTGAAGTATGCCGATGTTGCACCAAATCAAATTGCATCTATTTCAGCATCTCTGATTCCTTTCTTGGAACACGATGATGCAAACCGTGCACTGATGGGATCAAACATGATGCGTCAGGCAGTTCCATTATTGAGAGTTGATGCACCTATCGTAGGTACAGGTCTTGAAAGAGCAGTTGCAAGTGATTCAAGAGTTTTGATCAATGCAGAAGGAGACGGAGAAGTGGTGTATGTTGATGCTAAAAAAATTACGCTTAAGTACGATCGTACGGATCGTGAGAAGGCAGTAAGTTTTGAAGATGAAGAGACTTCTTATAACTTAATTAAGTTTAGAAAAACAAACCAAGGTACAAGTATAACACTCAAACCTATTGTTACTAAAGGTGACCGCGTTGTAAAAGGCCAAGTGCTTTGTCAAGGTTATGCTACTGAAGCTGGAGAATTAGCACTGGGTCGTAACATGAAAGTGGCCTTTATGCCATGGAAGGGTTACAACTTTGAGGATGCGATCGTAATCTCTGAAAAGGTGGTACGTGAAGATATTTTCACATCGATCCATGTAGACGAGTATTCTCTTGAAGTTAGAGATACGAAGTTAGGAAATGAAGAGCTTACTGCTGATATACCTAACGTAAGTGAAGAAGCTACAGCAAATCTCGATGAACACGGTATGATTCGTATCGGTGCAGAGGTGACACCTGGTGACATCCTTATTGGTAAGATTACTCCTAAAGGGGAATCAGACCCTACGCCTGAAGAAAAATTACTTAGAGCCATATTTGGTGATAAGGCAGGTGATGTAAAAGATGCTTCATTAAAAGCTTCTCCATCATTGAGAGGTGTTGTGATTGATAAAAAATTATTTTCTCGAGCAGTTAAGGATAAACGCAAACGAGCACAGGACAAAGAAGATATCGCAAGGTTAGAAGCGCAATATCAATCCAAGTTTGATGGTCTACGTGACCGATTGGTTGAGAAACTTTTTGAAATAGTGAGCGGTAAAACCTCACAAGGTGTATTTAACGACTTAGGAGAAGAAGTTCTTCCAAAAGGGAAGAAATATACTCTTAAGATGTTGAACTCTGTTGATGATTACACGCACTTGATTTCTGGAACTTGGACTACAAGTAAGGACATCAATGAAATGGTTGCAGATTTACTTCACAACTATAAAATCAAGGAAAATGACCTTCAAGGTTCATTAAGACGTGAGAAGTTTACCATCTCTGTCGGTGATGAGTTGCCTGCGGGAATTATTAAACTCGCTAAGGTTTACATTGCTAAGAAACGTAAACTTAAGGTAGGAGATAAAATGGCTGGACGCCACGGTAACAAAGGTATCGTAGCACGTATTGTACGTCAGGAAGATATGCCATTCCTTGAAGATGGAACTCCGGTAGATATCGTATTGAATCCCCTAGGTGTACCATCGCGTATGAACATCGGTCAGATCTATGAAACTGTTTTAGGATGGGCTGGTGAAAAACTAGGTAGAAAATTTGCCACTCCAATTTTTGACGGTGCAACCCTCGATCAGATTAATGGTTATACAGATGAAGCTGGTATTCCACGTTTCGGTCACACTTACCTTTACGATGGTGGTACTGGAGAGCGTTTTGATCAAGCTGCAACAGTAGGTATTATCTACATGTTGAAGCTAGGTCACATGGTTGACGACAAAATGCACGCACGTTCTATAGGTCCTTACTCGTTGATTACTCAACAGCCGCTAGGTGGTAAGGCACAATTTGGAGGTCAGCGTTTTGGAGAGATGGAAGTTTGGGCACTGGAGGCTTATGGAGCATCAAGTACTTTACGTGAGATCTTGACGGTTAAATCTGACGATGTAATAGGAAGAGCCAAAACTTACGAGGCAATCGTAAAAGGTGAGCCTATGCCAGAGCCGGGATTACCTGAGTCATTCAACGTATTAATGCACGAGCTTAAAGGTCTGGGACTAGATCTAAGACTCGAGGATTAATCATTTTTCGGGTGGTTGTGATGTTCTCGCTTTCGCGAAAGCGGGAACTCAATTAACCACTTCACTTTAACAAATATTAGTACCATAATTATGGCTAGACATACAGATAACCAAGTGCAAAAGAAATTTAACCAAATTTCAATAGGTCTTGCATCTCCTGAATCGATTCTTTCTGAATCACGAGGAGAGGTGTTGAAACCTGAAACGATTAACTACCGTACGCACAAGCCGGAGAGAGACGGCCTTTTCTGTGAGCGCATTTTTGGTCCCGTAAAGGATTATGAGTGTGCCTGTGGAAAATACAAACGCATACGTTACAAGGGAATCGTCTGTGACCGTTGTGGTGTCGAGGTAACTGAGAAGAAAGTACGTCGTGACCGCATAGGACACATTAATCTGGTAGTGCCGGTGGCTCACATCTGGTATTTCCGTAGCTTACCTAACAAGATAGGATACCTTTTAGGTCTTCCATCCAAGAAGTTGGACATGATCATATACTACGAGCGATATGTAGTGATCCAGCCTGGTATTGCAAAAAATGCTGAAGGTGAAGAAGTACAGAAAATGGACTTCCTTACTGAAGAAGAATATCTCGATATTCTAGATATTCTTCCACAGGAGAATTTATACCTTGAAGATTCAGACCCTAATAAATTCATCGCTAAGATGGGTGCTGAGTGTTTGATTGATATCTTACAACGTATTGATCTTGAGGCCTTGTCTTACGATTTGCGTCACAAGGCAAACAACGAGACTTCTAAGCAACGTAAAACAGAGGCCTTAAAACGTCTTCAAGTAGTTGAGGCTTTAAAAGATTCAAACGAGCGTCGTGAAAACAAGCCAGAATGGATGATCATGAAAGTGATTCCGGTAATTCCACCAGAATTACGTCCATTGGTACCTCTTGATGGAGGTCGTTTTGCAACGTCTGACTTGAATGATTTATACCGTCGTGTAATTATACGTAACAATCGTCTGAAGCGATTGATGGAAATCAAGGCTCCTGAGGTAATCTTGCGTAATGAGAAGCGTATGCTACAGGAATCTGTAGATTCACTTCTTGATAACACGAGAAAGTCGAGTGCTGTAAAAACAGATTCCAACCGTCCATTGAAGTCACTTTCTGACTCATTGAAAGGTAAGCAAGGTCGTTTCCGTCAGAACTTACTCGGTAAGCGTGTGGATTATTCAGCACGTTCAGTAATCGTTGTAGGACCTGAACTCAAGTTATATGAGTGTGGTCTTCCTAAAGATATGGCTGCAGAACTTTATAAGCCGTTCATTATACGTAAGTTGATTGAGCGCGGAATTGTAAAGACTGTAAAATCAGCCAAGAAAATAATTGATAAGAAAGAGCCTGTAGTCTGGGATATTCTGGAAAATGTCTTGAAAGGACACCCAGTATTATTGAACCGTGCTCCTACATTGCACCGTTTGGGTATTCAAGCGTTTCAACCTAAACTTATTGAAGGTAAGGCGATCCAGTTGCACCCATTAGTTTGTACTGCATTTAATGCAGATTTTGATGGGGATCAAATGGCAGTTCACTTGCCACTTGGACCAGAAGCGATTCTTGAAGCACAACTTTTGATGCTTGCTTCACACAATATCTTGAATCCTGCTAACGGTAGCCCAATTGCAGTACCTTCTCAGGATATGGTTCTGGGTCTGTATTATATGACCAAGCTTAGAAGGACGGATGAACAGCATACGGTTAAAGGTGAAAACCTAACTTTTTATGGTCCTGAAGAGCTTATTATTGCTTTTAATGAGAAGCGTGTAGATATTAATGCTCCAGTTAAATGTAGAATCAACCTTCTTCAAGAAGATGGATCCTACAAGTCTGAAGTAATTGAAACTACTGCGGGTAGAGTTATCTTTAATGAGAAAGTGCCAGATGAGGCTGGTTATATCAATGAGGTACTGACTAAAAAAGCTTTAAGAGATATCATAGGTGATATCCTTAAAGTAACTGATGTGCCTCGTACTGCCGCTTTCCTTGATGAAATTAAAGATTTAGGGTATGGATTTGCATTCCGTGGTGGTTTGTCTTTCTCTTTAGGAGATATCATGATACCAGCAGAAAAGCAATCTATGATTGACTCTGCAAATACTAAGGTAGATGCTATTCGTAACAACTATGGAATGGGTCTTATTACCCAAAATGAGCGATATAATCAGGTAATTGATGTTTGGACTGCGACTAACGCACAGCTTACTGAATTATCCATGAAGAACATTAGAGAGGATCAGCAAGGATTCAACTCGGTATTTATGATGCTTGATTCTGGAGCTCGTGGATCTAAAGAGCAGATCAGACAGCTGACTGGTATGCGAGGATTGATGGCAAAGCCTAAAAAATCTAACTCAGGAGGTGGTGAGATTATTGAAAACCCAATTCTTTCTAACTTTAAAGAGGGTCTCTCCATTCTGGAATACTTCATCTCGACGCACGGTGCACGTAAAGGTCTTGCAGATACTGCCCTTAAAACGGCAGATGCTGGTTACCTAACGAGAAGACTTCACGATGTTGCACAAGATGTAATCGTAAATACCGAAGACTGTGAAACGCTAAGAGGTATTGAAGTAGCTGCATTGAAGAAGAATGAAGAGGTCATGGAGAAACTGGGCGCTCGCGTCGTAGGTCGTACTGCTCTTTATGATGTAGTAGATCCAGCTACACAAGATGTTCTAGTAGAAGCTGGCGACTTAATTAGTGATGACATCGCAGATGCTATTGACGCTTCTGGATTGGAGACAGTAGAAGTACGTTCTGCTCTTACTTGTGAAGCCAAAAAAGGTGTTTGTACGAAGTGTTATGGTCGCAACCTAGCTACCAACCGGTTAGTAATGAGAGGTGAGGCTGTTGGTGTAATAGCCGCACAGTCTATTGGTGAGCCAGGAACACAACTTACTTTGAGAACATTCCACGTAGGTGGTGTTGCAGGTAACGTATCTGAAGAGAATACAATCGTGGCTAAAAACGATGGTGTTTTAGAGATCGATGATTTGAAAACGGTTACAGGGGAAAGTAGCGATGGTAAAGCAGTAGAGGTCGTTATATCTCGTACTGCCGAATCAAAATTAATGCACCCAAAAACTGGCATCCTTCTTAATACTAACAATATTCCTTACGGTTCTGAGCTTTATAGTAAGCCTGGAGGTAAAATTAAAAAAGGAGATGTAATTGCTAAATGGGATCCATTTAACGGTGTTATCATCTCTGAATTTGCTGGAAAGATCAAGTTTGAAAATATCATTCAGGGAACCACTTTCCAAGTGGAGACTGATGAGCAAACAGGATATGAAGAGAAAGTGATTTCTGACTCTAGAGATAAGAAGTTGATTCCTACGCTTCACATTGTTGATACTAAAGGAGAAACTCTTATCTCTTATAACTTACCAGTTGGAGCTCACTTAATGATCAATGATGATGAGAAGATTAAAGTAGGTAAGGTGTTGGTTAAGATACCACGTAGATCGGCAAAAGCTGGTGATATTACTGGAGGTCTTCCACGTGTTACTGAGTTGTTTGAAGCTCGTAATCCGTCCAACCCTGCTGTGGTAACTGAGATTGATGGTGTAGTATCCTTCGGTAAAATCAAAAGGGGTAATAGAGAAATCATTATCACTTCCAAGACTGATGAGACAAAGAAATACCTAGTAAAACTTTCTAATCAAATCCTTGTACAGGAGAACGATTACGTAAGAGCTGGTATGCCATTATCTGACGGATCTATTACGCCAAAAGATATTCTTGCTATTAAAGGGCCTAGCGCTGTACAACAGTATCTAGTGAACGAGGTACAGGAAGTATACAGGCTACAGGGTGTGAAGATTAACGATAAGCACTTTGAGGTTGTTGTAAGACAAATGATGCGTAAGGTGAGAATCGTTGATTCTGGTGATGGAATGTTCTTAGAAAATCAACTGGTTCATAAGGAAGATTTCATCATGGAAAACGATAGCCTTTATGGAATGAAGGTGGTGGAAAATGCAGGTGATTCTGATAATCTTAAAGAGGGTCAGATTGTTTCACCTAGACTTTTAAGAGATGAAAACTCTATCTTAAGACGTGAAGATAAGACTCTTGTAGAAGCAAGAGATGTAATGCCAGCAACGGCAGAGCCTGTTCTTCAGGGAATCACAAGAGCATCGCTACAAACTAAATCCTTTATTAGTGCTGCTTCTTTTCAAGAAACAACTAAAGTACTTAATGAAGCTGCGGTAAGTGGTAAAGTAGATACCTTAGAAGGTCTTAAAGAGAATGTAATCGTAGGTAAGCGTATCCCGGCAGGTACGGGAATGCGTAGCTACGATAACATAATTGTAGGTTCTAAAGAAGAATTTGAACGCTTGTTGCAAGCTAAAGATGAACCACAGGTAAATTACAATTAGTAATGGCAAATAATAATCCAGATAAAAATAAGATCAACATTCAAGTTGATGAAGAAATTGCAGAGGGGCAGTACAGCAACCTTGCAATCATCAATCATTCAGTTTCTGAATTTGTAGTTGATTTTGTGAACATCATGCCGGGCAACCCTAAATCCAAGGTAAAGTCTAGAATCATTCTTACTCCACAACACGCTAAACGACTTGCAAAAGCCCTTAGCGACAACGTGAGAAAGTTTGAGAAAGCGCATGGTGAGATAAAGGATTATGATCAACCGCCCATTCCTTTAAATTTTGGCCCGACGGGTCAAGCATAAATTCAAAACCCGATTCGAGAGAGTCGGGTTTTTTGTTGTAACTCTGTCATCCTGAAATCGAGGCACGAGATATTCAGAATCTCTTTGATTTAATCTTAGTTTCATTTGTAGCGAGTCGATGATACAGATGCCGAATCTCGCTTGGCTCGTTTAGCATGACAGATGAAGTGAGTAGAATATTTCCTAATTTACGGCCATGAAGAATCTGTATTGTTTCCTGTTATGTCTCGCTTTCGCGAAAGCGTCAATAGCACAACAAGATCCTCAATATACACAATACATCTATAACCCTACGATCATTAACCCTGCATACGCTGGATCAAGAGAGGCATTGAGTTTTATGGCTTTATATCGCGCCCAGTGGGTAGGATTGGATGGCGCACCAGTAACCCAATCTTTTACAGGACACACACCGGTAGGAGAACGAGGTGTAGGATTAGGTTTAAATGTATCTAATGATCAGATAGGGCCATCGAGAGAGACCTTTGGAGCGGTTGATTTCAGCTATAGCTTAAAATTTAATAATGACGCTACACTTGCTTTTGGCTTAAAGGCAGGTGCTCATGTTTTAGATGTTAATTTTCAGCGAACCAACATTTTTGATCAGACCGATGCAGCTTTACAAGAAAATATAGATAATCAACTAGCGCCCGTTTTGGGGCTCGGCTTATTTTATTATCAATCCAATTGGTATGCTGGGCTCAGTGTACCCAATCTATTGAAGACAGAGCATTTTGGACAAGATAATCTTTCAGATAACGGAAGGTTTGTAGCTGAGGAAGAGATTCATCTCTACGCTACTGGGGGCTATGTTTTTAGTTTGAATGACAATTTGGATTTTAAGCCGACCACAATTATCAAGTATGTTACCGAGGCACCGCTACAAGTAGATCTGACAGCAAACTTTTTATTTTACGATCGTTTTACCCTTGGAGCAGCCTATCGATGGGATGCGGCTGTAAGTGGCCTCGCTGCTTTTCAGATCGATCAAAACTTTATGATCGGGTTTGCATATGACAGAGAGATAACCCAGATAGGCGATACATCTTTTAATAGTGGTAGTTACGAAGTTTTTTTGCGTTATGAGATTTTCAAAAATCCACGAGTGATGGAGTCGCCTAGATTTTTCTAGACTTAATTCTTTCGTTCAGACAATCGTTCAAACTCACTCACAAAGTGAAATTTGGTATTTGGGTATTTCTGTTGAGTCATTTGAAGTGAAAAAGCGGAGTCTGCAAAAAAGACGAGCTGATCTCTTTTATCCTTAGCCAAGAATTTAGCCTTAACCCTTTTAAAATCTTTGAACTCATCACTATTCCAGTCTGCCGTGTCGATCCAGCAGGCTTTGTGTACGTTTAGGTTTTCATAAGAACATTTAGCAGAGTACTCATGTTCCAATCGGTACTGTATGACTTCAAATTGTAGCGCGCCCACCGTTCCGATTACTTTACGACCATTGAGTTCTAGAGTAAACAATTGTGCAACACCCTCATCCATTAATTGGTCAATACCTTTAGCCAATTGCTTGGACTTCATGGGATCAGCATTGTTAATATACCTAAAATGCTCAGGAGAGAATGACGGTATCCCTTTGTAGTGAAGTTCCTCGCCAGAGGTCAACGTATCACCGATCTTAAAATTACCCGTATCGTGTAGACCGACAATGTCCCCAGGATAGGAGATGTCTACAATCTCTTTCTTTTCTGCAAAAAAGGCATTGGGACTGGAAAATTTGAGATTTTTATCCAAACGCACGTGCTTATAGGCAGTATTCCGCTCAAAGGTTCCGCTTACGATTTTAATAAAAGCCAAGCGGTCTCTGTGTTTTGGATCCATATTGGCATGAATCTTAAATACAAAGCCACTGAAATCTTTTTCGTCGGGCATTACTGCTCGTTCTTCTGCATTCTTGGGTCTTGGAGCTGGAGCTATCTCAATAAAACCATCCAATAATTCCTTTACTCCAAAATTATGCAACGCACTACCAAAGAATACCGGCTGTAACTTTCCACTTTCATATTCCGGGCCATCAAAATCTGGATAGATACCTTGAACCAGTTCCAGTTCCTCTCTCAATGTCGTGGCTGATTTCTCTCCGATCAGCTCATCAAGTTTAGGGTCGTCTAGATTTTCAATTTCTACGGTATCGTGAATGTCTTTGGAGGATTCTCCCGTGAATAGATTGACGTTTTTCTTATGTAGGTTGTAGATTCCTTTCAAATCATATCCCATCCCAATGGGAAAGCTGAGCGGAGTCACTCTAAGACCCAATTTCTGCTCAATTTCATCGAGCAAGTCAAAAGCATCTTTTCCCTCACGATCCATTTTATTGATAAATACGATCATGGGTATATTGCGCATGCGACAGACTTCAACCAGTTTTTCGGTTTGTTCCTCTACACCTTTTGCCACATCGATAACGACAATTACGCTATCCACTGCTGTAAGTGTTCTAAAGGTGTCCTCAGCAAAATCTTTATGACCTGGAGTGTCTAGAATATTGATTTTAATACCATCGTATTCAAAGGCGAGTACAGATGTTGCTACTGAGATTCCTCTCTGGCGCTCAATCTCCATAAAATCACTGGCGGCTCCTTTTTTAATCTTGTTGGATTTTACGGCACCAGCCTCCTGAATGGCTCCGCCATAGAGCAATAATTTTTCAGTCAGGGTTGTTTTACCTGCATCTGGGTGGGAAATGATACCAAATGTCCTGCGTCTTGCGATCTCGTCTTTAAACTTCATGGTCTATTTTAAGAGGTCTGCAAAAATACGCCCTTATTATGATTGCTTCAATCCGATTAGATAATGAATTTGGCATACAGAAGCTTCATGACTCTGATTTTTGTAGAAATAGACGTACATATTTGAATAATCTGTATTCGTTTCTAAACCAAACGCTAAAAAGACAGCGGTAACCATATTATAACATTAATAACACAATTAAAATCAAGGGTCTAACTTATCTTAGCTGATTAATCTAGTTCTCATTCATTATATGGTTACTCTCAAAGATCTCGCTACCACACTAGGTGTTTCTGTTTCAACGGTTTCAAAGGCTTTAAAGGATAGCCCAGAAATTAGCGAGGAAACCATCAATCGTGTTAAAAAGATAGCTAAGGAACTCAATTACCGACCCAATACGCTGGCCTTAAGTCTAAAGAATAGGAAAACGATGACCATTGGGGTCTTGATTCCTGATATTCTAAATGCTTTTTTTTCAAAATTACTATATGGTCTTGAGCGAGAAGCAGCCCGTTCAGGTTATCAAATTATTACCTGTCTTACTAATGAATCCCTTGAGCTTGAAAAGAAAAGCTTAAACCTTTTGTCAAATGGGAGCGTGGATGGATTTATTCTATCGTGCGCACGTGAAACCCAGCAACTTAATAGCGTGGCGCATTTTAAGGAAATTATAGACCAGGGGACACCCATCGTCATGTTTGATCGAGTGGCAAATGATGTGAATTGCGATAAGGTAATCATTGATGATTATAAAGCTGCCTATAAAGCTACGGAGCAACTTATTAATGAAGGTCGCAAAAATATTGTCCTATTTGATCGGTTGGGAGCATTGAGTGTGGGCAAACTTAGAATTCTAGGATATCGCAAGGCCATTGAAAACTCAATTATTTATCGTCGATCGCCCAAGGTTTACAGTACTACTGATGATAAGGGCTCTACCACCGCATTCATCGACAACATGCTTAAGGAGGATCCGACTATCGATGGATTGATCTGTATTGATAATGTCTCTGGGGTCAAAGCTGTAGGATCTGCCCAGCGATTGGGAAAGAAGGTTCCCGATGCCATTTCCATCATAGGCTTCTCATCAGATGATATCTATGACCTTTGTTATCCTAAACTTTCCACGGTTGCCCAGCGTGCGGGCAGCATAGGAAAGCAATCTGTGAAGATGTTGATTGACCGTCTTGAAAAGAAAGAGAGCATCGAGCATTCCACCACTGCCACGGTTGATTTTGAATTGGTTCTGCGAGGCACCACACTTTAGGAAAAATCACTTTAGATTCCTGTATGTTGTAGATGCCAGTAGCGACAACAATTCTAAGAATACCGCTACTGAACCATATTAACAGCGCATTTAGAAGATCGTTTGCGTTGTATCGTACTTTAGCCCTTATAAGATTATAAATTGGAATACGTAGTATTAGTAAACGAGAACGACGAGAAAGTCGGTCTCATGGAAAAGATTGAAGCTCATGAAAAAGCCTTGTTGCACAGGGCATTTTCCGTTTTTATATTGAATGATAAGGATGAGATAATGCTTCAACAGCGGGCTTTGGACAAGTACCACTCGCCTGGATTGTGGACTAATACCTGTTGCAGCCACCAGCGTGACGGCGAGTCAAACATCGAGGCCGGGAAGCGCAGGCTTATGGAAGAAATGGGATTTTCTACAGATCTCAAGGAGCTTTTTCACTTCATTTATATAGCTCCTTTTGATAATGGCCTTACCGAGCACGAGCTGGATCACGTCATGATAGGTCATTGTAATGATGATCCCGAACTCAATCCAGATGAGGCAGCCGCCTTTAAATGGATGACGGCAGATGATATCAAGATTGATATCGCAAAACAGCCCGAACTTTATACAGAATGGTTCAAGATCATTTTTGACAATTATTATAAACACATCTCATGAAACTTACCGCATATCGCAAAGCGCATTTCAATGCCGCCCACAGACTTTATCGCAAGGACTGGAGCGATGAGAAAAATGAGCAGGTTTTTGGTAAGTGTAGCAACCCCCATTTTCATGGTCATAACTATGATCTGGAGGTAGGCGTTACAGGCGAGGTGGATCCAGAAACCGGTTATCTGATCGATCTAAAAATCCTCAAAGATATCATCAAGAATGAGGTAGAGGATCACCTTGATCACAAAAATCTAAACGAGCAAGTTCCAGAATTTGCAGACCTCATTCCCACTGCAGAGCATATCGCTTACGTTATCTACAATAGAATCAAGAAAAAGCTGGATCCCAAATTTGACCTAGAGATAAAGTTGTACGAGACTGACCGTAATTTTGTTCTTTACAAGGGTTGATAAGATCTAATTTTTTTAAGGCTTGATGATAATAAGTAAAATGATCTCGCTTTCGCGAAAGCGAACACTCCAAAAAAACAATACAACTAGGCTACAACTCGTAACTTTATAAAAGCTTACTCATGATATGGATCTAGTAAGATATACCTATTTTTGCAAAAAATATTATTATGGCAAGTATTAGAGACTTGAAACAGGATATCAATTATGTACTAGGCGATATCATAGAAGCAGCGATGATCCATCAAGCGGCTCATCCAGATCAGAGCAATGAAAAAAGTGAAAAAATCATTGACGATGCAATTGCCGTTTTTGACGAACTGATTGCAAAAGTTAATGATCGATCTGTAGAAAATCGCAGCGCACATTTGAAATCTGTACGTAAAGAATTGGAACAAAAAGGAGACGAACTTATAGATCGTTTGAACAAGCTATAGGTTTTCTTTTTTAGATCTTTCAATTAATTCAGACAGTTGTTTTCCATAACGACTCGTCTGAATTTTTTTTGGCATTTTGTGAAAGCTACTATCTAGTAAAATAGGATTGGCATCAAATGCCTCACTTACTAAAATATATGGTGCCACTTCTTTGTCCTTGAAACGTTGTGCAAAGTTGATCGCGTAAAGCACTTTTTTTCTCAAATACTTTTCGTAGTCCGAATCTAACTTTTCAAGTTCGACTGGATCAGGATTCTCTTTGGCACTAATAATCATGCTGCGTTTAACGAGCTCTGTATAAACCTCATTGAGCCTTTTTTTGTTTACATTGAATTCAGTTAGAATGTCATGATTTTCTGATCCTGATATGACGACTTCGTTTTCAAAGTCTTCCAATTTGGACTGCAGAGTCAAGACCGTATCCTCAGCAAAAAACATAAATCGGTCATCATATTTAGAACCATCTTTTACATCTAAGTGGATGTACATAATTTGAGGTTCATCAAGCGTTCCACTAAGACTGAATTCTGAACTTCCATCTAGTGCAACAGAGTCAAGAGTGGTAAGAACTGTATCATCTAGTCTTTGTAGAAGTACGGTGCCAACTTTGAGTCCGTCAATGTTTCCGTTAACGGTTACGGTGCCGTCCACGCCATTGTCAGAGCCACAGGACGATATGAGAATAATTATGGTAAGAAGAGAGAATGTTTTTTTCATAGCATTTAATGGGGCGCAAATATCTTTTAAACTATAGAATTTTCAGGTGTTTCTGTTGGAGATTTTTGCTTAGTTCTAAAATAGACCTCTAACGGATTATTTCATTAACCAGCAGCAATCGCCTGCATCATTATTGTACACGCGATGGCACCGACTGTTCCCACCACATAACCAAATACCGCAAGCAAAACACCTACGGTCGTAAGTGATGGGTGGAATTCAGCAGCCACGACGGGCGCGCTCGCGGCGCCACCCACATTTGCCTGGCTCCCTACGGCAAGAAAAAAGTAGGGAGCTTTTATTATTTTGGCGATGAGGATAAGCAGTCCTGCGTGAATCGCCATCCAGACCAGTCCTACGAGAATAAGTAAGGGGTTTTCAGCGATCTGGCTCAAGTCCATTTTCATACCGATTGTGGCGACAAGAATATAAATGAAAATGCTACCTATTCTGCTGGAACCGGTGCCCTCATAGTTTTTAAGTGGTGTGTAGGACAGCAAAACACCGATGGCGGTAGATATGGAGATCAACCAAAAAAACTGGCTGGTCAAAAAACTCAAATAAATATTACCACTTATCGCAGGACTATCGGAAAGAATTTCTGATAAAAAGCCTCCTAGGAAATGAGCCAGACTAACAGTTCCAAACCCTATTCCCAGCATAACCATGATATCAGTTAGAGTCGCCTCACGTTTGATACTTTCAGAATAGGAGGAGACTTTTTCCTTAAGTCGCTCAATCGCACTACTATCTGCGCCGAGCCATTTATCGATTTTGGCAGATTTGCCTATTCCCAAGAGTAAAATAGCCATCCAGATATTTGCCACAACAATATCTACCAGCACCATCCCGCCGTATTTGGCCTGGTTGAATTGGTAAACTTCCAGCATAGCGGTCTGATTGGCACCACCACCTATCCAGCTTCCTGCAAGGGTGGATAGTCCTCTCCAAACGGCATCGTAGCCCTCTCCGCCTACGGTTTCCGGAGAAAAACTTCCTATGATCAAAATAGCAATTGGGCCACCTATGATAATTCCTACGGTACCGGTCAAAAACATGATCAGCGCTTTAGGGCCGAGGTTGAAAACCGCTTTTAGGTCTATAGACAGGGTCATGAGTACCAGTGCCGCGGGTAACAAATAACGCGAGGCGACATAATACAATTGGGATTTTTCTTTTACGACCTCGCCAGCATCGTTAACCACATTCCAAGCCTCGCCACTGATCACTCCCAGCGAACTCAGTACACTGGGTAGCAGATAACACATGAGTAAAGCGGGAACATATTTATAGAACCCTTTCCAAAATCCTGATTTTAACGAAGAGGAATAGAAAACCGCCGCCAAGCAGACCGCAAGCATCCCAAAAACAATTGCGTCATTTGTAATTAAGGGTGGCTCTATAAATTTTTCAGTCTCTTGGATCAATGCTGTCATCTCTTGAATTTAGTTGAGATGCAAAATACGAGAAGAATTTAAACTTGAACTAGAAAATAAGATCTGGCTGCAAAGTGAAGAGAGCTTAGTAAATGATTTTGATAGGTTGAGCACGCATTCAAAAAACAGGATGAAATTTCAAATCAGCTGCTTTTACGGTAATTGCTAACAATTCAATTATCCGTAACGAAACTGGAGATCTTTTCAACCATTTCTCTACTCAGTTGATAATTGGGATCAATGTAACTTTTGGATGCTACGACTTCATCTTCTCCCACAGTTTTGAAAATATGATTCACGCCTCTGATAATGAACAATTCTGAATTGGGAAACGACTCATTCAGCAGCCGTGCTTGTTTCAAGTCTACCTGGCGGTCTTTGTCTCCGTGAACTACAAGAACTGGAATCTGAATTTTCTTAGCAACTTCCTGCGGATCATATTTCATCCACGACTTCATAAACGGTTGGATGCTGGGATGTAAAATAGAGATAAGATCCTTTTCCACATCAGTGACCACGGCATCTTGGGATTTTACCTTATCAAAGGTCTTTCTAGCTACTTTATCTAAACCTGGTTGCTGTAGTTTGATCTGCTCTACGATTACATCGTCTATGGGCATCGCCGATCCGGAAATACTGATCAACCGATCTACATTGCTATCCATAGCAAGCATTGCTACCAGTGATCCTTGCCCATGTCCTAGCAAGACAAGTCGAGAGAACCGTTGATCATTGGATAACTTATAAATGACCTCCTTAAGATCCTTCACAAAATCGTCAAAACTCGTGTTGTCGTCTACGCGCCTGTTTTTTACTTGGGTAAAAGTTCGTTTATCGTATCTATAGCTTGAAATTCCTCGATTAAAAAGAGAATCTGCAAGTTGCTGGTAAGCATTGTGCCTGGATCGCATATCATTCCCATTACGGTCTACCACACCCTGATCAGGAACAAATATTAGGAGAGGCGTCTTTTTATCTGGAGCTGCAACTTTTAAAGTGCCTTTGATATCACTATTCACATTAAACTCTGCCGTAGAATCAAAGGGTTTTTGCGTTGCAGTTATTGAGAATGGATCTTGAGCAAATGAAGAAAAAATAAAGCAAAAAGTAAAAATAAAAGGTAGCACTTTCATCCTGTAAGATTTGTTTAGCTGCAAAATAGCAACGGTCGTGCCATTGCTTTATTATAAATTCAAGATCAATGAAAGATGGTACTGAAGATAGAAACTGGCAATTTCGTAATCGTTATTCGTTATTCGTAAAATACTAAATCAAAAACTGTCAGGTATCAAAACCAGACTTCGAGAGCGCTTCGACAGGCTCAGCGTGACAACACGGTACACACAAACTCAATGCCTCACAAACTTATTAACTATCTTTTACTAATCTTGTTATGTGTGATTTGTTTCTGGCGGCTGCATTTAAATCGATCCATTTCTGGGTCACGCTGTGCGCGGTGTTTGGTACTTCTACCTTGAACGCGTTCGCGCCACATTCTAAAACTACTGGCTTTCATCTGGTCGCGCATGATCTTGATGACCTCTGCTTCCGTAACGCCAAATTGGAATTCTATCGCCCCAAACGGAGTGCGGTCTTCCCATGCCATTTCAATAATACGATCAATGGATCTCTGGTCTAAATCCTCAAGAAGTTCTTTTGCTTTTGCCATAAGAGATTAGTTCTAAAAATTAAAGATACCTTACGATATAATAATCTTCCTAAACGTCAAGTTAATCCTTAGATCGACAGCTCTGGAAGTTTTAGCGATCTGGTGTTTGTAGGTATGCTGGGTTTGTCCTTCCATGAGGAGTAGACTGCCATCGTGTAACGGAAATTTAAAACGCCATTCCTTATTTTTATGGTGTCTTAGATGGAAAAAGCGTTCCTGCCCCAGGCTGATGGACGCAATGGTGGGATTTTTACCCAGTTCTTTCTCGTCGTCGGCATGCCAGCCGTTTGAGTCCTTACCATCGCGGTACTGGTTGATGAGGCAAACATTAAAGCTTGTGCCAGCCACTTTTTCTACATCTTTTTTGATTTGGACCAGACTAGGAGTCCACGGCAGTGCCTTGAAGTCTATGCCGCTATAACCATAGGATATTTCGGGATCTCCGTAAAGCTGGGTCAGTCTGGGTTCATCGTGCACCTTGCCAAATACCTTGATCTTGTTTTGCCGCCATGGAGTTTCGGTTAGGATGGTGTTTTTGAGGTGTTTCGCTTTCGCGAAAGCGTAAAAATCTTCATAATACTCTACCACGGCATCAGGAATCTCGGGAAAATCGGATGGGAACAACTTGTTATGCATGCATATTAAAATTCAGGTTAATTCAATAGGCGGCCCGCGATTGCAAGTTATCTTGCAGGGATACGTAAAAATAAGATATGTACACGTCTAGAATAGCAGGAGTAGGAAAATACGTCCCAGAAAATGTGGTTACCAATGATGACTTGAGCAAGGTCATGGATACCAATGACTCGTGGATCCAGGAGCGCACGGGAATTAAGGAACGCCGCCATATCAAGGATGGCGATGGAAATACGACTGCAATAATGGGCGTAAAAGCTGCCGAAATGGCGCTGGAACGAGCAAAAATTTCTAAAGACGACATTGATCTAATCGTTTTTGCCACCCTTTCGCCGGACTATTATTTTCCAGGCTGTGGCGTTCAGGTTCAGGATCTTATGGATATCCACACCTGTCCCGCACTGGATGTGCGCAACCAGTGTAGTGGTTTTATCTACGGGCTGAGCGTTGCCGATCAATTTATTAAAACGGGAATGTACAAGAACGTTTTGGTCATAGGTTCTGAAAACCACTCCGGCGGGCTGGATTTTTCCACGCGAGGTAGGGGAGTGACCGTCATTTTTGGCGATGGGGCAGGAGCAGCGGTGCTTACCCGATCTGAGAAAGAGGGACAGGGAATTCTATCTACGCACTTGCACAGTGAGGGTAAACACGCGCTAGAACTTTCCTTAAAAGGGCCCTCCACAAACCATTGGGTTCCTGCATTGATTGAGGAAGATCCGCAAGAGGATATTCCCTATTACCCACACATGAACGGCCAGTTTGTATTTAAAAATGCTGTGGTACGATTTTCAGAAGTTATTATGGAAGGTTTGAAAACCAATAGGCTTGAGGTGAGCGATATCGATATGTTGATCCCGCATCAAGCGAATTTGCGTATCTCTCAATTTATTCAAAAGAAGTTTCAGCTCACGGATGATAAGGTTTATAACAACATTCAGAAATACGGAAACACCACGGCAGCTAGTATTCCCATCGCACTTTGTGAGGCTTGGGAAGACGGTAAAATCAAGGAAGGAGACACGGTGATTCTCGCAGCTTTTGGTAGCGGATTTACTTGGGGTAGTGCGGTGATTAAGTGGTAGGTTTACTTTTAATTCAAATGAATTAAAAACAAAATCCCGAGCCTGCAAGCTCGGGATTTCTAAATCGTATCATAACACTAACCATTAATTATGAAAATACGATTGTTTAGTAAAAGGTCTTTTTGCTAAATTTCTTTCAAATAAATCTAAAGGTTATCAAGCCTTCCCCTTAAAGACGATACCTTTAAGGAATTGTTACACAAAACATCTATTAAATGTCAAAAAAAACGCTCGTCCTAGGAGCTTCTCTTAAAGAAATAAGATATTCAAACATCGCAATTAAAAGGTTGAGAAAATATAATGTTGATACCGTTGCCATAGGTTTACGTCAAGGGCAGGTAGACGGTGTAAATATCGAGACTGAGATGGTAGATTTTAAGGATGTCCAGACAGTAACTTTATATTTGAATTCAACGCGCCAGCAGCCTTACTATGATTATATAATTTCATTGCAACCTGATCGGGTAATTTTTAACCCGGGTACCGAGAATCCTGAATTTTACAAGTTATTACAGGATCAAAATATAGAAGTGGAGGTTGCCTGTACTTTGGTTATGCTGGGAACCGGGCAATACTAGTCTAGCTTTTTAATTTTACGATGGTCTTATTCCATTTAAGATCTTCTAGCTCTATCTCTAAATAGATATTTGATTTTTGCCTTTTTATTCTTATCGCACATTGTTCAGTCATTTTGTATTGGCTGCCATTCCTGTAGTTGTTTAAAATACCATAGTAAGCTGTGGTATAAAGCTTTTTGCCGCTCTCATTAGTTTTAAGGATTTTATTTAAGGGGATATAGATTTCTTCTACATATTGTGAGTCTGCGATGCCTTCGGTTTGTTCGATCTTATAGGTAAGTTTTAAAGTCTTCTGATTCACGCTGGGAATAAGCTTTATGTAATTCTTGTCAAACTCATCGCTCTCCAGCGATGCGGCGGTATCATGAATAATATCAGAGGTGCAAATGGCTCCTTTTGGGCAATTTAGAACTTCTGGGACTACGGATTTTTTGGAGGAGCAGGATAGCACACTCAACAAGATAATTAATGCTGGTAAAATTTTGAAATTGATAATTTTCATTTTGTAAAAGTGATGTATCTTGTGCGTTCTCGCTTTCGCGAAAGCGAGAGCCTTAAATATAAATAGAATAAATTATTATTCCATGATTAAAAATATACTTCTTTTAGTAGCGATAATAAGCTGTTTATCAACAGTTGCCCAAGAAAAAAATCCTTGGATACGATCTGTGGAGAAAGTCGCTGAAAATGAGTTGAGGGTTAGAAAAACTACTCCTAGGGTTCACGTACAATATGCAATTGATCGAATTGTGATGGAATCTGCCCTGAGCGGTGCAACTTCTAGATTTGAACCAAATGCTCAATCGGTGGATGTGATTCTTCCTACAATGACGGGTTTTAAGGTTTTTGAAGTCTATGAATCGAGTGTTATGGATCCTAGATTGCAAAACAAATACGAAGGCATAAAAAACTACAAAGGAATAAGCAGAGATGGCAGCGGGACTACTGTTCGATTCACAATAAGCCCATTTGCCTTTCACGCCGTGCTACATACACTTGATCAAGGTGATCAGTACTTGGATCCCATTGACAAGGCGGGTTCCCTATATACGTTATACAGGGCAGACGATCTAATTCTAACAGGTGAGCCGAGCAATTGCATGTGGAATGAGGTAGAAAGCCTCTCAACAGATTCTAGCTTAGAGATTCATAACGCTGATGACAGTCAGATCAGAACTTATAGAACGGCGATAAGTGCCACTGTAGAATATTCTCGTTTTCAATACATACAAGCTGGTCTAAATCCAGGGTCTCCAGATGCTGACCGAACTGCAGCCGTACTCGCTGCTATGAACGTTACCCTTGCTCGGGTCAACTTTATATATGAGCGGGATCTTTCCATTTCATTGGTTTTAGTTCCTAATAATGACCAGCTCATCTTCTTAGATACTGATAATTTGAGTAATAGTAATCCAGGTTTGATTTTGGATGAAAATCAATCGTTAATTGACAGTGTTATAGGAACTGGTAATTATGATTTAGGGCACGTGTTTACTACTGGTGGTGGCGGTGTTGCGAGTTTGGCCAGTGTGTGCAGTGGCAATCGCAAAGCTCAAGGCGTTACGGGAAGTGCTGCTCCAGTAGGGGATCCATATGATATAGATTTTGTCGCTCATGAGTTGGGGCATCAGTTTGGTGCTAGGCATACTTTTAATGGCAATACTGGATCCTGTCAAGGAGGGAACAGATCAGCTTCTAATGCGTATGAGCCAGGGAGTGGAACAACAATAATGGCTTATGCCGGTATTTGCGCCCCTCAAAATGTTCAAGGTAATAGTGACGCCTACTTCCATCAGGCTAGTCTTGATGAGATTTGGGATTACGTTTCAAGATTTGCTACTTGCTCAAGTGAACTGACCATAGCAAATGATCCACCCACAGCTGATGCAGGAGTGGATACCCACGTTATCCCCATTGATACTCCATATAGATTAGAGGGGAGTTCTACGGATCCTCAGGGAGTTGCTTTACATACCTATACATGGGAACAATATGATTTAGGATTTACTTCTGGACTTCCTGACCCTGCAATAAATAGTGGTCCTTTAGTTAGATCTTTTGAGGGTACTTTATCCCCTGTGCGATATGTGCCCAGATTAGAAGATGTGGTTGCAAGTGGTGGAATGTCTACGGAATGGGAGAAATTATCTTTAGTGACTAGAGCATTGAACTATAACTTGACGGTAAGGGATAATGATGTACGTGGTGGACAGACTGCTGTGGATAGTAAACGAATTGTAGTTACCGCATCTGCTGGGCCTTTTAGGGTAAGTTCTCAATCCAACACAGGTATTACGTGGTTGCCAAATACTCAGGAGACTATTACTTGGAATGTTGCTAATACCAATAGTAGCCCTATTAATTCTAGCTCTGTAAACATCTTATTATCTACAGATAATGGAGAAACATTTGATACAGTACTTGTCTCTAACACTCCAAATGATGGATCAGAAATAATTACTGTTCCTTCAGGAATTGTAGCACCTTTTTGTAGATTAATGATTGAAAGTGCTGATAATATTTTCTTTAATGTAAATTCAGAAGTCTTTAGTATCAATGCTGAATTAAGAACAGTTTGTAATACTTATGACTCAGGGGCATTGAATAGATCTATACCTGATTTAGCTGCTGGAGCTACATCTTTGACACCAATAGGTGATAATATTGTTATAGCACCTAGCACGGTTGCAGATGATGTGAATATTTCAGTAGATATTAGTCATTCATATATTCAAGATATGATCATTGAGGTTACAAATCCAGATGGGGTAACTACTAGATTGTGGAATAGGGAATGTGTATCTCAAGATGATATTATTATGACATTTGATGACGATGGATCTGCGATCGATTGCAGTCTTTCAGGCTCATCAGGAACTTATGCTCCATCTAGCCCACTTGCTCCCTTAGCAGGTAGTGCGGTAAACGGAGCTTGGACAATGGTTATGGCAGACGCTGGGGTAGGAGACGCAGGTGTTTGGAATAATTGGTCCATAGAAATTTGCTCAACTGAAGTGGTTCCATTAAGCAACAACGAAGTCGACCATGATAATAGCTTTGTAATTTCACCTAACCCCTCAAACGGAAACTTCAGCATATCATCTACAATATTTTCTGATAATAATTCTAAATTTAATCTGTATGATATGTCAGGACGCATAGTGCATACGCAAGATTTATCTCGAGAGGCCACACAAACTATTAAAGCCTCTAATAAAATTTCAAGCGGTTTCTATATCGCAGTTGTTCAAACTTCTACGGGAAATCTCAGTCAAAAGATAGTGATTAAATAATTCCTGAATTTTTAATAACTGAAAAGAGGTCTCCGCAGAGACCTCTTTTAGGTTTTGAACTCAATTAAAATACTTAGTTTGCTTTAGACTCTTCTGAATTTTTGTCAATCTTTATTGTAAGCTCATTGTTTTTCTTATCAAGATCCATATAGATGGAATCACCTTCCTGCAGTTGGCTGTTTACAATTTCTTCAGCTAGAGTGTCTTCAATATACTTTTGAATAGCTCTCTTTAAAGGTCTTGCTCCATATTGCTTGTCAAACCCTTTGTCAGCAATAAAATCCTTAGCGTCATCAGTTAAAGTAAGTTCATAACCAATTTCCTTTATACGTTCAAAGAGTTTGGCTAATTCTATATCTATTATTTTATGAATATCCTCGCGCTCCAAGGCGTTAAATACAATCACATCATCAATTCTATTTAAGAACTCTGGTGCAAAGGTTTTTTTCAACGCTGCTTCAATCACTCCTCGTGCATTATCTCCCGCAGCACTTTTTTGAGCAGCAGTTCCAAAACCTACACCACTACCAAAATCTTTTAGTTTACGAGCCCCTACATTAGAGGTCATGATGATCACTGTATTTCTAAAGTCAATTTTGCGACCTAAACTATCAGTTAGGTAACCGTCATCCAATACTTGCAACATCATATTGAAAACATCTGGATGAGCTTTTTCAATTTCATCGAGTAAGATCACTGCATAAGGCTTTCTTCTTACTTTTTCAGTAAGCTGACCACCTTCTTCATAACCTACATAACCAGGAGGTGCTCCTATTAGTCTAGAGATCGCAAACTTTTCCATGTATTCACTCATATCGATTCTAATCAAAGAATTTTCTGAGTCAAAGAGTTCGCTTGCAAGTACTTTTGCAAGTTGGGTTTTACCTACACCAGTTTGTCCCAAAAATATAAAAGAACCAATAGGTTTGTTGGGATCTTTCAATCCAGCACGATTACGTTGAATCGCCTTGACTACCTGTTTAACCGCGGGTTCTTGTCCTATAACTAGATCCCCAATAGAGTTTCCTAGATTACTCAATTTCTTAAGCTCCTTAGTAGCAATACGACTAACTGGGATTCCAGACATCATACTAACCACTTCGGCAACATTTTCTTCTGTCACGGTATCTTTATGGAGTTTAGAAGCTTCTTCCCATTCTGCTTGAGCTTCTGCAAGTTGTTGCTCTAATTTTTTTTCGTCATCTCTCAATTTTGCAGCTTGCTCATATTTTTGCTTTTTGACCACAGTATTTTTCTCGATTTTCACTTCCTCAAGCTGTTTTTCTATCTCAACAATTTGATCTGGTACTTCTATATTTGTGATGTGTATACGAGAGCCAGCTTCATCAAGAGCGTCAATCGCCTTGTCTGGTAAGAATCGATCTGTAAGATACCTATTGGTAAGTTTTACGCAGGCTTCAATGGCCTCAGGTGTATAGACAACATTATGGTGATCCTCATACTTAGGTTTGACATTGTTGAGTATCGCAATGGTTTCCTCTACGGTTGTAGGTTCTACGATAACTTTTTGAAACCTTCTTTCTAAAGCACCATCTTTTTCAATGCTGTTTCTATATTCATCGAGAGTCGTTGCACCTATACATTGAATTTCTCCTCTTGCAAGAGCGGGTTTGAACATATTTGAAGCATCAAGAGATCCAGCTGCACCTCCAGCACCTACAATGGTATGGATTTCATCAATAAAAAGAATGATGTCGTCATTCTTTTCCAATTCATTCATAACCGCTTTCATGCGCTCTTCAAACTGTCCTCGATATTTGGTTCCAGCGACAAGGCTAGCCAGGTCTAATGTGATCACGCGTTTGTCAAAAAGCATGCGCGAGACTTTTCTCTGTATGATCCGTAGTGCAAGTCCTTCTGCAATGGCACTTTTACCTACTCCAGGTTCACCTATGAGCAGCGGATTGTTCTTTTTTCTTCGGCTTAGAATCTGTGATACCCTTTGGATTTCTTCGTTTCTTCCCACAACAGGATCGAGCTTATCGTCCTCAGCCATGCGGGTAAGATCTCTTCCAAAATTATCCAAAACGGGCGTTTTGGATTTTTTATTGGATTTTTTATCTCCTGATGGTCCGAAGAGGTTTTCCTTACCGCCATCCTTAGCCTCGTCTCCGTCCTCTTCGCTGAAAGATTGAGCCATCGGCTTGTTGTCCCTATAGCCTTCATCATTGCCGATCATCGTTTTAAATTGCTCTTTTGAGTTGTCGTAGTCTACGCTTAACTTTTGAAGCAATTTAGTCGTTGGGTCGTTTTCATTACGAAGGATACACAATAACAAGTGAGCGGTGTTGATCGATGTGCTCTGAAATAGTTTTGCTTCAAGGAATGTAGTCTTGAGAGCACGTTCTGCCTGTCGGGTGAGGTGTAAATTCTTTTTGTCGTTTACGATATTTTGAGAATTGGGATTTGCTGGGCTCAAAATCTCGACTTTACGTCTCAAATTTCCTAGATCTACAGATAGATTATTCAAAATTTCTATAGCCTTGCCATCACCATCCCTCAACAATCCAAGCATCAAATGCTCGGTACCTATAAAGTCGTGTCCCAGTCGCAAAGCCTCTTCCTTGCTATACGCAATTACATCTTTAACTCTGGGTGAAAAATTATCGTCCATATATTTTCTTTCTTATAACATACTAAAGATACTGTTTCAAAAAGCATTCCGTATATTAAAATGATGATAATAGTGATTTCGCTTTCGCGAAAGCGGGCTTATCCCTGTTAAAATCTACCGTTTTGAGGTCTAAACTTTTTATCCACATATCTATAGCAGGAGTGTTAATAAATACAAGAGCTAATTTGGTTAAAGCGCCTGTTGTTACTAGGTTTTTGATTAAATTGCTTTTAGTTAAAATTCAACACAAATTAATCTGATTTTTTAAATGGCAGATGGAGAGAAGTTAATCCCGATTAATATCGAGGATGAGATGAAGTCAGCATACATCGATTACTCGATGAGCGTCATAGTGTCACGTGCACTGCCAGATGTGCGAGACGGCTTAAAGCCCGTCCACAGGCGTGTGCTCTATGGAATGTATGAGTTAGGAGTGCTTTCAAATAGAGGGTATAAAAAAAGTGCGAGAATCGTAGGTGAAGTTTTGGGTAAGTACCACCCGCATGGCGATACTTCTGTATACGATACCATGGTGCGTATGGCACAAGAATGGTCATTAAGATACATGCTCGTGGATGGCCAGGGAAACTTTGGTAGTGTAGATGGTGACCCTCCTGCTGCAATGCGTTATACTGAAGCTCGTATGCGTAAGGTTTCTGAAGAAATGCTTGCTGATATTGATAAGGAAACGGTGGATACCCAGCTCAACTTTGATGATACGCTATCAGAGCCTACAGTATTGCCAACTAAAATTCCTAACCTCTTAGTCAATGGGGCAAGCGGTATTGCAGTGGGGATGGCAACTAATATGCCTCCACATAATCTTACCGAAGTTGTAGATGGAACTGTTGCCTATATTGAAAATAATGATATAGACATTGATGAGTTAATTACTCACATCAAAGCTCCAGATTTCCCCACAGGAGGAATTATTTATGGCTTTGATGGTGTTAAAGATGCTATGCATACCGGTCGTGGTCGCGTTAAGATACGTGGTCGTGTGAGAATTGAAGAGGTGAAGGGTCGTGAATGCCTAATTGTTGATGAATTGCCTTATCAGGTGAACAAGGCAGATATGATCAAAAAGACTGCTGATCTTATCAATGACAAGAAGCTCGAGGGCATCTCAATGATACGCGATGAATCCGATAGGAAGGGAATGCGCATTGTGTATATATTGAAAAGAGATGCTATTCCAAATATTGTTATCAATAAGCTTTATAAACATACAGCTTTACAATCAAGCTTCAGTGTGAACAATATTGCCCTAGTTAAGGGACGCCCGCAACTTCTGAACGTTAAGGAAATGATCCACTACTTTGTGGAGCATAGACATGAAGTAGTTACACGAAGAACTGAGTATGAATTGCGCAAGGCTGAAGAAAGAGCACATATACTAGAGGGTTTAATTATAGCTAGCGACAATATAGATGAGGTAATTGCGCTGATACGATCCAGTAAAAATGGTGAAGAGGCAAGAGAAAAACTTATTAAGCGTTTTGAACTTTCAGAAATTCAAGCTCGAGCGATTGTAGAGATGCGTTTGAGGCAGCTTACTGGTCTAGAGCAGGATAAGCTAAGGTCTGAATATGAAGATTTAATTAAGACTATCGCAGATCTCAAGGATATTCTGGCTAACAAAGATCGTAGAATGGCGATCATAAAAGAAGAGCTTCTTGAGGTCAAGGAAAAATATGGAGACGAACGCCGTTCTCAGATAGAATATGCTGGAGGAGACTTGAGTATTGAGGATATGATTCCAGATGAGCAGGTTGTAATTACTATTTCTCATGCTGGTTATATTAAAAGAACCAGTCTTAATGAGTATAAAACTCAAAATAGAGGGGGAGTAGGTCAAAAAGCGAGTACTACAAGAGATGAGGACTTCTTAGAAGATATTTTTGTAGGTACCAATCACCAGTACATGCTCTTTTTTACCGAAAAAGGTAAATGTTTCTGGATGCGCGTCTATGAAATTCCAGAAGGTAGCAAGACTTCTAAAGGTAGAGCCATTCAGAACTTGATCAATATAGAGCAAGATGATAATGTAAAAGCAGTCATCTGTACTCAAGATATTAAGGATGAAGAATACATTAATAGCCACTATGTTATTATGTGTACTAAGAAGGGTACGGTAAAGAAAACTTCTCTAGAACAATATTCAAGACCTAGAACTAACGGTATCAATGCAATCACGGTACGCGATGGTGATATGCTGTTAGAGGCTAAGCTTACTACTGGAGACAGTCACGTAATGCTGGGTTTAAAAAGCGGAAAGGCCATACGTTTTGATGAGGAGAAAACTCGTGCCATGGGTAGAAATGCCAGCGGTGTGCGCGGGATCAGATTAGCAGATGATAATGATGAAGTCATAGGTATGGTAGCCGTAAATGATATGGAATCGAACATTCTTGTTGTAAGTGAAAAAGGCTATGGTAAACGATCAAGTCTTGAAGATTATCGTGAGACCAATCGTGGAGGCAAAGGAGTGAAAACGATCTCTGTCACTGAAAAGACCGGAGGCTTAGTAGCTTTGAAAAACGTAACTGACAGCGATGGATTAATGATCATCAACAAATCTGGGGTTGCCATTAGGATGAAAGTCTCAGATCTGAGAGTTATGGGTAGAGCCACTCAGGGTGTAAAGCTAATCAATCTTAAAGGTAATGATTCAATTGCAGCGGTTGCAAAGGTCGTGAATGATGAAGAAGCTGAAGAACTGGACGATAATGGTGATGTAATATTGAATAACGATCCAATTTCTGGCGCGGTTGCTGCAGATGATAGTGAAGAATAACTAAATTTTTTAAAAATGAAATACCTTTTATTATCCCTATGTCTTTCAATTGGACTCATGGGAGTTTCTCAGAAAAGAGAACTGAAGAAGATAGATAAAGCTTTAGAATCTAGGGAAATGGCAGAAGCCCTAGAAATCTTCAACACCATTGATGAGAATGAGGTAGAAGAAAAATATGAAGGCAAATATAAATTCTATAAAGCTGCAGTTACCTCAGGTGTTGTAGGTCAGAAAAAAGCAACATATGATGAGATAAAGGAGGCCGAAAATTTGATCGAAGAGTCTAAGGCATCTGGTTACGCGAATGAATTAATCCCAATAGTTGAACAAGCGATTCAAGGTCGAAAACTTCAAATAGCCAATGAGCTTCTCAATTCTGGTGATTCCGATAAAGCTGTAATGATTATTGATAATATTTATAAAAATAATCCGGAGAATACAGATATGCTATTCACATCAGCTCAGTTATCGTATCAAAATTCGGACTTTGATTCTGCAATACGTAAATTTCAAGAATTATTAGATTTAGGCTATACAGGTCAGAAAACTTTATTCTATGCTGTTAATAATGAAACAGGTAAAGAAGAGTCTTTCCCTAATCAAAAAATAATGAGTGTTTCTATAAATCGCGTGAAAACCCACAGCAATCCAAG
The DNA here is from genome assembly GCA_049671565.1 of Nonlabens sp. Taxonomy (GTDB): domain Bacteria; phylum Bacteroidota; class Bacteroidia; order Flavobacteriales; family Flavobacteriaceae; genus Nonlabens. The sequence goes on from JBATVD010000012.1 coordinate 43,335, forward strand.
GGAAGAAACGACTCCTTCTAAACTTGGTGCTATAGTAAATAATTTAGTTTGGCTGTATAAGAACGATCAACAACTCGATAAAGCGAAGTTTATTTTTGAGAAGGCACAGCAGCGATTCCCAGATGATGCTTCATTAAAATTAGTCAAGCCAGATATTTTTTTAAATCTTGGAATGACTGAAGCTTATAAAGAAGCTGTGGCAGCAAATGAAAATAGTGTTAAAGATCCAAAGGTTTATAATAACCTAGGAGCCTCTGCGATGAAGGCAAAGGATTATGACGGTGCCATAAAATATTATGAGTCAAGCCTCAAGCTAAAGGAAGAGAGCTTTTTAGCACACGTCAATTTGAGCAATGCTTACTTAGAAAAGGGAAATCTTGAAGGTACAACTTATGAACAGCAGCAAGAGGCGTATAAAACTGCTTTAAGCCACCTAGAAAGAGCTCATGAAATCAAGCCAGATGAAAAAAATATTATGCCTACTATGGTGAGCCTTTATGGAGTTTTTGAAATGACCGATAAAGCTGAGGCAATCAAAGCAAAAATGTAGCTAGTAATTATATAGCTGCTTAAGTTCAATATTAATGTTTTAATCCTGTAAGTTCAACTTACAGGATTTTTTATGCAGTAATTTGTTCATTTTTTAAATTGAGAATAAAGTTTTGAAACTTGAAGAATGAATTACAGGAAAAGAGCATTTTGCAGTTGGCTATAGAGCAGACGACAAATAATCCCGATTATTTTGAAATAATTCAAATAAAGTCGAAGAACTCTAGATCTAATTTTCATGATGTCATAAATAATAATCGATCAACGGAATAGGAAAATATATTATTTTGATCTTAAATAATATTGCAATCAGTTGATCCAAATCAACTCACTGGATCAAGTAAATCTTGATTTAGTAAATAGCGTTAATATTTTAAAATAAATCCAATCGTTCTCCTTCATAAAAAAGGCATTTTGCAATCATTCTGAGCCATTTTGATATATAATGAAGTAGTGGGTATATTTTTTATCCTATCACGAGGTTACCGAAACACTTAAATTCGCTCTGCGCTACAAATCTTTATTGCGCCATATTCTTATCTCGGAAAAGAGTGCAGATATGTGCACGATCATTCATCAAGCTATCATAAACGAAATAAATAGTTCAATAACTATAAAAATAGTTTGTAAACTAAAATAATAGTTATATGTTTGAACCGTGCTTGTGAGAATAGCATGAAAACGATACGCAATCATGGAAAAGTTGACACAGAAAGAAGAAGAGGTAATGAAAGTCCTCTGGAAGCTAGAAAAGGCCTTTGTTAAGGAAATAGTACCTGAACTCAACGGTACCAATCACTACAATACTATCTCCACCGTAGTACGCAAGCTGGAAGAGAAAGCCTATGTGGCTTATGAGGCTTTTGGCAAGACCCACCGCTATTTTCCCATCGTTAAGAAAGAGGATTACCGCAATGCTTTTGTAAACAATGCCATGACCAGCTATTTCAATGACAGCTATAAGAACATGGTTTCCTTTTTTGCTAAAGAAGAGAAGATCAGCGCACAGGAATTGCGCGACATACTTAAAATGATAGAATCTAAAGAACAATAATCATGGAAGAATTAGCCATTTACCTCCTTAAAAGCACAGCCGTACTCGCCGTCTTTGTTCTGATCTATCATTTTTTGTTGCGCCGCCTGACTTTTTTTCAAGCCAATCGGTTTTTTCTACTCTTTGGACTTTTTGCCAGTATCGTTTTTCCGCTGGTGGAGATCACACAGACGGTTTATGTAGAACAGCCGCTAATCGTTGCTTATGAGATGCCTGCAATGTATACGCCTACCGCTGCCATTGCCACAACCCAGATTGAGACAGAACCTATCCTACTGGAAAAGTCCGTGGATTTCACTACGTTATCTTATGTGCTTTACGCCATGCTCGCTCTATTCTTTTTGGGTAAGATGTCACTGGAACTTAGCTCTCTCTATAATTTGATCAGCTCTGGAGAGATCAGTAGGAGAGGGAGGTTTTTGCTGGTCTCGCTTTCGCGAAAGCTAACACCGTTCAGCTTTTTTCATTACATCTGTTTTACCGATAACGATGAGAAAACACCAGAGTTTGAATTGATTTTCAACCACGAGAAAGTACATGCGAGCCAGTGGCACTCGCTGGATGTTCTATTATCTACGCTTTATAGAGCCGTTTTTTGGTTCAACCCGCTGGCGTGGTGGGTCAAGCGACAAATTACGGAAAACCTCGAGTTTATCGCCGATTCTGAGGCCAAAGCAGCAAACACCAGCAGCATAAGCTACGAGCGCACTCTATTGAGCGTCATGGCGAGCCAGCATCAGCCCGCGCTGGCCAATAATTTTTTCACTCCATTCATCAAAAAACGAATCATCATGTTACAAAAGGAAACCTCGGCACGCTGGAACGCCTATAAATACGCATTGATCTTACCTGTTATCGTGCTTTTTCTCTACAGTTTCAACGTGGTTGAGAAGATTGAATATCTGAAAACGGATAGTACCAAATCCATTATTGAGACAGAATCTGAGTTTGTTCCCAAATTCTATCAGGTTACCAAAGAAACCACGGACGCCGAACTTGAATTTATAAAAGACGAAATCAATACCAGTAAAAAATACCTCGTCAAATCTCTAGAATTGATTAGGAACTCGGAGGGAGCGCTCAACAAATTAAAAGTCAATCTACTTTATAATGATAGAGATGATGGCAATCATAATTTTTCTGTCGGAACGGATGATATAGTTTACGAAAGTTTTGAGATCAATGCACAACCTGATTATTTTGAAATAGGCATTACTGGAACCGATTTCTACATGAAGGCGACGGAAGATGGTGTAAAGTTTAGGCCGAGTGAAAAATATGGAATTGATCAAGACAAGTTAGATAATTTGGCAGAAGAACTTATCGACTCAAATATCTATCAAATAACGCCATCTTCAACAGATGCTGAAATAAATAAGATTGTTACAACGATCAGCGAAAAAGCAGATCGCACCATTACAGTCCAACAAATTGATAGGAAAAGTGATGGTACCATAAAAATGATAAAGTTTGCGGCTAAAGTGGGAGACAGCCAGCAAAATCCCCATACGTTTAGTTTTGAAAAAGAACAGGGTGTTCTAGAAGATATTATTATAGTTGAAGCTGATGATAAGTTGACTCTTAAGATAGTTGGAGAGCTTGCCTATGTAATAGATAAAGATGGATTTCATTTAGAATCTGGCAATAAGGGTAAAAACAGCTATAAGTTTTCAAACGAACAGGGATATTTTGGAAGCAATCCATTGTTAGTTTTTGATGATCAGATGATCTTGAAAAACCAGATTCCAGCGGGAACTACCATAACGGCTAGTGAGGTGGTTATGCTCTATTCAAAGGAAGCGGTACAAAAATATGGAGACCGAGCTTCTAATGGAGCCCTCGTTTATAAGGGCGCAAAACTTGCCGACTTCTTGCCACAATCCGTGCTGAAAAATGGAAATGATGAAATTCTAATACTAAAAATTACTTCTGCTACCACTATAGAACAATTGGAGGAAAAGGTGGAGCGGCTTAAGGAATATGACGTGGATATGGTCATTGAAAAAACTAAATTCAAAAAAGGGAAATTGGTCAGGCTTAAGTTCAGTCTTGATGATAATGATGGTTATTCGACTACCCAAGATTACAATACTACAGACGGTATCAATACGGTTTGCATCAACCGCACCAAAAAGAATGGAATCACGCAGTGGTCCATTGATAGCTGCGCCGTTGCACAGGCCTATTTCTTAACGGACGATGTTATTAAGGATGCCATGATTTCAATTAGGGATGCAAAACTTGAAGAGAAGTTGGCTAAAGTTCAACAAAAATTAACTCAGATGAGTGTTGACTCATTAATAATTGAACTTGCCGCGAAAAAAGATTTTACTGACGGTCTATCAGATAGTTTGAATCAAGCACTTAACATTTCATCTCAGAAACTTAAAAAAACATTAGAAAAATTAAAAACGCTTGATTCTCAGGAAAATGTTTCAATAAATAAAATTATTGTTCAGGGGGATACGATTTTCTCAATCAAAGACATTGAGCAAGATGGAAAGGTGAAAAAAGATACTATAAATCAAAGATTAAAACAAAGTCAGAATAGGTGGAGTTTTGAAGTAGGCATCAACAAAGTTTCTGTGCTAGATTCAACACTTTATGTGGTGGACGGAAAGATTATTTCTCAAGCAGAAGGGATGCGACTTAATCCAGATAGAATTTTTTCGGTCTACGTACTTTCTAAGGACGAGGCCATTGCTAAGTATGGAAATAAAGCAAAAAATGGAGCGGCAGTGATCCAGCTTAATGACAAGGATCTGCCCAAATTTGTGGATCAAAACTACTCGCGTACAGGTAAACCCATGTTTAATATCGTGGCACCGTACAGCGCTTATAAAGATTCGGTTTATCTTAATGCCAACCAACCTAAATACGCTTCTGGAGGTGTAATTACCGGTGGTTATGAACCCTTGATTATAGTTAATGGTAAGAAATACGATGATTTAGTAATGGGTCATTTAACGAGCAATAAAATAAAATCCGTAAGTGTTTTTAAAGGAGAGGAAGCCACAAGGCTTTACGGTGCCGATGCCAAGAGAGGTGTGGTAATTGTGGAGTACGATGGTTTAATAGATATGGATAATCTACCTGAATTAGGAACTGAAGACAGGCCTATATCTCTTTACATTGCTGGAGATGTGAATCCAGGAGAAAAAGAAAGTAATGTACTCAATGTGGATTTTTTGAAGAATTTCAACCGTAAAATGCTCGAGGATTATGCAGAAAAAATCAAAGAAAGCGGTTATAACCTTAATATTAGAACTTTCAAGGAGCGCAGAGGGAAAGTAGTAAAGCTTAAAGTCGATTTTGCGGGTTCTACCTATACGGTTGAAACAAATACGGGCATCAAGGAATTGACTTTTGATTATTACAAAGATGGTCGCAAACCAGTAATGACTTCTCGCAGTTACTAGAAATAGATAAAATATTGAATTGTACGGAATTATTCTACACCCAATTTTTTAAATTCAGCTAACAGCTAACAGCTAACAGCTAACAGCTAACAGCTAACAGCTAACAGCTAACAGCTAACAGCTAACAGCTAACAGCTAACAGCTAACAGCTAACTAATATCGGCTTCCACCTAAACATAAGTAGCAAAACTCAAAACCTTACCTTTGCTATGTGAAGAAGAAACTGTTTCAAACACTGGCAAAAATCAACAAGTCTGTCCTACCCAGCTATTCAAAAAAGCAATTGGATCTGACTAAAGCCTCTAAAGTACAGATGGCAATTTTTGGTTACCGGTTGTGGGTCACAAAAAATGCACTGGATTGATGTTTTGTAAAGTTACTGATCAGTTAGATCGCCTAGTAGAATTGAATGCGTTGCCACAACGTATCATTTCCCTCGTTCCCTCCCAAACCGAATTGCTCGTAGATTTGGGCTTAAAGGATCGATTGGTCGGGATCACTCGATTCTGTATCCATCCTCAAGGTTTGACCGATGAGGTAAAGGTAATGGGAGGAACTAAAAAAATTGTGCGTGATCGGCTTTATGAGCTTCAACCCGATCTCATTATTTGTAATAAGGAAGAGAACACGCCAGAGATCGTCGAGTTTTGCGATCAGGTGGCACCCACCTATATTTCAGACGTGAATACACTGGACGATGCTGTAGAGATGATCAACGATCTAGGAATTTTAACTGGTACTAGTTTTAAAGCAAAGGCGCTTTCGCGAAAGATCAAAATGTCTTTCAACAACCTCGATAAGTTAGAAGCTAAAAAGGTTCTGTACCTCATTTGGAAAGATCCTTATATGACCGTGGGCAAAGGGACTTTTATCAATGATATTATCAATACAAGTGGTCTAATAAATGTCGCAGAAGAAATGAGTCGATATCCAGAATTGACCATGGATCAAATGGTCACGTTGCAACCAGATCTCATTTTTCTTTCTTCTGAACCTTATCCCTTCCAAGAAGAGGATATTGAAACTTTCAAAAAAGCTTTTACCCTCGCACCTCCACAACATCACGTAAAGCCAAATGTAGAGCCAAACATAATACTTGTGGATGGTGAAATGTTCTCATGGTATGGAAGTCGACTTTTAAAATCAGCTCAGTATTTTGAGAATCTGAAAGTCCAGATCAACTCTTAGATCATTACCTAAACATAACAATCAGTACTATAGAATTTCTAGAAATGGCAGATCAGGTTTACCTACAAGATTTTGATTACTTCAACGGCGCAAGAGTGTTGCACTATTTTGAATTTGTAGAGCCGCAAGAAATCAAAGATGAATTTTTTACCATTCAAGAGGTTCACGCAATCACTATTTGCGACTACGAGGGCGAGGAAACCATGCTTTTCTATTTCAACGACGATTTAGATATTATTAAGGAACATGAATTTATGATCCCCAAGCAGGCCAAAGAAAAAGCTGCCTCAGATTTTAATGGTATCGATATCAAATGGAAGAATAAGTAGCGATTGACTATGGAGGCCGTCAAAAGGATATTCAGAAAACTGCGAAGTATATATTATCATTTCTTAGGTGGTTATCCAGTCGCAGTCAAAGGAGAACGTTTCATCGTTCGAACCAAAAACATAGGTTTTTGGAAAAATGTAAATCGAGGAGACTGGGAACCAGAATCCTTTTATTTTTTAGAAGAACATCTCTCAAAAGATGACATCTATATAGATTTAGGCGCATGGGCAGGACCTACAGCTTTGTATGCCTCCCGTAGGTGTTCAAAAGTCATAGCTTTTGAACCAGATCCTATTGCTTTTAAAACTCTCAATGAGAATATTCAGAAAAATAAGGCTTCAAACATTCATTCCTATAACATCGCTGTAGCACATTATGATGGTATTTCTACCATGTCCAGCGCAGGAAGAGAGCTGGGCGATACCATGACCAGTTTAATAACTGATCATACAGGTAAGGAAAGTTTTGAAGCTTTGGTTTTGAGTTGGAATACAATCTTAGAAACCTATAGATTCGGCAAGGTTAAAATGATAAAAATAGACGTGGAGGGAGCGGAATTTGACTTAATTCCTGCAATGCACGAGTATTTAAAAAAGTACCGACCCATACTTTGGTTAAGTATTCATCCTACATTCATTCCCGCTGACACCAATCTGCAACAGGTGGAGAAATTAGTAGACCTATTATCTTTTTATGAAATCTGCATAAATGATAATATGCAGGAGACCACCATAAATGAAATGCTTACTCGAGAAAGTTTGGATGGTTATCCATCATTTCTCTTAAAAATGAAGTAGCCTAATCTTTCTTCTTATAAACATGTGGATTCTCGACAATTCCTTTTTTAAAAACTTTTCGCAGGCTGGATCTAAGAAAGGAATCTAGTTGTAAGACCTTATCGGTAAGCTTTTGACCAGGTCTTCCTCTAAAAGTGGTTACGTGAAAACGGTCACTTTCCCTAAGGGGATTTTTTGAAAAATAATAGTTGGAGACACAATCGCGATGGCCATTTTTCTGAACTGGACTTACAGAGTGCCAGGACTCTTGGTGGGTTGCCATTACCACAAGTCTATTAAATTTACTGTGAATGGTTATCTGCTCATTTTTCAAACCCTCAGGCCATAATTCCAAGTGTCCGCCATCTGATGCTTCCCAGCCTGGTGTGACGTAGTACAAAAGATTGAGCACCCGCCACAAATTACGCTCCTTATCATGGCTATTGTCCAGATGTGGATTCAAAAACTGATCTTTTCCCATGGAAGACAAGCCGCCAGCGTAGAGATGCTCGTCGGGTTCAAGTTCTTCTATTTTAGTTATTCTGTAGATTTGTTCCACTACCTGAGGATCTTGAAACGCATAGATGACTTCTTCCAGAATAGGTTGATATCGATCCATTTGAGCGGCCACGTGTTTGTTCTCGCGCAAGCTTTTTTTAAGTGACATTTCTTCCGGCGATGGAAACTGTTTGTGAATTTCACGGGCGATTTCGTCGGGTAATAGATCATCAACGAAAAAATAACCTATACCATCCATACTGTTTGAAAATTGTCTTTTCAAGTCTTCTGATTGCTCTTGAATTCGATGAGCGATGATTATTGCAAGTTCCTTTCGACTATACACTCTATTCATTGATTTACTCCGTCTAAGATAGGTTATCAAATATTAACTTGGTAAGACCAAAAATCATTGATTGTAAATTTCAAGATATTGGGCAGCTACTTTAATAGAATTGTGGTAGTCCAGCACGTGCTCCCGTGCTTGTTTTCCTATCTTTAGAATCAATTCAGGATTTTCAATAAGCTTACTCAATTCGTCAACGAGGTAATTTATATCAGGTTTTGAATCGACCGCTGGAATTCGTTCCAGGCCGTGCGCTTTGAGATACAAGTCACTTGCACCCGCAAAAACTACTTTTCCCTGCGCCATTGCCTCCAGCGCATTGTAACCCTGATCGTAACACAAGACTTGATCCAGCAAAATGTGGGCGTTATCGTAACTCTTGACGTAATCGGAATAAGGGAGGTTTTCGGCAATCGTTACATTTACCAGGTCGACATATTTTTCTTCAATTATCTTTAAGGCAGCTTCAAAATAGTTGATGCCTTTCTTCCAGTAATTATGGCGATTGATCCCCATAAATATTTGAATAACGGATAGATCATGATTCAATTTGAGCTTTAGTTTATGGGTCTGAATAGCAGCGGGTATGATCTCAGTTACCTTGGCTTCATTTTTAAGCGGCATTAAATAATCTGTATTGCTGGGAATGATTGCTTTCGCTTTTTCCATTATCGCGTCATAATTGGATCGATAACCCAGCTTGAGGTATTTAACGGTAAAAGAAACTCCCGCCTTGTCGATCTGACCCATTTTATAAGGAGTGAGAATGCTGTAACCTTCGTGTCTCTTGTTTAGGTATTTGGCATAGGGAACGTCATCTCCACAAGCAGCTAAAACAATGGACTTATTGTTTCGCAGCAAAAAATCAATCACCTTCCTCTCTGTTTTGTGATGGGTATTAAACGCATTGGAGTTTATGAATTGAACGATGTCATGGTTTTTTAGGAGGTGTTCGCTTTCGCGAAAGCGTAACCACAATAAATAATCCCTAATATCTTTTTTGGTAATTCTAAAAACAAGGTTGCGAAATTTTTGAAGAATCCAAAAACGATCAAAGATCTGAGTATCTACGTTAATGTCAGCAGGATACTTTTTGAAACCATCACCTGTGGAAACAAGGGTCACGGTGTGTCCCAGTTTTTGCAGACCATGTTTGAGCGCATTGTGGAAGCCACTGTATTCACCTACCAGCAAAATGCGCATATAAAGCTATCTTTGGGGTAAAGATACTGCCTTGACGGAATATTCAAAAGACGACATCGAGATACTCATTGCGACCATGGATCGGAGCGACCTCATGTTTCTTGAGAATATATTCAATAAATCTCTAACGGAAATATCTGAAAACGTGCTGATCGTCAATCAATCGTTGAATATTGAATTGACCAGTTCAAGAGAGAACATTCGGGTTATTAATGATAAAGGCTACGGATTAAGCCGCAGTCGCAATATCGCGATTGAAAACAGCAGACGACCTGTTTTGTGGATACTGGATGATGATTGCGAGATTATTCAAGATACTATTGAAAAATTGGTAATAGCTCATAATTCATTTGAAGAAGCCATAGTTACATTTCAAACACAAAGGCGAGAAGATGATGATCCATTTTGGGAATATCCAGATAGTTCAAGGCTTCTATCAAAAATTGAGCTTAGAAATGTTTTATCTCCTGAGATTACATTTAAAAAAAATCAATTCGCGCAAGCCGATCTACAGTTTGATAAACGATTTGGTCTTGGAGCACAGTTCCAAGACAGTGAAAACTTTATTTTATTTCAAGACGCATTGTCATTAAATATGCAGATCCGTTTTGTTCCGGAATACATAGTAATACATGATGCCGTAACAAGCAGCGATGAAGCAGATTCGAACCGCCTTATTTATGCAAGGGGAGCCCTAGCTGGTAGGGAAAACACACTAAAAGCAGTTTACTTAAATTATAAATACACATTTTTCCTGTGGCGTAAAGGATTTGTGCGCTCATTCAATACATTACTGGAGAAACATACTTTGTTTAAAAAAGGAATCGAAGATTATAGACATAGTTAAAGTATTTTACCTTAAGGTATATAATGCCACTTATATTTGAACCATGCAATACCAACTCATAGACATTCCCAAAATAGCAGATCCTAGAGGCAATCTAGGGGTAGTAGAAAAAGATACCATTCCATTCTCAATCAGGAGAGTGTATTATCTATTTGACGTTCCCAGTGATTCCTATCGTGGCGGCCATGCTCATAAGGAATGTCTAGAATTGCTCGTGGCAGTTTCAGGAAGTTTTACGGTTTTTCTGGACGATGGAAATGAAACTATAAGAGTCACGCTTAACAAGCCTGACAAGGGACTTTTTATACCTAGAATGACCTGGCGCGAGCTTTCAGATTTTAGTTCTGGAGCGGTGTGTCTGGTACTTGCGTCCCATGAATTTGAAGAGGAGGACTATATCAGGAAAAAGGAGGATTTTCATTCAGTTTCCGGTTTTTAGTCGCAAGCCTTTATTTCCCAAGAATTCTTGGATCTTTTTTAGCGACCGCAATTGTTTGCCTTTTAATTTTAAAAGCTGTCTTTGTTTTAGATTTAGATTTTCAGCATTAATCTTAGCTTCATATGCTTTTGCGTTTTTGATGTCATTATGAGTCCTAAATTGAAGTGCAAGGGAAAACCTATTGAGGTCTAAGTATTTTTTGAGGCCTGGGAATTTGTAGATCTTTTCCTCATAAATATCTAAGTCTATTAAATTACGTTTATTTAATTTCACGATGTCAGATCTGTTTTCTGAATCTTGATCAAAAATATTTGTAACTTTAAGCGAGAAGGCTATGTTCAAGCTGATTCCCACTTTGATAAAAAAATCTGTGTCTTCACCATGAGTGATATTTTCATCAAAAACACCTACAGTGTTTACTATTGTATCTGAAAAACTTGTCGATGAGCAATGTAGAACAGGATCGAGGAAATTTTTTTCAAAAAATCGATCTAGATACTGATCCATATCATCTTTCAAATTTGAAAACCTTGCAGTTCGTGTTTTCTCGTTTTTTCTAATTACATAATTAGACCCAAAAACTGTAGCGCGCGGGAACCTATTTTTGAGTTTTATGTGAGTGTTTATGTGGTTCGGAAACCATATATCATCTGCATCCAAAAGAAATAAATGAGTTGCGCCATTTGTTATGGCCGCCATAATTCCATTATTGCGTGCCGAACTTACCCCTTTGTTATCTTGATTAAGAATGGTTATTCTCGGGTCTTCAATTAACTTTGCTCTAGCCAGTGAATTGTCCGTACTGCCATCATTAACAATTATTAATGAGAAATCTCTGTAATCCTGCTGTAGTACTGACTGAATGCAATCATTTATACTTGCTTCTTTATTATATAACGGGACAATGATACAGACCGGCACATTTTTTATCTTAGACATAGGCGCTAGATTTATTTTTTGCCTCAAGAAAAAAATATAATTTAAGAAGGTCGAGATACTTTAATCTAGGAGAGCTGGATAATAAATTGCTTATCAACCTTGGTTTCAAAATCCTCAGTACATTATAAATAATAATTGTGAAGCCTAGCTTTTTAGATTTTAGATAGGCTCGTTGGAGCGGTCGTTGATTCTTTTTGATTAAACCAAGATCTTCCATAGCAATAGTTGCTTTAATTACCTCATGACTTTTTTGGAGAAATTCCATGCTGGTCTCCAGTCCTAAGTGTAAAACAGGGTTTTTAATAAATTGTATTTCTATTTTTCTTTTTTCCAGTTCAGCAGATAAAAATAAATCCGTGCCGTACAAATTAGGAACAAAAACCTTTGTCAGGTCTTCAAATAAAGATTTGCTTACTATGAACGAGGCTGCAACAAAACTTGAATATATCTCAGAAGAGTCTATTTTAAGTTTCTCTTCTCTTTCTTTCCCATAAACCCATCTTAGTAATTGATTATCAGGGGGACGCTCATCTTGGTATTTAACACCACCGTAAATTACAGAGCTTCTGTCGTCGATACTTTTCAGGTATTTATCTAAAAAATCAGCATTTACCAGTTTTAGGTCAGCATCTAAAAAAAGCAACCGTTCATTTTTTGCATGGGCTGCTAGCTTTTTCCGTGACTCAAAATCCCCTACGTTTCTGTCCCCATAAATAATACGGACTTTATCGTAAAGCGGATATTTTACCTCTTGAGATGACGCATCATCGTAAACAATAATTTCGTCAAATGCATCACTAAGTTTCATTTGACCCAATAAATCTAAAATAAGCTGCTGTGGATCATCATTATAGCAAGGAATACATATACTAATCATGCTAAAAATTTCACACCGCCTTTTGAACCACCTCAAAAATCTCCCCATCGTCACATTTCAGGGTTTTTGAGGGGTATTTTAGAATTAACGCATAATCGTGGGTAGCCATAAGGATGGTGTTTCCATTTTTGTTTATAGTCTGCAATACTTCCATAACTTCCACGCTGGTTTGTGGATCGAGGTTTCCCGTGGGCTCATCGGCAATGATGAGTTCTGGCTCGTTAAGTAGTGCTCGGGCAATGGCGACGCGCTGTTGCTCTCCGCCAGACAGCTCGTGGGGATATTTGAAGCCTTTAGTCTTCATTCCCACTTTATCCAGAACTTCATCTATGCGTTCTTCCATTTCCTTTTTGCCTTTCCAGCCAGTAGCTTTCAACACAAATTTCAAATTATCATGTATCGTACGGTCTGGAAGCAGTTTAAAATCTTGGAAGACGATGCCCAGTTTTCGTCGCAGGTAGGGAATTTCCTTTTCGCGCAAGCGAGCTAAATCAAACTCTACAATCTCACCTTTTCCTTTTTTTAAAGGTATATCTCCGTAAAGTGTTTTCATGAGCGAGCTTTTTCCACTCCCGGTTTTCCCAATGAGATAGACGAAATCACCTTTGTCGATACTCAAATTTACGTCCTTGAGAATCAAATTATCCCTTTGAAAAATATCCACACCCTTAAGGGAAAGCACTTGTTGCGACATTCATTTTGATTTAGGGTAAAGTTACGCAAAGCTGTGGAAAAGATTATGAATAATTAAACAAGCTTTCAACCGTTATACTTACGTAAGGTTCTAATTTTACAGCTTCAATACGAGTCTATCATGAGAAACTTTTTGACATTTATAGTTTTGTTTTTCAGCGCACTGAATCTAGTGGGTGCCCAGCAGTCCAAAGTCTATACGGATGAGTTGGCGTCTTACAATCAGGCGCTGGATCTTTATCAGGAAGATCAATATACAGCCGCGCAGCGCCTATTTAAGGAAGTAAAGGCAAGCACTGAAGATGAGTTGATCAAGGGCAACGCTGCCTATTACATTGCAAACTGTGCCGTGAGACTCAACCAGCGCAATGCAGATGCGCTTATCGAGAAATTTGTGGAGGAATATCCTGCTTCCACAAAACGTAATTCTGCCGTAATTGATGTGGCCGATTATTATTTTGATAATGGCAAATACAACCTAGCTGCAAAATGGTACACGAGGGTTAATAAGAGCACGCTTTCGCGAAAGCAAATGAACCGTTATAACTTCAACACAGGTTATACACTAGTTCAGGGAAAAAAGTATGATGAAGCAAAGCCTTACCTTAATCGGGTGAGTGATACCAAGGAATATGGAGCTAAAGCAAAATATTATTTGGGTTATATAGCCTATGAAGGAAATGAATTACAGGAAGCTAGTGATCTCTTTGATGAAGCAGGAGAGTCGCCAGAGCAGGATGCAAAATTGTCCTATTATCAAGCCGATTTGAATTACCGTATGGGGAATTTTGATGAAGCTATCGAACTTGCCAAAGAACAGATGCCCAAATCCAACCGTACAGAGCAATCAGAATTGAACAGAATAATAGGACAGTCACTTTTTAATCAAGAAAAGTATGCAGAAGCACTGCCTTATCTTGAAGAATACAAAGGAACTCGTGGCAAGTGGAATAATAATGATTATTACCAGCTGGGGTACACCTATTATAAAATGAATGATTTTGAAAAGGCCATCGAGACCTTCAACAAAATTATAGATGGTGAGAACGCCACTGCCCAAAATGCTTATTATCACCTTGGGCAGAGTTATATCAAACTCGATCGCAATGAAGATGCTCTTAATGCTTTTAAGCTTGCCAGCGAAATGGAACAAGATTCAGAAATCCAGAAAGATGCCTTCTACAATTATGCAAAACTGAGTTATGAGACGGGAAACCCCTACGAGAGTACGCCTCAGGTAATTCTTAATTATTTGGATAAATACCCAGACACAGACAAGAATGAAGAGATGCGCACATTTCTCATCGACTCCTATTTTACATCCAAAAATTATAAAGAAGCCATGTTGCTGCTGGAAGATGGACGCATAAATGGAAACGAAAATATCTACGGTAAAGTCGCTCTCTACCAAGGCCTGACTGATTACCTCAACGGCGATTATCGAGTGGCTATTGAGAATCTGGATAAAGCACTAAATTATGTGACCGATTCCAGCTTGAAGAAAAAAGCTCAATTCTGGAAAGCAGAAAGTTTTTATCAAATCAATGACTTTGCTGCGGCTTTAGAAAGTTTTGAAAAAGTGGGAGTCATTGATACCGATATTGAGGAAGACGAAATGTATTTCTACGATTTAGGTTACACCTATTTTAAACTCAAGCAATATGATGAGTCGATCAGTGCTTTTGAACGATTTACAGAAACCGCTACCACTCAAACCAGTAATACTAGACTCAACGATGCTCTTTTGAGAATAGGAGATGCAAATTATGTGACCAAAAAGTATTACCCTGCCATGGAAGCTTATAACAAGTCTATTAAGGCAGGCGGTTATAATGCAGATTATGCAGCTTTTCAAAAAGCTATTTCATATGGTTTTGTGGATAAAATGGATATGAAAATACGCGATTTGCGCAACTTTATAGACACTTATGATCGTTCCAAATATCGTGATGATGTTATTTATGAACTAGGAAATACATTGATCAACCAAGGCCGAGTGAACGATGGGATAAAAGCTTATGACCAGCTTATCGCTGAGTTCCCAAATAGTTCCTACACGTCCAAAGCAATGATGCGTAAAGGGTTGCAGCTTTATAATGACAATCAGCTGGCAGAATCCCTCAAGGTTTTTAAAGCTGTAGTAGCTAGATATCCTGGTACTCCACAGGCTACCCAAGCCATTATCAGTGCACGACAGGTTTATATAGATCAAGGTAATACTAATGAGTATGCCGTATGGGTACGTGGTCTGGAAGGTGTAGAAGTAACTGATAATGAACTGGACGATACTGCTTATGAAAGCGCTGAACGTCCTTATGTGCGAGGAGATATGCCCGCCGCAATAAAAGGAATGCAGTCTTATCTCAATCAATTTCCAAACGGGAAATATGCGCTCAAAGCACACTTTTATCTCGCTCAGGCGCAATTTTCAGAAGATCAGAAACAAGCCAGCATTCCTCATTATGAGTATGTGGTAAGTAAGGAGCGCAATGAATTTACAGAGCCTGCTCTGGCCAGACTCAGTGAAATTTTGCTGAATGCAAAAGACTACGCAAAAGCAATCCCAGTATTGCAACAATTAGAACAATATGCAGATTTCCCGCAGAATGTAATTTATGCTCAATCCAATTTGATGAAAGCTTTTTACGAGCAAGAAGATTTTGACCAAGCAGCAAGTTATGCTCAAAAAGTCCTAAATAACGATGGAGCCGATGCCAATGTTCTGGCAGATGCACAGGTAATTATAGCTCGTTCCTACTGGAAACAAGGGAATGAGGCCGCCACAAAATCTGCTTATGAAGCATTAGCACAAAACGCAACAGGTAACCTGGCTGCCGAAGCTGCCTATTACCAAGCCTATTTTGAAAACAAAGAAGGCAATCATGACGATGCCATCAACTCTGTCAAAGCGCTGACTAAAAATTATGGAAGTTATAAATTATGGAGTTCCAAAGCACTCGTAGTCATGGCACAGAGTTATTATGCAAAAGGCGAGACACTTAACGCAACCACCATTCTTGAAGCCGTGATAAAAAGTTACGGCAAATATCCAGAGGTTGTGGCAAGCGCAAGAAAAACCCTCAATGAGATCAAGACCGAAGAGGCAAAGACTAACAGTTCCATCGCACCCAAACAATAAAAAGGCAACCCATGAAATTGAATAGAAAATATATCATTCTAGCTTTTGTTGCTGCACTGTCATCATTTGCAATCGCTCAGGATAATCCAGAAAAAGAAGAAGAAGACCGATTAAACGGTGGGACAATTACCGTAGTTAAAGCTTACGATCCTACCATTAGCGATGCTTTTAAGGTAAATAGCATTCCGCAAATTAACGATACGACTAAGGTTAAGAAAAAACCAGTGACTTACCGTATTTTCTCAGTTCCCGTTGCAAGTACTTATACACCCATAACGGGTGGTCTTGACAAACTTAGACCGCGAGAGCGAGCTAAATATTTTGATAATTACGCAAGGCTGGGCCTTGGAAACTATGTAAATATTTTGGGTGAGTTTGCCGGTAATTTTGAGATCGATAGAAATAGTGATTTTGGTGTCTTTTTAAACCACAATTCTTCTCAGGGAGGTATTGATGAGGTAGAGGCCGAAAATGGTTTTTCAGATACCGCGCTGGACCTTTCCTACGGAGCAAGATCTAGGGAAATGAATTGGGGTGTGACTGGTGGTGGTCGCTACCGCACTGCAAATTGGTACGGTGACTTTGAAAATACGCCTAATCCGCTGACTGAAGATAGTGATGTAGGCTTGAACTATATCAATTACGGTTTGGGTGGTAGAGCAGAGTTTTTTGGAAAAACCTTTGAAAAAATTGAAGTAAAATTCAGTGGTATAAGCTCTGGAGAAGATGCGAGCGAATTCAGAATTCAGGCACGACCTGAGCTCATGTTTGACATTATGGATACAGATGCGAATATCGCTGCAGAAGTAGATTATCTTTCGGGATCGTTTGGAACTCAAGGAATTTTTCCAGTTCCCGAGGATTACAGTTACCTGAATACTGGGCTGAACCCCAGCATCAATTTATACGGTGATCAATACAAGGCAGAACTTGGCGCACGACTTAATTATATTCAGGATTTAGAAAATAGTGAGGGTGAGTTCAAGGTATATCCAGATATAAACGCAAGTTATATCTTGGTTGAGGATCTACTCGTAGGTTATACCAAAATAGGAGGAGGGCTTGATTTAAACAGTCTTGCTGGCTTTGCTGATGAAAACTTATTTCTTGCTCCTAGTATATTTATTGCGCCTACTGACCGACAGATTGATGCACAGTTGGGAATACGCGGTAAGTTGACCTCTCAATTTGCGTATAAGGTTTACGGCGGTTACCGTATCGAGGAAAACAGGAATTTCTACATCACGGATACTGGTTTTAATCCCTTCAATACCTCCACAGAGCCTGAGGCTTGGGAGTCTGGTAATGTTTTTTACACTCGATATGCAGATTTAAATACTGCTACAGCAGGAGCGGCGCTTACTTTTGATAATGGTAACGGTTTAGACATTACCCTGAAAGGGGCTTACATGAGTTATGACGTAGAAAATGGAGACACTTTTGAAAATGTCCCGTCCCAACTCCCTGAAATCACGGCAGATCTTATCGCTGGTTATCAGATCAATGAAAAGTGGAATGCTGGTGCAACCTTATATTTTGTGGGCGAGCGCGAGGCATTTAGAATTGGTAGCGGTGTGGAAACACTGGATGGTTTTGTGGATCTTAATCTTGATGTCACCTATAAGATCAACCCTAAATTGTCTGCGTTTTTGAGAGGTAACAATCTTACCGGCGGTAATTATGAGTTCTATTCGGGCTATCCCGTTCAGAGTCTTCAGGTTTTAGGTGGAGCGGTTTATAAGTTTGATTTTTAAATCTTCTTGAGAGTTCGCAATCGACATTAGCGATGACAATTTTTAAAAATCATCATCGCTATTTCTGTTGATAAAACTATGTTTTTCATCAAAAGCTCAGTTAGAAATAGAATATTGCTTGATAAGCTCGCCAATAAACTATGCAAATGGTGACCTGAGTTTAAATTCTGGTTTATTTAAACATTTAGTTTTATATCGCTTTCGCGAAAGCGATACCTTAACAATCCATAAGATAAAATGAAAGAGACTGCACTCTGCTTTCTTATATTTGTTTCCCCTAACTAGAAGAAATTATTAAATGGAATATCTAGATTTTGAATTGCCCATTAAGGAGCTTGAAGAAAAATACCTACAGACCATTGAACTGGGCGTAGATAGCGAGCTTAATGTCAATTCTACCATAAAGCAGATTGAGAAAAAACTTAAGGCGAAACGCAAGGAGATTTATTCAAATCTTACTCCATGGCAACGCGTGCAAATGTCCAGACACCCCAGCCGCCCGTATACATTGGATTACATAAAAGCAATATGCGGCGACACTTGGTTGGAACTCCACGGTGACCGCAACGTGAAAGATGATAAGGCGATGATAGGAGGTCTGGGTAAAATAGGCGATCAGAGCTATATGTTTATTGGTCAGCAAAAGGGTTTCAATACAAAAACGCGCCAGTACCGCAATTTTGGTATGGCAAATCCAGAAGGCTATCGCAAGGCACTAAGATTGATGAAAAGCGCAGAGAAATTTGGTGTGCCAGTAGTCGCGCTTATTGATACACCAGGGGCATATCCAGGTCTTGAGGCCGAGGAGCGTGGCCAAGGAGAAGCCATTGCCAGGAATATACTGGAAATGACACGACTCAAAGTTCCAATCATAGTGATGATTATAGGTGAAGGTGCCAGTGGAGGTGCATTGGGAATAGGTGTAGGCGACAAAGTTGTCATGCTTGAAAATACATGGTATTCTGTGATCTCTCCAGAGTCTTGCTCATCCATATTATGGAGAAGCTGGGAACATAAGGAAGAAGCTGCAGCAGCACTTAAACTAACCTCAACAGACATGAAAAAACTTAAACTGGTTGATGAAGTAATTAAAGAGCCAGAAGGTGGAGCTCACAAGGACAGAGAAGCAGTTTTTGCTTCTGTGGCAGAGTCGATCACAAAACATTACGATTCACTCAAGAATCTAACTGCTGAGAAACTTGTTGAGCAGCGCATGGATAAATATTGTAAAATGGGAGTTTATAAAGCTTAGAGCCTTTAAACTTTTTTGAAACCGTCTGCATTTTTGTGGGCGGTTTTTTTTGAATATTAAAACTTATCAACTTCTTAAAACTATCTAAAATTATGGTTTCCCATGAGGGATAGGAGTATAGGTTGTAGGAATAATTTTGGGTAAACTTTTCAACAGTTTATAAACTGATTTTTTCTAGAAATGCTGTATTTATCTCGCTTTCGCGAAAGCGCAAATTCTCATAACGACTACCTTTGTAAGCTATGGAAAATGTGCAACAACTCGAGAAATCTTATTCAAAAAGTACCTCTGTGGTGACCCTAGAAAAGGGGAAAGTGCCACCACAGGCGCTGGATCTTGAAAAGGTAGTTCTGGGCGCACTGATGATTGATGGGAAAGGAGTGGATGAGGTGATAGACCTGCTTACGCCAGATGCATTTTACCACAAATCACACCAAACCATATTTGAGGCGATTGACACGCTTTTCAAAGCAGGTAACCCGGTTGACTTGCTTACGGTAAGTTCACAATTACGCAAGGAAAAGAAGATAGATCTTATAGGAGGTGACCATTATTTGGTACAGCTATCGCAATTGGTAAGTTCTACTGCGCATATTGAATTTCATGCTCGTATCATTCTCCAGAAGTTTATTCAGCGCAGCCTTATAA
The DNA here is from genome assembly GCA_049671565.1 of Nonlabens sp. Taxonomy (GTDB): domain Bacteria; phylum Bacteroidota; class Bacteroidia; order Flavobacteriales; family Flavobacteriaceae; genus Nonlabens. Next base: position 63,286 of record JBATVD010000012.1, read on the forward strand.
AAATTTCAACAGAGATCATTAATGATTCTTACGACGAGGCGACCGATGTTTTTGACCTTCTCGATAAAGCAGAATCCAAATTATATGAGGTCACTCAAGGAAATATTAGGAAAAGCACAGAAACCGCAATGGATCTCGTGCGCCAGGCAAAGCAAAGGATTGAGGAAATAGCAAATCGTGATGGTCTGAGTGGTATCCCCACAGGTTTTACTGATCTGGATCGCTTAACCAGTGGATGGCAACCATCTGATCTTATCATTATTGCGGCACGTCCTGGTATGGGTAAAACTGCCTTTACCTTAAGCATGGCTCGTAATATCGCCGTAGGAAGTAATATTCCTGTTGCTTTCTTCTCTCTGGAGATGAGTTCTGTACAATTGATAACTCGTTTGATATCTTCTGAAACTGGCTTGAGCTCTGAAAAACTGCGTACTGGTAAGCTAGAGCCTTTTGAATGGGAACAGCTCAATGTTAAAGTAAAAGATTTAGAACAAGCACCTATTTTTATAGATGATACTCCGTCGTTATCCATTTTTGACCTTCGTGCAAAATGTAGGCGACTCGCTTCTCAATATGGTATCAAGCTAATAATGATTGATTACTTGCAATTGATGACAGCAAGTACCGGAAACAAAAATGGAAACCGTGAACAGGAAATATCTACTATCTCGCGTAATCTCAAAGCACTAGCAAAAGAATTAAGCGTTCCCGTAATCGCTCTTTCTCAGCTTTCTCGTGCAGTGGAATCTCGTGGAGGCTCCAAGCGCCCGTTACTATCGGATCTAAGGGAATCTGGAGCGATTGAGCAAGATGCAGATATTGTGTCTTTTATCTATAGACCTGAATATTATAACCTTGAGGAATGGGATGATGATGATAGATCGCCTACAAAAGATCAAGCGGAATTTATCGTAGCCAAGCACCGTAATGGTGCGACAGATTCTATACGACTGAAGTTCTTGGGTCAGTTCGGTAAATTTGACAACCTTGATCAATATTTCCAACCAGATGAATTTGGTTCCAAGATGAATGCGGCAAATGATGATACCAATAAGCCAGATCCCTTTGATTCAGGTCCGACGGCAAGTCCTCGTGATGCTTTCGGTTTGCCAGATGATGATATGCCTTTTTAATAATCAGTAATTTACTGGTTTCTTCATTACTTTTGGTATCATCATTGAAACGAGAGAGTTTTAGTAATGAGTTGAAGATTTTGGTTTATGTTTAGAAGTTTGGTTGTCATATTGTTTTGTTTCATCTGTCAGGTAAGTAATGCGCAATACTTGTTAGTTCCTATGGATGATGAGTCACAGACAGACCATCTAAAGGCTTATGGGGTTTCCTATTGGGTTCTTGCCAAGGGTACGAAAGTCAAATGGCTACTCAACTACCGCGGAGGATCTTTTCTGATGCCCAACGTTCAAGAAATTAAAAATGAACTGATTATACGCGGCGTAAGCCACGAAGAACTTTCTGAATCTGAAGCTTCCAGCTTATTGGAAATGATAGCCAGTCCCTCCCAAAACATGCAGGAGGTCCTGCTGGAAAAAGCTCCGAAGATCGCTGTTTACACCCCTACGGGAAAACCCCCATGGGACGATGCTGTAACCATGGTACTTACCTATGCCGAGATTCCCTATACAAAGGTTTATGACACCGAAGTTTTAAATGACGAGTTGCTGCTTTATGACTGGTTGCATTTGCACCACGAGGATTTTACAGGTCAGTACGGAAAGTTTTATAGAAGTTTCAGGACTGCACCGTGGTATATTCAAGAGAAAAAAGATGCTGAGGAACTGGCGGCAAGCTTGGGCTACGATAAGGTAAGTGAGGCAAAGAGAGCCGTCGCCTTAAAAATCAGGGATTATGTTGTAGGTGGTGGCTTTATGTTTGCCATGTGCAGCGCCACGGATAGCTTTGACATCGCACTTGCCGCGGGAGATGTAGATATTCAAGAGGCAATGTTTGACGGCGATCCTAGTGATGCGGGATATCAAAATAAAATCGATTATAACAAGACTTTTGCCTTTACAGATTTTACCTTGGAACGCTCGCCTATGGTTTATGAGTTCAGTTCTATTGATATGACACGTAAGCGTAAGGTTAAAAGAGAGCTTGACTACTTTTCGCTGATGGATTTTAGCGCAAAATGGGACCCTATTCCCACCATGCTCAATCAAAACCATACGGCTTTAGTCAAAGGATTTATGGGGCAAACCACCAGTTTTTACCGTCCGGAAGTGAAGAAAAATGTATTGGTTCTTGGAGAAAACAAGACAAACGGAGAAGCAAAATACATTCACGGCATACGCGGTAAAGGTTTTTTTACATTTTATGGAGGTCACGATCCAGAAGATTATCAGCATAGAGTAGGGGATCCGCCTACGGAATTGAGTTTACACCCTAATTCCCCTGGTTACCGATTGATTCTTAATAATATTCTGTTTCCCGCAGCAAAGAAAAAGAAACAAAAAACCTAATTTCCATTGCGGCAGTTCTCTCTTCTCTCTCTTCTAGTTTTTTTAGTATCAGGAACCGTACACGCTCAAAAATCCGTGATGGTAAGTGATACTGTTGTTAATCAACCTCATAAAAAATCTTTATTGAGAAAAATGGCTTTTCCAGCAGGAATGATTTTGGGAGGCAGCCTTTTAAGTGATAGCAACCTAGAAAAGGATTTCCAAAAGTTTGTAAGACGTCAGACTGGCGATGATTTTCTCTACCGCGCAGATGATTACACCCGCTACATTCCCCTCGCAGAACTCGCCGTTGCAAACGTAGTGGGAGTAGAGGCAAAGAATCACTGGTTTGACCAGTCCAAAAACTTGTTTATCGCAGGTTACGCAACAGACTGGATCACTTTTAAACTAAAAGACTGGATTTTTAAACGCCGCCCCACCGGCAGGCAGGACAATTCCTTTCCGTCAGGCCATACCTCATTTGCATTTATGGGGGCAAGCGTGCTGCGTCATGAATATCAGGATACCGCGCCGGTTCTAGGCTATTCGGGATATTTTTTTGCTGCAACCACGGGAGGTTTTAGGATCGCAAATAATGAACATTTCATTTCTGACGTACTGGTAGGTGCGGGAATTGCTATGTTGATTACGGAACTCGTTTATCATTTTGATCCGATAATTCCCTGGAATCCTTTCAAAAAAACAAATGGTGTGACTTTGTTTCCCACTATGGATGAGGAAAGGTATGGACTTGCTTTTTCGATGCAGTTTTAGGGGGATTTCGAAAATATAGTTTTCTTTTTTTTAATGAAATTATCGGATTTCCCTAACGATAGAGTTATAATTAGACGCTATCACTTTTTATGTGAATGAAACGTAAATTATAAATCTTGAATTGAACCAATCAAGATAACATGGAGAATTAGTATTGATATGATAGTAATCTTGTTTTCGCGAAAGCGAAAACCAAATACTTCTTATTATAGTACCAATATTTCAGGAACTGGAAGAATTAATGAAGTTATCGTAAACGTTCTTAACACCTCTAAAATGTTAATACTTTTCCTACAAATGGTAAAAAACGTGAATTTTTGAGTGTGTGCCTGTTAACAAAAATTCAACCGATCATTTTACACCAAGTACAAATCTTATCTTGAAAATAAAAACATGAAACGATTCTTTAGAATTCTAACCGTAGCACAATTAGCCTTAACCGCTTATAACTATTATATGGAGCACAAACGCAATGAAGAGGTCAAGGAATTGAATAGAAAACTGGAACGTTCAGGTATTTAGGTTAAACCTTTATTATAATTCCTGAACATTTGAGGGTCATGGGTAGGCAACCATTAATTTAGTAATTGATAAAGCCTGCTTCATGACCCTTTCTACTGACCAAATAAAAGAACTTCTCACTGAGCCAGAGTATGCTGCACAGATCGCTGATCTCGTATATATCAATGATCGGCATCTTACGATCCATCGCAAAAAATATGGTAGAGGTTTTTCCTATCTTATCAATAATTCTGAGCGTGTTAAGGATAAAGACCAACTCAAACGTATCAAATCTTTGGTAATTCCACCTGCGTGGCAAGATGTGCGCATCAGTGAACTATCTAATGGGCACCTGCAAGTCGTGGGACGCGATGAGAAGCACCGCAAGGTATATCTGTATCATGATTTATGGACGGTATTGCGCAACCAGACTAAGTTTTTTAAGATGTCCGCTTTCGCGAAAGCGTTACCACCATTAAGAAAACAGCTTGAAAATGACTTAGGTCAACCTAAAATGAGCCTTTCTAAATGCCTTGCGCTGGTCGTAACCGTCATGGATCAGACTAATATAAGGGTAGGTAGCCAGTATTATGCAGACAAGAATAAAACCTACGGATTGAGCACCCTGCGCACGCGTCACGTGGTTGAGGAAGATGATCATTTTAGGTTTGAGTTTACCGGAAAAAAAGGTGTTCAACAAACTAAGGAACTCGAGGACGAGGAACTTATCAAGATGATCAAGGAATGCGAGGAAATCAGTGGCTGGGAGTTGTTTCAATATTATGATGAGAATGGGAAACACCACGCCATCGACAGTTCCATGATCAACGCCTATATAAGAGAGATTGCTGGCGATATTTTTAGTGCCAAAGATTTCAGAACCTGGGGAGCCTCACGCGAATTTTTTGAATATGTCTCTGAATTGGACTTTACTAAGGATGAAAAGCTTCGCGAAAAACAAATACTGGAGGGCTTTGACGCCGCAGCAGAAGCTTTGGGAAACACGAGAGCCGTTTGCCGCAAATACTACGTTCATCCACAACTGCCCAGTCTATATCAAGACACTGGTTTTAAGGAATACCACGAGAATACTACTCAATTCAGGGACTCAGACTATTTCTCCAAAAGCGAGAAGTGGGTCAAGCACCTGATCGATTCTTTTGAGATCAAGTTTAGGGAGGAGGCAGATTAAATTTAAGTCTAGATTTAAATTTAAACTCAAACCCAGTATCAGGCGCAAGCAGTTTTTGGATTTCAAAAAAATGGTGCTTTTAGTCTGTTGTAATCATTGATGATTTGAATAATTGGCTTTGATTTGCCAACGATAAAATTTAGTTTTTATTGATGTAATTTTTGACGCTTTTCAAAATAAATAAAATTGCCGGTTTAGAATTGGCGCCGCTATTTGCTGCATAGAGTTATTCACATAGGACTATTTCAGATATTCCTCAAAATCCGAGATTTTATATTTTTGAATTGTAAAACTTACATTAAAACATGCTCCGCCAATTCCATGATCGAAATAAAATTCAAGCTCATTGTTCTCGGAAAAAGCCATTCCCATTTCATTAAGATCATAATATCGAAAGTCAATCCACTCCATACAATCTTTCAGGTGGGGGTTGACTGAATTTTTTTCGAATTCTTTTTTAATGTCTTGATTGATTTTCTTTCCTATTATATCCTTTCCTGAATTAAATATATCAGAATTGTTTATTTTTTGTTTTATATTTTTTTCAATTCTATAAAGTTCATACTGGTAAGAATATCTTCCTTTAGAGTCAGGTGTCCCTATTTTGACACTTCTATATTTCTTAAAAGTGCAAATTTTTATTAGTATCGGATTAAAGTTATTTGGATTGGGTTCTTCTTTTTCAATGCAATTAACTTCATTTACCGTCGCTAAATTTTGTTTATCCTTTTGATCTGAAAAGAAGATAATTAAGATAGATAAAAGCAGTTTTAATCTCATTTCAGTAATTTTTGAGTCTATCCACAACTATTTTTTCCAAAATCTTTTTCAAAAATATTCAATTGTACATTAAGCGGCATTCTCAGTTTCTTCTATAAATCTAGCTCATCTTTTTCTATTTCCATTATAAGTTGCGGTTTTTCATTAACGTAAATTGCAATTCGGTCTAGAGCATAGCGGGAGAAGATGATCGTAAGTTCTCATTTTTACAGTCGCAAAAGTCAACGCCTAGTAATTAAATGAAACTTGTCATCAAAAAATCTTCTGAAGATCAAACTATTCAAATACATTCTCTGTTTTATCACTTTATAAAGCTAGAAAAATCCATAGTCTTTTGAATAGGGGGGATATTTTTATTCGTTATAACAGACCTACCACTTATACAGTATAATATCCTGATCGTCTTTAGTAACAAGATAACGCACATTAGACACGGCAATATCACTAGGGTTAGAGCCGTAGACCGGCAAACCTGGAATGACATCTCCGTCAAGATCGATAATGTAGATGTTACTGTCTCCTTGCTCCACTAGAACTGCAAATGGTTCCTTGTTGACAAGCTGGATTCTTGCATCGGAGTAAGTTCCATAAGGCAAATCAATTTTTTTCCCGTTGATGGAAAGTTCATTGTTTTTTTGAAATAGAACCATGCCTACTTTTCGAACGTAATGTGACGCATTATTTAAATCAGCCTTTTCCGAGAGTACTTTTCCGGTAATCAAGTTTACTTTTTTGACCTCATTATTTTCACTCTGGATCAACGCAAATTCATCTTCAAAATAAATTGTATCCTTAGAATTGATGGGTTGATTGATGGGTGTACGCACACGACCAACACGACTCAAAATTTTTATTGATTCATTTTCAGTCAAAAAGCTTATGAAATCCTTTGTACCCGTGCGATGGTGTAGGGGCGGGCTTGTGATGATCTCATCAGGCTGGTATTTGAACCCTGTCACGATTTCACCTTCTCTGTTGAGCATGGTCAACCTACTTCCCGAAGTTGCCAGAAAACGATAATTACGGGATTTATCATAATCAAAAACACTCAATGGTTGTGTGATTCCATTTTTGATTTTATAGGGGAAAGCGTTTACATCTCGCCCTTTGCGATCCAATAGATAAACTGATTTTTTAGTAGTAAATGCCAGCTGTTTTCTACCATTTTTATAGACATCTACTGCATGAATGTCTCCTATGATTTCATCATCCAGCTTTTTGGACCAGAGCAGCTTCCCTTTATTGTTGACTAAGTGGAGGTTCAGTTCGTCATCTTGAAATGCAACGTCATGCTGTTTGCTCAAGTGATTTGGGAATAGAAACGGCCCATGAACCATTTCTCCCGCAAAGCGGTAGGTCATCAACTGTCCTGTAGCCGATTGAGCGTTACTCTCCTTTACCAGTGGCATAAGAAAATGATAATGAGCATATTCGTCTTCATGTACATACTGACTAATGACAAAAGGGTAAGTTTGCGTGTCTATGGTCTTCAGGATTTTAATATCTGAATTATTGCGGATGGTAGGTAGTTTTTTAAAGGATTCCACGCTGGTAAGCTTTAATAGAGTACTCTCATCACTTAGTCTTGATTTTACTTTTTGATACCAGTTCTGCTGGGCAATGACTGTTTTATTCTGCACATTACTAATTATGGTTTCTATGGTAGAGGCTTTTTTACTGAAAACCATAAAACCAGAAAGGTGAGCTACGTAATCATAATTCCCTCTATTTATAACTGGAGCAAGAGGGGTGGTGCTAAAGGGTCGATTGAGTTTATGGATCTCTTGATTTCGATATGTGTATTTCTCAATACTTAATGAATTGAGATCTATAAATAAAGATTCATAGGGTTTTAATGTAAAAGCAATAGTGTTTGTTGCTTCCATCTGTACGGTTCCCAATTCTTGAGTATTCTCAAGCAATGCATTGAGAAAAGCATCGGTCTTAATTTCCTTTGAGTGGTAGGACTTTAGGTTTTCCATCAGTTTTTCACTTTTTGAAAAGCTCACCGATGTTAGTTGAGAGGCTGAGACAGGTGTAATTTCTGGTATCTTGTTGCCTTTCGGAATTATTTTGTTAAAAAGCGATTGATAGATCTTTACTGTGTCTGCATAACTTACAATACCATCCAGCTGAATATATTCTTCAGAAAACTCAGGCTCTATTTGATACCAGTAAGCATCTGTTATAGGGTCTTTGATATTGTTACCCGCCAGGTATTGTTTGAGCCACTCATCATTTGCTCCTTTAATGTAGATATTAAAATCTGAATTACCAGTGCGGCTATATATTGAGCTAAATCGTTCATCAAAAACATAATCTTTTATGGAACGCCTCAAAAGACTTTCTACCACAAGCCTGGAAGAACTGGCTATATGAAGGTCTCCAAAGTTGGTATAAAAATGATCGTTCGTACTAGTTTTAAATATGGTATTCCCATTGTAGACTGTACTGTCATTTGATTTAAAGTTGGGTGAAGCAAATTCATAATCATTAGTGATCAGTGTGATAACGGTTTCATTCCTGCCCTCCATACTCAAGGTGATGAAAGAATGATCGTTTATTTGATACTGGCTTAAAAAATTAGAAGCCTCAATCACTTCTTGAAACCTACTCAAATTCTTGATCTGTTGTAACAATTCATTGCCCTCTAGCCAATTTTGTAAGGGTTCAAGGTCATCGGTATTGATAATGACTTTGGAGGATTCAGGAATATGATGGATCAGCTCATTTTGAATCAATTCAGGTTTTTCCTTGCAACTCGTAAGAATTGTGATAGTTAATAGAAAAAAAGCCAAGTATTTCATACAAGAATGATCAATTGACAAAAGTATAAAATATGCAAGTCAATCGTAGTGCTTTAAGTTCAAAACCAGTTGTTCAGGTAGAAGCCTAAAACTTTTGCGATGATAGTTTGTGGGACCAAATTTTCTAATCGCTTCGCGATGTTCTTTTGTGGGATAACCTTGGTTGCGTTCCCAGCCATATTCTGGATGTTCAAGCGCAATCCTAGCCATAAATTCATCTCTATAGGTTTTGGCGAGAATGGATGCCGCTGCAATATGTAGATATTTACCATCTCCTTTAATAACTGTTGTAGCAGAAATGTTTTTGTACGGTTTGAATCTATTGCCATCTACGGCAATATGCTCAGGAACGGTCTTGAGACCATCAATGGCTTGATGCATGGCGAGAATACTTGCATTGAGAATATTGATTTCGTCTATTTTGTCCATCATTACATGAGCTACATGAAAGGCTACAGCTTCTTTTTCTATGATAGGTCTTAGATGGTCTCTACGCTTTCGCGAAAGCGTCTTGCTATCATTGAGCATTGCATCCTTAAAGTCGGAAGGTAATACTACTGCCGCAGCCGTTACTGGTCCCGCGAGACAACCGCGACCGGCCTCGTCTGTACCGCACTCTATAATGCCACTGTGAATTTGTGAAAGCAACATGACTCCAAAAATACCGTTTCAAGTTTAGAAAGTTCATATTTTATGGATTTGTGTGCTAGTTGTGATCATTGAATTACTTTTGAAGCCGATAATTAACTATGAAGAGATTTCATCTTTTTCTACTATTGCTTTTACCAATTTTTGGCTATTCACAAATCGTGCAGGATCCATTAGGTGGCAATGATCGTAATAGGGAAAATGATCCCATCAGTAACAAAAACGTAAAAGTCGAAGGAGAAAAGCCTCCCATTACTGACTATCTTATAATTTCACAGGAGCGCGATACTACCTTTCTAGATACGACGCTCAATATGAAAAAGGATTATAAATTCAATTACCTGCGCCAGGATAACTTTGAATACATTCCTTTTCATAATATAGGCCAACCTTACAATAAATTGAGTCGTTCTTATGAAATGGATTTGCTAGAACCTAGAATGGGAGCAAGAGCTAGACACGCTAATTATTATGAAATTGATGATGTGTACGACTATTACGTCCCTACACCATTAACTGATTTGTACTTCAAAACGGTAGTCAATCAGGGACAGCAGCTGGATGCTCTATTTACTACTAACTTATCACCTCAATTCAATTTCAGCATAGGTTACAAGGGGCTTAGAAGTGCCGGTGACTATGTAAATACATTGACCAGTACAGGTAATTTCAAGTTTACTTCTAACTATTTTACAAAAGATCGCAGGTACAGGCTTAGATTACATACTACTTTTCAAGATTTACTGAACGAGGAGAATGGTGGACTAGACGATGTTTCCCTGCAAGGTTTTCTGGAAAATGATGAAGATCTGGACGATCGCGCACGGCTGGAAACCAATTTGACTAACGCAGAATCACTTCTCGACGGAAAGCGATTTTATGTAGATCAGGATTATGAAATTTTAGCCAATCGAGATAGTACATCTTATTACAGCGCAAGAGTCTATAATAAAATGTACTATGAGGATAAATTCTATAGATTCTCACAAACTGCGGGAAATACAGTTTTTTTTGGAGAGCGCTATTCCGACGGGCGTATCAATGACCAGACAGATCTGGAAGAGGGTAAGGTCGAGGTAGGGGCAACTTTTGATCATTATATTTTAGGCTATTTTAGAGCTGGCCTGTCTCGTAAGAAATTTAATTATGGTTATTCACGCGAGATTGTTATAGAAAATCAGGTCATTCCCAATCGATTGATCGGAGAGATCTATCAATTTGACGGTTCGTTTGAAAAACGCATTGGTAAATTTGATTTCAGGGCAGATGCCGGAGTTAACATTGCCGGCGATGTGGATGGGCAACATGTAAAAGCTCAGGCAGGATATGAGGTTTGGGAGTCAGAGGTGATCGCGGGAGTCGCGATCAACAGCCGAGCTCCAGACTTCAATTATCAGTTATTTCAAAGCGATTATGTCAACTACAACTGGTTTACGGGCTTTAATAATATTGAAAAACAGGAATTATATTTCAAATTGGATTCAGAAAAGTTTGTGGATGCAGAGATCAACTTGACCACCATTCAAGATCAAGTGTTTTTTGAAGAAGAAGCACGTCTGGGAACAGCCATGGATACCTTGGGGTATAACATCAGGCCACGGCAAGCGGGATCTGGGATCGCACATCTTAAGGTCAAGATTCATAAACAGCATAAATTGATTGGTCATTTCGGTATGGATCACACCTTAATGTATCAAAATGTCTCCCAAAGTGATAATGCGATCAATGTACCCAGCTTTGTCACGAGAAACACCTTGTATTATAAAAACCGATTCTTCAAACGAGCCCTGCAAATCCAGACAGGTATAACGTTCAAGTATTTCTCTGAATATTTTATGGATGGATACGATCCCATCCTAGGCGAGTTTTATTCACAGAGGCGGGATGAACTGGGTGCTTTTCCCATGATCGATTTGTTTGTAAACGCAAAAGTGAGACAAACTCGCATTTTTTTTAAGTTGGAACATGCTAACGCTCCCTTTGGAGAGCAAAATTACTTCAGTGCTCCTCGCAATCCCTACCGTGATTTCACCATAAGATTTGGGCTGGTATGGAACTTTTTTCTCTAGCTGTATAGCCATACAGAACAAGGAAAGTTAAGCTTTTACAAAGTTTTTTTAGGCGAATCTACTTGTTTTCAGTAGCTTGACCGTGGATCGTCTATAATCTTTAATAATGCCTTAAGAAGAGCTGGTTTGATAACGTTTATGTTTATCAAAAATAAATGATGATGAAAAAAAAAATTTTTGCTTTAGCACTTTTTGGTGCTGTATTAGGATTTACATCTTGTAGTGATGATGACGAAATTGTAGATGGTAGATTTGATAGAGCTGAATTATTTGCAACTAGCAATTCAAACGGTGATATCACTGTATATGATTTTAGCGATAACGACAATGTAGAAGTAACAACATTAACCACAAGTTCAACGGATAATGAAGGAATTCAGTATAGTTCTGCAAATGACGAATTATATGTGAATTCAAGAAGTGGTTCGAGCCTTAACCGTTATGGTGATATAGAAGACCAGATCGATGGTTTAGCCGGTGCAGCCACAGATGAAGTAGAAGGAATGGCAGACGTTGACAGTCCTAGAGCACTAGCCATTTCAGGAAACACCATAGTAGTTTCAGATGAGGGGGATGATACTCTCTTCGTTTATGAACGTACTGATGCAGGTGTAAGTCTACGCAATGAGTTTGATATAGATTTTGAACTTTGGGGAATTGAGTTTGTAGGAAACGATCTTTATATAGTGGTAGACACTACAAATGATATTGCAATTTTTGAAAACTTCCTGAACAATATTACTGATGGTGATCTAGAACCCACAAAGCGCCTGACTATCGAAGGTATAGTTAGAACTCACGGTATCGCTTATGATAGTGATGATGATGTTCTATTACTTACTGACATAGGTGATGCAGGGAGTGATTCAGATGGAGGAATCCATGTCATCACAAATGCGCTTCTAAAAATTGACGCTGTCGCAGATGGAGGCACTCTTCCAGTTGCTGGGAACCAAGTAAGAATATCTGGACCATCTACATTGTTGGGTAATCCAGTAGATATAACTTATGATGATGAGAGTGATACCATCTTTGTTGCAGAAAAAGCAAATGGTGGTGGACGCATACTCGGCTTTAGAGATGATGCTAGCGGTGATGCTACTCCTGTGGTAAATAATATGCTTATGGGCGCAAGTTCTGTGGATTTTTATGGAGAGGACTAGCCGTCATTTATTGAAAAAGAACGTTCTCGTTGATGCCGTTGATCAATTGAGTACTTATAGAATGTACCTACTCGTGAAACTACTCTTCTAATCTTGGGACAGTTGGGCTAATCAATTTTAAGCAATAAACCTTCTCCTAAAACAAATAAATGGAGCGTCTTTTTACTAAATTTTTGAAATTGAAAATATAAAGGTGCTATCTTCGCAAAATGTTGAGAAAGCGACTTTCTTTTCTTTTGCTCTTCACGATGGTTGCCATGCTTGCGCAATCAGCGGTGCATCACATCGTTGACGACCACGAGGAGTCTGCCACATGTGACTATTGTCTCTTGGTGGAACAGGTTCAGCCAGTCGATTTTTCTCCTCAAGCTTCCTTGCAGTTTGAACAAGCAATTCACGCGGTCTTTACTTATGAGGAGCAGGCTGGATTTCTCGCTTTCGCGAAAGCGAACCACTTAAGAAACACATCTTCCATACGGCCTCCTCCGTATTGTATTTATCTTAGAACGGTTTCATAATAGGAACAGACTTAAAGTAAATACAATTTATTCATGCATAGAGTTTTATGTGTGTTCTGTATTTGGGCATTTCTAGCTCAGTCACAGGCACAAAACTGTAATTATGCCATTAGTGGCGTGGTTCAGGATTTTCACGATGGTCAAGCGCTGGAGCTAGCCCAGATCTATATTCTACCTATTCAACGTACAACGAGTACCGATGAGAACGGTAGGTTCAAGATTACGGGTCTTTGTGCGGGAACTTATAAATTACGGATTTCTCATGTTTCCTGTGAGACTAAAAATCTTGAGATTGAGCTGGATGGAAATCGCGAGCTTACCATTAAGCTGGAGCACCATGTCAATGAACTAGATAATGTAAAGGTTCTGGCAGACGTTCATGACGAGGAGGGAAAAACAAACTCCAGCCAGCAGATTACCTCTGAAACTATTACGGATTATAGTGGCGCAACTCTAGGAGACGCGCTTTCAACGGTTAAGGGTGTTACGGTGCTAAAAACGGGAAACAGTGTAACCAAACCAATGATACACGGACTTTACGGAAGCCGTGTTGCGATAGTAAACAATGGTCTGAGGCAACAAGATCAGGAATGGGGAGTGGAACATGCGCCCAATATAGACCTCAATACAGCCGAGAATATTCAAGTCATCAAAGGGGCAAGTGCTTTAAGATACGGTGGCGATGCCGTGGGAGGTACGATTGTGATTAATCCGCGTAGGATTTTGGCCAAGGATACCTTGATGGGTAGAGCGATCCTCACGGGACAGAGTAATGGTAGGGGAGGCACGGCTACCGCTACGATAAACAATTTTAATAAGTCAGGATGGTACCAGCAGGCTACCCTCACTGCAAAACGCTTGGGCGACTATGAATCTCCCGATTATATACTTAGCAATACAGGTAGCGAGACCTATGCGACTAAGCTGACGGCCGGTTTTAGAACATTTGAGTACGGATTTGAATTAGGCTATTCGTTCTATAATGCCAACATTGGAATTTTGAGATCTGCGCATATAGGTAATACTTCAGATCTGGTACGGAGTATCAATTCAGGTCGGCCGAGCGTTATAAACGATTTTACCTACGATATAGATCCACCCAAGCAGGAGGTTTTTCACCATTCCGTTACCGCCAAAGCATTTAAAAGATTCTCAAACTTTGGTAAAGTGAGTCTGGATTACGGGTTTCAGTTCAATAACAGGTTGGAATTTGATATACGTCGTGGGAGTATGAGGGGACAGGCATCACTGGACATGGATCTTTTGACCAATAATCTGGCGGCGCACGTCGAACTAGATAAGTATGACGATTTTAAGGTGGAAGCTGGCATTGATTTTCAATTACAAACCAATACACCTGATCCTGACACGGGAGTACGGAGGTTGATTCCCGATTATGATTCCTATAGAACGGGAGCTTTTACCAGTATTCAATATACTCCTGATACCAAATGGTCGCTGGAGGCAGGTTTGAGATATGATTATTTTGATATAGCAGCGCAAAAGTTTTACATCAGATCTCGCTGGGAAAGCCTGGGTTACGATACGCTCTTTCCAGAATTTGAACGTCGCGATGAGGGTATACAAATATTTACGGAGCCAGAATTTGATTACCATCTTTTGGCATTTACCACTGGAGTCCGCTACAATATTGATGAGGGTCAGTTTTTATCACTTAATTTAAGCACGGCAAATAGAGCGCCCAATCCCAGCGAGCTATTCAGTGATGGATTGCATCACGCACTGGCCACGATCGAGTTGGGAAGACTGGATCTCGATATTGAACGATCCCATAAATTTAACGTGGTGTATCATTTGAGCCAGGCGGGACTCGATTTTGAGATCAATCCGCATATTAATTTAATCAATAATTTTGTGCAGCTTGAGCCTAACGGAGTGGAACTTACCACGCGCGGTGCCTTTCCAGTCTACAGCTACAGACAGACAGATGCGCGCTTATATGGAGTGGATGCTGGTTTGAGTTACACGCTATTCAGTCGTGAGCTTAAAAGAGATCGTGATCGAGAAAAAAAATATCCCGGAGAATTATCGGAGCTGATCTCGCCACTTTTGAATTTTGGTCTTGATTTCTCTTACATACACGGTACGGATACAATTCTGGATCGCCCGCTTATTGATATGCCGCCCGCACAGCTCAATTTCACAACAGCGTGGTACAACGCATTTTTTCAAGGATTGACTTTGGATATGAGAGTACAACAAGTATGGGAACAGAATCGTTTTCCTGATCTCGACTTTGAAACGGCAGTCATAAGCGATGACGGAATGTTAGTAATGGAAGAGGTGCAGATCTCTCAGCCACCTCAAAGTTATGCCTTGCTGGATGTGGGTTTGGGGTACGCTTTCGCGAAAGCGGAATTAAGACTGTCCGTCCAGAATGTTTTAAACAACTCCTATAGAAATTACCTCAATCGCCTGCGTTTTTACTCAGACGATGTGGGGCGCAATATAAATCTTCAATTGATCTATAAAATTTGAAAACAAAAGCTAAAGCAATGACTATGAATGAACTAAAAAAAAGCAATGATTACAATTAATAAGAGTAAAACAAACAAAAAAACAAAAACCATGAAAACAACAATTAAAACCCTAAGCCTTGCAGCAGTTGCACTATTGACATTCTCATGTAGTGATGACGATGATGTATCTGCCGTAAATGAAGAAGAGGTAATCACAACAGTCACTTATGAACTTGTAAATGTTTCTGATAGCAATAACGTCGTTACGCTTGTATCTTTTGACGAAGATGGAGACGCTGGACCACTGGCACCACAACTTTCAGTTACTGGAACCATTATGTCTGGAGCAACTTACGAGGGCGAGGTTGAATTTTTCAACGCTATCGCAAATGAAAATGTTACTGAAGAGGTAGAAGAGGAATCTTTAGAGCATGAAGTATTTTACAGTTTTACTGGAAGCATAGCTTCAATTTTCAAAGATGACCTTGATTCCGGTCAAGTAAATCCCCTTGGATTGGAAACTGAATTTGTAGCCGGTGTAGCAGGACCTGCAACACTTACAATAACTTTAGTCCATGAGCCGATGAAACCTAATAATGGTACTGTTGCAGATGCCGATGGAGAAACTGATGTGGAGGTAACTTTCAACCTTACCGTAGAGTAAATCAGCTAATCATTGCAACTAAAAATGCCGAGGGAATTTCCTCGGCATTTTTTTTATAAGAAGTTTTAATCTATCTTGATTATCTAACGATCAATTTGCGTGTAGCGGTTTCATTTCCTTGATTGATCTTCAAAATATAAATCCCACTAGGCAGGTTTGCATTGAAATTATAGATGGAAGCAGCCGGTCTTTTTGCATCAAAAACCTTATTTCCCAATACGTCATAAATATAAAGTTCCATTGGTAGAACGTTTTGATCTATGGAGATTTTGAAGTAATCTGATGTGGGATTCGGCCCCACGCTTATTTTATCAGATAGGGTTTGATCTTGAACGCTGGCCGTAGTGGTGTAGGTTACTGTCAACAAAGGCGGATTAGTATCTTCTCTGCTATCAAATCGCACCGCATTCCTACTACCGCTTTCATCTCCTATGAGAATCCATCCAAAATTAGAGGTTGTACCGTCCAGCCAATTTTGAACGTCACTGGCAAGTCCAGTTGATGTAAAAATAGCGTTGCTATCTCCATTTGTAAGATTTGTAGTCGCACTCTCAGTAGCTACAAAGTCGCCTCCTGGAGTAGTCCATGAAGCCGTTCCTAGCATCGCGTCCTGCCAGGTAGCATCTGGTGCTTGTGCGGTTGCTCCCTGTCCACCTTGCCCGCTAGCCGCAGAGGCTCCCTCGCCCCAGTCGCTAGTGATCACGTGGAGAGTATATGGTGTATTTGAAGCTCTGGAACGAGTAATGGTAAATTCCAAGCTTACATCTGAAATTGTAGCGCCTGCAGGAATGACTCCTAAATCAAAAGTGATCAGCGCCCTGCGCGAGTTTCCGTTACTTATAGCGCCACTGAACAATGATCCCTGACCATTTGAATTGGAGCTTTCACTAAAAATACTATTGTCCTTAACAGGATTGAGCGTGACCGTAGTCTGAGCATATATAATTCCAGCTGTTAGAACTAAAATTGAGAGTAGAATTTTTTTCATAACAAATATGTTAATAAACAAAAGTAAGCAATTTTCGTACCCTTTAAGGTACGGGAATTCTTACTAGACTTCGGCAAGGTACTCATGGACAAATTTTAACGCCATGGCGCCCTCGCCCACTGCGCTGGCTACTCTGTTCATAGCTCCACTGCGCACATCGCCGCTCGCAAATATTCCTGGCGAGCTTGTTTCCAATAAGTAGGGTTCTCGATCTTTCTTCCAGACTTTTTTGAATTCTGCATCCATCATGACCTCACGACCCGTTTTTATAAAACCTCGCGAGTCCTTTGCAATTCCCATCGTGATCCAATCTGTGTAGGGTCGGTTGCCTATGAAGATGAAAAGCGCCTGAGCTTCTTTTGTGCTTACCTCGCCGCTGTTTGTGGTCAATTCAATAGATTCTAATCGATCGGTAGTTCCGTTTACCGCACTGATATTGGTCTCTGAAACGAGATGGATGTTTTCGATTTTATTGATTTGATCTATGAGGTAACTCGACATGCTGCTGGACAGGTCTGGTTTGCGTATGACGATGTAGACGTTTTTAGCAAAGTTGCTCAAATAAACGGCACTCTGACCAGCGCTGTTGCCACCACCTACGATAAAGACTTCACGATCTTGACAGGCTTTGGCCTCAGTCATACTGCTGCCATAATAAATACCTGCTCCTGTAAAGTCTTCCACTCGATCTGCGGGTAGTTTGCGGTAATTGACTCCAGTGGTTATTATGACAGATCTTGTTCTTATGCAATCGCCATTATCCAGCTCAATGGATTTATATCCATCTTTCTCGGTTATGTTAACCACCTCTCGCGGACTCAAAAACTCGATTCCAAAACGTTTGGCTTGGGTTATTGCTCTATGCGTTAATTCCTGTCCGCTCAAACCGTTGGGGAAGCCCAGGTAATTTTCAATTCGTGAGCTGGTACCTGCCTGTCCGCCGGGCGCGTGTTTTTCTATCAAAAGGGTTTTCAGTCCCTCACTGCCACCATAAACGGCAGCTGCAAGACCACTAGGACCAGCACCTATGATAGCCACATCATAAACTTCTTCTTTCGCAGAAACATTAAGGCCTAAAACCTTGGCAAGCTCCGTAATGGATGGATTCTCCATACAATTCCCATCGGGAAAGGCAACGACTGGCATGTCGCTGGTTTCAATATTGTGAAGCTCGATGATTTCCTTAGCTTTCTCACTGGTCTCGGCATCCAGCCATTGATATGGGAATAGGTTTGCCGATAAAAAATCCTTGATTTTATGGGATAGGGGAGAATACTGATACCCTAAAACCTTAATTCCGTCAAAGTCTGGACGGTAGTTTTGCTGCCATGCGTCCAACAATCCATCGAGCACGGGATACAACTTTTCCTCTGGTGGATTCCAAGGCTTTGTGAGGTAATAGTCCAGATTGACTTCATTAATTGCCTTGATGGCGGCATCGGTATCGGAATAGGCAGTAAGCAAAACCTTTTTTACGTCGGTAAAATGATGTTTAACTCTTTCCAGAAACTCAACGCCCAGCATTTCTGGCATGCGCTGATCCACTAGGAAAAGGGCGATGACTTCATTTTTCTTTTTGAGCTGCTCCATAACCTCGACCGCCTCTCGAGGGCTTTCAGTAGATAAAACGCGATACTCTTTTCTATACCGGTTTTTTAGATCACGGGTTACGGCTCTCAACACTTGAGGATCATCGTCCAGGGCAAATATGATGGGTTTTTTCATGCTATTCTATAGGTAGGTATACTTCAAAGGTGGTGCCTGTGGTATTAGATTCAACTTTAATGTCGCCATGGTGCTGCTCTATGATACTTTTTGTGACTTCCAGTCCCATTCCCGTTCCCTTTCCTATGGATTTGGTAGTGAAGAACGGATCAAATATCCGGTCGATGACACTGTCGTCTATTCCGGTACCGGTGTCGATAATGGAAACATAGATATGTTTATCAAAATGGGTTTTAATGGTAAGCTTCCCACCATCTTCCATGGCATCTATGGCATTATCGATCAGATTAGTCCACACCTGATTGATCTCGCTTATAAACAGTTTGGGCTGTGGACAATCGTGGCAATATTCCCTGATTACCTCCACATTATTTTTTTTGAGCTTGTGCTTGAGCATGACCAGTGTATTATCTATTCCCTTATGGACGTTTGCCGTGGTGCGCTCAGGCGATTGATCCATGTGGGTATATCCTTTAACGCTGGTTACCAAAGTCTCGATGCGCTCGCTGGCCTGTTCAATCTCGTTGATCAGTTTTTCTGTGGTCAGTACATTTGAGATCCAGTCGGCAACTCCGGCAAAGTCTCTTTCTCCTATAACATCGTGCACTTCTTTCATAAAGCTCACGTCCATACAGAATTCCACCAGGGTTTCTGCCAGTTCATAACCGTCTTCAACTCCTTTTTCCTCAAGATATTCAGCGAGTTGGTCTTCTTTTTCAGACCGTTCCATAAGACTCAGTGTATTTTCTGGCCTGTTTTCTATGCGCGAGAACATGAGCTCGTTCACGGGATCTACCTGCTCATCAGTAAGTTTCATGGTCATGACGCGCTTGAACTTTTCAGGGTAGAGGGTTAGGTTCTTTTTGAGTTCTAAGGCACTGCGCCTCATGGCACTTGAGGGATTGTTTAATTCATGGGCGAGTCCCGCGCTCAGCTTTCCCAGTGCCATCATTTTTTCCTGCTGCACGTTGGTTTTGGTAAATTCCCTCACTCGGCTGGTCATTTTGTGTACGAGGGCTTCCGTTAGTTCATAATGTGTGGAGAGTTCTTTGAATTTCGCTTTCGCGAAAGCGAGAACCTTACACTTCTCAACTACTTCTCCATAACCCAGAGCGGTACTGGCTCTTGAAAACGGCAGCAATCCACCTATACTGCGAGGTTCCATAAAGTCCACATGGCGGTACTGGCCATTTTGCTCGATCTTGATCTCTACCCGTCCCGAGATAATGATGTACATCTGGTCGATGGGATCTCCTTTCTTGAATAAAAAATCTCCCACCTGAAGATCGCTGGTCATGCCCTGGCTGCGCAACCATTCCAGCTGTTCTTGGGGAACATCATTAAATTCAGGAATATCGCGTAATTCTTCTAGGCTGCATTTCATACTTTAAATTTACGCCAAATACCTGAGGTAAAGGCGTAAAAAAACCGCCACATAAGCGGCGGTTTTAAAATAATAACTAGAATAGATTAATCTACGCTGTCTTCGATGTCGTCTGCGACATCTTCTACGCCGTCTTTAATTTTTTCGGCATCAGACTCTTCTCGGCAACTTATAGTTCCTAAAGTAAATGTTGCCGCAACGGCAAGTATGAACAATTTTTTGATCATGATATTTGTTTTAGAAAGTGTGAATTATAGAGGTTTTCTACCTGAAATTATATTGATCAAGATCACGATTACCGCGATGACCAATAAGACGTGAACTAGTCCACCAGTGGAAAGACCTGGAATGACTCCCAATAGTCCGAGTAACCAAACAACGATACAAATGACGGCAACAAGCCAAAGAATACTTCTCATAATTTTTAGTTTTTAAGTTTCAATTAAAGTTACTTTTATTCTGAGCTGTTTCTGTTAACTGTGTACGAATTATCTGAACATTAACATAAATGGATGTAAGGTTTTAATCTGTGGTAAACCTCAATACTTATCCGGATTTTTAATCACATCCAGTGCCCGTTCTATATGCCTATTTAATTTATCCTTATCCATTTTATTTAGGGTACTCATCATCATGTTCATGCGCTGGTTATTTTTAAAGTGTTCGCGCTTTTCATCCAGAAAGTTCCAGTACAATGAATTAAACGGACAGGCATCTTCTTCCGCATTTTTTTTGTGGACGCTGTATTCACAGCCCTTGCAATAGTTCCCCATTTTATTGATGTAGCTACCGCTGCTCACGTAAGGCTTTGTGGCTACGATACCACCATCTGCCCACTGGCTCATGCCTCGAGTATTTGTAATTTCCACCCATTCAATTGCATCAATGTACACACCCAGGTACCACTCGCAGACCTGATCTGGATGGACTTGCGTGAGCAGCGCGTAATTACCGGTAATCATCAATCGCTGAATATGGTGGGCGTAGGCATGATCCAGCGAATTATTAATGCTGTGTTTTAAACAATTCATCTTGGTATCGCCGGTCCAGTAGAAATCGGGCAGGTTATTCTGATTATCCAGCTTGTTGCAGCGGCCGTAACTGGGCATTTCTTTCCAATACACGCCTCGCATAAACTCGCGCCAGCCTAGAATTTGGCGTACAAAACCCTCGACTTGAGAAATATCGATCTTACGCTTGTCTTCCCGCCATTTGTCGATCACTTTTTCAATGACCTCATGCGGACTCAGCATCTTTGAATTCATCGCAAAACTTATGCGCGAATGGTACAAATAGTCCTCATCGGTATGCATGGCGTCCTGATAATCGCCAAAATGAACCAACAAATTATCGCAAAAATAATTCAGCACCTTGAGCGCGTCTGATCTGGAGGTAGGCCAGTTGAAATTCTTTTCCTCAATACGGCCAAAAGTCTTCACGCCCTCCTCATCCAGCATCTTCACGATCTCACTCACATCCTTGCGGAAGCCTTTCTCCTTAGGGATATCCGTATCGCCGTCCCACTTATCGCGGTTGCTCTTGTCATAGTTCCACTTGCCACCCTCGGGATCCTTATCGCCCTCGATCATGATATCGTATTTCCTGCGCATGTCGCGGTAGAAATACTCCATGGTCATGCGTTTCTTCCCCTCAAAAAATTTCTCGATATCTTTTCTTTTGGTAAAGAAATGCTCCGTATCGTAACCCTGCCATTCTATGTCCAGCGACTTGCAAAAATCCTTTAATTGCTTATCCAGACGGTATTCATCGGGAGCCAGATATTCAAATTTCTCGATGTCATGTTTCTTAATCAGTTGCTTTAAATTTTCAGTGAGGTCGTGGTTGTTCTCGCTTTCGCGAAAGCGGAAATATTCCACCTGCATCCCTCGATCTTCCAGCCAGTCTGCAAAATTGCGCATGCTCATGAAAAAAGCGACCACCTTCTGGATATGGTGTTTTACGTAGTCGGTCTCCTGGCGCATCTCTGCCATGTGGTAGATGATGTGATCCTGATCGCCGTTGAACCAACTGTGCTTGTGATTGAGCTGATCGCCGAGGATTAGTCTAAGAGTTTTGGGTTTTTTGTCTGCCATGGTGTAACAAAATGAATGTGTGGACTACTGATATGGTATCGTAGAATGAATCTTCAAGATATGGACGCCAGAAAAAAGTTAACGTTAATCATTTCTTTAATTTATGCTTTAGTATTTATTGGCTACGCCGTGGTCTTCGATGTGGACGTTCTTGATATTACGCTTTACTCGGTTTTGGGATTTGCAGTTCTCGTGTTTTTTCAAAAATCGAAAATCAGAAAATGTAAACCATAAAATTGATACTCATGAAAAATCACATTCCTAAAAAATGGCTTTATGCGATCACGGCTCTTTGGCTTGTGGTTTTATTTGCAATGTCCTTTGTTTTTGACGCCTCACAAACCGCTATTTTAATAACATACGTCACCGGTCAAGGTGTAGTCATTGCTTTCTGGGCGCCTTACTGGGCAAGGAAAAAGCCATGTGAAAGCGTGAAATGATCTAATAAATATGGCTCTATTTTATTTTAGCCATGGTATGCCGTTTTGAATCTTTGCTATTGACTCA
Source organism: Nonlabens sp. (assembly GCA_049671565.1). Classification (GTDB taxonomy): domain Bacteria; phylum Bacteroidota; class Bacteroidia; order Flavobacteriales; family Flavobacteriaceae; genus Nonlabens. Next base: position 86,038 of record JBATVD010000012.1, read on the forward strand.
CTCATGCGCTACACCCTTTGTTCTGCGAACATTTCCCTCACGGGAAACCCAACTATTGGCTATTCATCAATTTTTCTGCTTTCCTATTCATGTGATACTGAATCTGCGCTCACTTCGACAGGCTCAGTACGAGTCGCTCGTCCAGCATGACATAAGACGAATTTGTCACTCTGAAATCGACTTTAGGAGATATTCAGAGTCTCCATAATGGTCTAGAAATGCATCAAATTTTCTCGTCCCTATCCATGAGATACTGTCCCGACAGCTGTACGGGATGCGCTGTGCTCGTTCAGTATGACAGTTGATTTCATTTATCGTTTTACTCTTATTTTTCACCCCACAACTCCTGATATTCCTGATCTGGATCGTAGCGGTCTGCCTGTGATTGTATGTTGAAAGTCCTGTTTCTAGGATCGTTCCCCACGCCGCTGTTGTACATCCAGTTTCCATAGTTGGAATGCACATCATAATCGATGAGGATGTATTCAAAATAAGCCGCTCCTATACGCCAGTCCTGTTCTTTATGTTTTGACCAATAGCTCGCCACATTCTGCCGGCCGCGATTGCTCATAAAACCAGTCGCTGCGATCTCTTTCATGTTTGCATTCACAAACGGCTCGTGCGTATCGCCCTCCATCCATTTTTTGAGTTCGCGCTCGCTGGTTTTCCAATCGTAGTCCTTTTTCAGAATACCGTCGATCGCAAATAGATCCTTGCGATGTTTGAGGGAAACGTATTTAAAGAAATCTCTCCAGATCAATTCGAATACTAACCAATACGTATCTTGATTTTTCTTGATCTCTTTCTCGTATTTTTTGACCTCGTGATAGATTTCTCTAGCACTGATGGCACCTATCGCCAGCCACGCACTGAATTTACTGCTGTAGTCTGTTCCGATCAAGCCGTTGCGGGTTTTCTTGTAATCCTGTAGCTGTTTGGTTTCCCAGAAATAATGATTGAGTCGGTTCCAGGCACTCTTGCTACCTCCGCTCCATGGGAATGCACTGCGATCATCTTTTTTTAATTCCTCTAATCCTAAGTCCGATAGGCTAGGAACATCTGTTTCTTGAACCTCAGGCATTTCTTGTTTATAATCCTCGATCGAAACTAGTTCTCTTACCTCAGATTGCTTTTCACACTTTTTGCGGAACTCGGTAAAGACTTTTGGGATCTTGTCAAAAGAATCAAAGGGAATATCATCAGGATGAAATAGGAACTGATCATAAACTCGATGACCCTTAGGCTTGTTTTCCAGTTTATCGAGTTCGGCGCCTAGATCATTTTCCTGATCGGTCTCATCGCGAGTCCATTCCCTTTGCAAATAGATGTCTGTGATGTCATGTTTTTCAACCAGATTAGGAATTACGTTAGCGGCGGTATCATGAAATACCAGTAGCGGAATGCCGTGTTCTTTAAGTTGATCCCGCAAATCCCGAACGCTTTCTATAATAAATTGGGCTCTGTAATTACTCGTTCGAGGAAAAGGTAATTCAATCTCCACATCCAAGTCGAAATCACTCTCCTTATAAAACCGCGGGTCAAAAAAGTAGACTCCCATGACATCGCCGTCGTTGTCACACGCGGCTTTCAGGCTTTGATTATCTGTTGTTCTTAAATCGTTTCTAAACCAGATGAGGTTCATGTATTTTTTGTTTAATTAATTTATTTGTCTCAATTCGGTGATCGGTTTTTTAATTATCATTCCCGCCCTTCGAGAGCCTCAGGGCTCGTTTAATCTTGAGCAGTGTGCACTGAGGTTCTCGAAGTGCTCACTTTTACATTCAATGTGCGCTTAAACACTTCTTACTACAATACTTCACGTTCTCCCAGTCTTTTTCCCATTTTTTGCGCCATGTGAATTCGCGATTGCAGACAGGGCAGAGCTTTGTGGGTAGGTTGTGGGGATTACGTAATTTGGATTTGGATTTCATTCCTCCAGCTGGGTTTTGAGTAGGTTGAGGTCTTCGCCTACTTGTGCATAACTCCAGCGCTCTTTGATTTCTGCTTTCGCGTAAGCGTCCAGACCATTTATAGTTACGGTACCTGCTTTTTCAAGATTCACAAATCCGTCTTCCATCTGTAAACCCTCAGTCATAAATACATCAGTAATACGGCATATGACCAGAATACATTTGTTTTCTTTAAGGAAGTATTCACTCTCATACTCGGCAGCGACTTGGATAATTGCATCTTTTACAAACGGAGCTTTAAAATTCTCGCGCGTGATTTTCTCGATGTTGAGCTCTTCAAATTCTGAAATTTCTGGCGAATACTTTGCACTACTCTGGTGCGCTCGAGCCACGAGTTCCATATTTAGGTGATTGAGTGTGATTTGTCCCGTTTCCTTTAGGTTTTCATAGGTATGTCCGGCGCCATGACCTAGAGGCCGTTGTATAAAACTGAACATCGCGGGATTACTCCCCAGGTGCGTCACACTACTGAAAATAGCCACGTTATCCACGCCATCCTTTGACTTGGTAGCCAGCAGATTTGCACTTTTAAACCCGGTAATGCTGTTGATCAGGTTGCCACGATAGATGCGCTCCATGGCAGTAATGTCTTGTTGGGAAAAATGTTTCATTTGTTGAACTTATAGTCGTAAATCTATAACAAACCCATCCCGCCGCCTAAAATCAGATGTTTAACTTTTGCTAAATTGCACGTTCACTCTTGAGAAGAAGAGGATAGACCACTACCGCTCAAAGATGAATAAAAGAGACGCTATACTTAATTGCAATCACACCTATAACGGTTATACCGTTGTTGACCTATAATTTTACTAATGGACTACATCAAGGAGTTTGAAGCTAATCGCGAAACTTGGAATAAGAAGACAGCTATTCATTATGACAGTACATTCTATGATAAGTCCGCTTTCGCGAAAGCGAGAAATTCACTAAATCCTTACGAGCTAAATACACTAGGAGATGTTCAGGGAAAATCCTTGCTGCATTTGCAGTGTCATTTTGGTCAAGATTCTCTGAGTTGGGCGCAAAAAGGAGCTAAGGTAACGGGCGTTGACTTAAGCGATGCTGCAATTGAACTAGCGCAACAGCTAAGTAAAGAAATGGATCTTCAAGCAAAATTTATCTGTTGCAATGTATTGGACACCTCAAAACACCTGCATGAAAAATTTGACATCGTTTTTACCAGTTACGGCGTCATAGGGTGGTTGCCAGATTTGAAACCATGGGCACAGATGATCGCAGAACGTTTAAATGATGGCGGCATTTTCTATATCGTGGAATTTCATCCCATCGCGTGGATGTATGATTACATCAATGGCAAGCCTAAACTCAAATATCATTACAATCAGCAGGATGCCATATATGAGGAATATCAAGGAACTTATGCCGATGCTGCCTCAAAGATGATCTCCAAGGAATATGGCTGGAACCATTCCTTAAGTAGTGTGATCCAGTCGTTGATTGAAGCAGGTTTAACCATAGAATACTTTGCTGAACACGACGGCAGTCCCTACGACGTGTTTCCCGATATGGAAAAACGATATGATGGAATGTACTATCTTAAAGATCAAAAATATCCCATGATTTTTGAGTTAAGAGCGAGGAAGAATCAAGTAAATTAAAATCGAATCAGCACCCTATTTTAAAATTTTTAGAATACATGGAAGATCAAATCAGAACAATAGTAGTAATTACCTTCATTACTTTGATAAACGTATCCAGCGCTAAGGTTAAAACGGATACCATCACTAATTGGCAGTTTTATAAAGATTCTGAGCTTTTATTTAAAAGTAATTTTCTGGATTCTTCTAGATACACAGCTAAGATTGATTGCTCTGATATGTACAATAATTTGGTCCTTTCAATTTTCTCCGACCAAGGAAACAGAGTGATTAGACGAAAAGTTGAATTTGTTTTAGATAAAAAGACAATTGCCACTTTCTCAGATAAAAATTACAGTCTGAAAAATTTTGAGATACCAAAAAATGAAATAGACAAATTGTTTAGTGAATACGGCGGTAAAGAGATCTACATAAAATACTCAGATACGTTCACTAAGGGTGTAATTACAATCGGTATCCTGAATTTGAGCGACTCAAAATATTCAAAACTTCCTATACATGAAATTAAGCAAATTGTTCAAATGGCAATCGACTTACCTGAGCTAAACGACTATTTAAGTGAGAATGTAAAGGATTCCTCTGATCCTCTGATATTCAAAGAATTTGGTTTAATTAATCAAAAAAATATGGATGGTATTGAGAAATATGGTATTCAGGTTCGATTTCTCAATGAAAAAGAAATTAGAAATCAACAAATAAAAAAGTACCTGGGAGTAGGAGATTGGTCGCCTGTGAATGATACTTTGCGATTACAGTTGTATTACACATTTGAGGGGATTCTGATTAATTATATTTTTACCAAGGTACATTCGGGATGGAAGATTACAAACGCTCTTTTGGTTGAGCAATAGGTTCGAAAAAATCAAATCCTAACCTGCAACGTCATATAGTAATTACGAGGAGCCGATGGAATAATACCAGGTCCTGGGTAACTTGTGGCTCGACGCGTGAAATAAGCGCGGTCAAGAATATTGTTGATACCAGCTTCCAGTTTGAGAAACTTCCATGAGTATGAAATAGAAGCATCCACAATATCATAGGCGGGAATAGCACCTACCACGCCACTCAAACTACCCGATTCTGAATTTTGCGCATCAGAAAACTGTTCAGATAAATAGGTGTATTGAGCACTAACCAGTAAGTTTTTATATCCCCATTTTGCACCTGTTTTAAAATTGAGGGTAGGTACAAACTCCACTCGTTTTCCCTCTACGCCGTTTTCACTTGAGGACACATATTCAGACTCAATAACAGATGTATTGAAAAATACATTGAAAACATGGTCGTTATCATTCCATAGCAATTGGTTCAGGTTGAAATCTATAAGAGATTCCAAACCGTATATGACTGCGTCGCCTACATTACCGCGTTCCGTGTTAATGCTGCCATCGCTTTGCTCTTTTTGCACAAAACCGATGCGGTCGTTGTAGAACAGACCAAAAGCGTTTACATCATAAGAAATAAGATTCCTATAATTACCTCGCAGGCCTAGATCAGTTGTGAAACCGCGCTCATCACTAATATCTGGATTGATGGTAAAAGCTGGATTGACCGTACTGATGTCTGTAAATGTGACCGATCTATAATTTTGAGAAATATTACCATAAAATTCTACACTCTTGCTTGCTTTAAAACTAGAGCCCAGTCCGAGCAATACAAAGGTGCGCTCATTCAACAAATTTTCATCCACGCGGTCGTTTCTTATTACGTTACCCGCGCCATCTCGATTGATCCGCCTGAAAAACCCATCGCTTTCAGTTTTGATGTATTCCAGCCTGAATCCTGGAGTTAAAGAGAGCTTATCATTCAGATAAAAAATGTTCTCTCCGAAAAGCGAAACATTCAAATTTGGATACACAAAGTCATTCTGATTCTGATAATTTGGGAAGTCATTAAATTGAAAGTCAAAGTTGGGATCAGAGTCCGCAGATCCTGGGCCTTGTGTACTCGTGTTGTTGGCCTTATAAAATTTAGAGCCTAAAAGAAAAATAGACTTTTTGCCCGCTAGCTGATATTCGCTTAACAACCTAGCCTCAAAACCATAATTAAAAAAATCTCCCTTGATCAAATCACGTTCCTCGTCGCTATCTACTTGACTAACCCTATTTGTTCTAAAACCCAGGGCGTTTCTTGACGCTGTGAGTCCAAAGGCATTGAATGTAAACTTGGTCTTCTCTGTAAAATCATGTTCAAGTTTGAGATTGTACAGGAGCCAGTTTACCTCTAACCAGTTGCGGGCACGATTGCTCTGATACGGATCGTCTTCAAACATCGCATCAGTCAACCCACCTGCCTGTTGAGCGAGATAATCAAGATAAGTGATTTCTCCAGTGAGTTTGGTTTTCTCGGAAAACTCATAACCTACATGAGCATACACGTTTTTAGATTCATATTCAGAATTGGGACGGAAACCGTCGCCGCGTTTGTAGTTGAAAAAAGTGTAATAGCTCCACTTGTTTTTCGTGCCGCTGAGCGAAGTGAAATTAGTGTACAAACTAAAATTTCCTACTGTATTTCGCGTGATCAGTTCAATTGTTTTGTTCGGGTTGGGCTCTTTCATCACAAAGTTGATCAATCCACCAAATTGGGTTCCATATTGCAGCGATGCCGCGCCACGTATTACTTGGATCTCTTTCAATCCCTCTGCGGCGGGTGCGTAGTAACTTTCTGGATACCCCAGCACATCTGCGCTGATGTCATAACCGTTTTGTCGGGTATTAAAGTTTGAGGTGCGGTTGGGATCCAGCCCGCGACCTCCTATATTTAGTTGGAGTCCCGCATCATCGTTTTGAAAAATGTTGAGTCCGGCGACTTGGTTGAACATTTGCCGAGCGTTATTTGTGGCGACATTTGCCATGGACTGATCAAGGAGAATCACTTCAGTTTTCTTTCCAGCATAGATTGCGGTACCCTCCACATCCTTAAGCCTTTTCAATTCAAAAATCCTTGATTTTCTAGCTTTGATCTCGACCGTATTTAAAGTTTCTGCCAAAGGATTTAATGCTACATTCAAAGGTGTGGGGGTATTTGCCGTAACTTCAATTTCTATTATTTCAAACTCTGGAGCGTAGAAGATGATGGTTGATGGGATTTCGCTCAGGGCGAAAGAGTACACCCCACGATCATCTGAAGTTGCTAATAGCCCTCCTGCCTTTGAAAAGATCTGGACGTTTGCTTGAGCGGTTCTTGAATCAACTTCAGTGACTGTTCCTGAGATATTCTTAGATTCTTGAGACCAAGTAATGGTCGTGAAACTTAATGCCATGATGAATAATGGCAGGTTTTTTATTTTTTGTTCAAGTGTTGTTTTCAATGCTTGTTTTGTTCTTGATGTATTTTATTTAGCAACCGTAAAACCCTCTGGTTGCTCACAAACTTTGTTTGCTCGTCGCCAATCTGATGCATTCCTCTCGCTGCGCTCGTCGGATGCAAGTGAAAAAAGGGAGAGGCTTTTCTTCTGCGTTGTTTTATTGTTTGACTTTAGTTTAATATAATCTCGTTATTCGTTATTCGTTATTCGTTATTCGGGCGAACCCCCTTAATCCCCCTGAGGGGGAAAGTGAAATCAAATACATTTTCTAAGACGAATTTTCTTAATTTCCATTTCGACCTCGCTCAATGCATCGCCTAAGGGGGAAAGTGTGATCAAATTCAAGTTCAAGTTCAAGTTCGAGTTCAAGTTCAATTTAAGGTTCAAATTCAGGTTTATTCATCGAAGCGCACCCCTTGATCCATATTTCAACCTCGCTCAATGCATCGCCTGAGGGGGAAAGTGTATTCAAATTCAAGTTCAAGTTCGAATTCAGATTCAAATTCATAGTCCTTTAATTTCTCCGACGAATGGTAAAATCCATGTTTTGTGTTTGAAGCTTTCTTCTATTTTGGTTAGGTCAATTTTGGGATCTACAAATCGTTGACTGCGCCGGCCGTTGAGTGCGACAAAACTGTCTGCATAGATGGCTATGTTTTCATGTCCTTGTTGCTTAAAATGTTGTTCTAGATATTTGGCATATTCCAGTATAAAATCAGGTTGAAAGCTCATTTGTTTTTCCTGGTAAGAGGTAAGGAAGTCCGAATTGTCGACGCTGAAAGAATTGCCAGTCTTTGAATCCATAACCATGAATGTAGTGTAGCCAGTTTTTTCCATGAGCATGACCCGCCAGGAGAATCGGTAGCCCTCCTCAGTCCAGAAGAGTTCGTCCTCATAAAACGCATATCTAAAGGGAAACAAGAGCTGGAACAGCATGAGAGTTGAGAGTAATGGCACGATCCAGACTTGCTGGGATTCTATGGTGTATTTTGCAGCTAGTTTTATCTCGGTTTTTGTGTGGAGGCTCTCTTTCGCCTTGAGCGGTATCAAACCCATTAATTTCAATATCTTTTTTAGAAATCTGATGATTTTTTCATGAACACTGGGGTCAAAAACGATCATCGCGCTCACGATCATGATGTACGGAAACATGCCTATGGGAAAGAGTACTCGCGTGAATACATGAAATATGACGACGAGGATAAAGCCCACGGTTCTGGTGCGGCGATATAGCAGTAGAAATGGAATCGAGAGGTCGTAAATCATTCCAGACCAGCTCATTGCAAAGTGGAACCAGTCCTGTTGCATGAGGTTGTTTCCTATGAGTGGAAGATCGTATTTGGACGGAAGCCAGATTTTAAGGGGCATCGCGCGGAGCAGCCAGTCTGAATTTATTTTGGCGAGACCAGCGTAGAAATAAACGATTCCCAACAAGAGTTTAATGATATCTACTGTCCATCGCGGGACCGCGCGGGAAAATGATTTTCTACGCGCATCTATCGAAAATTTGCGCTGCATGGGCAGAAAAATCAGAATGAATGATAATATGCTTATGAAATAATAATGGTTGAGGTAGGTGGTTTTTTCCAGCAACTCAATGTAGGTACAACTGAGAAAAAACGCGATGGCGGCGGTACGATAAAACCATCCAGCGGCGATCATCAGCGCGCTTAGTCCACAAATTATGAATAACACGTAGGTGTAAATTCCCAGTTGAGGTACCCATTCAAAACCATAATACCTAAAATGAAATGTGGGCGTGATGTAGATCTTATCTATCCAACCCTTAGCCCAAAACCGCACGATGCTGATGAACATCATGATCCCAAAGCCCAAACGCAAAACTGCCAGCGGCGCAGCGCTGGTAGTTTTGTTGAGATAGGTTTTTAAGGCCGTGGTCACGTTTGTTTGGAATTGAGTAGGGGAGAAACTTCTTGTGTACTACTTATATCTGAAATTCGCTATTCGTTTGAAGTGATCGTTTTAGATCAATCCCCATCAGCATCAATGTAGTCAATGCTTATGTTCAATAGGGAAAGCATATCCACTTTCATAAGCACCACGACGCGCTGGAGCTCATCGTAGGTTTGGAGCATTTCCATATTATTAGTTTCTACTTGGTTTTTAAAGTCGTTATCCAGTGTTGCCATTTGGTCTCTAGCTACATCGATTTGTGCATTGATCAGGCTTGATAATGTTGCGATGTCAGTATAGGAATCGGTATCTTCCAAGGCATCGCTGTAGCCCGCGAGACTCGCTGGACTTCCATTGGGATTAACATTTGAGACACCATTGAAAAAATCTTGAAAGGCAGTTAAAGCTTCCATGGCCAATTCTTTAGAGAATTGACGGCTGTGGAGACCCTCTACTTTCTCTGGCAGCGTTTCGTTTGAGAAGACTCCCGCAGGAATGCCTATTTTATTGGCACGCAGCTTACGCTCGTAATATTCTACGTAATCATTTACAATAAGGTTGATGGGACTCGTGGCGTTATTTGCGGTTCCCGCTACAAACTCATCCCGATAACCAGCGTTCCAGTCATCCAGCACAATGGTAGTGAGCTCTTTCATACGTTCTATAAGATCACTGAGGTAGTCTTTATAATTATCATTATTGTAAACATTAATGATACTTTGATCCCCTGCTGAAACGCCATATAGGAGATAATCTAAAGCAGGGAACCCCAACGCATCATGATTGTTGACAGAAGTCAAATCATAGCCTCCATTAATAACATTATCTTCTACGTTATTGACATCAGTAGGGAAGACATTCATCTGAAATGCATACTGGATCTCATCTGCTTTTGCGATATTGAACATTTCCACACGCTGCCATTTTTTATAGGCATCGATATATGCAGATCTTAGGTCATCGAGACTGCTTTGATCTCGTGATGCAATAAAGGAGTCTTTGCGATCGGTTAAGGTTTCAAGAGCCTGCTGGAGCTCTTCATAGGACGGTATAATGATGTTATCTGCTAGATTAGCCATCATTGCCGACCGGTCAAAATTATCATTAGAATTGCCATCATTGCCATCATCTGTGGAGCAGGAGGCAATGGCGAAAATTAAAAATAGGAATAGGATTTTTTTCATGAGTTTATTTCAATTATTGTTTTTTCAAAGTCGGACTTCGAGAGCTGCGCCCTCAGCCCTCGACTGCTGTTTCAATTCGAGCCCTGAGGTTTACACTGGGCTTATCGAATCGTACTTCATAGGTGTTTTTCAAAGTCGGGCTTCGAGTGCCTCAGTCCTCGTTTTCAGTTTCTATGTTGAGCCCTGAGGTTTGCACTGAGTTTACCGTAGTGTTCTCGAAGGGCGGTAATTGAAAATCGGGCTTCGAGAGCTGCGCCCTCAGCCCTCGACTACTATTTAATTAGAGCCCTGAGGTTTGCACTGAGTTTACAGTAGTGTTTTTCATAAGTTTTTAAAGCCGGGCTTCGAGTGCCTCAGCCTTCGTTTTTCAGTTTTTATTTTGAGTTCTGAGGTTCTCGAAGGGCGGTTTCGCTTTTTATTTCGAGCCCTGAGGTTCTCGAAGGGCGATTTATAGTCAAAGTAGCTTATTAATTTCTTGCCTGTTCCACGGTAAAGTCAAATCGCGCAGCGATTTCAGATGACATTGCTCTCAGCATTTCGGGAGTGGTATCCCAGAATCCGTTGCCTTGCATGAGGCGGTTGAGATAGGAGTCCACCTCAACTTTTGTGAAATAGGAACTATTGCTATTAGGCTCCCGTGTGAATTGTAGGCTGTAGATAAAACCATAGCCCTCAGAGAGGTCGTGAAACGCCTTGGCTTTATCGGCATTTATATCATTAGCGCCATTTTCCAGATAATAGACCACTCTTATACCTATGAGTTCGCTGATTTTCTTTCTTATAATTTCTGCCTGCTCATCGCGCAGTTCATAATTTCCAGCTACGATTGCCGCACGACCTAGTTTGAAAGCATCATAAATATCATTTCCAAATTCAGAGAAATCATCGTCGCCTACTACTCTAAAAAGATATTTGTTTAGAAAGCTATCTTTGTTAAGTTCTGGATTTTCAAGATCAGCTTCAAGACCATACAGGTAACCAAAAGCTTCATCCCACTTATGCTCCATATTTGTATAGTTTTTGCCGTCTGCAAGAGTGACATTATTGTTATCGGTCCTGTTGGAACCCGCATCAAGCACCGAACTGCTCAAATAATTATTTAATATTTGATCCACCATCAGAGATCCTATCAGCGATTTTGTGAATGCTTGGTCATATTCCAGGCCCTTAGCGTTTATGTATCGAGTGGTCCCGCCACCGGCTTGCTGCAAATTACCGGCGACACCTGCGCTTGCGATCGTATTCCAGGCTGGAAATACTTCATTGACCTGTCCTGAGATCCAGCTTTCAAAATCGGCTCTGATCGCTGCCTGATCGGTCGTATTTGTAAAAAAGTAGTCTTGACTGGCTGCGACTTTGCTCCTTATGCTTTTGTCGCTGGCATTGAGGTCGGCATCGTCGAAATTATTTTCTCCCGCTTCATGAGCAAATCGATTTATAAAAGTGTCCTCTGTGGAAGACGGTGTTTTAAAGTCGGCGATGAGTGCCTCAGCCATATCGAGTCTTGTGGTCTGTCCATCAAAACTTACCGAAGTTGAACCATCACGCTCAAAAGAGTAGGTTGCGGGATCCAAATTCTCAAGATTGTTTACATCGGTGTTATCGTCCTCGCAGGATGTGAAGAGTAAAGTTGCCAAGATCCACGTGGTCGGTAAAAATATTATGCGTCGCATACTTTATTTAGATTAGTTTTAAATAGCGGTGCAAATGTATTATCCTTATTTAGATTGATTAAACTTAAGCTGCAAAAATGTAATTGACTTTTCTTATTGCTCGAAGTTGTTTTTATAAATAATAATTATTTATTGGATTTCCTTGCGATTTGAAGTGGTTTGAATTTGGGTTCGCTTTCGCGAAAGCGAGATAAGTTTTAACATCTTGTTTGACCTACAAACCCTACGATAGAGGCATCATTTAAAGACGTATATTTGCGTGCAATTAAATCTAATTGCATGATTTCCCACACATCAAAATTTTTAGGCGAGGGTCTCACTTATGATGACGTTCTACTTGTTCCTGCCTATAGTGAGGTATTGCCTCGAGAAGTAAGCATCAAGGCTCGATTTACCAGAAATATTACCCTTAATGCTCCAGTAATATCTGCTGCCATGGATACGGTAACAGAGAGCCGTATGGCAATTGCCATGGCTCAGGAGGGCGGTATTGGGATCCTGCACAAAAACATGAGTATTGAGGCACAAGCGCAAAAAGTGCGACGTGTCAAACGTGCGGAAAGCGGGATGATACTGGATCCGGTAACGCTTACGGAAGATTCCACCATAGGAGATGCAAAGGCAAGTATGCGTGAGCATGGCATAGGAGGTATCCCGATAGTTGATGATAAAGGTTATATAAAAGGAATCGTAACCAATCGTGATTTGAGATTTGAGAAAAACGACGAGCGATCGGTTACCGAAGTCATGACCTCTGATAATCTAGTGACCGCAAAAGCTGGAACGTCCCTCCAAGATGCAGAATCTATACTCCAAGAACATAAAATTGAAAAGTTACTGGTCGTTGAAGACGATGGGAAATTAGTCGGCTTGATCACTTTTAGAGATATTACAAAACTGACCTTGAAACCCAATGCCAATAAAGACCAGTACGGTCGCTTGCGCGTTGCTGCTGCGATAGGAGTTACCGGCGATGCGGTTGAACGTGCGGGAGCCCTGGTAGATGCTGGGGTGGATGCGGTTGTCATTGATACTGCTCATGGTCATACTAAAGGAGTAGTGGACGTTTTAAAATTGGTCAAACAAAAATATCCCAATCTAGATGTCGTGGTAGGGAATGTTGCTACCGCAGACGCTGCAAAATATCTGGCAGATGCCGGAGCAGATGCCGTAAAAGTAGGAATAGGACCTGGATCGATTTGTACCACACGAGTTGTCGCAGGAGTAGGTTTCCCACAGTTAAGCGCCGTGATGGAGGCTGCCAGTGCCTTGAAAGGAACCGGTGTACCTGTCATAGCAGATGGAGGAATACGCTATACGGGAGATATTCCCAAAGCTATTGCCGCAGGAGCAGACTGTGTGATGCTGGGATCACTTCTAGCCGGAACGACTGAATCTCCTGGAGAAACCATTATCTATGATGGTCGCAAATTCAAATCCTATCGTGGTATGGGATCGGTCGAGGCGATGCAGCACGGTTCCAAAGACCGTTATTTTCAAGATGTTGAGGATGATATTAAGAAATTGGTTCCCGAGGGAATTGTAGGGCGTGTTCCATATAAAGGAGACCTTAATGAAAGCATGACCCAATTCTTAGGCGGATTGAGAGCTGGAATGGGGTATTGTGGAGCTAAAGACATTGAGACCTTAAAAGAAAACGGTCAATTTGTAAAAATCACAGCCGCAGGAATGAATGAGAGCCACCCTCATGATGTAACTATTACTAAGGAGGCGCCTAATTATAGCCGATAAACTAAACTCAAACTTAAGCCTAAACTTAAATTTGAGTTTGGATTTAAATCTTACATATGAAAATAATTTGCATAGGTCGCAATTATTCGGAACACATTGCCGAATTGGATAACGAGCGACCCTCTGAACCTGTGGTTTTTTTAAAGCCTGATACTTCAATTCTATTGCATAAACAACCCTTTTTCATTCCAGCCTTTAGTGATGATGTGCATCATGAAGTTGAAGTGGTGGTGCGTATCAATCGGATAGGAAAACACATCAACGAGAAGTTTGCCCATAAATATTATGACGAGATAGGTCTAGGGATAGATTTTACCGCTCGTGACCTACAGCAAAAGCTTAAAGAAAAAGGTTTGCCATGGGAAAAGGCCAAAGCTTTTGATGGCGCGGCCGTGATTTCTAGAGACTTTATCAAAAAAGAGGAACTAGGCGATTTGAATGCGATGGAATTCAGTTTGTATAAGAACGATGAGCTTCAACAACAAGGTAATACCTCGCATATGTTGTACAATATAGATGCGATCATTGCTTATGTGTCTCAATATTTTACACTTAAAATAGGAGACCTTATTTATACGGGAACGCCCTCGGGAGTTTCTAAGGTTTCAGAAAACGACGTTTTGAGAGGAGAGCTTGCTGGTAGAAAGATGTTTGAAATTAAGGTTAAGTAGCCTGTTTAGTATTCCGATCTTTTTGCCGAAAATTGAGTCGATGTTTCAAGTATTTCCTTGGAATCCAAAGGAATTATCAAGAAGTTTCAACGAGTTACAAATTGAAATCGGGTTAGATGCTCAAATATCGGAGAACATAGTTTTAGCGTACATTAAGCTTCAGATATCATTGTTTAGACTTTTCTAGAGTCTCAATTTTTAGGTGTGAATTAACCTGCTGCAAGTCGATTGAGTTTGACGGTAGCAACTTCTACATCCTATTTCTGAAAGCTTAAATTTGCTCACTGCTTATTTACATTGATAAAACCAAATAATGAAACTGAACTTAAGACGACCTATCTGCTTTTTTGACCTTGAAACCACTGGGACAAATATTTCTAAGGATCGAATAGTAGAAATATCTATACATAAGGTAAAACCAGACGGATCCGAAAAAACCTTTACATTCAAGGTAAACCCCACCGTGCCCATTCCGGCAGAAACTACCGCGGTTCATGGAATTACAAATGAGATGGTAAATGATGAACCTACTTTTGCAGAGCTTGCCCATCGAGTAAATGAGATTATCAAGGATTCTGATCTGGCGGGTTTTAACTCCAACCGTTTTGACATTCCATTACTTGCTGAGGAGATGCTAAGAGCCGGATTAGACTTTGAAATGGGTAACCGCCACGCCATTGATGTTCAGAATATATTCCACAAAATGGAGCAGCGTACACTTGTGGCCGCTTATAAGTTTTATTGTGATGGCGACTTGACAGATGCGCACAGTGCAGAGGCAGATACTATTGCCACCTATGAAGTTTTAAAAGGACAATTGGACCGCTATTCAGAGCTCGAAAATGACATGAAATCCCTTTCGGAATTTTCAACCAGAAGAAAACCTGTCGATTTTGCCGGTATGCTTGCTTATGATGAGAATGGAGTCGAGTGCTTTAATTTTGGAAAGCATAAGGGCAAGCCTATTTCAGAAGTTCTGGAAAAGGAACCAGGCTACTACAATTGGATTCAAAACGCTGATTTCCCATTATACACTAAGAAAGTTCTTACGGCAATTAAGCTTAGATCTTTTAACAAGTAAAGAACGAGCGTTGTAGGTGTAACTTAATATCTACTTTATTGTTACCTAGACTTTTAAAATATATACCTGCCTATTGAAGTATTATTGGTATAGTATTAATGCCTACATTTGAGAAAATGTATAGGTATGTTTCTAAGGCTACAAGTGCTACTTTACTTCATTTTGAGCGTAAGCTTATCCTTTTCTCAGGAGCTGCCCCCATTCAAAAATTACTCAACATCAACTTACGGCGCAGGAAATCAAAATTGGGCAATTACTCAGGACGATCAGGGTGTCATGTTTTTTGCAAATGAACAAGGCTTGTTGAGATTCAATGGAGCCCAATGGACTCTTTTTAAGACTCCCAATGAAAGTATCATGAGATCTGTGCTTTCGTATGAAAGCCGAATTTACACGGGTTGTTATATGGATTTTGGGTACTGGGAAGAATCTGAAAATGGAAATCTATCATATACATCGCTAACTAAAGACTTAGAAGATCAACTTGATCCAGATGAGCAATTCTGGAGAATACTCTCCGCAGGGAAATATATTTTATTTCAATCCCTTTCCAGTATTTACTCCTACAACTCTGAAAATGGAAACATTGAACTTATTACCAGAGAGGAGAATATTCAAAAATTTTATTCTGTAGGAGACCATTATTTTTATCAAGTAATGGGGCAAGGACTCTTTACTATCCAAAATAAAAAGGGAGTTTTAGTCAATGGTGATGAACTTTACAGGGATAACGCCATTATTGAAATGTTCGAATATTCTGGCAAAGATTATTTGATTTTCAAAAATGGTGACCTTTATTCTTTTGATGAGTTCTCTGAACGTAAATTGACACAACTGGGAGGTGCCGAGAATTTAACTGTTTACAGCGCAGAATTTCTCAAGAATCAAAACCAAATTTTACTTGGAACAATTAAAAATGGTGTTTTACTCTGTAATTTGGACGGGTCGGTTGTCTTCCAGATAAATAGGGAAAATGGATTGGCAAATAATACAGTATTATCAGTTTTTGATTCTCAAGATGGAAATGTATGGTTGGGACTAGACAACGGTTTGAGCAATGTGAATATCGACTCTCCATTCAGCAGGTATGTGGATCAAATTGGCAAGTTAGGGACTGTGTATGCTTCTGTACTCTATAACGATAATCTTTACCTAGGGACTAATCAAGGTCTTTTTATTCAAAAAAAGGACCAGACGGGCTTTGATTTGGTTCAAGGTACTTCTGGTCAAGTATGGTCTTTAAACATTGTTGAAAAAAAATTAATATGCCATCATGATGAGGGAATGTTTGAAATTGATTCAGACAGGGCATCAATAATTTTCAATAAGGCGGGAACATGGGATAGTCACTATATTCCTGACAAAAGAATGTTGATAGTAGGGACTTATGAGGGAGTTTACAGTTTAAAACTGGATGATGACCGATTCTCTGATCCTAAAAAATTATCTGGTTTTGATATTAGTACTAAAGATTTTGTGATCAACAAAGGCAATGTTTACATTTCTCATGAGTATAAAGGTGTTTATAAAATTGATGTAAATGAGGATTATACAAAGGTTTTAAATACTGAATATTTTGAAGGTATTGATGTTGATATAACTTCAGATATCATAAGCTTCGCAGGGGATGTGCTATTTACTAATTCAAATGGTGTCTATCTCTACAATACAAAATCTAACTCTTTTCAAAAAAGTGAAGTTTTAAGTGGTATATACTCACAAGGTGGTTTCTCATCTGGGAAAACTGTCGAAACATCTGATGGAAAATTATGGCTGTTTACTAAAAAATTTATCTTTAATATAGATCGAGAAAATCTGGATGGCAGTTATGACATCACGCCACACCCTCTTAGTGAAAAGGTGAGAAATGACAAAACTGGTTATGAAAATATAACGAGAATTGCAGATCAAGAATATTTATTGGGTACAACCTATGGATTTTTAACACTTAAAACAAAAGGAGAAACTCAGAGCAATTTTAGGGTGTCTATCAATAATGTACTGTTTAGGCAAAAAGGGAATTTTATTGGAGTTGGGGACCGCGAGGATATCGTTCTTTCACCCAATGAAAATAACTTAAGAGTCTATTTTAATTCCACGGTGTTTAATGCCCTTAATCCAGTTCTATTTCAATACAAATTAGACGACAATCTTTGGAGTGATTGGGAGGCTAAGTCTAATGTACTTCTCTCAAATTTGGGCTATGGAGAGCATAAACTTGAGGTGCGGTCTAAGGTTAATTCGGTTGTTTCTGAAAATACCGCTACTCTTTCGTTTGAAGTAGAGAAGCCGTTTTACTTATCTAATATAGCCATCCTTTTATATGCCGTTTTGCTAGCAATGATCATTTATGCAGTTCACTATACTTACAATCTTTACTACAAAAGACAAAATGAACGCGAAGCGAGAAGGTATAAAAATGAACTGGAAGTAATCAATCTTAAAAATAATAACGACCTTATTCAAGTACGTAATGAGAAGCTAAAGTCTGAAATGGAGCACCGTAGCAAAGAACTGGCCGTTGCGACTATGGGAACCATACGTAAAAATGAGTTATTGAATGAAATAAGTTCTATTGCAGACAATCTTCCAGACTCTCCACCTGCAAAAGAACTTAAAAAAATAGTCAAGAAAAATCTAAGCAGTAAGAAGGATTGGATTTCATTTGAAGAAGCTTTTAATAATGCAGACAAGGACTTCTTCAAAAAGATCAAGTCTATTCATCCAAATTTAACGACTGGAGACTTAAGGCTTTGTGTTTATTTAAGACTTAATTTAAGCTCTAAGGAGATTGCACCTTTACTCCATATTTCACCTAGAAGTGTTGAGATAAAGCGATATCGATTGCGCAAGAAAATGAATTTAGAGAAAGATGTGAATCTCAACGATTACATAATTAGGTTGTAAAACGTATGAAAGTAGATTTTTACTACATCATGACTACAACAAATGTATAGTTCAAGGCTAAATGCACTGTAATCATTTCATTACAAATTAAGCACAGGTATGTTTTGTAATAAGGGATGAACGCTGCTTAGTTAAAGAAATGTCAAAAATTAACAGCTTGGATTAGTGATGTAGCAAAAATGTTGGTCGTAAAATGTTGATAATGCTCATCATATATCATAAATTAGTTGGATATTTAAAAGTAACTCGTGTTAAGTACGCTTTCGCGAAAGCGGATTCTCAAAAACTACAACGTAATAGTTATATTAATCAAAGTTCAATTATGAAAAAACATCTACTACTTTTATTTCTATTCGCAAGCGGTTTTGTGATGGCTCAATCAAACAGTGTGAGAGTTGACAAAAAGTCTGACGGTTTCCGCCTAATGGTGGATGGCGAGGCCTTTATGGTAAATGGTATGAATTGGGATTACGTCCCCATAGGTACAAACTATAGTTACAGTTTATGGGAGCAGCCGGAGGATCTTATCAAAGCAGCACTTGATTCTGAAATGGGGCTACTCAAGAATATGGGTGTCAATACTATTCGAGTGTACGCGGGAATTCAACCCAAATGGATTACCTATATATATGAGAACTACGGAATCTATACTATGCTCAACGATTCATTTGGTCGATATGGGCTTACAATTGATGGAGTTTGGATGCCCAATACTGAATATGCAGATCCTAAAGTAAGAACTCATCTCATGCAGGTAGTTGAAGATATGGTTTCTGAATACAAGAATACACCAGGTCTGCTCATGTATATGCTGGGTAATGAAAATAATTATGGACTTTCCTGGGGAGGTGCAGAAACTGAAGATATCCCCATAGATTCTGAAAGTTCTACGATTAGAAAAAGAGCAAGAGCAATGTATAAACTCTTCAATGAGGCAACACGCAAGATGAAATCGATGGATGCAAGTCATCCCGTTGCTATGTGTAATGGAGACGTCCTTTATTTAGACTTGGTAAAAGAAGAAGCACAAGACGTAGATATTTATGCAACTAATATGTATCGTGGTGTTTCTTTTGGAGACGCATTTACTAAAGTCAAGAACGAACTCGACAAACCGATTATGTTTTCAGAATTTGGTGCAGATGCGTTTAACGCCATAGAAATGCAGGAAGATCAGTATTCCCAAGCTTATTATATGGTAGGGAACTGGGAGGAAATCTATAAAAATGCAGCAGGACTGGGAATGGCGGGAAACTCCATAGGTGGATTTACATTTCAATTTAGCGACGGATGGTGGAAGAGAGGACAGACTGAAAATCTAGAGGTGCACGATACAGAAGCCAGCTGGGCTAGTGGAGGTTACGCACGGGATCTTGCTCCGGGAGAGAATAACATGAATGAAGAATGGTTTGGAATCTGCGCCAAGGGACCTACCAATGCAAGAGGTTTGTATACCTTGTATCCCAGAGCAGCCTATTATGCTCTGCGTGATGTACATGATATAGATGTTTATTCAGATGGAGCTTCGGCCCAGAGCGTTACCGAAGGCTTGAACGACATAGAATTGATGGATGCAGTTTTAAGAGCTCGTGGAGATAAGGCCGCCCTAGGTGGAGGGAGTTCAGGCGGAAGTCAGATACAGCTTAGTACTTTGAGGGCAGAGTTTACAGGGTTTTATACGGGTGGTTCTTTAATCACCACGCCAGAATTAGCTGATCCCAATGAGCAAAATTTCCCTGATGAACTCGGCTTTGACCACATGCAATCTTATTTCGTAGGTGCAGAAGGCAAACCTGCGGCTAATATGAGAGCAGAGCTTATCGTTAATATTCTAGGACGAGTGGCAGAAAACCCAATCGATGAAATTTTTTATGAAAATCGAGGAAGACAAGTAAGAGCTCTTGATGAAAATAATGGACGCGTAGCTTTTGACGATGTAAATAGATTAAGCGTTTATCAAGCAGAATATGAGTGGAATGCCAAAGAATTTGATTTAAAAGGGTTTTATAGGACAGGACATTATCACTGGGCATATGAAGGTGACTTCTTCAACTTATATCCCGAAGCAAATTACGGGCCCAATCTTGACATATATGGAGGAGAGATTTTAGGTGCTGAATTTGAAGGTAAAAAAGAACTTAAAGGATTTAAAGCTGCCGTAGGACCGCAATTATGGTGGGGAGCTAACCCAACAATGTTGTTCAAATACAGCAGAAAAATAGGAAATTGGGGCGTGACTGGTATTTATCATCGAGATATTGAACAAGATGTTGAGATAGATGAGAATGGTAATCGGGTCATTGATGCAGAAAGGGCGAGAGCAGGTATTATTCCAGCGTGGCCTGCTGAAAGAGCAACTATTGCCGTGGAGCGGGAATTTGGTAAATTTACTTTAATGGCCGGTGGTATCTGGGGAGGTAGTCCTCTTAATGGTATAGGATATCAAGATTTTACAGGTACAGATCCCAGCAATTACGAAGTTTTTACAGATCGCGTTCAATCTTCTGATAATTGGGGAGCAAAAGGTAAGTTTGAATATGCTGGAGGTAAGTTCAACGCTTATGCTCAAGGCTCTGTAATGGGAACGGTAGCATACGCTGGTGCTGACCAGACACAAACATTTACAGGTTGGCGTCTGAAGGACACTGGAAGCGGAAACATGACTAATGTTCTTGCTGGTTTCACTTACTCTTTTGGAGATTTTCAGGTTGCACCTAATTTTATGTGGCAAAAGCCGCTGGTAGATCCGATGCCTGCTGATATAACTGCTCCAGGACGTGTGCGAAATGTAATCAGTGATCCTTTTGCAGTGCGTAATGGCAATCGTGAGACTACAGCAGGGGAAATGCTTATAACTTTTGATCCCACTCCAGCAACATGGATGTATGCCTGGGACAATGACCGTGCAGAGGATGCTAAATTTGCCGCAAGTTTAGGTTTTGTATACCGCCACTTGCCTACAACCATGGATGGTGCCATTGGATTTCTTGCCAATCGTACTTTCTTTCCGTTTCCTTCATCTGCACCAGCAGAAGACTTGTATGAAGCTAACCTGAGAATGG
This sequence comes from Nonlabens sp., assembly GCA_049671565.1. Lineage (GTDB taxonomy): Bacteria > Bacteroidota > Bacteroidia > Flavobacteriales > Flavobacteriaceae > Nonlabens. The sequence continues at coordinate 107,181 of JBATVD010000012.1, forward strand.
TTTCCAAGCTAACACCAGAATGGGGAGTTATAGGTAATTTCTACTACGGTAATGGTCAGGCAAACGGTGACAGTGAGCGATTGATCAAACGATTTGGAGGAGATTTGAGAATGATCTACAAAAAAATCAAAGTGCAGGGAATGGTAAAAATTAATGATTGGGGACCTTTTGATTACCATAGGGATTTCAACTTGACCTTTCCAACTCAATTAATGCTCGATGTTTCTACCACTCTGGGAAGACCTGACTGGTTTTTACTACCAGATACACAAGTGGGAATAAGAGGAACATGGAGATCTTTAAATCAATTTTCAAATAGGTATGGACCTAATGAAGGTGCTGAGTTTTCAAACGAACCTACATTGAGTCCCGTAGGATTCCCTAATGGGTCTGAATGGGAAATAAGAACCTACCTTCATATTAACATAGGAAAATAAAAAGCATGAAAAATTTATATACCAATTTAAAAATCTGTGGTGTCGCTGGAGTAGCTGCTCTATTACTTATAGGTTGTGAGCGCGATCTATCAGATGACGCTGTTGAAGCGTTGTTTCCAAGTACACCAGACATTTATGTAGATGATCCCGTAAATTTAACCGACGAATTTTTTGAGTCTTTCGATCCAAACGGTGGAGCAAATCCTGATGGATTTAATACTACCACAGAAGAATCATACGAGGGGTCCTCATCCATTCAAATTTCCGTACCCGCACCAGATGATCCTAATGGAGGATTCATTGGTGGTATTTTTAGGGATCGAGGTGATGGTAGAAATCTTACTGACTATGACGCTTTGACTTTTTGGGCAAAGGGCTCTACAACAGCAAACATTGATGAAGTAGGTTTTGGAGTCGATTTTGATCGTGACTTTAATCCATTTGCGGTTTCAAGAACGGGTTTAAGATTATCAACAGCTTGGAGAAAATATGTAGTTCCCATTCCAGACCCATCTGTATTGACTCAAGAAAGAGGGTTGTTTGTATTTTCAACGGGAACAATGAGTTCTGGCGGTGTAGGATTTGATTTTTTTATCGATAATTTGAGATTCGAAAAATTGGGAACCATCGCACAGCCTAGACCATCCATATTTCAAGGTGAAGATGTGTTTCAACAAGGTTTTATAGGTTCTCAGTTCGAAGTAACTTCATTACAAGAAACATTCAATACAGTCACCAATGGAGACGTTACCGTAAACGTCGCACCAGGATACTTCACCTTTACGAGTAGTGATCCTAGTGTAGCAGTTGTTGATGAAAATGGTTTGGTTGAGATAGTGGGAGCCAGTCCCATGGACATGAATGGAGATCCCATTCCTACAATTATCACAGCCGCATTAAAAACTGGCGAAGATGAAGAGTTACTTGAGGCTGATGGTTCACTATCTGTTAATTCTATTGGTCAATTCAATTCTGCACCTGTTCCTGATCGTGATCAAGAAAATGTTATATCCATATTTAGTGATGCATATAACAATGTTCCAGTAGATTATTACAATGGCTTTTTTAATGGTGATGGTCAAACTACCGAGGGAGGAGCACCTCCATTAAATATTGCTGGTGATCAAGTAATCAATTACACTAGACTAAATTTTGTTGGTATAGGTTCATTCTTAAATGTACAGCCTATTAATGCAAGTTCCATGACGCATTTGCACGTAGATATTAACGTGCAAGAAGTGATGCAGGGGTCAGACTTCATCAGATTGCAATTACTGAACGGAGTGCAAACTGGCAATGAAACAGCGGGCAGTTTTACCTTAAGAGCATCTGATCTAACTACGGACGATTGGGAAGGATTTGATATTCCATTGAGTAATTTCTCAGGCCTTGGTGGTCGCGATCAGATAGGTCTTCTATTCTTTATTTCAGATAATACTATATCCAATATTCTTGTGGATAATATCTATTTTTATAGAGAAGTGGTAGACCCTACGCCAATCGTGGATGACTCTGGAAATACTCAAGTAGTGCTACCTATAGGTTTTGAATCTACTACATTAAACTATAACATCAATCCATTTGAAGGAGCAGAAAATGAAATTATAACAAATCCAGACCAGAGCGGGATAAATACATCATCAAGAGTATTGAGAACTATAAAGCCAGCAGGCTCTGCCTTTTTTGCTGGTACATTTATAGATCTCGAAGCGCCTATTGACTTTTCATCATCACAAGTGATGCGTATGAAGGTTTGGTCGCCCAAAGCTAATATTCCAGTAAGAATGGCACTAGAAACCGCCGGTGGAGGCAACCAGATATTCGTAGACGTTAATGTACCTGTGGCAAATGAATGGGTAGAACTGGAATTTAATTTTTCTGCCTTGTTCAATCCTGGACTGAGTTATCAACGAGTGGTTTTTATTAACGAGTTTATTGATGGAACACCAGGTGATGGTTCTACTTACTACGCAGACGACATACGCGTATTGGATTAATCAGTATTTTGAGTCCGCTTTCGCGAAAGCGTAAACACCTCAAAATGTAAAAAGCAAAATAATAGATATGAAAAATATAAAATATATAATTATCGGAGCTGTACTTGCTGGTCTGAGTTTCTCTTGTGATGAGGATACGGATCAGCAGGTAACGACACTAAACACTCTCGTATTTGAAGATAACTTTGATGGAAGCGGAGCTCCAGACCCTACTAAATGGACCTATAACATAGGAACTGGTCAAAATGGCTGGGGAAATAATGAACAGCAATATTATACAGATCGTCCTGAAAATGTGATTGTTGAAGATGGTGTGCTGAAAATTATCGCCAGACAGGAAAACTTTCAAGGGTCTCGATACACATCGGCAAGAATTCTAACCCAAGACCTTTTTGAAAGAGACTATGGTCGTTACGAAGCACGTATTAAATTGCCTTTTGGGCAGGGTATATGGCCAGCATTCTGGCTTCTTGGTGAAGATTCAGATGGTGCGATCTGGCCACAAATTGGTGAGATTGATATCATGGAATATAAGGGTCAAGAACCCAATGTGGTGCATGGAAGTGCACACATGCCCGGTAATTTTGCCAATAATCCTATCTCAAAAACCTATACGTTTGAAAATGATCGGCTAGATACTGATTTTCATATCTATGGAATAGAGTGGAGCCCTACTAGAATTAATTATTATGTAGATGATATTTTATATCAATCCATAACTCCCGAAGATATGGAAGATGATGAAGCATCTGAGTGGGTATTCAACGATGGGCGAGAAATGTTCATGATTCTCAACATGGCAGTGGGTGGGTCTTTTGTTGGAGCTCCTGGAGCAGATACTGTTTATCCACAAATTATGGAAGTGGATTACGTAAGAGTTTACGAATAATTTCAGTGAAAAAACTTACCAGCGATCCACATAGATCGCTGGTTTTTAATTTGGCCATGAAGCAAAGTGTATATTTTATCTTGTTATGGTTTCTTGCATCGAGTTGTAAAGACCCAGATTCTGAAATCCACCAAGCTTTGATGAATAACCAAAAAGGCACACCAGTCATTGTCCCGACTTCCCCATATAATATGAAAGGAAAAAACGCATTTGTTTACGCCACGGCACATAATTTTGATCACAAATTAAGTCTTGTAGATACACTTGAATTTGGATCACTGATACAACCGCGCGAGGTAGATGCTGCCATTACGGTAGACGTCAATTCATCATTCCAAGAATTGCTGGGAATAGGCGCCGCACTGACTGATGCCGCCGCAGAAACTTTTTATAAACTCTCCGAGAAAAATCAAAAACGATTTCTTGAAGCGTATTACGATGTAGACAATGGTATAGGCTACTCGCTGGGAAGAACCATCATCCACAGCTGTGATTTTTCTCCGTATAGCTATACTTATGTGGAAGATGGCGATAAGGAGCTAAAAACATTCAACATCGACCACGACCGCGAGTTTAGAATACCGTTTACCAAAGCGGCTATTCAAGCCGCAGGAGGTGAATTAACGATGTACGCAAGTCCATGGAGCCCACCAGCATTTATGAAGACTAATGGCAGCATGCTGCAAGGCGGCAGTCTTAAACCAGAATACAGAGACTCATGGGCGATGTACTATGCTAAGTTCATTAAAGAATACGAGAAATCTGGTATTCCTATCTGGGGACTTTCCATTCAGAATGAGCCCATGGCGGTTCAGCGGTGGGAATCTTGCATCTATACTGCCGAAGAAGAGCGGGATTTCCTTAAAAACCACTTAGGCCCAACACTGGAAAATGAGGGACTGAGCGATAAAAATATCATCGTCTGGGATCACAATCGGGATTTATTGTTTCAGCGTGCAAGTACGATCTTAAATGATCCTGAGGCGGCAAAATACGTTTGGGGAACCGGTTTTCACTGGTACGAAGACTGGAAAGATGGTGTTCCCATGTATGAAGCAGTAAGCCATGTTAACGAGGCTTATCCAGATAAGAAACTCATTTTTACCGAGGGTTGCAACGAGGGTTACGATCCCGTAAGACTTGCAAATGATGACCCTAAATTAGCTGAACGTTACGGGAAATCGATGATCAATGATTTTAATAACGGCACCGTCGCCTGGACCGATTGGAACATATTATTGAATCAAAACGGTGGCCCCAACCACGTAGGTAATCTTTGTTTTGCTCCAGTTCATGGCGATACCGCTAAGGACGAGCTCAACTTCACTAATTCTTATTATTATATCGGGCATTTTTCAAAATTCATAAGGCCTGGCGCCCGCAGAATGTCAAGTGTTTCCAGTACAAATAATTTGCTAACCACCGCATTCAAAAATTTAGATGGCAGTATCGCTGTTGTAGTCTTGAATCAAAGCGACGCACCCGTAGATTACAGTCTAAGTATGGCTGATAAGACCAGCCAGCTATCCATGTTGCCGCATTCCATCCAAACTATAGTTGTAAAATAACCATGTCAAAAAAGCTCCTCCTTATTGCTTTTGTGGTTTCCTTGGGAGGCTTTCTTTTTGGCTTTGACGCTGGAATTATTTCTGGGGTCATGAATTATGCAAATCCAGAATTCAATCTTTCTGAAACACAATCGGGATGGGTGGTAAGTTCGCCCTCTTTTGCCGCCATGATTGCGATGCTTTTTGCGGGTAGATTGAGCGATGCCGTGGGTCGCAAACGGGTTTTGATCTGGGTGGCGGCACTTTATGCGGTTTCGGCATTGCTGAGTGCGATTGCCAGTAATTACCACATGTTGTATGTCGCGAGGATGATCGGTGGTCTGGCGTTTGGTGCGGCGCTGGTTTTGGCGCCCGTTTATATTGCAGAAGTTTCAACTACTAAAGATCGCGGTAAGCTCGTCGCCATTCAGCAGCTGAATATAGTTTTAGGTTTCTTCGCGGCTTTTTTGAGTAATTACTTCTTTAATGTGGCTCTTAAAAGTCCAGATTCTTTTTTGACGGTGGATAATGTATGGAGGTATATGCTGGGCGTGGAAATGATTCCCGCCATTCTCTATTTTGCAGCAATGTTTCTTGTACCTCGCAGCCCACGGTGGTTGTATCTTAGGAAAAGGGAGGTGGAGGCAGAGAGAGTTCTTTATGCGATTCATGGAAATGAGATAGGTTCCAGAGAGATTTCTGCTATTAAAAGTCAGGATCATAGCGCTCAGAGCGAAAACGAGATCTCTTACAAAGTCATCTTTAAAAAATCACTTCGGTTCATCGTGATCGTAGGTCTGGTAGTTGCCATTCTCCAGCAAATAACGGGAATCAACGCTGTTTACTTTTATGCAACTTCCATATTTGAACAGACGGGCGTGGGAACAGATGCTGCATTTATAAGCAGTGTGCTGTTGAGTTGTGTTACGGTCGTTTTTACCATACTTGCCATGTTGCTTATTGACAAAATGGGCAGAAGACCTTTATTGCTTTTCGGTACGGCCGGAATAGCGATTAGTTTATTGCTCTGCGCCTACGGTTTTAATGAAGCGAAATATCAGTTAACCACAGAATCTATTGATAGATTCACATTTGAAGAAAGAGAGTCGTTGCGACCTCTTCAAAATCAAGTCTACCTCTCTGATGTTGAATTTAAAAATGCTTTAAAAGAGAAATTGGGAAATCAGATCTATCTGGCAAACGATGGCGATCTGTTACAGGCGGCTACTACGATTAATGCCAACTTGGTTTTCGCTGGAATTTTAGGATTCATTGCCTGTTTTGCATTTTCTCTGGGACCAGTCATGTGGGTGCTGCTCTCAGAACTATATCCTCTCAAGGTAAGAGGAATTATTATAGGTGTGGTAGCTTTTGTGAATTCATTGATTAGTTCGCTGGTGCAGTTGGTTTTCCCATGGGAACTGGCTAATCTGGGCAACGCGTTGACGTTCTTTATTTTTGGAGCCATAGCCTTAGTGGGCTTTTTTATCATGATAAAAATATTACCGGAAACCAAAGGGAAGTCACTGGAGCAATTGGAGTTGGAATTAGTGAAAACTTGAAATAATATTGAACTGTAACACTGAGCTGTCACACTGAGCCCGTCGAAGTGCTATCGAATTGCTGCCTGCGCTGAGCCTGTCGAAGCGTCGAAGTGAGATCTTGAAATAAGAAAAAAACAATCTGCCCTTAAAACAGATAGAAGAAAAATAAAAATGAGCAAAGAATTATACTTAGGAACTAACAAACTACAAATACCGGATACCGAGGTAAAAGGGAAATTGGTTGATCTGGAGAACGAGAAATATTACAAAATATCTAATGTCGATACCATGCGACCCTTTTTCATGAGCATCGTGAGTGAGTCAGACCATTGGATGTTTATTTCCAGCAACGGTGGACTTACCGCTGGAAGAAGAAACTCTGAATCTTCATTGTTTCCGTATTATACTGACGATAAAATAACGGAAGCCGCTGATATTACCGGAAGCAAAACCATTCTTAAAATCACTCGCGACGAGAAAACCTATTTATGGGAACCCTTTTCAGAGCGCATGAATGGTGTTTATAAGACAACTACTAACCTTTATAAAAACCAACTGGGAAACAAGGTGGTTTTTGAAGAGGTCAATCATGATCTGGAGATTACGTTCCGCTACGCGTGGAACAGCAGCGATGAATACGGTTTTGTAAAGAAATCAAGCTTGATCAATACCGGCTCAGCGTCAAGTAGTACTGAGGTTCTTGATGGAATCCAAAACATCTTACCATATGGAGTAGGTTCAGCGTTACAGAACGCGAGTTCCAATCTTGTGGATGCCTATAAAAAGTGTGAGCTCGAAAAAGATAGTGGATTAGGAATTTTCGCCTTGAGCGCCATTATCGTGGACAAAGCAGAACCCAGTGAGGCGATGATGGCGACTACCGTTTGGTCCACGCTTTCGCCAGATGTTAAGCGACTTCTGTCATCCAAACAACTCGATGCCTATCGCCGAGGAGAAGAAATACACGAAGAGGTAGATGTAAAAGCAGAAAAAGGAGCCTATTTCCTCAATTTTGATGCGACACTTCAAGGAGAAGAGCAAAAGAACTGGATGATCGTTGCAGAACTCAACCAAACCATGGGCGATGTCGCAGCCATCAAAAAAATGATTGCCGAGAAAGACGATCTAACCAAAACCATTCAAAAAACGATTAAAGAAGGTTCTGAGGAATTGTTGAAACTCAACAGCTCGTCAGACGGGAAACAGCTCACGGCAGATAAACTAAGAAACACCCGTCACTTCTCTAACACGCTGTTTAACATCATGCGTGGTGGTATTTTTGACGATAATTATACGATTGAAAAGGGCGATTTCAGTATTTATCTGGAAAAGGCAAACAAAGCCGTTGCCGCAGCCAAAAAAGATCTGATCAACGATCTCCCTGAGACCTTTCAGCTCGACCATTTACAGAAACTGGTAGCGCAAGACGATAATGCCGATTTTAAGAGATTGGCATTGGAATACATGCCACTCAAATTCAGTCGCAGGCATGGAGATCCTAGTCGTCCATGGAACAAGTTCAGTATCAACCTGACTAGTGAAAAGGACGGTTCCAAAATTCTAGACTATGAAGGAAACTGGAGGGATATTTTCCAGAACTGGGAGGCGCTTGCTTACTCTTACCCAGAATTTATTGATAGCATGATCCATAAATTCCTCAATGCCACCACTTTTGATGGGTACAATCCGTACAGGGTTACAAAGGACGGGTTTGATTGGGAAACGGTGGAACCGGATAATCCGTGGTCATATATAGGATACTGGGGCGATCATCAGATCATCTATTTACTCAAGTTCTTAGAGATTATCGAGCGTCACGATCCGAGTAGGCTAGAACGTTATTTTACGCAAGATCTATTTGTTTATGCAAATGTTCCCTACCGGATCAAGCCCTATGATGAGATTGTAAAAAACTCCAAAGACACGATTGTTTTTGACGAAAATCTGGATCACAAAATACGCGAGCAACGCAATAAGATGGGTGCCGATGGCGCACTAATTAGAGACCAAAACAATGATCTCTATCATGTCAATTTCATCGAGAAAATTCTTGCGACTGTTCTCGCCAAAGTCTCCAACTTCATTCCAGAAGGAGGAATATGGATGAACACACAACGTCCCGAGTGGAACGACGCAAACAACGCCTTGGTAGGAAATGGCGTGTCCATGGTTACGTTGTACTATTTAAGAAGATTTGTCACATTTTTCCACAAAGCTGTGGGGCAGAGTAGTGAGTCTCAATTTGAGGTTTCGGCTGAGTTGGTAGAATTGTTTGAGAAGACTGTTTCTAAATTGAATTCTTTTCAGGACTCGCTTTCGCGAAAGCGAACTGATGAAGAGCGCAAACAGGTTACCGATGAACTAGGTAAAGCTGCAAGCAATTATCGAGAAGCGATTTATAACGACGGATTTACAAGTGACAAGAATTCGATTTCAAAAGCTGAATTACTAAATTTCCTTGAGGTTACTAATAAGCACCTAGACCAATCGATCGAGGCAAATCGTAGGGATGATAATTTGTATCACGCCTATAATCTGATGACTTACAGTAAAGAAGGTATAAAAATTTCCTACTTGTCAGAAATGCTGGAAGGTCAGGTGGCGGCGCTAAGTAGTGGTTATATAGGTCCAAAGGAATCGCTGAAAGTTCTTGATGCCTTAAAATCCAGCGCACTTTTCCGTGCAGATCAGTACAGTTACATTTTGTATCCAGACAAGGATCTGCCACGCTTTACCGATAAAAACAACATAGCAGACGAAAAGGTTCAAAATTCCTTGTTATTGCAGCAATTGACCGCTGTGGGTAACTCGCAGATCGTTGAAAAAGACGTGAATGGCGACTATCACTATAATGGTAAATTCAACAATGCAGAAAGTCTGGTGCAAGCACTTAATGCCCTGCCGGAGAAATATCAAGAATTGGTCGATCGAGAAAAAGATCAATTATTGGCAGATTTTGAAGAGCATTTTAATCATAAAGCCTTTACGGGAAGATCAGGAACATTCTTCGGTTATGAAGGTCTTGGGTCGATCTATTGGCACATGGTTTCCAAGTTGTTGCTCGCCGTTCAGGAACGTTGCTGGGCTGCCATTCATGAGAATGAGAGCGATGAGGTCATAGGTAGGTTGTTAGAGCATTACTACGAGATCAATGAGGGCATAGGAGTCCATAAATCTCCAGAATTGTATGGTGCATTCCCTACTGATCCCTACTCGCACACGCCAGCAGGAAAGGGAGCGCAACAACCGGGAATGACGGGACAGGTTAAGGAGGATATTTTAAGTCGTTTTGGCGAGTTGGGTGTTTTTGTACACGAGGCACAAATTGTTTTCAATGCCCGATTGTTACGTAAGGAGGAGTTTTTACGCAGCGCAAGAGACTTTGTTTATTACGATCTCGCGGATAAAAAACGAACCATTAAATTGGAGAAAGGAAGCCTTTGCTTTACCTACTGTCAGGTGCCTGTAGTTTACAAATGGGCTGAAAAAACAGGAGGGATGGTTCATTTTAAGGATGGAAGTTCAGAAGAATTGGGTAGCGATCTAAGAATTAGCGTTGAAACCAGTAAAGGGATTTTTCAGCGTGACGGAAAAGTAGCGCACGTAGAGGTTCATATCGCGTAAACGAGATATGAACCCGTAGGGGCGCTTCGCAAGCGCCCAAAACGGGAAACGGGAAACGGTAAGGGCGCTTCGCAAGCGACCCTATGAGGAAAACCGCAAACGGTAAGGGCGCTTCGCAAGCGCCCACGCTTCGTAAGAAGGAAGAAATGGGCGCATGCGAAGCGCGCCAACGTCAAGAGATGGCGAAGCAGGGCTCTAATAACGTTAAAGACTAGGTCGCGAACGAAGCGTACCAAAGAGAAATGATATGAAAGAAAAGAGTGCCATATTTGGAACAATGCACTTAGCACTGCTTTTGGCAGCGCTTGTCCTTGTGTCTTGTAAAAATGTACCTGGCTGGAATACATACATATCAACAGGAGATAAGGATGATCGTATCGAGGAAAGAGTAGACTCGCTACTTGCCTTGATGACGCTCGATGAAAAGATCGGCCAGATGACACAGGTGCGTCATTTCTGGGATCTGGAAAACGATAGTCTGGTGGCTACGAAGTTTATTGGTTCTATTATTCATACTGAAGGTGGTCAACTAGGTGCAACTCCTGAAGAATGGCAAAGCCGAATTATTGAATTACAAAAGCAAGCGCTCAAAACTAGATTGGGAATTCCGTTGCTTTTTGGAGTTGATGCGGTTCATGGTCAAAATACCCTTGATGGAGCCACTATTTTTCCACATAATATTGGGATGGGTGCGACTGGAAATGCAGATCTCGTTAAAAGAGCAGCACAGATCACGGCACTGGAATCTCAGGCAACTGGTTTTAATTGGGTGTTTTCGCCCTGCGTAGCAATTCCATACAATGAAAAATGGGGACGGGTTTATGAGGCTTTTTCTGAAAGCACCGAGTTGACTACAAAACTTACGAGAGCATCCATTCAAGGACATCAGGGGAATTTGCGTGATCGCAGTACCGTGATGGCGACAGCAAAACACTTTGTAGGCGATGGATCAACTATGAATGGAGTAGAGGGTGGCGACACCCAATTGACACCCCAAGAAATTTCAGAGCGATTGTTACCGCCTTATCGTGCAGCGGTAAATGAGGGAGTGGGTGCAGTAATGGCATCTTTCAACTCACTGGATAGCATCCCCATGCATGCGCACAAAAAACTAATTACTGATACTTTAAAGAATCAAATGGGTTTTGATGGGATTGTTTTAACCGATTGGAAAGGGTATTCTCGATTTGGTGGAAATGCAATTATCAACGCTGGGGTCGATATGGTTATGGCTGTAGATGGCGACTTGGAAAAGTTCCACACTCGTATTAAAAGAGGTATAGCTACGGACACCGTCGCAATCGATAGAGTGGATGATGCTGTAAAACGGATTTTGAGACAAAAATTAAGACTGGGACTTTTTGAGCATCCATTTCCCGATACGACACTTGTAAATATAGTAGGCATACCAGAACATCGCAATGTTGCACAACAGGCGGTGCGAGAATCTCTGGTATTGCTAAAAAATGATGGTGTATTACCCTTGGACAAAACCGCTAAGAAAATAGTAGTTGTAGGCGAGCATGCTGCTAATTCTGGTTTGCAGAGCGGCGGCTGGACGATACACTGGCAGGGTCAGGAAGAAAGCTATAAAGGCGCCACGACCATTTTAGATGGATTAAAAAAACACGCACAAGGAGAGGTTGTTTATGATCAAAATGCCACCCAAAACCATCCCGATGCCGATATAGCCGTATTAGTCGTAGGAGAAACCCCTTATGCAGAGAGTTTTGGCGATATAGGAAATGGAGAGGGGAAGTACGGGTTAACGCTTTCGCGAAAGCATCAAAACTATATTGAGCATTACGAGAAGCAAGGAGTCAAGACAGTAATAGTATTAATTTCTGGAAGGCCTCTGGTCGTCACTGATGAAATCGAATCCTCCAATGCCTTTGTAGCGGGATGGCTCATAGGTTCTGAGGGAGCGGGAGTTGCAGAAGTATTATTTGGCGACTACGATTTTAAGGGTAAACTACCACATTCATGGCCTGCTAGTTTGGATGATTATAAGGGAATGTACGGTCCAAATTACTGGGATGATTCCATCGAGCCCTTATTTGAATTGGGATACGGTCTAACCTATAAATCGGCTTTGTGATGCTTCGATCAAAAATCAAAAATATTACAGTTGTTTTTGCACTCATCTCTTTGATGGGTTGTAAAGACGTGGAACGTGAGAGGGAGAATGCTCCCATTAATGAAATGAAAAATACAGTGAGTAAAAGAAAAAATATAAATGCCTCTGAGATTCTAGGTAATAAAGATTATTTAGCAATTTCCTATGGTGGATACCGTAAGAAGGCTAGAACGGAACAGCCCACGTTAATACAATTAAAAAGAGACATGCGTTTGATGCACGCTATGGGAATACGCATCATAAGAACCTATAATGTACAGCTAGAGCAAGCTCCTAATATCCTAAAGGCCATTCATGAATTGAAGCAGGAGGATCCAGAATTTGAAATGTATGTGATGCTTGGCGCATGGATCGATTGTCTCAATGCATGGACAGAGCTCCCACCAGATCATAATCAGGAAAGTCCTGATAATGCCGCAGAAATCGAGCGTGCGGTAAAACTGGCAAATAAATATCCAGATATCGTAAAAGTCATCGCTGTAGGTAATGAAGCCATGGTAAAATGGGCCGCATCTTATTATGTGCAACCAGACGTGATTTTAAAATGGGTCGACTATCTTCAAAAGTTAAAGAAAAATGGAAAGCTGGATAAAGATCTATGGATTACCAGTTCAGACAATTTTGCCTCTTGGGGAGGTGGAGATAGGGTTTATCATGTAAGTGCTCTCAATAAATTGATCAGAGCTGTGGACTATCTATCCATTCATACGTACCCAATGCATGATACCCATTACAATCCGGTTTTTTGGAAGACGACTCCAGCCGAGAAGCCTTTGACTAAAAAAGAACAGGTAGAGGCGGCAATGTTAAGAGCAAAAGGTTATGCTATTTCTCAATATGATAGTGTTAAATCTTATATGGAGGGATTGGGTGTTGATAAACCTATTCATATAGGAGAAACCGGCTGGGCCAGTTTTTCAAATGGACTTTATGGGCCTAAAGGTTCTAGAGCTACAGATGAATTTAAAGAGGCCATTTACTACCAACATATGAGGGAATGGACAAATAAAGCACGCATGTCTTGCTTCTATTTTGAAGCCTTTGACGAGCAATGGAAAGATGCGGGTAATCCTTCAGGTTCAGAGAACTACTTTGGGCTGTTTACCATAGACGGAAAGGCAAAATATGCGCTGTGGGAAGAAGTGGATAAAGGAACCTTTGAAGGTTTGGGCAGGAATGGAAAACCGGTCACCAAAACTTTTGATGGAGACTTTGAAAAAATGATGAAAACGGTATTGATACCGGTAACTAAAGGATAAAATGAAACAGTGATTTAAATCTAAGCTTATGTCTAAAATATTACCAGTTACGCACAAAGTACCCTTAGGTCAGAAAGCCTCTTTTGGTGCTGGTCATTTTGTACTCAACCTATTGCCTGGAGTACTTGGGGTTTATTTGCAAGTATTTATTCTCACTGCATTTGGAATGGATCCTGTTTGGGCTGGGCTTTTAGGAGGATTGCCTAGGATTTTTGATGCACTTACCGATCCCATAATGGGGTTTGTTTCCGACAACACAAAATCCCGATACGGAAGGAGGCGGCCCTATATTTTTACCGGAGCTATTATTAGTGGAATATTGTTCATCCTAATGTGGCAATTGGATGAAAATGCATCCATGACCTATAATTTTTGGTATGTCATGATATTGCAAATTTTATTTCTTGCTGGCAATACTATGTTTGCCACACCTCTGGTAGGTCTGGGTTATGAAATGTCTCCAGATTATAACGAAAGAACGCGTTTGATGAGTTTGGCAAATTCCATGGGACAAATTGCATGGATTATAGTGCCTTGGCTATACGTTATAATACCAGACCCAAATACCTTTGACAACCCTGCTGAAGGGGTTAGAACCATGGCCTACCTAGTGGGAGGTGTCTGTATAATATTTGGGATCTTACCAGCTCTTTTCTGTAAAGGCATAGATGCAGGGAACATGGAGAATAGGGAACGAATCAATTTTAAAACATTGGGATCCAATATGAAAAAGTTGTTCAAGGGAATTGTTCAAGTTTCCAAGAATAAACCTTTCATGAAACTTTGCGGTGCTACTTTTTTAGTATTCAATGGTTTTCAACTGGTAGCCGCTTTCTCTGTATTTATAATCGTGTTTTATATGTATCAAGGTAGTTGGGAGGTTGCAGGTACATGGCCAGCATGGTTCAATTCACTCAACGCTATAATTACAGCTCTTATCGTTATTCCCATAGTATCTAAAATGGCTACTAAAATCGGGAAACGTAAAGCATTTCTCATTGCTACATTCCTCTCCATTGTTGGTTATATTTTAAAATGGTGGGGGTTTGATATAGAGCTGAATGAAAAATTTAATCAAACTTCTCTAGGTGAAGGAATGACAAGTGCTTTGGGATCAATATTCGAATTCCTAAATCCACATTTGGAAAGTATGGGTGCGACTTGGTTTATGATCAATGTAGACAATAGTGTACCATGGCTTATTTTTTTGCCCATTCCATTTTTTGCTTTTGGTATGGGTGGTTTATTCACGTTAATGATGAGTATGACAGCCGATGTTTGTGATTTGGATGAGTTAGATAACGGTTTACCTCGAAAAGAAGGAACTTTTGGCGCAATATATTGGTGGATGGTAAAGGTTGGTCAAGCTCTGGCTATCATACTGAGTGGTGTTATACTCAAAATAGTGGGGTTTGATCAAAATATAGCAGACCAATCTATAGAAACTATGACTAATCTTAGAATAGCAGATATTATCGTACCGGCCGGTACTGCTGCCTTAGCGTTTATCGTAATGTGGAAATACGATTTAGATGAGAAACGAGTAAGAGAGATCGGAGCTGCTTTAGAAAAGAGAAAGGCTCAAATGAACGCTGATATATCAGAGTTGAATTATTCTTCGGGTAATCTAGAAGGCTTATTGACAGCCGATGTACAGTTGACAGAGTTTTCTGGAACCGATGTCAATAGACTCTCACATAAAGAGCTTAGCAAATTGTTTTTGGATAGGCTTAAGCGTGCAGAGGGTGGTTTATGCTTCAGTCCTTATACTGAAGGTCAGAATAGTCATGATTTTATCACACCAGAACAGGTTGCGAGAAGAATGCAGATTATTTCTGAGTACACTTCTGGGGTACGTTCATTTGCATGTACAAATGGGAATGAATATATTCCAAGGGAGGCAAAGGCTCTGAACAAGAAAACCATTGTTGGTGCATGGATCAGTGAAGACCGTGAGCGTAATGAGCTTGAGATCAATAATTTGATTCAACTAGCTAGAGATGGACAGGTAGATATTGCAGCGGTAGGTAATGAAGTCCTGTTGCGTGGTGAAATTACGGAACACGAACTGATCGGATACATCAATCGAGTCAAGGAAGAGCTGGCACCATTGAGCATACCGGTAGGTTATGTAGACACTTACTACCAGTATTGTAGAATGCCCCAGCTTGTCAAGGCTGTTGATGTAGTACTAACTAACTGCTATCCATTCTGGGAAGGTTTTTCGATAGATGACAGCCTTTTACACATTAGACAGATGTATGCTCTAGTGAACAAATGCGCGGGTGATAAGGAAGTTATTATTACAGAAACGGGCTGGCCTAGCGCGGGAGAGTCGATCAATAATGCGATTCCTTCAGAAATAAATGCGATGAAGTATTTTGTTACAGTTATGGAATGGGCAGATAAATACAACGTGGAG
The DNA here is from genome assembly GCA_049671565.1 of Nonlabens sp. Classification (GTDB taxonomy): domain Bacteria; phylum Bacteroidota; class Bacteroidia; order Flavobacteriales; family Flavobacteriaceae; genus Nonlabens. The sequence continues at coordinate 123,037 of JBATVD010000012.1, forward strand.
CTTTATTACTTTTCCTCTTTTGATGAGTCTTGGAAAGCTCGCATAGAGGGAGCTTTGGGAGCACGATGGGGAATCTGGAACAAATTGGAAGAACTTAAATACAATAAAAAATAATTTAGAATATGTCATATAGAGAAGGTCATCATTTTTCAAAAAGGGAGCTTAAAGACGCCTCCTTTTTAAACGAAATAGATTATAATGGTTTAGAAATTGAATCTTATTCTGCCAAGGATTTGAGTAATCTCTGGCGCAAGACTTTAGATGGTGGAATGCACGGAATCTGTTTCAGCATGTATGAAGATGGTCAGGAACCAGGCGATGTAATAACGGAAGCTCAAGTAGAGCGACGTATTCACAAACTTAAACCTTATACCCAATGGATTCGCTCTTTTTCTTGTATTGAAGGAAATGAACATATACCAAGAATTGCAAAAAAACATGGTCTCAAAAATCTTGTGGGCGCATGGCTCAGTGATGATTTGGAAGCAAATGAAGAAGAAATAGAAGCACTGATAGGTCTTGCCAAAGAGGGTTGTGTAGATATTGCAGCCGTTGGGAATGAGGTACTTTATCGCAATGAACTTACAGTCGATCAGTTGCTGGACTATATGAATAGAGTCAAAGAAGCAGTTGGTCCAAACATTCCCGTGGGCTACGTGGACGCTTACTATGAATTTACGGTTCACCCCAGGTTGACAGAGGCTTGCGATGTGATTTTATCTAACTGCTACCCTTACTGGGAAGGCTGTCCTATTGAATATTCCTTGAATCACATGCGAGCCATGTACGGTCAGGCTAGTGATGCGGCAGCAGGCAAGAAAGTAATTGTTACTGAAACGGGATGGCCTAGTGAAGGTGGCGGTTTGCGCGGAGCCTTAGCATCTAACATGAATGCCATGAAATATTTTATAGATACACAAAAATGGTCTCGTGAGGCAGGTATAGAAGTTTTTTACTTCTCATCCTTTGACGAGTCGTGGAAAACTGGAGATGAAGGAGATGTAGGCGCTTATTGGGGTTTATGGGATAAAGATGAGAACTTGAAGTTTTAGATAGTTATTTATAGTTTCGCTTTCGCGAAAGCGAGCCTACATTAAGCTGTGAATACAATACGTAAAAATACCTGAATTTTAAATTCAGGTATTTTTTTTGCCTTTTCATATATATTTTGTTTCGATATTTGTTAAGGAGATGAATATATTCAATTCATTATGTCATGATTGCGTGTAAGCATTATCGATAGATACAATTTAAGATTCCGAAACTCTAATTCTATTAAACAGAAAACGGCTTTCAACTCTGGATGACAGTAAGTTTTAACTTATAGATTATGCATTTTATGATCCTTCAAAATTGATCACCAAAATTTATCTTTATGACCACTAAAAACCAAAACTATTATGAATAACGCAACAATTAATATTCCCAGTGTCGCAAATTGGGATGTAGAACGCAAGTCTGAATCAAGTGTAAAAACCATCTTAAATGATAACGGAAATCATTTTCAATTTCAGTTTCCTGATGAGAATGTCGAGGCAGTCCATATTTATTTAGGATACGATTCTGAATCTGAGAAAATTAATTTTCAGGTAGTTAAAGCTGGTCATGATACAAAAGCAAATACCAATGCAATAGCTCTTGTAAATGTAAAATCACAAAAAGTTCAACTACCTAGCGTGACTAATACAGTAGATCTAAATCCACACCATATAAGTGATATGGAGGCAACGGCAAGGGTAAATAGTTATATAGACTCTTCCAAAAGAGATGCTTGGGTCAGCGAGCTGTTCTTAAACTCCCAAGAGGTTTTTCAGGCCTTTGTAGTGGATGCGATAGATTTTGAGCCTGGTAACACCTACGATTGTTTTTTGGGACTTAAGGAAAATGAAGAAAATAATCATGTGATAGATTTAATAATTTATAATACGAGCAGTACTATTGAAGAAGGGATTAGGGACATGACAGGCTCCGTACCACCTTATAAAGCTACAGGTAGGAAGCAGCGCAGTAATTTTGGGTTATTAGATAATTTATAAAATCGAAAATTATGATCTAACATATTTAATACCCATTGTTCTCGTAATCTCAATAGTAGTGAATGCTGGCAGGCTTAAAAATCAGTCTGCTAAGATTTTATACGCATACATTATCATGTGTTTAGGTATCGATTTAGTTTCCAGAGTAATGAAATTTTACAATTCAAATAACATTATTCTCTTTAACGTTCTTGCATTTTTGGAAATTGTAGTTTTATATTTTCTCTATCGAGAGAAATTTAAAAAAGCAAAGTGGCTTTACTTTCTATCTGGAGGAGCCCTTTTGTACATCGCGATCGAAGCATTTATGATAGATCAGAGTGATATTGCTACATTTCAGACCTATTCCAGAATCGTGAGTTCATTTGTGATTGCTATTATGGTTTTGAACTATCTATTTACAGAGTTGAGGGAAGGCTCAATTTTGAAGAATGATACCTTGCATTTTGTCATATTGTTTTATTATTCAATAGAATTTATGCTATTGATACCATTCAATTTTTTGATCAATTCCAGTATAACTTCTATCATGTATATATGGACGGCGCGTATATTTTTAAATTTTATATTATATAGTTATCTAACATATTTTATATGGAGGAGTGGCAAGATCCTGAAGTAATCCTTTTTTGGTTGATGCTGGGTTTGATTTTTTTGGTCATTCTACTGGTGTTCATAATCGTGCTTACACGACTCATTATACGTAATATGGTGCAGGCTCGGGTTAACGAGTCCAATCTTCAATTAAAAAATCAATTAGAACTTACCGAGGCCACCATTAAAGCACAAGAATTAGAGCGTGAACGTGTAGCGGCAGATGTACACGACGAGCTTATAGGTAAATTAAATGCTATTAAACTTCATAGCGAGTTGGGTTTTGATCCGCTTGAGTATAATATCACAGATCGTATTGAGGAATGTATTAGTACCGCTCGACGCATTTCACATGACTTGAGCCCACCGCTAATTGAATACAGCACCCTAAAAGATATTGTAGATGAGGTCGTAGAACCTTATAGTATTAATTATAATGTAAACCTTACCTACGATATACGTACAAACGAAGTTTATGAAAATTCGTTCAAAGTTCAGATTTTGAGAATTTTGCAGGAAACTCTGGTTAACATCGATAAACATGCAATGGCTAATGAGGTGAAAATAAGATTGCGACAAACCGAAATCTGCTTAATCATTTTAGTTGCTGATAATGGAAAGGGCTTCAATCGAGCGAAATTTAAATCAGGTCTAGGTCTCCAGAATATTGAAACACGTACCCAGTACCTAGGCGGAATGTGCAAAATCAAAAGTGTTGTCAATAAAGGCACACGATCGATTTTCTATTTCAAATTCGAACAAAGGCAAACACTTCGTTAATTGGAATTCAGGTCTTAAATTACTGTATGTGATTTCTTAGATGACACTGAATTTTTAGAAAATTCAATTTTACATTCCCTAAAAGAAGGATCTTAGTTCAAGAAAAAGGATAGGTAATAATACTGGAATTTGAAATTCACGTAAAATTCTCAACCATTAAACCATTTTCTATTTATATTTTTAGTGGACAAATAGCAAAACCGAGTTCATTTGCGCAAATTAACACATAGTATTTTGATCAAATCTATGTTTAGTATGCATTGCGACGAACTTAATTTCTATTTATCTACTAGGCAGCTTAGTGCATGTGAAGTTCAGAAATCACATTAATAACGAGGTGTAATCCGAAAAACCTGAGAGTAGGAAATAAACTTAATAAAAATGAAGAATTTTTTAAACGACGTATCAAATAATCCTAAGTTAAAATCTAACTTAGAAGACGCTGTAAACAGTGTAATTGAAAAAGTAGCAAAAGAACATGGACATGATATTTCAAATCGTGATCCAAAAACTTATGCAAATGGGTCAAACCCATTGTTGAAAGGGACCGTCAGTATTACTTGGACTTGTGCCTGTTGCTAGGAAAATGATTAATTGAAATAAGCACGAAGCTAAGTCTAAGATGTTTATGCCAGCTTAGATTGAGTTTTGTGCTTTTAATTTAAATTATGGAATTTGAATATCCTTTTAAAAAAATTATTCAGCGACTGGTGGAGCAATCTTTTCCGGAGTATTCAAAGATTGAAAAATATATAAATTTTGAAAAATTAGAAAGTGAGGTTGCTTGGCTTACTAAATTTTTATGGGATGATGACTATTTGACTTTTAAGAATAGCAATAAGAATATTTTAGCGCCTTATGAGGCTTACATTCATAAACTAAACGGAGCTGACGGTTTAGAAAACTTTTATGTTCAAAATCCTTTACTTACTGATATAATTAATGAAAAAATTCAGCAAGAGTTAAATTTCATTGATTTCATTGTTGAAAAAGTTAATGATGATTTAAATAGTATATCCAATTTGCTTGGGACCTGTGCGACCCAATTGAAAATAATGTTCATTGAAACAGGGAAGGGTGATCCTCACAATCTAGGAAAAAGTACCACGATAATTGAGTTTAAAAACAATCAAAAAGTTGTTTTCAAGCCTAGAAGTGGTAAGATAGATGGTGCATTTAACAGATTGCTTGATAGAGTCAATCAAACTTTAGATAGTTCGCTCAAAATCCCTGGACTTATCGATAAAGGGTCTTACTGTTATGTCGAATTTGTCGAACATAGTGGAGTTCAAGATTTAAGTGATATTTATAACTATTACATTGAAGCAGGTATATTGACAGGATTAATTTATTGTTTGAAAGGCTTTGATTTTCATTTTGAGAATTTAATTGCTTGTGGCAGTCATCCTGTTTTGATTGATTTAGAATGTCTGATGGACTCATCAAAAGAGCATTACTCGGTCCTTGACACAAACCTGATTCCCCAATGTTTTTTTTTAGACTCAAGAAATCACAAATTTCCATTTGATTTAAGTGGGATAGGCTCAATAGATGACTCATTTAGTCCTCCAATTTATTGGCATTGGAAAAATGTAAAATCTGATAATATGCAACTTGTCAGGCGTTCTGTACTTATAGCTGGACAGAAAAACATACCACATTTTCAGGATACAAAGATTACAGCAGAGAAGTATTTAGAAAGTTTTCTGAGTGGCTTTAGAAAGTCTTGCACTTGGATTATTAATTGTAATCAAAATGACCGTATCATTAATGAAATTTTTGAAGAATTTAGAAATGTAGAGGTTCGTATACTACCACGGATAACCCAAGAATACAAAAACTTATTAGAAAACTCTTTTGTACCCCAAGCTTTTAGATCAAATTATACAAGGAAAAATATAATTTATGAAGACTTAAAAGTTTTTCCGATAAATATTTCATTGGAAAATAATCAAAAAGAACTTTTATTTTCTGCTGAATGCAAATCTATAATTAAACAAAACATACCTCATTTTACAATAAACAGCAATGAAAACTGTATTAGAGAATCGGGTGTGATTGTTATTGAAAATTACAAACTTGACTCCCCATACGATAAAATGATTGCGCATGTGAAAAAAATGAATTTTGCGAAACTTGAGAAGGAGGTAAGTAAAATTGAAAATTCATTTGCCTCTAGATTTGGAAATAAATTGAAAGTTAAAAGAGAGGAAGTACCTGTTAAGGTTGATATTGCGCAAGAACTAGAAAATATTGTAATTCAAATTGTCAATCAGCTTTGTAAAGACATGAAAGGTGATGGTTATCGGGTTTTTCATCCATTAGGATCAGGAACGTATGCTTCTGAAAGGATGGACATCTCACTGTATAATGGAAAATTGGGAATTGTTGTGTTTTTAAAGGCTTATCAAAATCAAGGAAATAATTTACGGTTTAAAAACGAAATAACTCATTTAATCAATGAGCTAATAGAAGATTCGGTTCTGAATATCCATGAAATCGGGAAAGAAGAAATTCTATCTATTGCTTCAGGCTTATCCGGTATTATTTATTCATTATGCACTATTGATAACGAAATGTATTATGATTTGTGTTTCAAAATGTCCAGTCTCATATTCGATGAATTGATTCAAGAAACTACTAACTTTGATTTAATGGATGGCTTGTCAGGTTGTATGTTGGCTTTATTGAAGTTATATGAATCAAGAAAAGATCAGAGCGTATTAAATAAATGCATTTCTATTGCCACCAAATTGCTTGATATGAGAACATTTAATGCTGATTCTACCTTCCTTGTTTTCAAAGATAAGAATGCTGATGCTTCTTTAGGAGTTGCTCATGGCCAGTCGGGTGTAGCTCTTAGTTTGCTACGATTGTATAATATAACGGAGAATGCTATATATCTTGAAGCGGCTGAGAACCTAATTTCTTTTGAGGATAGTTATTTCTCAGATGATAGATTAAATTGGTTAGACATCAGGTACTCAGAAGAAATTTATCAAAACGCATGGTGTTATGGCGCCGCGGGTATGGGATTAGTTAGAATTGAATTATTTAAAATAATTGGAGACCAGCAATTTCTAGAAGTCGCAAAGCTTTTAGTTGAAAATCCAAATTTATACTTATCTAACTCTGTAGATACATATTGTTGTGGGATCCTTGCGATGGTCGATTTTTTAATAGAACTTTATAATGTAACAGGTTTAGACGTTTACATGAAAAGTGCCAATGAGATTACCCATCAAATTTTGAAAGAGAAAAATGCCCGAGGTTTTTATCAAACCTATGAAAATGAAAGTATTAGTGAAGAAAACCTTTCTTTGTTCAGGGGTTTGAGCGGATTAGGTTATGTTAATATGCGTCTCAGCGATCCCGATCTTAATAGCATGGGTTTATTCAGCTAAGAAAGAGATGTACATAATGATTTATATAAACGATTAAATTAGGTATTATGAATGACTGTAAACCAACGATAACACTATCTATTGTAGATGATGAAACCTTAATGGTAAGCTTACTGAGCTCTTTCTTTGATAAACAGGAAGAGTTTAATGTCATTTTCAAAGCAGAAAGTGGTGAGCAGTTAATTCAATATCTCGCAAATGCCGAGAACGCTGTGCCTGATATTTTGCTACTCGATATAAACATGAAAGGGATGAGTGGCATCGATACTATACCTCAAATAAAGCGTCTATATCCCGATCTAAACGTCATTGTGATGTCTTCGCATTACAAAAAGAACTTTACGGGCTTCATGCTTAAGACCGGCGTAGCGGCTTTTTTACCAAAAGGAATTTCACCCTTCAAACTTCAAGAAATCATATTAGAGGTTCATGAAAAAGGATTTTATTTTATGGAAGAACAGCTAGGAGTGGTACGTAAACAATTGTCATCACGTTCTCCTGGACCGGTTTTAGATAAAAGTCAAGTGCTTTCAGATCGTGAGATCGAAGTGTTAGAGCTCATATGTCAACAGAAAAAAGCTCGTGAAATTGCGGATCAGCTATCCATAACCCATCGCACGGTAGAAGGTCATAAAAAACACCTTTTTGCAAAAACTGAAACTAAGAATATTGCAGGTTTAGTGATTTTTGCAATTCAAAATGGTCTAGTTGATCTTGATAGTATGACGCTTGAACCCTAGGCTTACTGTGAAATAAAAAAATGCTTCTACACAAATGTACAGGCGTATTTGGATATCATTATCCAAGTGATGACCGAACTTGATTTTGATATCATGTTTTCAGGGTGATTTACCTTATTCTCATTATTCTTGATTTTAAGCAAGCATTAATTTTAAATAATCTACTGGCTCCTAATAATTCATTATAAAAAACACTTTTTAAATAGCTTTGTACTTATGGCACTTAGTATACGCTTTATATGGGTTTTGTAATATAGTATCTCATTTTGATGTGATGTAAACACATATTATTTAATATACCGTGTTTTCCGCTAAAAGTTTGAAAACTGTCTATTCTTATTTATGCGTGATTACTGCATGTTTCAGTACTAGTACGTAATTTAAAATACCGTAATAATTAATTATAATTTATAATTAAAATGTACTTAAAATTGTTCCGTGCAAACGAGTTCGATTTTATAAATAAGTAGCTGCGGATCAAATTTTTTGCTTTGGAGGTATCCGAAAATCCAAAATAATAGAGTAGGTAACTTAAATTTAATTATTATGTCAGAATATTCATTTTCGAAAGAAGCAATCGATAATGCAGTTGAAGCTGCTAAAAGAGCTCACGAGGAGCAAAATCTACAAAGTGTAGATAGTCAACATAATATAGTGCACAGTGGCTGTATGTTGGTAGCTGCTGAATGTATTAGCGTTTCAGTTGATAATGGTAATGTTTGTTTGAACTTGCCTTTAGGACTCGGTCACGTATGTTTGCCCATTCCTATTTCGTTTCCTGATGGAACCGCTGCGGAGGCTTGTCTCTCAATGTGTACACACCTAGGCGTCCCTACAGGTGTCAAAGTAACCATTATTATTGCTGGTAAAACGATAATCACGAAAGGTTTCGGCTGGTGTTAAAATTTTAGTGCGAGGCAATGCCTCGCACTATTTTAATTAAATATAATTCGTGAAGAAAGTGATGATATTTAATAGGCATGAAAAGGTTGTTTTCCTTAAGCTGAATCTTAAATTTTATTTCCTATTCTTATTCTAACATCGCTTACATTCAATTATAAAATATTAAATAAACAGTTTATTTACTACAAAAGGAATGATTAATTGCCAAAGTTTATCGGGTTAATTATTCCGAGTGATGAAAAAGTAGATGCCATTTAATTCTAGCGCTTACCGTATCTGCTATTCCTATGAAGGTATGAATTATGGTATAATTTGTCCTCATTTTATAAATGTAGCCTTCATCTAAAATTTAAATGAGTTATCTTATCATTTTCCCGCGCGATCTTTATCTATTATTTCCATATTTAAAAACTTTAAACCAAAGCCATTTGCGATATAGTTGAATTAATCAATTTTTATCTTTTTCTATAAAAGAAACTACAATATTTAAAAAGTAAAAATACTAGGATTTTACATTCAAGTATTTTTCTTTAACGATTTTCAAAATTTTATTGGCACATTTGAAATGCTAATCTATTTAAAAACAACATTATGGAGACTAAATTTACTTATGTGTTAAGCCTTCTCCTTATCTGCCTTATCAGCTGTAAAGACAAAAACGAGAAAACCTCCGATACCAAACCTACAGAGCTAAGGGAAAGTAAAATTGATGATTACCAAATTCATAATGTTCAACCGGCTCCTTTTCCTACACTTGATATGGCAGGTTTTCAATTCCCACAAGACTCAGTTACACTAAACAGATGGATCAGGGAATCAAGGGACGAAAGCATATATAAACATGGCTGGGGAATTTGGGCGGGTTTATTATCCGAGACTAATCAAAAAATTGATGGAGACCACAAGAATCTTCGCGTATATGAAACATGGATGACTCCTAGAGAAATGATCGAGGTCATAAAAAGTGGAAAATCAGTAAATAAACCTTTGTCGAGATCCAATAGGGCAAATCTAAGCATTCCACATCAGCATCTACATTTTGGAGATGATACGTTAAAAAAGAGTAATAAATTATCTTCAAAACTGGATGCCTCAAAATCTACTCTAGGTTTGGGTAAAGTCAATATCAATATACATGAATCCGTTGCTTACAGTCCAGATGCTTCAAAATTTGCAATAGATAGTAGAATTTTTATGGCGACGACCTTATATGATTTGGCTAATAAAGATGGTTATAGTGAAATACCATTTTTTCCCAATTCTTCAATAACCATAAAACCTGTTTTTAAGGTTCTCCCCATTTCTAGCGGAGAAACAAAATTTGAAATAGCTGCATGGAGTGGAACTACTGATGAATTAGAAGCTTATCCTGAAGGGCAATGGGGAACATATGTTACTGTGGATACAGATTCCACAAGTGTATCCAACGGAAAACTGAGATCTATCAATGAATTTGTTCACTACAAATTGAATAGAGAAGATGTAGATTATTTTAAAAGCGAGTGGACGGAAAATGATGGTAATCCACTTGAGGTAGAGCCAGGGGATTATGTGATTTTAGTGGGTATGCATGTGGGAACTAGAGAAATTACGAATTGGACCTGGCAAACATTTTGGTGGGATGCAAATGCAGACAATCCACCTCTACCCAGTTCTAGAACAATTGCAGACATGAGACCAGACATATTAAAAGGAGCCGCTAGAAATTATGCAATGGCAGTTTCTTATTACATGGTCAACCCAAATGAAAATCAAATGGATCAACCCATTACCGGGAAGCCTAATTACGCATTTAACCCATATTTAGAAGCCGGTTTTGGACCTGATGTTTTTGATGAGAATAGAAGTATGTTGTACACAAAAACAGACACTATTAAAACCTATGTAGGTGTCCGCACAAACTGCATGAGTTGCCATAGAATGGCTAGTACTTCTCCTCAACTTTATAAAGAAGGGACCCTGAGTATTACTCCTTATGTAGGAGATTCTTTTGTAAGTAAAAGAGATACTGTTTTTAACGAGCAACTACTCCTAGATTTTGCTTGGTCCATTCAGGGAAACATTGACACTACTGGTATCGCTGCGCATATAAATAAAACCAAAAAGGATTAATATTCTATGGATTGGACTTCTGACAGACTCAAAAAAATCACCAAGCCTTATTTGGATCCAAATGATGACTTTTTAGAACTCGCTGAAAGTACCAAAGAGTACAAGCGCTTTTTTCAAGATGTTTTATCCTTAGATTGGAATACTAAAGACGGTAGAAATGATATTTTTTTTGAAAATGGAAAGGCACTGGGTACTTATTGGGCGGCCATGTGTGTGGATGATATTTTAAGGACGAAGCGCTTTATTCAAGGAGTACACGCAGCGATCACAGACTTTCTAGAAAAAAAAACGCATTTAGAAGTTTTTTATGCAGGAACTGGTCCCTACGCTGCATTAATGCTACCTATTATTTTGAGATTTAAGCCTGATCAAGTTTCCTACAAGTTTGTAGAAATTAACCAAGCCTCGATTGAAGCTCTAAGAACCATTATGTCTCTACCTGTTTTTGCAGACCACAATATTGAGATTATACAAGCAGACCTCACAAAATATGAGATGCAAGGAACACCAGATCTTATTGTGAGCGAAACCATGCAAAATTTGCTGGAAAAGGAGCAGCAAGTCCCCATTTTTTTCAATCTTATGAAGCAATGTCGAGATGATACAGTCTTTATCCCACAATCTATAGCTATTCATCTAGCTCTGGAGCGCGGAAATGATTTCAACGATAGGTCTTATGAGCGTATATCAAAATTACTTGAAATCAGTAAAAATACCTTACACAAGTATAAAGGCTTACAAATCCTTGCTGATAAAGAAACCATTATAAACCATCCAGAGATCAATACTTCTTCCAAATTTTGTTTGACAACTGACATACAAATTTATAAGAACGCGGGTCTATATAATCATGATAGCGGACTATGTATGCCACTCCCGTTCAATCAGCTTAAGGTAGAGGGAGAAACAATTATCATGAGGTCAAAATATATTATAGATGAACATCCGCGTATGGATTTTGCTACATAATATTTGTCCGCTTTCGCGAAAGCGAAAAGTCAATCAAATACATACCGTAAAAAACACCTATATTTTAAATTCACGTATTTTTTATTTTACTTCTTCCTACAAATCATTCTATTTTTGGACCATAGGCATAATTAAATTATTTGATTATTAATGATCATGTTAGGGTTGTAAATACGTATCACGGCAGTTTTTTACTCAACAGCTACTTTGTGAAATTCAAATCGATTATGGGGATTTTCGATGCCGTGATACTTACAATCTCATATTATTCCAACCACCATTATGCGGTTTCATTCTCCTTGCGATAGATTAACCAACCAGCAAGGAGAAGAATCGTTATAAGTAAACTTGGTTCGCTCATGCGCCTAGGCTCATCTTCAGTATCTAACAACCTATTGCCATTTAAAACTTCCTCTTGTTTTTTGAGCAATGCATTTTCTTGTGCCTTGTTTTCTACTACCATGTAGGAGGTGAAATGAGAAAGCACTCCTGTCTCAAAACTTTGTTTGATGATAGAGAGCCATTGCTCTTGATAATTGCTATGATTGAGAAGCTGGTGTAGGTAGGCTGCATTCATGGCTGTCCCACTTTCCCAAGTGTTTGTGGATATCCTAGAAACGGTAGTTATTTCTTTTAGAGGTAAAACCAGTGATTTATCGACTCCATTAATCAGGTATCTATTTTTATGCTGATCTTCATAGATTAATTTTTTTGATGTGTTTTTAAGTCTTATATTTTGATCGTCGATTTGATGTTTGAACCAATTATAATGATACATCTTCCCGTTTTTTTCAATTAAAAGATCCTCATCAATGTTAAGTGCAAAATTCCAATCTTCGAGTGAATTGATTAGAACACTTTCAGGTTGCTCTGTAATAAGGATAAATTTTAAAGAATTGGGATTCTTGATGAGGTAATTGCGAGCGGTTTCTCGTTTGATAACATGTTCTGCATAAAATGATTGTGATGCGACACTTGATTCTATCATGTTGTGCCAGTCATTTTCTAGAGAAACTTCTTTTGAATTAGCCGCTGTTAGATGCAGGTATATCTGATCTCTCTTCAAGTTATTCTTCTCAATCAAAGTTTTCACATCATTTCTAAATTCTTCTAAATGATCATTATTAGTAGCATCGATGATAAAATGAAATTCGTTTTTTATAGTCTTTGAATTGAGATTTCGAGAAAGTGGAGAAGGTATGAAGATAGCATCGCCCGACTCAAAAATTTCTTTTTTCTTTCCATTTGCGTATCCCAAATTCAATGTTCTATCATCTATTGTGATAGAAGTTGGGTTTTTGTGTATGATCTCAAAACCGGTCTCACGCGATTGATCAGTATTGACAGGATACACGTTGAATTGAACGCTATTCACATCAGTATAATATAAAATGCCAGGATCTTGTCTTACCCGAGTGATATTGTTATAAACCCACAAAGCAGATTTCTTCTCGGCAAGCAAACCGTGTTTTTTTATGCCATTCACATTGAGGTAATAATCACTAATGTAATTACCAGGCTCTAATGTAAAATTAGTACGATACTCTTGCAGTCTTGAAGTTGTACTTTCATTTGTGAGCTCTAGATCAATCTGACTGCGCCAGTATCCTTTATTCTCATCATAAATTGAATGCACGTTTACGTCTGTGATTCTTACGTCATTGGATTTTATTCTATCATTAGATCTGGATTGATTTGAAGGTGTACCATAAAAAATACTTCTAATTTTTTCTGTTTTAGATCTTGATACTGTAAGATTGTCTAATACGATGTTGGTATATAAAGATGAAATGTATGGTGTTTTGTTTCCGTATATGGACCAGCGGTTGTTGTCTGGCCTATTGTCCTCTATCTCAACGAGTACTTCGTCAAGCCTTTCAGTATTAATATTGTAATTCTTATCGTAGTCCGGTAAAAAAACATACTCCATTGTTTCTAGTAAAGTAGATCTTGATAAATAAAAATTAGTGGTTATGATTGCCGGGATGGTTAAAACAGCCAGAACCGCCAGTCCGTAAACTTTAATCGCCTTTACCTGCATGGTCAGATATTTTACATCACGGTACAACGTATCTATATGGACTACGAACATAATGAGAGGTGTAAGCAATAAGATTCCTGCACCAAAAGCTATAATGGCAAACACGGAAAATGGTAGAAACGGAAGGAATACGACCATAAAGTAAGTCGTGAAAGCAAATGTGAGGCATCTACCTAAAAACAGAACTACTCGATATATTATGTGTTCTTTTTGTGGAAGACATAATAGAACACCATTCAAAAATGCCAAAAGATAAAACCATGGAGAACTGAAATCACCGAATAGCTTATTAAAGCCGAATGTAGTAAAACCTGTAACTCCATTATTGACTGCTAAACCCAACAAAGGCAATAGGATCGTGAAAGGAATTTTCCACCACAAGGCACTGGATTTCATTCGATCGCTATTTCGTCTTATGAGGATAAAACTTGCTCTTACTAGAAAGAACAAGAACAACACAGTTGCTGATATAACTACAACGAGTATCACATGTTCATCAAAAAAAGAACCCTTGCCAGAAATGAAGGGGATTGCAACCTGACTAGCTACATAAAATAGTAAAGGGATTACTGCTGCAAACCCTAAATTAGGAAGCGCCCTGTGAATTTTGTTTGAAGGAGTCAGTCTTATAACACCCACCATAAGAGCGTGGACGAGTGTAGGCATGAGAAAGGTCAGCACGTAGAACTGTTCTTCAAAACTGATCATCCAATCTGGTATCGATGATGGATAGAGTTTGTTCAGATCATCCAGAAAAAAAGCTAGAAACGAGATGTAAATAATTAAATTGATCATCGCCCAGACGAGGGTTAGTTTCCTTTTACTTAAAAGTAGAAATGCAGAGTAAATGATTTGCAGGACTGTGAGCAAGAATAAAATCCAGCCGTAGGTGTTCCATAAATTACGATTGTTTTCTTTTAGAATTGGTTCAAAAATCTGATAGCTATTATAGGCAAGTATAAATAAGACGAGAAGTGGGGTAACATTTAGTAAAAAATTACTGACAGGATGGAGCAGTTTTTTCATTGTTTTTAGTTTTTAAAAGGCGTTTGGCTATGATATAACCTATAATTAGGAAGATGGTATTATTGATGATTCCTAAGGCTTCATGTATCGTAGCCGATTGAATCGTGAGGATGTGAGCGAGTAGTTTCTCAAAACACAGTAAAGTATATATCCTACAGAAGTTGGTTAGGAGGGTCAGCAAATAACTTATAACTACAACCAAAAAAGTTCCAGTTATAAGTTGTTTAAAGGTTTTACATTTGAGAAGGAAACAGAAGCTTCCCAGTGCACAGTAGATCAAAAACAGATTAAATCCAGAACAGGATTTATCTATCAGTACATTTAGTTCATCAAAATAGAAACCATCTGAACCATGAACAAAATTCGCGTTCAAACATACTTCCAGACCGTAGGAGATTGGTTTAAGAAACCAGATAAGGTCAGCTGTGGTAGCCTGCCTATAAAATAATTTTGCAAGGATTAGAAAACTAACAAATGCTATGGGTAAAGGCTTCAGGATTTTCTTTATCAAGTTTGTTCTTTTGATTTAGTAAACTTTTCTATTGCATAAATAAAGAGTGCTCCTACAGAATACATGAGCATATCTACCCAAGAAAAACTAGTACCCAGAATAATCCTGGCGAGTTTAAAATCACCCAGTCTTAATAAATATATGAGTTCTAAATATTGAGCAATCTCAACTAAATAACTAAACAAGAGGCTGATCATGATTCCAGTACGATAATCAAACCGGCTAAGACTCATTATCAAACAGTAGACTAATATCGTTGCCAGTGTGTCTCCTAAATAGGGTCTTATAAATTCATCATTTACAAATAACGCGATCCATGTTTCGGTAAATAGAAAAACACCAAACCCGATAATGTAATAAAATTCAGGTTTTCTATTTTTCATAAAAGAAGTGATTGTAGAGGCGTAAAGAAATTAATGTGAATGTGAAAAATGCACCTATAAAAATCCAGGCGTTGATTTCCCTTAAAGGATGAATGAATAGATGAATAGAATCCATCACTAGCCCTGATGGATCCCGTAAAATATCCCAAGAATTCCAGCGCAGTACCCTTCCTAGATAAACACCCATTGCACTCAAAAATGTGATAATGCAATAATATTTATTTTTTGAAATATTGAATAAATGTTTGTTCAGCATGATGTACGAATCCTTCATGCTTTCAAAAGCCATGAAAGTACCCGCACAACTAAATGAGCCAAGTATTAAAAAATCAAGAGTAGTGATAATCAAATCGCTTATTTTCAGATGAATAAAATCGGTGATGAGATAGATCGCGTTTGGTAAAAACAAAAGCCAGATAAGAAGTAGGCTAGAGATGATGTATGGGTTCTCGCTTTCGCGAAAGCGTAACCATTTTCCAATCAAGTACGGAATAATCGCTAAAAATAAATTCCAGACCAAAAATATAAATTTGTCGTCGCCCGTATATGCAAACCTTACCTGAAGCAGAGCGAGGGAAATTGTGCAAAGTGTTAATAAACTATAATTTGAGAGAATGTATTTAAAAAATGATATCATCATAATTTTAGAATTAAAATTGAAGCATATGCGAGTGCTGTTATAGCTAGAATGTATAGTGAAAATAGGTGTTCGGTGATTTTGTTGTTATGTATAGCAATACTTATCAAAACACCTATACCCATTATCGCAAGGATTAAATAAATAATAATACTTATGAAAATGTAGGGTATGATTAATTCACTGTCATCTAATAAGGCAAATAATAGAAACCAGATGCCCCATACAAACATGCATGTTAAAAACACATTCAGACAAGATCGTGTCAAGGACAATAAATGGGGTTTTTCTTTGGAAATGATCATTTGTCACCTAATTTTTTAGCGATCAAATTGAATTCTTGCCAGTTACGTTGTGCAAAAAATTCTAAATCTACATCTTTCATATAATTTTTATTTTGAAATTTGATGACCTCGTCGAGCATACCTGCCTCTTTGAGAACGGGTGCATTTTGAGGAAGCAACTCACTTAATTGTCTCATATCCACATAATCGTTTTTGATGTTATATGAAGAAATAATTGCTGACCAATTAATTAAAGAAAATACCAGCAAGCATGAAAAACCTATCGTCACATTTCTACGGAACAAATAGGTGAGGTTGAATCGCCTGTCAATTTTTAGAAAGGTGGTAATGAGTCCTATGACGCAAAAAGTGAGATACATGAGTACACCTAAACGCTTGATGCTTAGGCCATGTTGATCTATATAAATAAATGTTTTTACTGCCACACTCAAAGTGAGAAAGAAGTTGAGGAAAATCCAAGAAAAGGCTAGCTTCTTAAGCTTTGAATTGCCTTCTATAAAATTAATGTCACCTCTAAAGAAAACTACAATCAGTATGATTGCCAGTACAATACTGCCTATACTCGCGTAAACACCAGAATGTAGGGCAGCAGATAGAACTGAAGCCCTAAAATCATTGATTTGGAATATATAGACTAATTCAGATGCTAGCAAAACGACTAAAAGAATATTTAGGGCGATCATAGAATAGACGCCAGTCTGCATCTCATTTTTAGTTTTGATTTTATTGATAGAGGCAGCTTGTGGGACTGTTAGCTCGTTTGAAGTGCTTAAGTCTTTGGTTGTGATTTCTTCGACCGTTTTTGAAGCAGATATATTTGCTGTGATCCAGCTGCCTACCACGACCATTATCATCCAGATAAAATCAATAAAACTCAAGTCGATTTTACCCAACCACTCGTTGAACACTGGATTAATCTGGTAGTACAAAACAATGAAAATAAGTACTAGAGCTAAGGGAATAAAGACCAAACGAGCAATCTGCTGGAAGTTATAGGTGTTAGATTTCTCATCTTTTGGCTTAGCAAGTCCGTACAGCAAATAATGAAATCTACCAAATAGTGTGGTGTAAACCCCATTAAAAAAAGCAACATAAGAGCTTACCTGAGACTGCGCGGCAAAACCGATAAACAATAAACTACTGAAGATATAGAAACAGATAGTCATATTGGATCCATGAAAAGTCATTGCTGTTGCAGTTGCCAGCATACCCACCGCAGAAAGGATATAGGTTGATTTCACCTGCATTTTAGGAAGTCTTTTGTAAAGTAAAAGAATCAAGAAAATCGAGTAAAGGAGACAGTTGAGCCCAAATCTCTGATCGTAAAACAAAGTAGCGAAGCAAATGCCTCCAAGTAGGGCGATGATTTTAGTTTTCATAAGTTGAATTTTGAAAGTGAATAGATTTAAGATTAAGTTGTTGATTGAGTTCCTCCAGCGGCATTCCTAAAAGTATAATATGGTTGAGATTATGAATGGGCCTGGTGGCTGCTCCGTTTTTTAAAGATTGATAGAAACCCTTTAATTTATCTGGATAGATAATGGCCCCAGCGCATACGGTTGCGATTGTAGGAAAACTGAGTTTCCCATTTCCCATGAGCCAGTACTGCATCGCTATTTCATCCAATGACCCAATACCCGCACCCGTTAGAACGTGGTAGATATCGTGATCCTCGCAAGAGGGTTGAAGATTAAAATTATTCGTCAATAGAAAACAACCCGTATGGAAACCCAGGGAGTTTTCAGGATATTGCAAAAGGGATCCAACTTCTAATTTCCAAGGATTTTTCAATTTCCAAGGTTGGTAAATAGTTTTCACGATGACAAATCCAATTTGGATGATACTGTGTCTCAAAGTTTTTAAAGTACTTTGAATTTCAAAGTTAATGTGTAAAAAAAATAGTTTCATCTATTCAGTTTTTTTGTTCTCTAGTTTATTTGGTTACTTCTAGCCGCCTATCAGTTTCTCAAGCGCCGCGATGTGCTCTTCAAAAGCTCTTTTTCCTGAGTCTGTTGCGATGTATTTAGTGTTGGGTTTGCGTCCTATAAAACTTTTTTCAACCCTTATAAACTCTTCTTTTTCCAAGGCTTTGCTATGACTTGCTAGGTTACCATCTGTAACGTCCAGCAACTCCTTGAGCGTCTTAAAATCGGCATGATCGTTTACCACCAGTACGGACATAATACCCAACCGTATGCGATGGTCAAAAGCTTTATTTAATTTACTGATTAAACTCAATATGTATTATACTTTAAAAATTTCTTTTGATCCCAATATTATTTTTATGGTCTAACAACTAATATTAATAGATAGTTGTTGTTTTTCAATTCACAAGAAATTAATTTTCCTAATTCCTATCATATTTAAAGTGCATCACCGCTCCATAGATGATGTGACATAAACCAAATCCTGCCGTCCAGAAATACAATCCGTAACCTATAAATTGCGTATTGATCAGTCCCAGCAGCGCACAGGATATTCCCAAATAACGCACCGTTCCCAAAGTATAGGGAGCTGCCTGTATGCATGCCAAACCATAAAAAATCAGCATGGCGGGTGCCACAAGGCCTATAAGGTCATATTGTATGAGCACCAGTGTAAATAAACCTCCTATGGTAAGATGAAGCACAAAATGCTTGACGAGTCTTATGGATTGAGCATTCCAGATGCTCTGCCGGTATTTTTTTGCTTTGGATTTAGTTAAAAAATAAGCGGTAACGATGGATAGCAGCAATACCATAAATGCTACCAGTATGATTTGTAGAGATGGGTTTTGTTCAAATGGAGTAGTGGTAAGTTCCTTTAAAGTTTCATATTGCCCCAGTCTTTTAGCTCTTTTAAGTATAAAGAAACCTGCGCAGCCTCCCAGTAAGGCATAAAGGCCAGCCATGACTCCACTCATTCCTGATAGGGATATAAATCGAGTGGACTTACTCATCAGTGAGCGTATCTCTTGAAGGTCCTGTATATACTTTTGATTATTCATATAAAGTACTTTGAATTACAAAGTAAAATCATTTTGTAGTTTCTTGCAAGGGATTTTTAAATTTAATTTCGCTTTCGCGAAAGCGAAGACATTTTACAGTATCCTATGTATTCAAGGGTAAGAAACATCATTATATTTTTGGATTTATGAATATTGACTACCTTTCCAATGCATAAATTAGAGTCTTGGTTTCAAGAGGTTGACAATGATTCATGGCGTTAGAATCTTTTTTTTGCATATAAATTTTTAGGTAGATGAAGAGTAAAATCGAAATTATAGCCAACATAATTTTAATAATTATTGGACTGATAGGCGGTACTCTTTTTTACCTTAAAGGAAAAGATGAATTGTCGCTGGTGTTTTTCTCCATCTCTTTGGCAGCTATTCTTTATCAGTTTCTAGGCGGTATCAAGCAAAATAATGAGTTCAACCTTGGAGCAATTAAATTTGGTAGTTCAGCGGCAGTGCTCATAGGGTTTATGTTTTTTTTTAAGAAATTTATTTTTACAGAAAGCAGCTGCGATACTTCCATCAGCCTATCAGAGTACAACTGGGTCCCTGTAGATTCTAAAACTGGCGATATCATAAAGGTTCAGATTGCAGCAGGTAATGAATCGATCACATTTCCAGTGAGTGACACCGTTTCTCTACCGCAATTCAAGCTTAAGGTTAATGAAAAGGAAGGAAGATTTAAGGTGGGAATATCTAAATCCACGATTAGTGAAAATAATATGGAGAGAATCGTTGGAGATTTTACCATTAACGATCTTGAAACAGAATCTCTCTACAATTTTATAGATATAGGTGATGAAGACCTTCAAATATTTAAACTTTATAAGGATGTTCCCAGTCTGCGAAGCACAAGAGGCAACGCAAACACCGAGGATCTCCCGTTTGAAATTCGTGTTTCCCCACAGGGAAATTTTTCGATAGTACCACTTGAAGAAGACCAGCGACCATGGTTGAAAAATAAGGTGGTCAATAAAAGAACCACCTACCTGATAGAGGTGAGGCCCAAAGAATTTTACTTGGTAATGACCTTACAAGCCAATCATCAAAAAACAAGCATGGGTGAAAATTACTCCCAATGGTTGGTAAAAAAGATTGAGCCAAAATTTTTACGTCATTAAATATAGATTATAGCGGGTCTCGATTTGCTTAACTTTTTAATACTTAAAAAAGTTAAATCTTTTACTTCATTCACCATATCCAACTCTCTATTAATATTTAATTGAATCACCGTAAAAATACCTGAATTTAAAATTCACGTGTTTTTACGTATTCAAAAAACCCAAAGTTGATTTACCTTTAACACGTTGAAAAAAAGTGGTAAAGCTTTTTGTAGGAATAGGTTTTCTATTCATTTTAGAAGTTTTGATACTCTTTTCCAGATTCAGTAACTTCTAGCAAGACAAAGATTTTAATTCAGATTAATTTTATATAATAACTTATGTACACATTAAACATCACCAACAACTTTCCTGATACGATAACGATGTCGGGCAATGGAAGTATCAACAGCGGCGATTCTGGATCAGTTGAAAAACTAGGAAACCTCACTATAACCATTCCAGGTGTGGGTCAAGCTCGACTGTTTGATCTTGGAGAGAAAAAATTACCGGGCTATGATTTTCCTAAAGAGACTTGGGGAGTCTTATTGCGTTATCAAACCATTGAAACTTATTACCGTTATGAAGGTGGTGGAGAATTGAAGCTTGTGATTGATGAGTATGGATCTATCACAGTCAGCACTACTAACGGGAATATGATCAATGTGAGTCTTCCTGAATTAACAATAGCAACTTCAGATGACTAAAAGCATCGACATAGGCTTAATGATGCCTTATTCCTCTTTATATCCCATGGGTAAATTGTTTAAAAAGGGATTGACGGAAGCCTTAGATGCCCATAAAGATAAAATGGACTACACATTGTATCCAGAGTTTGTAGGTCCAGCATCCATAGAAGAGGTGAATAAAGCAGACGACAAGCATGCATCTTACAATGATGTAGATGTTGTTACTGGAATTGTAAATTCAAAGACGGTTGCTGAGGCATCGGTATCCTTTAAAAATAATACCCATTATCGTTTTGGCAACTTGGGGGAGCATTTGGAAGATACTAAGCAGCTAGGGAGAAACATAAAAGTGGAGGGTCTAGACATTTGGAAAGACGTATACGCTTTGACAGATTATGCTTTGAAGACTTTTTCAAAAAATGGAGCCTACGCAGCTTCCTTTTATGACACGGGTTATGCATTTGCTCAAATGGTAGATGTGGCTTTAAAAGATCATGGTAAAAACGACTTTTTGCCTGTGCTGGTGTCCCAGATGCCTCCCGCAGGTCAACCTTCTAATGTAGAGGAAGTGGTTGAACGTATAGAACGCTTAAATCCGGACTGGGTATTTGCTGCCTTCTGTGGTTCTGAGGCCTTGCGTTTTTTGAAAATGTGGAAGAAAAAAGGACTCTACAAAAAGATCAAACTTCTAGGACTCACCTTCTTTGCGGAAAAACTTTTGGAGTTGGATTCAAGTGATGTGGAAGTGGTTAGCGTGATCCATCAGCAAGCTTCACAAATTGATATTCAAGAGTATAACCGAAATCACTTTTATGATCTGGGGATACAAGTCGGGAGAGGCATTTTAAAGGAAAAAGGAATTAATGAAAATACTAATCAGATATCTAAAGATAAAATGATCTGTTCTTTTCAAAAATTAAATGATTTAAACCTTCAACTTGTTGAAAAGGCTAGGGTTAAAACAATAAAAATGAACAATAAGCATGTACGGAATGTTTTAAAACAGCCTATGGCTGCATGGCAAAATCCCTACATGTGTATTTAACAATTTTAACATTAACTAAATCTAAAAACTATTATTATGGATGATTACATTGGACACATCATTATGTTCGGCGGCAATTTTGCCATCAGGCAGTATTCTACCTGCTCGGGTCAATTGTTAGCGATCAGTTCTAACACGGCACTTTTTTCACTATTGGGAACAACCTTTGGCGGCGATGGTCGTACCACGTTCGGTCTTCCAGATTTCAGAGGCCGTTCTCCTATAGGAGTAGGTCACGGACCAGGACTTCAAAATTATAATTGGGGTCAAAAGGGTGGTCTTGAGTACGTTACCCTAAATCAGTTGGAAATGCCACAACACACACATGCTGTGATAGGCTCTGGCTCTACAAGTTCCAACTTGGAACTTAGTGCAGACGATGGGATTCGTGACGTGCCGGTTTCTGGCGATGTTCCTGCTGTAGGAATCTATCAAGGTGGTTTAGGACCAGCAAAGACTAAAAGCTTTGGTCCAGCTACTAATACCGTTGCAGGACAGGCCTTGCCAGGCTTTAATCCCTCAAGCGTTCAGATAGGTATGAGTGGCGGTAGCCGAAGTCATGAGAACCGTTCTCCCTTTCTTGCAGTCTATTTCCTCATTTGTATGTATGGGATTTTCCCATCTAGAAATTGATGGAATACACGTTTAAAAGAAGGAGACTGATCGATGCACAGCAGTCTCCTTTTTTTTATTTTGTATAAGGTGAGTAATTAGTTTTTAACAATCTCATTTTACGCTTTCGCGAAAGCTGACCCTGTAAATAACTATTAGAATTCGATTTAAACCCTGGTATTAAAAAATTTAAAATCTAACAATCTCCAGCTAAACCTGAACTATTTATCTTTGTACTATCTAAAATTATGGATAAAATGAAAAAGAAATACTTATTAACCATACTTGCTGCCTGCAGTGTTATTTACTTAAATGCTCAGTGTACTGTTTCAAACCCCTATAGCCCATCAACTTCAACTCAAGCAGCTCAGAAAGGCCAAAGTTTTGTAGCCTGCCAAAGTGGTGTTTTGCAATCCATAACAATTTTAGTTGCCGGTGGGCAAACAAGGACAAATGCGACTATAAACGTATATGATGGATCAAATACTAATTCAGCAAACTTACTGGGGTCTGTTACTGGGCAGGAGCTTACTGAAAATGGCGGTGACCCTAATAATCTTAATTATGATACTACAGACTTTTCAGGCCAAGGAATAAATTTGGTAGGTGGAAACACCTATACTTTTGATATCCCTGGCTCCTCATTTTTAGTGTTTACGGTTGACTCAGCTTATCCAGATGGACAGATTTTTGTAAATGGAAGCGCTTTTAATACTAGTGTAGACTTAGTTTTTGAAGTAGATATTCAGGTTGCGGCAAATACCGCCCCAACCGCTTCATCATTTACTGCATCAAGCGGTCCCTTTGAAGATCTTACCTATACGTTTTCCACTTCAGACTTTGGTTATAGTGATGGCGATGGAGATCCTTTGAATAACTTGTTGATCGAGTCGCTCCCTGCCGCGGGAATCCTTTATGTAGATGCCAATGGCAACGACGCACTGGATGGAGGAGAGGCACTGTCCACCGGTTCAACTGTATCCAAGGCAAATCTGGATTCCGGCAACCTGCAGTATATCCAAAATGGATCCACAAATACCTCCTTTCAATTTGAGGTAAATGATGGAACCGAGGACAGTACCGGGAACTATACCGCAACGCTTAACGTGACCGCAAAACCTACAGTATTCCTTTCCTTATCACCAGTTTCCAGACTGGAGAGCAATACCACAAACAACGTCCTTACCGCGACACTTTCAAACACCTATGCGCAAAATGTGACCGTTAATCTAGGCTTAAGTGGAACAGCCTCACGCAACGTGGATTACAGCCTTTCTGATAATAGGCTCGTGATTAATGCAGGTTCTACCACGGCAAGCCTCAACATAAATGCTATCAATGACGGAATCGTAGAGGCAGATGAGACGGTCATTGTAGATATTGCCTCCGTGTCAAACGGTACGGAAAGCGGTACCCAGCAGGTAACCTATACCATAGAAAATGATGACACCGCCACAGTTACTATTGCCGACGTGAGTGTAAATGAGAACACAAATGCAGCGACAATAACACTAACTCTAAACAATGCCGTGGACGGCGGTTTTAGTGTAAATGTATCAACGTCAGATGACACTGCCACAATAGCCGATGGTGATTATGCGGCGGTGACCAATGCCACCGAGACCTTTGCCGGTACGGCAGGCGAGACAGAAACCTTTACCATTGTAGTGGGAGGCGATACTAAAGTTGAGGTAGACGAGCTTGTGGATATTGCCATAAGCAGCCTGAATCCGGTAAGGGTAAGCTCTTCGGATATTGACATTACCGACACAGCGACACTGACCATCCTCAATGATGATACCGCCACGGTTACTATTGCCGACGTAAGCGGGAATGAAGACGATGGGGCGATCACGGTAACGGTGACCTTGAATAGCGCTGTTGACGGTGGTTTTCAGGTAGATGTATCCACTACGACATCGGGAACCGCCACTGAGGTAGATGACTATGCGGCGGTAACAAATCAAACACTGACCTTCGCTGGGACTGGGCTTGAGACAGAAACCTTTACAGTCACACCGGTTACCGATACCAATATTGAACAGAACGAGACGATTGGCATCACGATGAGCAATCTGGTTGTAAATACGGTAGATATCAACGACATCAATATCAGTGACGGTGCAATCGTTACCATACTCAATGATGATTTTGCTAGCGGTCTGCAACTTGATGCCGAGGATACCAACTACACCATAGACTTTGACAACACGGTCGCGGGAGTAAACAACGGTGCGTTTGCAGGAACAGGACTTGATGGGATCCCATCTGCCGGCCAGCTGAACTCAAGTGGATTCTTGGTCAACGGGCTATCCGAAGGAGACACTACCGAGGGTGGGACCTTTGACAGTGGCGACTATGCCCGCGGTGCTTCCACCGGTGGAGTAGGTGGCGGTGGCCTCTATGCCTTTGATGTTTCCAACGGCGGCACCGCAGACGTGGCTCTTGGCGTACAGGCTACCGGCGGCGATTTTACTCCGGGAGATATCATACTCAGGGTTCAGAACAATACCGGTGCCGTGATTACCACACTTGACCTGGCCTACGAGGTACATACCTATAATGACCAGGCAAGATCACAGTCCTTAACCTTGAGCCATGGAGCGACTGCTGCCGCATCAAACAGTGTTGCCGCACTGGACTATGCGACGGAAGAGGCAGTATTCACACCCCTGCAAAGCATCTGGAAGGCCAACTATCTTACCACGCAGCTCACTGGGCTCAGCATAGCTGATGGAGTGGAATACTTTATCAAGTGGAGTAGTGCTGATTTAAGTGGAAGCGGCTCTCGTGATGAGTTTGCCCTGGATGATATACAGGTCATCGCAAACAGGTCAACCACAGGTGTGACTGCAGATGCCGCCTATCAGGACATGATCGTCAACTCCGATCTGGACCTTACACAGGCAACCGATATTGAAGGAGTTTTGAATATCTCGGGAGGAACGCTCAATACAAATAATAACCTAACCTTCAAAAGCATCAATTTTTCAGGTGTCATCAGAACGGCAATATTGGACGAGGTAAGCAATGGTGGTGTAATTAACGGTAATGTAACCGTTGAACAGTTCTATCCGGCTAACCGCGCCTTTAGGTTTGTTGCAAGTCCAGTTACCATGATCAATTCAATCAGGGACAATTGGCAGGAGGGAGGTAGTAATATACCAGGTTTTGGAACGCATATTACTGGAGGGTCTGTTACAAACGGCTTTGATCAGTCAAATAATAATAGCCCTTCTCTTTTTATTTACGATCCTTCGGGCGTAACGGGCAGTGTGGGCTGGCAGGCAGCTACCACGACCATCATACCTGCAACTCCCAATGCTGGAGCTAGAATTATGATACGTGGCGACCGCACTGTATCTTTAACTACGGCGGGAGCACTAGCTACCACTACTACCTTGCGCGCTACCGGAGCTCTTGCCATAGGCGACTTTGCGATAGATGGCAACTTTTTTGCTAATGGTCAGGTACCTTTTGGTGCAGATGGGTCATTTTATCTAGCTCCTAATCCCTACCAGGCACAGGTGGATCTCAGCCAGACGTTGAACTCAACGAATAGTGAGGACATACGAACAGACAATTATTATGCGTGGCAACCTGTAACGGAGAATTATGTGACCTATGACTTCTCATCAGGAGGGACTCAGAATGGGGTTACCCAATTCATACAGCCAGGGCAGTCATTTTTTGTACAAACCGACCAGGCGAGTGGTACGACCGCAGGTTATAGTCCCAATATAGGCTTCAGTGAAGACCAAAAAGGCTCACAAGTAACGGCTACGACCACTTATAGTATACCCGAGGCGAGCTATGCCATAAGGATGTATGATGTAAATCTTGCAGGCGGTTCCATCGCAAATGATTTTGTACGTGGATTTATAAATACGGGTGCCAACAACAGTGTGGACAATCAAGATGCGATAAAAATATATGGTATGCGCGAGCAGCTATCTGTTCTTGCAAGCGGTACCGAGCTCAGTATCGAGCGCAGAGACCACTTTGTGGACGGAGACATCATGCCCCTCAGGATCTATCAGATGGAAGCTGGAAACTATACCTTTGAGCTTGAGTTCAATAATCTTGTCGATACCACGGTGGAATTGGTAGACAACCATACAGGAATGGTAACCCAAGTTGTAAATAATCAGATATTTTTACATTCATTTGATATTGATTTGTCAGATGCGGGTAGTTTTGCCAGCGATCGCTTCTACGTGAGATTCACGACTGGTACTTTATCTAACGGCGATGTCGCTTTCGCGAAAGCGGTACAACTTTACCCGAACCCGATAAGCGGTGATATCCTTAATATCGCTGGTTTACAGCCAGGAATTGCACAGATAAATGTGACCAACATGTTAGGACAACAAATATCGGTTGAGCAGTTATCATCTGCCAATGGAATAATCCAGATGGCTCAATTCGAAGGTCTTACTGCTGGAATCTATCTTGTCTCTATAAGTCAAGAAGGGAAATCAGTTACTCGACGTGTAATTGTAGAGTAGTACATGATTTAAATTTTTATAAAAGCTGCTTCAGACCGAAGCAGCTTTTTTTATACCCCACATTTATTTAGGTGTTCAAATAAGGCAATTGCCGTATTGTATCTCAATGTTCAATAATTCAAATTTGATGGTTTGAAATAATTAGTCTATTCAACATTGATTTTAGATGAGGTATGGGGGACCCCACTATTTTCAATAAAAAGAGCCGCATTTTTTGCGGCTCTTTACTATTTCGGTTTAATAATGTTATTTTATTCTATGATCAACTTATGGGATTTCTTGCTATCACCTTTTGAGATGATCAGTATATAACTACCACTTTTGAGATTGGTATTGATTTGATTTTTCCTTTGATTTAATTCAATGGAATATACTGATTGCCCTAACATATTATAGATTTCCGCTTTCGCGAAAGCGGGATTATTCAATTCAATATGAAAAGCTCCTGATGAAGGGTTAGGGTACAACCTAAAATCTAAATCTTCGCGATCGATACTCAAAGTAGTATCAGAAAATCTTATCTCAAACCTATCTCGATCAGAGCTCATAGCATCATTAGGATCAACCATGAAATTTACCGAAGTCGTCGCATCATTATCTAGGAGGCTGTAAGTCCCAGTATAATTATCTAAGAGGTAGGTATTTAGATTAGGAAGATTACCTAGATTAAAAACATAGCTATATTCCATACGTGATAGATTTTCAGTACGTAGTGGAATGACCTCATTATTAGTAGGTCGTTCTCGTTCCTGTATACTGTAATCTTCGCCATTGAGAACAGTGGAGATGCTCTCAGTAGAGTATTTCAATTTAGGCGAGTCAAAGAAGTCGTAACCAGAATTAAATACATCATCAAATCTTAACGAAAAACCGTTCAATGGACTCCCACCATTGTTGAAACCGGATCTTGTGTATATCATCCCATAAATGTGCCCTAGATTAACTGGCTCACTATACGTTTGATTATTAGTTTCAACGATATTTTTATCAGATTCATTAAATGTCATGCTAGCAGGTCCATTGGTATCTGTTCTTACAAAAAATGCCTGCATGGGTTGAGCAAAGCGATCTGCTACGCTATTCATAGGCATGTCGTTTGAGTTGCTCAATGTATTTACAGCGACATAATCTCCTACATCTCCTATAGTCGGATCCCAATAATAATACGTGGGGATCAAGTTGCTGCCTGACCTTGTGAGAATAGTCTCCATATTAACTGGCGCTTGCAATGGATTTCCCGCAAATGAATAAGCGTCTTGAGTAGGGTTGAGATTTGTAGAGTTTACTGGCCCTACCTGAAGCGATCCAGATGTAATTAAAGTAGTATCATATTCAAGGTTATTATCAGTCAATAACTCAGGGCTTCTATCTCCTCTTATAAATAATAAATAAGGAGTTCCTGCAGTTAGATTATCTGTAGGCGCATTTGTGGAACTAACTGCGGTATATCCATTTGTTCCCGTATTATCATAGATAAACATAGATGGATTATTTGATTGATTTTGATCAAAACCATTTGCAGAACTCCCACCGGTAATATGTGTTCCTTCACCATCCACATCTTGACCATTGTTCTGCCAATTTTCAAATATGGAGGTAGAGGTATTTACACTTGAAGTAACGAATCTAAAAGCTCTTTGCGCTGGATAAAATCTTTCCACACTTACATTACCGTTAATGGTACCCGCAACTTCATCAACTACTGCGGTTTTATTTGCATCACTTGATAGAATCAAGTTATCATTAGTATTAAGTGTTCCGTCAACTCGAAGCACACCATTTGTCGTGAAGGTGGAATTCAAGCTGGTTGTGCTACTTGAATCAATATTAAAATTATCTACGGAGAATCCATTTCCAGTGATGTTTTGTGAGCCTCCGTTCATGGTCAGACTTTCCAAAGAAATAGAACCATTATTACCTACATCTCCATTAACCATTAGCTCTACACCAGATGAAAAATTTAAAGTAGCTCCACTGTCTATAGTCAAATCCTCAAGCTCAACAAATTGGTTCAGTGTCGCTGTACCATTTACTACTGTAGCGGTTGCAATTGGGTTTGAAGTACCAGCTGGACTCAAAGGAGACCAGTTACCTGTATCGTAAACAAAGTCACAGCTCGCATAAGTCATGGATGGTTGACCACAGTAACTATTCTGCGTTGCATTCTCATTTATGAAACGAGCCCCCATCTGATCATCTGCACTAATATTTCTACGTTGGACACCTCCTCCTATGGAAAAGAACATTACTTCGTTTGAATCAAGTACATGTCCTAATTGCTGAGCGTGACCTAATTCATGTACCACGACACTTTCAAAATCAATTTCATTATTGTCAAGACTTTGGTTATTAGTATCCCTAAAGTGAAAATTACTGTCACTGTTGATTACAAAATCCATCTCTGTGACATAGGCATTTATACCGCCATTGCCATCACTACAACCTGCCCCTCTGGATAAAACAAAAGCAAGAGTACCACTTGTGCCTGATATTTCTCCTGTATCAAATTTCACCACATTTATATTGTCGCTATTGTTCTGAACGTTACCGGAATTTGCAGAATCGCCTGAATTTAGGTCAGCTGCCTTAACGAAGTTTCTTCCAGTAGAACACCTCCATTTATCATACATATCATTAATAGTGAGCTCGGCATCTTGATTGGCATCGATGTTTGTAGCGTATCTAAAGTCATAGCCATTATTACTGTTGTCTCCATAAAGATTTGCGAAAGCTGCAAACTGGTTGCCGTTATTATCAGTAAAGATAAAATTTGTATGATTAAAAGGTACGTTGATCTCTTCTGTACTATTAAAGATGATGCCACTATCGTTTACAACATTTACAGTCCCGGAACCAGCTCCAGATGGGACTTCTACTTGAATTTGAGTGTCCGACCAGTTAACGTATTGATTGGGTAAGGGTCTAAATCTTGAATTCCCACCATCATCTGCAAACCTAAATTCGACACCTCCTGATCCTCTTGATGATCCAAAATTAGTTCCATTAATTGTTAGGACACTTTTACTACCAGCTGATATTAGAAGAGGGGATAAGCCACCTACATTGTTTATGGAATTACTTTGCGTTGCGCTAAAGTCAAAGCCTAAATTTCCAACAACTTGCATTACGCTGCCTGACATAGCAATAAGGTCGCTGTACAGAGAGGTCTGTATGTCATTCCACACCTCATTGTGACGTGAGGCTTTATATTCAGATTGGGTGTATCTTATAACACCGTTTCCACGATTTACGATTCTCAATAATCCATTAGCATCTGGAGCAAGTGCGAAAACCCCCATCTGACCTCGACGTATTTTAACTCCAGAACTTATATGGTCGAATTCCGCACCTATTGATCCACCAAGTGTGACAAACTCTACCTGATTGGCACTCGATAAACTTCCTTTAAAAATACGAGAGACATTAATAGTGTTTCTAGTTTGAATTATATCGACCCCATTTATTCTAGTCCCTTTCTGATTGATGACCTCTCCTTCCACTACTAAGGTAGAATTGTCAATTAACTGTTGCAGAGGTATTTGCTCGTGAAAACATTGTGACGCCATGGTTGTGGAGAACAAAATAGTAACGAGAAGTAGAATTTTTTTCATGTTATCACTGTATAAGTATGCTATTATTAAATTGAAGTGTTGATTCACTTTATTCTCTAATCTATCATGTTACCATCACGGTTTCTGTTACTTATATCATAATTTTCGAATATTTTGTTTTAAAAACGGAATTGCTCACAAAAAAAACCGCCCAAAAGGCGGCTTTTAAAGATTTTATGATATTGAAAATGTTATCGTGCAGCAACGGCTACATTATCCACAGATTCCTTAATATTAGTAGCGTTTTTAGCAATAACCTTGCTATCAGAAGTTCTCATAATGTTAAGATCTTCAATTTTCATATCATTGGTATTAACTGAACTATTACCTGATGTTTGCACTACGAGAGATTTACAATATCCAAAGTTTTTCAGATCAACATCGGCTCCTTTGCTTACAGAAAGAGCTTTAAGTGAATTAGTATAAATTCTAATTCTAAGATTTTGTAATTTACTTGCTGAAGTATTTGTAATCACAAGAGCTCCATTTTTTGAAGTTACTTTGATATTTTTTGTGACTGTCGCTGGTAGACTCATCATAACTTCGTTTTTAGGTGAAAACATGATTTCTACCTGTGCGTCTACGTCTATTTTGACTCGGTTAAAATTCTCAACTTCTTGAAGAGATTGCGCAGAAACGATTCCTGCAAATAAAATGGCGAATACTAAAAGATACTTTTTCATAACAGTTGTTTTTAATTATGTGGTTCAATTAAGAGACGACTGTAAAATGAAAATGTTTCCTCAGTTAACACTGTTTAACCTTAATATTACTTTCTGAAAACATGGATAAACAACAAATGCTGGTTAGACAACCAGCATTTTCAATAGATCCGATGAAAAAGTTAAATATTACCCAAAGGATTGAACGGTAGCTCTAATTGAGACTAACCGGCTCATTAAACCTTCAAGGTATTTAAGATCCAGCATATTAGCACCATCACTTTTTGCATTACTAGGATCAAAATGCGTCTCTATAAAGAGCCCATCTACGTTATTAACTACTCCAGCTCGAGCAATTGTTTCAATCATATCTGGCCTGCCACCGGTAACTCCGCTGGATTGATTGGGTTGTTGCAAACTGTGGGTAACGTCTAAAACTGTAGGAGCAAATTCACGCATCGTAGGAATCCCTCTAAAATCAACAATCATGTCTTGATAGCCAAACATGGTACCACGATCTGTTATTAATACCTGATCATTCCCGGCATCAGTAACTTTTTTTACTGCATGCTTCATGGATTCAGGAGACATAAATTGACCTTTTTTAAGGTTCACAACTTTACCCGTTTTTGCGGCAGCGACTACGAGATCGGTCTGTCTTACTAGAAAAGCTGGGATTTGTAGAACATCTACGTATTCAGCCGCTTTTTCTGCATCGCTTACTTCGTGGATATCGGTTACCGTAGGGATGTCAAAAGTTTCAGAAACCTTTCTGAGGATCTTTAAAGCCTTTTCATCTCCTATTCCCGTAAAACTGTCCAGGCGGCTGCGGTTTGCTTTTTTAAAACTGCCCTTAAATACGTAGGGTATTTTAAGCTTATCGGTTATTTCAAGAACCTTTTCAGCGATCTGCAGAGCCATTTCCTCGCCCTCAATAGCGCAAGGTCCAGCAAGCAGAAAGAAGTTGTCTACATCAAGGTGTTTGATTTTATCTATTTTGGTAAGGTCCATAATTCTATGTCTGTATTAAGTTAATGGGATTTTCTCTCGAGCTTTTAATTGTCAATGATGAGTGCTTATTAAAACTACGAATATTGAAGATTTCTAGCATTAAATTTTTCGAAAACGCATTCCAGAGCTACTTATTTTCTCATTATAAGTTATATACTTTTTCATAAGGCCGGTGGAGGCGGAGGTGGTGGAACTATACACTGACTTCCGCTGAAGCCCACTTTGAACTTATAATCCAAATTGAATTCCTCGATTTCTTTTGAATTTAAACCGCTATATTCTTTACCGTATTCTTCGTAAGCAAGCAGGTCATAAAATTCTTTTACACCGTGCAATGTCTGAATCGTTCGCTCTTTTAACTTTTCAGGACTTGTGGCCTTATCCCATTGGAATAGATAGAGCGTTCTAATAGGTTTAAGATCATCTTCGGTATAAGCTTTTGAAATTTCAACAATTTTATCTTGGATACTGATATTGGACGAAATCACTTCACTTTCAATAAGTGTTTGATCGCTGGAATTAATAAGAATGGTTATAACCTTATGCTGTAAATTTGGAGGGTTGCACTTTTTGGTTAAGAACGATGGAAATAAAATTACATCTGAGCCATCCTCTATAGAACCTGTAAAATAACTTTTGTCACAGAGATCAAAGCTTATTTGGTTTTCTGCATATCTAACTAAATCGTCTTGGTGTTTTCTCAAATCAATATCAATTATGGAGTCTGATTTTACAATCGTAGATTTGAGAAAGACGTTTAGATCATTATGACTATTTGATTCATCGCAAGAAACCACGATAAAAGATAGTACTAGTGCTGTTATAAGTGATATATTCCTCAATTGCTGAGAAGTCTATTTTTTATGCGAGATTTCTCCGTCCCACTGACTGAAACCAGTACTCAAATTATGCAGATTTTTGAATCCCATGTGTGCCATTACTTGGCATGCTTGAGAACTACGGCTTCCAGCTCTGCAGTACAGGTAATAATTGCCATCTTTGTCAAGTTTATTTATTTCATCCATAAATTCTTGAGATTTATGAATATCAAGGTGCAGGGCATCTCCAATTATTCCTTCTGCCACTTCTTCATCTGTTCTAACGTCAATGATGCGAGCATTCTTATCTGCTGCTATTGCTTGTTGGAATTCATGATTATTTAAATCTTTCATTTTACTTTTCTTCTATAGTTAAACTATTTAATTGAGCTTTTTTAATAGCTCCAAAGCCACCTTCAACATTTACCACATCATGAACACCCTTCGTCTTAAGAATACTCGCAAAAATAACAGAACGATAGCCACCAGCACAATGTATATGATAGGTACTATTCGGATTGAAATGTTGCTTGTTTTGATGAATCTTGCTGAGGGGTGAGTGAGGAACAGTCTGTAAATGCGCATTCTCATATTCACCATTCTTGCGCACATCTACGGGATTTTCTATACTGTTATTTTCTAAACCATCTACAAATTCTTGTGCAGACACATTTTTTATAGTTTCAACCTCATAGCCAGCGTTGATCCATGCATCCATACCTCCATTTAAATAACCTAGAGTATTGTCATAACCTACTCGAGCAAGCCTAGTGACCGTTTCTGCTTCTCGGCCATCGGGAGTGACAAGAACAATTTTTTGATCTATATTTTCAATCAATGAGCCTACCCATGGCGCAAACTGTCCATCTAAACCTATGAACCATGATTCAGGAATATGTGACTTTGTGTACTCTTGAGGCGACCTCACGTCCAAAACCAAAAATTCATCGTCTTCTGCAAGAGTTTTGAAGGCTTTGGCAGAAATCGGAGCGTTTCCTCTACGCAAAATCTCGTCTATACTAGAATTCACTCCTTTATTCATCCAGACATTTTTGGGGAAATAGGCTGGGGGAGGAGCAATTCCGTGGGCAACTTCTTTAATAAAATCTTGCTTGGTCAGTTTTGGGTCGAGTGCGTAGTTGGTATTTTTTTGATTTCCTAGAGTATCGCTGGTTTCACTGCTCATGTTTTTTCCACATGCACTACCTGCACCATGGGCGGGATACACAATTATATCATCAGGTAATGGCATAATAATATTACGCAACGAATCATACAAATGACCTGCAAGATCTTCTTTGGTAAGGTCTGATTTTACGGCAAGATCAGGTCTTCCCACATCTCCTATGAAAAGGGTGTCACCGGTAAAAATCGCTTTGCTTTTTCCGTCTTCATCCTTTAGCAAATAACATGAGGACTCCATGGTGTGCCCGGGAGTGTGTAATAATTGGACAGTGATCTTACCTAGATTATAGATTTGTTCATGTTCCGCTTTCGCGAAAGCGTAACTGGTAACAGCATTAGGACCTATTACGATAGTTGCTCCAGTTTTGTGGGCTAGATCCACATGGCCAGAAACGAAATCGGCATGAAAATGTGTGAGGAAGATGTATTTTATTGTCGCACTATCCTCCTGCGCCCTATCTATGTATTGTTGTACTTCACGCAGTGGATCTATTATAGCAGCTTCGCCATTTGAGGCGATATAATAAGTTCCCTGCGAAAGGCATTTTGTATAATATTGTTCAATTACCATATTGCTCATTTACTACAAAAATAAGCAATAGAGACTTCCCGTAAACTCGTGTTGAATAGCAATACAGCTAGGGTAATAATTGAATTACTTCTTGATGCTACAACCTATGGCTACGGTTGTTTTATTTTCAATTTCCTCTCCCGCGAGCAAAGATGTCAAAGCATCTTCAAGAAAGTGATTCTTAACCTCAGCAGCATTTTTATAATTGTCATCTATGGCACCGATGTACTTTACAATATTTTTACCATCTTCCTTTTCCACTAAATAGACGTGAGGAGTTTTGGTAGCTCCATATTGCGGAAATATCTTCTGACCTTTATCAAATAGGTATGGGAAAGTAAAGCCTTTTTTCATGGCTCTAATTTTCATGTTTTCAAAACTATCTTCAGGGTAAGATTTCGGATTATTGGGGTTGATAGCTATAACTGGAAAACCTTTGCTTTTGTATTTTTTATCAAGCGCAACAATTCGATCCTCGTAAGCTACGCTATAAGGACAGTGGTTTGTGGTAAAGATTATGATGAATCCTTTTGCATCTGGATAATCTGAAAGGGAAACCATGGATTCATCGACATTCATGAGGTTAAAGTCTGTGGCGACATCTCCTATTTCATATCCCGTATTTACATTTTTATAATTAATCTTGTTCGTTTTATCCTCAATGGATGGGGGAGCATTGTACGAAGCGTTACCTTCAGTATAATTTTTGTCCTTTGCAGGATCGTTTGCATATAAATTTTCTTTGTTGTCAATCAAAGTTACTGATCCCGTTGCAAATACGGTTATCAATGCAACGACAACGACGCCAGTAAGAATTTTAAGGGTTTTCATAAAAAAGTTTGTATTTCATTTTCCAACTCATCGCTTGTAAAGGTTTGGTTGTAGAAGCGATTTTTAGTTTCGTTTTTTATTAATGTTACAGGAATAGCTCCGTCCCAATGAGGGTCAACTAGGGGTATCCATTCAGAAGAATATGGGTCATCAAGAACGACCACTTTTGACGTTATATTTTGGTCTTTCAAAAAAGGATTCACTTTCTTTTCTATGAGGTCTGGATCATCTAATGAAATCAAGATTACTTCTACACTATCACCATATGATAAGTTTATTTCCTCAAAAGATGGAAGTTCTTCTACACAAGGTGCGCACCAAGTTGCCCAAAAATTAATAACCTGTACCTTTCCTTTAGGTTTGACATTTAGAATTTTCTTGAATTCTTGGCGATCAATAGTTGAGGCTATAGCAATAGATTTTTTATCACCTCTCTCCTCACAAGAGAAAAAAGTTACCATTATTAAAAAGCCTAGTAAAAATCTCATCTATCAAATATATTAAGCTAAATAGCTATTTGAAAACGATTTAACTACATTTAGCTTGCCTAATTACACTTATAACAAAACCAATGTAGGAATTTGGGTGCAATTTAATGATATGTAAGATTTTCCTAACAAATTTGAGCCTTCATGCGCTCTACAATGGCAAAGGCAGCTGGACATATAAAAGTATTCTTTACTGTTAAATTACCTATTTGATAAATTTTACGACGGTCGGTATGTGGGTATTCACGGCAGGCTTTGGGGCGTACATCATATATTGAACAATAATTATCAGCTCCCAAAAAATGGCAGGGTGTCTCTTTCAATACATAATCATTTTCCTCATCCAGGCGTAGATATTCATCTACAAATGCGCTAGGCTTCATTCTAAAGTGCTTAGAAATACGGACAATATCGTTATCCGTAAAGAGTGGGCCCGTGGTCTTGCAACAATTCGCACATTTCAAGCAATCTGTTTCTTCAAATGTATCGGAATGAATCTCTTGAACTATTTGATCTAGCTGACGAGGCTTTTTTTTGCGTAATTTTTTGAAAAAATCTTTGTTTTCTTTTTCTTTTTTTCTCGCTCGGTCTGGTAAGGTATTTAGATCCAGTTCCATATTTAAACTGCTGACTCTCGATGACGTTCTCTTGCCAATAGTGTATTCTTTAATAACATCGCTATAGTCATGGGACCTACTCCTCCTGGCACGGGTGTTATAAAACTCGCTTTATCTTTCACATTTTCAAAATCTACGTCTCCAGTGATGTAATATCCACGTTCACGGCTGTCATCTGGAACTCTGGTGATGCCTACATCTATAATGACGGCATCGTCTTTTACCATTTCAGCTTTTAGAAATCCAGGTACACCTAAAGCCGTAATTATTATATCAGCTTGGGAGGTAATCTGTGTAATGTTTTTAGTGTGACTATGAGTTAGAGTTACGGTAGAGTTTCCTGGAAAACCTTTGCGTCCCATCAATATACTCATAGGCCTCCCCACAATATGCGATCGTCCTATAACCACTGTATGTTTTCCCTTGGTTTCTACTCCGTAGCGATCCATCAATTCCAAAATTCCAAAAGGTGTTGCTGGTATAAATGTGCTCATATCAAGAGCCATCCTACCAAAGTTGGTTGGATGAAATCCATCCACATCTTTATCTGGATGCACGGCCATCAATACTTTTTGCGTGTCAATTTGTTTGGGTAGTGGTAATTGTACGATAAACCCATCAATCTCTGGATCCTCATTTAATTTTTTAATCTCTCTTAATAATTCGGTTTCACTAGTGGTATTAGGCATCCTGACCATAGTACTCTCAAAGCCCACACGTTCACAGGCGCGCACTTTTGAACCCACGTAGGTTAAGCTAGCTCCATCATTTCCCACAATTACCGCGGCAAGATGGGGCACCTTTTCTCCCTTATCTTTCATTTCTTGAACGATATCAGTGATTTCATTCTTAATATCGTTACTTGTTTTCTTACCGTCGAGAATGGTCATGGGATTTAGACTTTAAATTAATTCTAATTTTTAGCTGCCGCCAGCTAGTTTTTTTAGTTTACCTCATTTTACTCATGGCTTGCATCATCGCTTTACCTTTGCCACCCTGCATCATTTTCATCATTTTACTCATCTGATCAAATTGTTTAAGAAGTTGATTGACCTCTGTCACAGTTGTACCACTCCCTTTGGCAATCCGTTTTTTACGTGAACCATTGATAACTTGAGGTTGAGTACGTTCTTGAACTGTCATGGAGTGAATGATGGCTTCAATACCTTTAAATGCATCGTCATCAATATCTACATCTTTAAGCATTTTTCCAGCTCCTGGAATCATTCCCATGAGGTCTTTCATATTACCCATTTTCTTGATCTGCTGGATCTGAGATAGGAAATCGTCGAAACCAAATTGGTTCTTAGCAATTTTTTTGCTCAACTTTCTAGCCTCCTGCTCGTCAAATTGTTCTTGAGCTCTTTCTACAAGTGAGACCACATCACCCATTCCCAAGATGCGATCTGCCATACGATCTGGGTAGAACACATCTATAGTTTCCATCTTCTCGCCGGTACCTATAAATTTGATAGGTTTGTCAACAACAGATTTTATAGAAAGTGCAGCTCCACCACGAGTATCACCATCTAGTTTAGTAAGTACTACACCATCAAAATTGAGGCGATCGTTAAAAGCTTTTGCTGTATTTACAGCGTCCTGACCAGTCATGGAGTCTACCACAAAGAGGGTCTCTTGCGGTTTTATCGCAGCATGAACATCTGCGATTTCGGTCATCATTTGTTCATCTACCGCGAGACGACCCGCGGTATCCACGATTACAGCATTGAATCCATTCTGTTTTGCGTAAGCAATTGCTGCCTCAGATATTTTTACGGGATCTTTCTCATCTCGATTGGAAAAAACTTCCACACCCACGCTTTCACCCACTACGTGCAGTTGGTCTATTGCAGCAGGTCTATAAATATCACAGGCGACAAGTAGAGGTCTTTTGCTTTTTTTGGTTTTTAAGAAGTTTGCCAGTTTACCTGAAAAAGTGGTTTTACCAGATCCCTGCAGTCCAGACATTAAAATCACTGTAGGATTCCCGCTCAAATTCAACCCTATCGCATCACCTCCCATAAGAGTGGTAAGCTCGTCCTTAACAATTTTTGTAAGCAATTGACCAGGTTTCAAGGTAGTCAGTACTCCTTGACCTAGGGCCTTTTCCTTAGCATTAGCGGTAAAGGTCTTGGCGATTTTGTAATTCACATCGGCATCGACCAGCGCACGTCTTATTTCTTTAAGAGTGTCGGCAACATTTACCTCTGTAATACTCCCGTGTCCCTTAAGGACATGCATCGCTTTATCAAGCTTATCTGTTAAATTATCAAACATAGTTTACTCCTTGTTGTCTAGAATCGCAAAGGTAAGATAACAGCTTTAGACCTTCAAGAGTTCTTGAGATTATGAAATAGGGGAGTGTAGGTCTTGACTAATTTTTCGTAAGCTCAACACATTTCGCGAAAGCGGAAACTTAAAATCTATCAGTTCAAATAAATGACAACCTTATCCCGATAATTCGTTAGAGAATAACAGAGTGAATATTATGGATTGAATTCTAGTTTTCTTTGAACACTGACACTAATTATATCAAAATTATTTGCTCATGACGCCTTTGATAAATTGTGCCCCACCGAAGATGATTGCTCCCCAGAAAATATAACCAAAATCTGCAAGTGTGGCTACGGTTCCACCTATGCACCATGCGGCTCCTATAATCATATCTTTCGCACCACTGGAACTGCTTTGATCATCATCCATGGCGTAAACCACGTCATTTTTCTTGTTATGAAGAATGCTGACTAGAGTAGTGGCTTTTTCTTGGTTCATTCCTTTTACATGCAGCGCTTGCAGTACTTCGTCAGGTGATCTGTTTTCTACCTCTATGAGATGTGATGCATATTTGTAATATTCATCTGGCGTCATTAAGGTAGGCGAGGCTGTAGTGTTCATACTGGTTGGATTAAGAAAAGCTAAAATAAATAAAATTTTTCGCACAAAAAAAATCCCCTCAAACATGAGTTTGAGAGGATCTATAATTTAATAAGGAAGTGTCTATCCTAGATAAGATTTAAGGATCTTGCTACGAGAATTTTGTCTCAAACGCTTGATTCCTTTTTCCTTGATTTGACGCACTCGTTCACGAGTTAGGTCAAAGGTTTCTCCTATTTCCTCTAGACTCATAGGCTGTTGGTTTCCTATACCGAAGTACAGAGAAATAACGTCAGCTTCTTTTTGACTCAAAGTCTCCAGCGCTCTGGTAATTTCCAGAGTAAGGGACTCATGCATCAGTTCACGGTCTGGATTAGGTGACTCACCACTACGTACTACGTCGTAAAGGTTAGAAGTCTCACCTTCCTTAAGCGGTGCATCCATAGATACATGACGACCCGCATTTTTCAATGATTGTTTCACGTCACTTACAGTCATGTCCAGCTCCTTAGCCAGTTCTTCTGGCGATGGAGGACGCTCATGTAATTGTTCAAGGTGTGAAAAAGCCTTGTTGATCTTGTTGATCGAGCCGATTTTGTTCAATGGAAGTCGCACGATACGTGACTGCTCTGCTAGTGCCTGTAGAATAGACTGGCGGATCCACCATACCGCGTACGATATGAATTTAAATCCACGAGTTTCATCAAATCTTTTGGCAGCCTTTACGAGTCCGGCGTTACCTTCATTAATAAGATCGGGTAATTTAAGCCCTTGATTTTGATACTGCTTAGCCACAGAAACTACAAAACGTAGGTTTGCAGTGGTTAAACGCTCAAGAGCTCTCTGATCACCTTTTTTAATACGCTGTGCAAGTTCCACTTCCTCTTCGGCTGTGATCAGGTCTATTTTTGAAATGTCCTGTAGATACTTGTCCAGTGATTTAGATTCCCTATTGGTAACCTGTTTGGTGATTTTGAGTTGTCTCATTTAATGGTATATAATGAATATTAAAACTGCCAACCTTTGACAGCGCTTTTGTACTGCAAAAATCATACCAATCAGCCTTTGTCAGTTCCTCAAAATGCTAGTAATGGCGCGACTTTAACAGCCATCTATTAGTCGTAATAACACCTTTTTTGTTACAGGACCTCATTTTTTCAAATTTCAATTTTGAACCATTCGATACGTCGTTTCCCACAACTACTTGCATGAAGGAGTACAAAAGAATTTTAAAAAATAGTATTCTCGTCCTATTTTAATCTTAGGTAAGGTATTGATTTTTGAAAGTGTTAAAGTTTTAATTAATTATCGTGACCGACTTTTCGTCAGTGACATGCATATGAACTTTTGCCAAAACAGCGACCTACCTCTACTTCCTGTCATATATTGCAACTCTAGATAGCTAAAATTCTCAGCTATGAAACACCTATTTTTGATCGGATTGGAAAGATTTGATACAGTCTTGACAAGTACTCTTTATTTTTCGCTTTCGCGAAAGCGGAAGTGATAAAGAAGTTTATGTTTAAAAAAACCTCTGTCACTCTGAAATCGACCAAAGGAGACATTCAGAGTCTCCGTAATGATGTCTTGATACTATAAAAGTCCCGATTCCCCATTCACGAGAAGTGAATCTACGCTACATTTACTACTACCGAGCCTGTATGTACTGAGCTTGTCCAAGTATCGAAGCATCGAAATGAGTCAAAATAATAACTTTTAATCAATTGAATCAAAGAGGACTGAGCGTTTTGCATTGAGCTGACACACTGAGCGTGTCGAAATGTTGTTGAAATGAGGCGAAGTGACGCAATCGTTGTATTTTTGAGCAACACAAACTCAAAACATGGACCTGAACTTCAATAAAAACGAAGACCACAATAAATTACTGCTTTCAGAACTACGTAAAAAATTTGCCAAAGTCGCTGAAGGCGGCGGTGCAAAGCGCATTGAAAAACATCATGCAAAAGGGAAGATGACGGCACGAGAACGCGTCGATTACTTGCTGGATAAGAACAGCGAGAGCATCGAGATAGGTGCTTTTGCGGGTCATGGTATGTACAAAGAGCACGGTGGATGTCCTAGTGGCGGTGTAGTAGTGAAAATAGGTTACGTTCAAGGTCGCCAAGTAATTGTTGTGGCAAATGATGCTACGGTAAAAGCTGGTGCATGGTTTCCCATTACTGGGAAGAAGAACCTACGAGCTCAGGAAATTTCCATTGAGAACAAATTGCCCATCATCTATCTCGTGGATAGTGCAGGTGTTTACCTACCTATGCAGGACGAGATTTTTCCAGATAAGGAACACTTCGGTCGTATTTTTAGAAACAACGCGGTGATGAGCAGTATGGGAATTACCCAGATCAGTGCGGTTATGGGAAGTTGTGTGGCAGGGGGAGCTTATTTGCCTATTATGAGCGATGAGGCCCTTATTGTTAATAAAACTGGTAGTATTTTTCTAGCAGGTAGTTATCTGGTAAAAGCAGCTATAGGTGAGAGCATCGATAATGAAACATTAGGCGGAGCAACTACACATTGTGAAATTAGCGGTGTGACAGACTATAAAGCTGAGGACGATAAAGACGCCCTCGACACCATTAAAAACATATTTGACAAAATCGGCGCAGCCGATAGTGCTGGTTTTAATAGAAAAAAAGCTCAAAAGCCCGCTCTAGATCCAGAAGAATTATTTGGCGTTCTACCGCGAGAGCGCAGCGCACAATACGATATGATGGAAATTATCAATCGGGTAGTAGATGCTGACTCTTTTGAAGCCTACAAAGATGGTTATGGCCAGACAATCCTTACCGGTTATGCTCGAATCGATGGATGGGCGGTAGGCATCGTTGCAAACCAGCGTAAGATCGTAAAAACTAAAAAGGGTGAAATGCAATTTGGCGGAGTGATCTACAGCGATAGTGCTGATAAGGCCACACGATTTATAGCCAACTGTAATCAGAAGAAAATTCCGCTGGTGTTTTTACAGGATGTTACCGGTTTTATGGTGGGTTCTAAATCAGAGCACGGTGGGATCATTAAAGACGGAGCAAAAATGGTGAACGCCGTTTCAAATTCAGTCGTGCCCAAATTTACCATCGTGGTAGGAAACAGTTACGGTGCTGGAAATTATGCAATGTGTGGAAAAGCCTACGATCCACGATTGATCGCCGCATGGCCATCAGCAGAGCTGGCCGTG
This sequence comes from Nonlabens sp., assembly GCA_049671565.1. Taxonomy (GTDB): domain Bacteria; phylum Bacteroidota; class Bacteroidia; order Flavobacteriales; family Flavobacteriaceae; genus Nonlabens. The sequence goes on from JBATVD010000012.1 coordinate 166,288, forward strand.
ATGTCTGGAAACAGTGCCGCCAAGGTATTGATGCAGATCGAGAAGGCTTCGCTTGAAAAATCAGGTAAAAAACTAAGCGAAGAAGAAGAAAAGGAACTTTTTGCCAAAACAAAAGACCGCTATGACGAGCAGGTATCACCATACTACGCTGCCAGCCGTATATGGACTGATGCGATCATTGATCCACGAGATACCCGCAAATGGATCTCTATGGGAATAGAAGCCGCTGATCATGCGCCTATAGAAAAGAAGTTTAATATGGGAGTATTGCAGGTATGAGATTCATAACTTTAATTTTACTTATTTGCGTCAGTAGATTTTGTGATGGTCAAAATAGCTTTGATCGTTTGAACCTTGTTTCGATAGAAAACTTTAAAGGTAAAATCACAGATTCTACAAAAATAGTTGTGTTGAAAAACGATACCTTGGTTCATGTGCCTGTAGATCAGGAAAAAGAATTTAGTCTTTCTCCGCGCATCAGTAAAAAAAGTATTCTGTCGGATTACTTTAACATGACCACATTTAATAAAACGACTAGTCTAGCTTTCTGGAAAGAACCTATTGTGATTCATATGTCAAATGATTTTTCTCAAGATCAAAAAGACGATTTAAAAAGTTTTGCAAATCAAATAAATAATACCAATACGGTAGAGATCTCTTTCACAAAAAGAAAGGAAAACAGCAATCTGTTTATCATAAATCATAACTCCGTACCTCGATACTATAACAAAAAGTTCCTCAGAGAATTAGATGAGTTTCAAAAACAAAAGCTCTTATTCTTTGGTTCTACATACACTATTTTTAGAGTCGATTCAGAATTGACAAACGGTTATATAAAAATTGATCTCGATAGGTTTAACGACACGACTGAAGTAAAGCGTAGCTTAAGACGTATCCTTTATGCAAGCCTAGGATTTTTTTTAGATTCCAAAAAGATTTCAGAAAACAGTTTGCTTAACCGAGAATTCAAGGACCCTGCCGAATTGAGTGATTATGACAAACTGTTGCTTCAAATTCATTATGACCACCTTACCGATCTAAAAGTTAAAGGTCATGATTTGTATCAACTTTATAGGATTGACAAATAACATGAGAAAAATCATTTTAATACTTTCATTGATAAGTACTTGTTTCTTTGTCAACGCTCAAGATCAGAAAGAGGAAACGAAAGAATACTACATGTCTTTAAAATCATTTAGACAGATTGTAACAGATACTGTGGATATCGACCACCTTGATTACATAATTAACAATGGTGACACTCTGGTGCCGTATAAGCGCCAATTAGGAAAAGGCGATAACGATCTCAAGAATGTCAAGTATATTCTAAAAGACACCACCTTCTTGAGTATTTATAAACACATAGCCTACAGATCAATAAATGACAAGGATCCTAGACATAGATACTGGAAAGATGAAATCGTGGTTTATTTTGGAGAAACAGTTCCTAAAGGCCACCAACGTTTTCTCAAAAGATTTATTCGAAAAAATTTAAGCGATATCAACCACCTTAAAATCAAAACAACTAGAACTATAGAACAATCTAATTTCATAATATACTATGATGGAGGTTTTGAATATGAGGGTCGTTTTAAAAATGATTATGCGAAAAGGAAAAATTACTATACCTACTGGAATGATGGTAAAATTAATAAAGTAGTTTTAAAGTTAATACCAGAATTTTATAATGGCGATAAAGCTATATTAAGTGACCTTGTTCGAGGTCTTATCACTAATTTGGGTTACTTCAATAGAGTTGCTTACCTAGACTGTAATTCTATATTTTCAAATTGTCAAAACTTGATTGAAAATTTGTCTCAACTTGACAAAGAAATTCTAAAATATCATTATTCTTATGGGTTTTGCGTAGGAATGACCCTTGATTTTTTTGAAGAACAAGATGCAACTGCCAGAGAATTTTATCGCCTGAATCCTGAGAGCGATTATCCAGTTTTGTATCATCCAGAAAATTTTCCCAAAAATTAGAGTGTCGTAAATGGATCAACACGTCCAATTGACATAAAAGACAAAATATTAAATACTACTTTAATGCAACAAATCACTGTAGTAAAGTCTCTACATTTTGATTCCATAGTTTTCCAATTGACTAGAAAATGATGAAATTATGAGTAGGAAATATCGAGACAGCTTGTGCAACTTATAAGGAGGTATTTCAACATTGCTAACTACATTGATAAATGTTAGTTGAGATCTAAGAATGTCTCTTAAGGAAAAGTTTTAATATTCCCGCTTTCGCGAAAGCGGGAATATTTAGATCCATTTCAATAAAAAACGCTCCTATCTACAATTTTGCGATAGGAGCGTTTCTAAATTATACGACAATTATTAGATTGTCACAGTTCTGTAAAATGTCTCGCCGTGGGATTTAAGCACGATGGAGTATTCTCCTTTCATGCTTTTGTCCAGCTTAAAAATCCTACCGATGGTTTTAGTTCCACTGACCGAACCTGAGTGGATCAATTCGCCATTGTAATAAATGGCAATTGACAGTTTTGTCTCTGCCGTGGTGTACTGACTCACATAAAGACGGTCCTTTATGAGTTGAGCAGTAGGCTTATATAGTATTGCTTTTTCTGATTCAGAAATCAAAATACCACCACTGATCTCGAAATCCTGAAATTCAAATTTATCTGCTCGCTCAAGAATTAACGTATAGATTCCATTTTCTAGTTCTGATAAATCAAATCTTTTGCGATAAAGACCACTCTTAGACACATTTTCTGTATAGATCAATTCATTCTCTAAATTTTTGATCGATAGGGTTTCTCCAGATTGAACATTGTCAAATTCAAAAATGGCAACGGAGCTTATCGGTTTGTTGGGATTTGCTTTTACTGCGGTAAGAGTAAATAACGAAATCAATAGGTAATTCAATAGGTGCTTTTTCATAGTTCTGCTTTTTTAATTAATGATAGGGCAAAGTTAGTGGCATCCCACGATCACAAAAACAGCCCATTTGATCTATTTGTATTCTAAATTAACCAATAACATGATAACTATAACGTTTTCGGGTTAATTTTATGTAAATTGTTCAGATTTTTGTGCATCTTTGTGATCCAATTTGATGCTATGGAACACACCACACCCGTATTAGAAAAAATTCATCCTGGTATAGGAAACTCGATTTACGTAGAGCATAAAAAAGAGGAGCGAGGTTCTATGAAACCCTTTTGGCATTACCATCCTGAGATTGAACTGGTTTATGTTGATGAGGGCAGCGGTAAGAGACACGTAGGCAATCATATGTCCTACTATCACAATAGCCAGCTGCTGCTTGTAGGTTCCATGCTACCACATATAGGTTTTACGGATCGACCCAATCACGGCTCAGAGATTTTGGTACAATTTCATCCCGACTTTGTGGGCAAGGACTTTTTAATGATCCCTGAAATGATGTCGGTATACAACCTATTTGAACGAGCAAAAAACGGACTGATCTTTCACAAAGAAGTAAAAGCCCAACTGGGAGCGCGCATTCACAAACTACATCAAGTACAAGGTTTCTACCGTATGAATCTACTGCTTGAAATTCTCTACGAGCTTTCCGTCACGGATGATTATACCATCCTCAATGCCCGTAAATTTACATTTGAAGCAGGGGTACAGGACAATTCTAAAATTGAGACCACCTACAAATACATCAATCAGAATTTTAAGGAACATATCGCCTTAGAAACCATCGCAGATCAGGTCAGTATGACTGTGCCAGCATTTTGTAGGTATTTCAAAAAGGTTTCAGGAAAAACTTTTACCCAAGTGGTGAATGAATACCGCATCGTTCATGCGACCAAATTGCTCTCAGAAAGCACTTCCAGTGTTTCAGATATTGCCTTTGAATCGGGATTCAATAACTTCTCCCATTTCAACAAAATCTTTAAGCAACATACAGGAAAAACAGCAAAAGTTTATCGTAATGAGTTGAAGAGGGATATGGTTATGGATTGAAAAATTGAGAGTGGAATCATAATAAGTGGCAAGTGGTTTATCTAATTCGCATTATATGAACTAATACTCCCACTGCCTTTTTTCATTTAGCTTCTCGTGCGCCTCGACTTCCTCCACTGGAATTACCTTGAGAAAGGAGGGATGCTGCTCAATCGCAAACTCGATCTTTTTCACGATGGATTCCACGCTCTCGTTTTCATAATCGATTTCCAGCGGATCTTTAATGACCATGGATTGCAGAATATTGCGTTTTTTGATACGCAATCCTTTTTTGTCAAAACTGCGTCTAAAACCATCAATCACTATGGGAACTACGATGGGTTTGTACTGTTTGATGATGTGCGCCGTTCCTTTTCTGATTGGTTTAAAGGGTTTTGTAGTTCCTTGTGGAAAGGTAATGACCCACCCATCCTTGAGTGCAATTCCTATGTTTTTAGTATCGTCTGGATTGACGGACCTATTGACTTCCTCTCCTTTGGCGCGCCAGGTACGTTCCACGGTTATTGCACCTGCATAGGCAAATATTTTAGGCAGTAGCCCACTTTGCATGGTTTCCTTAGCTGCAACGTAATATAGGTTAAGTTTTGGATTCCACAGATAGCCCACATTTTTGATGCTATCATCTCTTCCTTTTAATGAAGCATTAAAGACATGAAACATAGAAACCACATCAGCAAAATAGGTCTGGTGGTTGCTTACAAATAATACTCCCGTTTCTGGCAGGTCGCGTATGATATCGCTACCTTCGATCTCCATTTCATTAAAGCCTCGATAGCGTCTATGCGACATCACACCAGCGATTCTTATCAACCAGCGCTTTAAAAATAAGATATGTCCAAAAGGATTCTCTTTGAATAACCCCATATTACTTTTTAATTCAACCTCGCGAATATAACGATTGAGATGCTTTCTTGCATTTTACGCCTTTCCCTTACTTACTCAGCTTTTACAATATCATAGTTGGTAGACCGGTATTTCAAATGTTCCTGCTTTAAACTGAACATTAATCTGTGTCTTTCATTTGAAGCAATATCTTAAATTCATATAGCATCATTGCGGTAGCACCCCACACCACGATTTCATCAAATATGAAACACGGCACAGAAACTTCTTTCATATAAGTGGTAGAAAGTGTAGCTGTGGAAATGTTTTGCTCATTAAATAATTCTGATAGTGGTATCTCTATAATTTTCTTTACCTCGCTTTTTTGAGGTGTGAATGTTGGTCTCGCTTTCGCGAAAGCGAGGAAAGGATACACCATATAATTACTGGGAGGGATGTATAGTGGCGTTCCAGCCTTAACTACATGCTGTTGATCTTCAGCCACACCTATTTCCTCCCAAGTCTCGCGGGTGGCCGTTTTTTCATGGGATCCATCCTCCAGCTCGCTGCGACCTCCAGGAAAGGCGATCTGTCCACTATGCTTCCCGGCAGATTTTGCCCTCTCGATGAGCACAAAATAGGGAAGGTCGTTTTTATCATAAATCAGCATCATGGTTGATGCTTTCTTTGCACCTTTCTTCTTAAGCGTTGCTCGTTGTAAATCCTCGAGACGTTCCATCGCAGCCATTTTCAATTGCGCAGAAAGGCCAGGTAGGGGAGAATGCCTTAATTTTGGGATGTGATCTAAAAAATCTTTAAATGTTTTCAAGAGGAATACTGTTGTTATTACTGTTATCTATAGTTGCTTGTAAGGATACTCAAAAAGAGGAGGTTCCTGAAAAAACACCAGAGAATCCTGCCGTTTCTAAAACTAAGGAAGAATTACTTCTTGAAAAAACCTATAAGGTACAGATGTCACAAAATGGCGATACTTTACTTCCATATATTTCACAGGATAGCGTTCCACTCTTTTTTGCGCGTTATGGAAGGAATAATCCAGAGACTCGAGTGCGCATGAAAACCAAATACGGCAATATAGACTTTAGGCTTTATGAAGATACGCCCATCTATAGGGCTAGTTTTATATTTTTAGTCAAGAATGATTACTTTGATCTTACAGAAGTCTATAGAGTGGTTCCAGACTTTGTGGTACAAGCAGGAAATAGTGATGAACCTCTGGCTACCATGAAAAGAAATAGTACGGGAGGTTATCAACTCGCACCTAATTTTGAGTCTGGACGCAAGCATCAACGAGGCTCACTGAGTCTAGCAAAACAATGGGAGGACAATCCAAAGGACTGGCACAATCCCTTTGATTTTTTTGTAACCCTTTCACCATCGCCTCATTTAGATGGAGCACATACGATTTTTGGGGAGGTCATTGACGGTATGGAAGTCGCTGACAAAATATCTCAACTGGATCGCGACAGCACCGACTGGCCGGATGATCCTGTTTTTATAACGATGGAAGTATTGGATTAAATTATTTTGACAAATTCTAGCGTTTTTTAACTGTCGTGATATAGAGTGGCATATTCCTATCTCCAGCGATTTTAGTAGATTCTATGATAGCAACATATTTTTCACTTACAAATTTCCTGCTTTGTTTAGCAAACACCACACGTACACTGTCGGTCACCTCTTCTTTGAAGCCTAGCCTGAAAAAATCTTTGTCAAAAACTAACATCGCTCCATTATCTGCAAGAAGGTTGATCCCATCTTCTGCTCTGTAAAGCGCGCTCAACCTTTTTTGATTTTCCCATCGCTCTTGCACCGAGTTGTATTCCCAACCATAAGCTATTTTCTTGAGCTGCTTGGTAATCTCCTCGTCCGTTAGATTTATAAAGTGTAAAAGATCTTCAGGTCTTATATGTCGTTCTTCGGTCTCTTTAAACTCTCTTAATTTAGAATCTCTGTTGAATAGTTCTATGACCTCTGGATTTTTAGAGGAATAGATCATAGGTACTAGCTGACCTTTATAAAAATTCTTGAAATCATATTGAGATATGTCTTTAGCAACTATCATTTCTTTGCCGTCTGTGGTGGTAAACGTTACGTAAACATCAGTAAAATCAAAGCTTTTACTGGTAAATGAACTACCATCAACAATGGTTCCAATCACTTCTACTTGATTTTCTTTGAGAATGTTATCTGAAACACGACCAAAGTTCCACGAGAAAATGAAGTACACAATCACTACAGGGATCAAAGATATCATCGCGACTATTGATAATAAGTCTACCCCATCAGATAGACGCAAGTCTTCATCTGATTGAACCTCTTTCTTAGTCTGCCAAGACCTAAAGAACAAAAAGGTTGCCACTGCAGAGGTTGTAAATAAGACCGCCCCTAAAAGCGATAACCACCCAGTACTGGTATATTGTTGGGCAGGTAGGATAAGAACAAATAAAATAAAACTTGTAAGCGATATTATTAGGGCAGAAATAAAGATGGCCTTATTCCTCGCTGGCAGTTGCTTGATCTTTTCATCTCTTATTTGCTTTTTGGCCGCAACAAGATAAATCTCACTGTCCTCATCAGTGACTCCGTTTGCCTTTAAATAATCTTTTATGCGATAATTAAATTCTCGGCGCTTGAGGCGTTGAGCGACTTCTGCAACAATCTTTTCATTCAGTACTGACATCAACCTAAGGTTTTAAGATCGAATGAAGATAATAAAGTCTGATGAACTCTTATTGCCCAATACTGTTTTTGACCACATCTTCAATCGTAAGCTGCAAGTGTTTTGGAAGTAGATTATCCTTTGGTAAGACGGAAAGCTGGCGGTCTTCATTGGAATCATAAACCTGCTTCCATTTGACATCTTGATAGTCCAGACCCGTAGCGATGTCTTGATACAAATCGCTGTGATGAATGAGATTACTGGATCCCAGATGAAAAATACCACGCCTGCGTCTATTGATGATATAATGTAATTGCTGGACGAGTTTGTCAATAAAGGTGGCATTGATGACAACATTAGGAAACACCTCTATCGGCTCATCTGCAGCCAGTTGTTTTTTTAGATCTTTGATATTCGGGCTTTGAGCGCCAAATATCATAGGGATCCTCGCTATCACGTATTTTGAATTGGGCATTCTGAGTAGCGCATTTTCAATCTTTATTTTAAAACGACCGTAGATACTTTCAGAAAAGGTCTTGTCGTACTCGTAACTCGGATAGTTTGTAAATCGGTCGAAAACATTGGCACTGGATAGAAAAATCAAACGGCTGTCATTTTTCTTTGTCCAATCCATCAAACGCTGATGAAGGTAGAGTTGTGAATTTACATTGCCTCGCACCGCACTGACTACAAAATTAGGCTTTAAAGCGTCCAACAGGGTAGCGACCTCTTCCATCTCCATATCAAACTGGTGGTAGTGCTTGTTTTTCTCAAACTGGGAATTATCAGAGAAGTACGTAGCATGCACGTTGAAAAATGGAGCAAGTTCCTTGTAAAGAGCTTGTCCTATAAATCCACTTCCACCTATGATTAAAATTCTATTCAATAATTGTTATCGTTACTTTTATTGCAGATTCGTTACTTTTCTAAAATTGACAAATAATGGATACAACTGCAATGCGATACCATCGTTTCAGTCCATATAGATACCTCATCAACAGTACCTTACTTGATTAGACTTTGGACAGACTTACCAAGTTTTTTAATAAGTACCTACTGTTTTACAAAAGGAAACTTCGTTACCGTGGCAGGCATCAGCTTTTTGCGGATTTGGATATAGATTTTTTCGCCAGGTATCGCGGCATAAGGCGGTACGTAACCCATCCCGATTCCTTGATTTAGCGACGGAGACATGGTTCCCGATGTGACCATTCCCAAAACATTGCCATCTATATCTTTGATTTCATAACCACCACGCGGTATCGCGCGCTCATCCATCGTAAATCCGATGAGTTTGCGGTGTACGCCGTTAAGCTTATGGTCTTGCAGTTGCTCGTGGTTGACAAATTCCTTGGTAAATTTAGTTACCCAACCCAGACTTGCCTCGTAAGGCGACGTGGTCTCGTCGATATCGTTCCCGTAGAGACAATAACCCATTTCCAGTCGCAAGGTATCGCGAGCCGCCAGTCCTATAGGTTTGATGCCGTAAGAATCGCCAGCTTCCATAACCTTGTTCCAGATCTGTTTAACCTCATTATTCTTGCAATAGATTTCAAAACCACCCGAACCCGTGTAGCCGGTTGCGCTTATGATCACGTGCTCGATTCCGGCAAAATCGCCTACCTCAAAATGATAGAACTTGATCGCGCTCAAATCTACCGAAGTAAGGGATTGCATCGCCTCAACCGCTTTGGGCCCCTGAATGGCAAGCAGGCTGTACTCGTCAGAGAGGTTCTTCATCTCGGCACCCATGGTGTTATGTTTTGAGATGTGCTCCCAGTCCTTATCAATATTTGACGCGTTGACCACCAGTAGATACGTATCCTCATGAACACGGTACACAATCATGTCATCTACGATACCGCCGTTATCATTGGGTAGATAGGCGTACTGCGCTTTTCCTACGGTTAGCTTTGAAGCATCGTTTGAAGAAACCTTTTGCATCAGGTCCAGCGCATTCTCGCCCTTGATCAAAAACTCTCCCATGTGCGAAACATCAAAAACGCCCAGATTCTCGCGTACATTAAGGTGTTCTATATTGATTCCCTCATATTGCACGGGCATATTAAACCCTGCGAAAGGAACCATTTTAGCTCCCAGAGACTCGTGTACTGATGTAAGTGCGGTATTCTTCATCCTATATTTTTAAGGATCGCAAATGTATTATTAATAACACCCATGTCCAATTCTATTGACGTCACGTTAACGTGTCAGATGGGTAGGTTTTGGTAAAGACTGTATGTAGAAACTAGAGTGATGGTTTTGATGGTATCGCTTTCGCGAAAGGGAGGTTGGATGGGATTGCTTTTGAAATAAAGATAAATGAACGTTCTAAGGGAAAAGAATTAAGGCATACCTGGAGTTTGACTATGGTTTGGCACAAGCTTTTATATTCAGGTTTTACTTAAAAGCACTTGGTTTTTTTTGTTCAAATATTAGTGTTGGCAAGACATACTCATTAATAGTTTTGATGTCGCGTTGGCAATTCAATGCAAATAGTTATTTATTATTTTCCCAAAATTGAGCAATTTTAAAAAGCTTTCCTTTGTCGAATTCTTTCATATTTGATATTGCCTGACCTTTTGAAATTTTCTCCAAACTTCTCGCACTTGTAATACCTTCTTTATCACTCAAACCTAAAAACTTATTTATTGCTTTTGAATTTGTTTTGTCTTTTATATTAAGCAAATAAGAAATTTCGCAATTACTTGAGAAATCAAATCCTGGTTGATTAAATTCTGCTATGCCTTGAGAAAGTAAAACAGTAGCAACTCCTTTAGAACGAAATTCTCTTAAAATCTTATCAAGTATTTCTTGATATTTTTTCTCTTTAAAAATGACGTGAGCTTCATCGATAAGCAAAACATAACGCATACCTCTATAACCGTTTTCAGTAGGCGTACTTTCCATATTCGCAAACGTGTTATAAATGTAGTTTATAATTAGGAAAAGAGAAGTAAAGCGAACAGAGTTTGAAAGATCGCCCGATAGAGAAAGATAAATATTTTGATTTAGAAATGATTTACCTTTTGGCTCTCCTTCAAAAATATTATAGCTACTTAACTCATAAATTATTTCTGTTAATGTGTCTCTTTTATCTCCAACGCTTTCTAATAATTTTTCATTGATTTCTGGTAATGTTGGATATTCGCCAGCTTTCTTCTCGTGGAAACACTCTAAAATAACGTCTCTTAATTGGCCTCGTTGTTTAGGTCCGAGGTTTGAATATTTACATACAATGTCTACAAACTTATCAATTCCCATTTGCCTATCAGTTTCATTGATACTGTCGATAAATGAAAGTGGATTTACAGGAAACGAAATTGATGGTACGTCTACGAATGTTGCGCGTGTTTTATCGAAAAAAGGTTGATATTCTTTTAGATCATCATCTTTTAAACCTTTGAAATCTAAATAGATATAGTTTACGTGATGGTTTGATTCTTGGCTAATTTGGTTAAGTAATTCAAGTGCAAATTGTGTTTTTCCTGTACCGGATGCACCAGCAATAGCAATATGCGAATTATTGTAAACTTCTGTATTATTAAATTCCAATGTGATAGCCTCTTCTTCATCGATTTTAGAACCAATATTTAATTTAATTGGCTCTTTAAAATATGTTTTTTCAATGTTTTGATTATTATTTCTTACTGCATCCAAATTTACTTCAACAGTATTTAAGGTCTCAATACCTTTATCTAAATGAGCAATTAAAAAGTCAAAAAAAGTATAATTTTTACTATTAGAAAACAAGTTATCCATTAATTCCAAACCGTGGTCAATATGCAATTTCACAAACTTTGGGATATTTTCATCAGTTTTATAAATACCATAGTATTGACAAATACTGGCTATGTAAAAGTCACGATGCTTTGCGTCGAATAAAATATGGTCTTTGTATTCTTTACCTTTTGAATCGTAAAGACTGAAATCATTTGTCGTAAATTTTTTACCGTTTTGTAATGAATAACCAAGCGCAATACGTGCAATAACATTTTCTTTTGTACCAGTAGGCAATTTACTTGTTAAACTGCGAACGATGTCTTGATTGTCTAATGAAGTTCTTATATTAATTTGCATCGAGTTCGTCGTATTTTGTTAATAGGTTGTCAGGTGTTGCTTCAACAAATTTTGAAGCGTCTGTACTATAATTGTGAATCAAATATGCTTTACTCATTTTTGGCTTCAGTAGGTTAAATTCAGGTACTGTTAATTCTTTATGAAGTAAAGGAAATAATACAACTTGTTTTGAAACATTTGGATAAAATTCTTTTATCACATTTTGTGCGTGGTCTGCATCAAATTTTTGCATTGGGGAGTCAATGAATACAGGAAATTCAATATCCGATTCATCAACAAGAGCTTTTAAAAGAGCAGAAGCATACATTTGTCGCTCTCCCATAGATAAAGAGCCTTTGTCGATCTTCTCTTTACGAGAGTTGAAAAGACTTATATCTACATCATCGCCAGCTTGGTTAATATCAACAGTCACATTTTTAATGAAGTTTTTCTTGTGAAGTAAAATATTCAATTCTTTTAAAATATTTTCTTCAAGAGACTTTTTCTTTTCTTCTTTAAATGATTTTATAAATAGCTTTAGTTTGTTGATTATCTCTTGTGCTTTCGCATCCTTGTCAGAATATTTACGAGAGTTATCTATTTTTTTTCTTAGTTCCTCTTGTCTTTGTTTTAATGTTTTCTTCGTGTTTTTAAAAGTTCCAATTTTTTGATTTAAATCACGAATTTCCGACTCTATTGTTAGAACTCGTGTATCCATTTTTTCTTTATCAGCTCTCAACTTTGCAATATGCTCATCTTCTGCATCTTTTTCCGCATCACGTATTTTTCTGCGAATACTATCAATCGAATTTTTGGTTCTCAAATAATCATCGTTCAGAGATGTAAATGAACTTTTAAATGAATGTTTAAGTGTATTTATTAACGTATTGAACTCATTTGTTTCAGTATCTGAAAAGTCGTGTAATGGTTTAAAATTGCTTGGTAATTCTGGCGTGTCTGAAAAGAAATGTTTTTTGACTAACGCACTAATCTGCTTTTCGTAAAAATTTCGGATATCAGTTGGAATGACCGTTGGAAAATTACGTTTTTTAGCTTCCAAATCGTCCAAAATGTTTTTGGTTTTAACATCGACATCTTCTTGAATAAATTTGGAATCACGATAATCTTTTTCGTCGTTAAGTTGCGTTGAAACGTCCATCAAAGTTTCTCCAGCCAAACCAAAAGGTATCAAATCAAAAAGTTCTTTCAAGCCGTCTTGTAAACCGCTCATTTTTTCGTTTAGTCCGCTTTCTTCCTCTTTAAGTTTATTAAGTTGATCTAATGACATCTTATTACCTTCGGTAATTAACTTTCTTTGAATGTCATTAGATGCGTTAGCTTTTTCTATTTTCTCTTCGTCAAGTTCTGATATTTCTTTTTCAAGACTTTCAATTTCTATATCGGAATTATCAATTTCTGCGATTATTGAATTTAATTCTGTTTTTTCCTTTGGTTTAGCAGATTTTTTTCGGTAATCGTCTTGAATATTTTCTAATTGCTCTTTTAAGTCCTCATACTTCTTTATTCCCAAAACTTCTGTGTAGGCTTTACTTAAAAGTCGTCTTTGTTCTGGCGAATTTATTTCTGCAAGGGCAACAATTTTCTCTGCATCGAAAAAGAAGAATTTGGCAATTTCAATAGGTAGAATGTAATCTCGAATAAATATTTCTTCGCCTTGTTGTCCGTCTGTAGTTAAGTCAAGTATTAATTCGTTTTCAAAACCATCGACCAAAACTTCAACTTTGTCGCTCGTGCTTGTTACTGTATCAAATGAGCGTGTAATTTTAATTTCTTTGCAAGGAATTTCTTGTATTTTAACATCGTTGAACGTTACTGAAACTGAAAATTTAGTTTCGCCTTCAACATTTGCTAATCTATTAAGACTATTTCCAATATATTTTCCATAACCGCCCTTATCTGATATTTCCTTCAAATAAAGTTCATCAACATTTTGCATTTGTTTTCCATAGAGACACCAAACCAAAGACATTAAAAAGGTGGTTTTACCAAAACCATTTTTACCGCTAACAAGTGCTATGTTTTTTTCAGTATCTGGCGAAAGGTCAATGGTGTTTTTTCCTTTGTAGATTCTGAAATTATTGAGTTCAATTTCTTTTATAAACATCTACTTCTCTTTCTTTAAATATTCCTCAATTTTATTTTCAATGTCGTTTTTCAAACCTCTTTTTTTATTGAGTAAGGATTTGTTTTTTTGAAGCATTAATAATTCTTGAATGAGTTCAAAATCCTTTGGATTTTTTTCACAGGACTTTTCTAATAGTTCCAATTCTTTTTCCTGCTTTTTATTTTGTTCTTCCATATTCATATTTGTGTTGTATGCAGAATGATAAATGTTTGATACTTTATAATCGAAGATTAAATCTCTATACCAAATTGTTTGAATAGCAACTAATTCCTGATTTGTAATCAACTCAACATGTGGTCTGTCAATTTGAATTTCTTTTTGCGCGGTAATTACCCTTTCTAAAACAGAAGCTCTATATTTTGGCGTATATGGTCCCATTCCGTTTATCGCATCTGTACCATTTCTTCGTTGTGGCATCCTGTTTTCTTGAATATTTCGCTCGTCGTAAAGTTGATTTCTAAATTCAAGTAAAGGTTGTAACCAAGTAAGTCCATTTTCAATAAGCGCACTCATTGATTTATCTTTTTTGACTACTGTGCAAACCCAACAACCAAACCTACTTTGACCACAAGATTTATGTTCTTTTGTAGTTACAACTGTCGGACACTCATAATCATCTGCACTTGCATCTGAATAAATCTGAAAAAGTTCTGAATTATCTGCTTTCCACGGTGATGGCATCGTGTTTATTACATACCAAACTTCTTCTAAAGACAAGTTTCTAATTGGCGCATACATATACGTATTCGCCTGTGTTGGGTGTTTTGTAAGTCTTTTGCCTTTAATCGAGTGTTTTTTCATCGATTTTGCACGTTGAGCACTTTCGGCAGACCTTGTACCGATAAGGATAATTGCTTCGCCAACTTCATCGACTTGTTCTAAAATGAACCTTGAAGTTGGTCTAATTTTAAGACGTTCGGTACACCAACGAAATGCATTATTTGGTGCTGGATAACCTCGACCAATTAGATTTACCCAAAATGAATCTTCCAAACGTGGAATAGTTTTTATTACTCTTATTGGAATATCTTGGTCTCTTGAAGCAATTTCTATTTTGTCAAGTACTCGGTAAACATATTCGGTTATTACAGGATTTTCGACCATTGTATCATTGCAGACAACGTAAATATCACGTTCCACGATTCCTGTCAATTCTTTGATTTGTGAAATCGCTTCCCATACGAGTTGAAGCATAACAGTGGAATCTTTTCCACCACTAAAACCAATAATCCACGGACGTTTTGTTTCGTCTGCGTACATATATTGGTCAATTATTTCATCTACTAAATGTTGTATAAATTTTGCCATATTTGGGCATAAAAGTAATTAATTCAGATTGAGCGTTGGCAAGAAACAGCTTTTTTATTTTTCAGCGTTGGCAAAAAAAATGTGCTGTTTTCGCGTTGGCGTTTTGAGTTCAAATGTTGATGTTTAGCACGATTTTTTTGGATTATACACAACGGTTTGGTATGAGATTAGTTGCGTGTTTTAAGCATTATTGTTAGCAAATAAATCACAGATAGAAAGTCCGCGAGGACTTTCGTAAATTGCCTAAAGCCAGCAATTAATTTTAGACGGTGTTAGCACCTGGCTTTTATTTATTCATTTTATATTGCCAACCTCGATTTATATATCCTTTACTTTGATTTTTTGTCCAAGTATTTTCTGAATTTTCGTTGTTTTTTGGAAACTCAATTTCTATTCCATTTTCAGTTTTTTGGATTTTCCCATTGTATACTTCGCTAGTAAATGTATTTAAAAGATTATCAGATGAATGTAATTTTGCTCCTTCATTAATACATCTAGCTAATATTAAAATATCATTCCAACAATTCCTGAAGTCTGCTTTTAAGGAATACTTTTTTAAAAATTTAGTTAGTAAATCATAGCTCAACTCAATATCTTCAGGTTTTAGAATGTCACAGTTCAACTTGTTTTCTAAAATAAACTTAAATTTGTTTTTGATGTCTTTATTTAGTGGCTTATCTAAAAATTCAATTGAAGAGTAAAATAATTCTTTTCCTTTATTGTTAATTACTTGAGATATAGATTTATTATTATAAAGTGTGTAGCTTTCAAAATCTTGAGAGAAATCAAATACAATTGAGTCAGAATACCTTTTACTAAAAGGGTAATTACTCTTTTTCATTCTTACAAATTGCATTTGATGAATATGGTTGTTTGTATAAGGAATATGGTATTTGGCTTTATTATGGTGTTTTTTTTCAATGTTTTTTAAAAATTCCAAAGCGTTAATTGAAGTAATAAATTTTCTTTTAATATTCAAATCTTTCTCCTTTCCAGAATGTTTATTGTAAAGAATGTTAGTGTCTAGATAGGTTTTCACAGTGTTGGTTTTTGCTTGGTGCTAACTTGTTTTATTCGCATAAAAATAACCCCTTTTTGACATTCATAAGCACGACGACCTCCCTTTTAAGTCAAAATTCCAACACAATAATTTTAAACCTTTATCTCGGATAATAATCTCACTTTCGCGTAAGCGAAACACCAAATTTCAATAAGACTTATAACTCCTACTCATACCTCAAAGCCTCGATAGGATCGAGCTTTGCCGCCTTGATCGCGGGCAGCACACCCGAGAATATGGCAATCACGATGGATATGATCGTTGCCCACATGATCGCACCCCAGGGAATCTCAAACGGAATCTCAAAACCAGCGGAAACTCCATAACCTATAAGCATGCCCAGTAGAATACCCACGATGCTGCCGTACTGGCTTATGAGCAGGGTCTCGATAAAAAATTGCCAGGAAACGGTACTGCGTTTGGCACCCAGGGCTTTGCGCACGCCTATTTCGCGTGTCCTTTCGGTAACGGAAACCAGCATGATATTCATCAAGGCAATGGAGGAACCAAAAATGGTAATTCCTGAAATCACAAAAGCCGCCACATTAAGCGCCACACTGATCTCGTTTACAGATGCCAGCAGATCGTCGCTCTGGACGATGCCAAAATTATTCTTCTCGACTGGAGAAAGTCCTCTTATGTTGCGCATCAGCACGATGGCCTTGTCCTTTGCGGTTTCCATAAAATTGGGGTCTGCCACCTTTACGCTGACTTCGTAATTAATGTTGGGAGCCGTGTAGATGCTTCGCGCTACGTCTATGGGAATAAGAATGCGTAAATCTACATTATTGCCAAAGGTCGAGCCTTTCTCTTCCAGCAAACCGATGACCGTAAACTTGTTTCCACGCACGCTCAGGGTCTGTCCTATGGGATTCAAGCCTTGAAAAAGCGCTTCTTCCATATCACTACCTATCAAGCAAACGCGTGCATTGTTGCTGATGTCAAATGGCGAGAAAGCACGTCCCTCTTTTAATTTCACACCCGCATTTTCCGTGTAGTTTTCATTGACTCCCGTGATGATGACTTTGGGTTTGGTTTTGCGGTCGTCGCTTTTGATCTCGGCGGTGCTGGTGGCTTGAAAGGAAACCCCCACCTGTCCAAAAGATGGATCGTACTGTTCCTGAAATTCCCGGACCTGTCGGTAATTTATGATGGGGTTGACCAGTTTGCGCTCACGGCCGCCCTCACGTCTAAAGCTCAATTCGTAGCGCTGGATATTAAAGGTATTGGTTCCTATTCCAGAAAAGCCGTCGTCCAGCGTGCCTCGTAACGCGTTTACCGCACTTAGGATTCCTACAAGTGCGGTAATCCCTATGGCGATGATCACAACGGTAAGAATGGTACGCAACAACTGACCGCGAATGCTCTGTTGCGCGATACCTATATTTTGACTCAATAATCCCAGCATAGCAGTAAGACTTTAAAGATGGTCAAAAGTTACAGGAACTCTGATAAATGATCACAAAACTGCCGCTTTTTGTTTTGACGGGATATTTATCATCTACTTAACGGCAATATCCCACTCTTGAGCCGCATCCTTTCTATATTTGCAGCAATTCAATAATTATGGCACAAAAACCTACCATTCCCAAGGGTACACGAGATTTTAGTCCGCTGGAGGTGCAGCGCAGGCAATACATTATGGACACCATACGTGGCCATTTTGAATTGTTTGGTTTTATGCCTATCGAGACACCCAGTTTTGAGAATTCGTCCACGCTCATGGGAAAATATGGCGAGGAGGGCGACCGCTTGATCTTTAAGATTTTGAATAGTGGCGATTACTTAAAAAAGGTAAATGACGATCTACTCGAGAGAGGTCAGGAAGCCCAATTGACTCCAGCGATCTCAGAGAAAGCCCTGAAATATGACCTTACGGTTCCGTTTGCTCGCTATGTCGTGCAACATCAGAATGAGATCAGCTTTCCGTTTAAACGCTATCAGATACAGAACGTTTGGCGTGCAGATCGACCGCAAAAGGGCCGTTTTAGGGAATTTACACAATGTGATGCAGATGTCGTGGGAAGCACCTCGCTGTTGCAGGAGGTGGAACTGATCCAATTGTACGATTCGGTTTTTTCAGATCTCAAGCTGAATAGTGCCACCATAAAAATCAACAACCGCAAGATTCTGGCCGGTATTGCAGAGATGATCGGTGCGAGCGATAAACTTATCGATTTTACCGTCGCGCTGGACAAGCTGGATAAAATAGGAGAGGAAAAGGTCAAAGAAGAGATGCTGGATAAGGGAATCAATGCCGAGGCACTGGAACTTCTATCTCCCGTATTCAACCTAATGGGTAGTTATGCAGATAAACTCGCCGTGATGAAATCCCTTTTAAAAGATTCCGTGATTGGTCAAAAGGGTATCGAAGAGCTGGAATTTATCGAGCAATCGCTTGAGAATTATTTATTTAAAAGCGCATTGCTGGATCTGGACATCACGCTTGCCCGTGGATTGAACTATTACACTGGCTGCATTTTTGAGGTCGCCGCTCCAGATGGCGTTTCCATGGGAAGCATAGGCGGTGGCGGTCGCTATGACGATCTGACCAGCATCTTTGGACTGCGCGATATGAGTGGCGTTGGGATCAGTTTTGGCCTGGATCGCATCTATCTCGTGATGGAAGAACTGCAATTATTCCCTGAAACCGTGAGGGCGGGCGTGGACGTGCTGTTTATCAACTTTGGTGCTCGTGAGGCGGCTTACTGTATGGGAATGTTGTCCCGCTTTCGCGAAAGCGGAATAAAAACAGAGCTCTTTCCAGACGATGGAAAAATGAAAAAGCAAATGACCTATGCAGATCGCAACGAAATACCCTTTGTGATTCTCGCTGGGGAAAACGAGATAGAAGCGGGCGTGCTCACGCTAAAAAACATGAAGACCGGAGAACAGGAACAGCTTGCTCCCGATGCCATCATTCAGAAATTGAGCGCGTTATGAAAAAGAACCGCATCACTCTTAAACAGCTTGCCCTGGAACTGGGACTTTCCATTTCCACGATTTCAAAGGCGCTGAACAATAGTTCTGAAATAAGTGAGGACACTAAGCAAAAGGTGCTGGACAAGGCTACGGAACTGGGGTACAAGAGCAATGCGGGAATAGAATACGGGCATAAAACCATAGCGGTTTTGCTGCCGGATATTAAAAACGATTTCTTTGCCCAGGTCCTTACCGGCCTTGAGGGACTGGCTTCTAACGAGGGTTTTAAGATCATTACCTGCCTGACTAACGAGTCTTATGAAAAGGAGGTGGATTACCTTTCCACGCTCAATAAGGAAACCATTGACGGTTTTATCATTGCCGCGGCGCAAGAAACCCAGCAACTGCAGAAATACGATCATTTTAAACAGCTCATAGACGGCGATATTCCCGTGGTCATGTTTGATCGCGTGATCGATGAAATCGAGTGCGACAAGATCGTGATAGACGATTACCTATCTGGCGCTCGTGCGGTAGATGCCTTGATCGACAGTGGCGATCGCAATATCTGTATGGTAAGTATGACCAGCAGTTTGAGTGTTTCCAAATTGCGGGAACAAGGCATAAGAGCGCAGATCAATAAATATGAGGATGCCATCTTCAACGTCATTACCAGTGCCGATGAGCGCAAGTTCATGGATCGAGTAGGAGAGGCGATTCAGTATGACGGCGTACAGAGTTTTATCGCGCTGGATCAAGTGTCTGGAAAATTGGCTTTAAACAAGGCAAATGAACTGGGCGTCAAGATTCCAGAGCAGTTACAGATCATCAGCTATTCCGATGGATTGTTGTCGTATTATTCGAGACCTCAGATTTCGGTAATGGATCAACATGCCGAGGAGTTGGGCAAGAAAACCTTTGTGCGTATGCAAAACCTGATCAACAATAAGGACGCGATCAAGGTAACGAGGATTCACACGCTCAAGACTTCATTGATTAGAAGAGAAACCACCAGAAACTAAAAAAGTCCCTTTCAAATGAAAGAGACTTTTTGTAGCGTGGGGCGGGCACGATCCGCCGACCTCAGCATTATGAGTGCTGCGCTCTAACCAGCTGAGCTACCACGCCATTGCTTTAAGCGGCTGCAAAGATACGTTTATTCCTTTTTTAATACCAAAATATTCGATCGCTATTCTGCATCTTTTTTATTTTTGATCTAGTCTCTAAATATCCTATATTGCCAGCAAACTAAATTGACCATGCAAGATCCTATTAAATTTGACCTAGAATTTCCCATACAGGTTTCACCTAAATTGTTATATCAGTACCTGGCAACTCCATCTGGAATGTCTGAGTGGTTTGCAGACAATGTGAACAGCAGGGGAGAATATTTCAGGTTCATTTGGGATGGTCAAGAAGAAAAAGCAAAGATCATTAAACGTGTAAGTGGCGAGCGTGCCCGTTTTCAATGGGATTATGACGATGATACAGACAAATATTTTGAGCTGCGCATACAAGTAGATGAAATTACTAAGGACGTATCTCTTATGATTACAGATTTTGGTGATGACGATGATGAGGTAGAAGAGCAAAAGCTTTTCTGGGACAACCAGATTTCAAGTTTAAAAAAAGTATTGGGTTCACGTTAATCCATTCTATAAATCTTAATTTTGAAGCCCTGAAATAAACAGGGCTTTTTTTATGATCATACTCAACGGTTCTACAGTTACTAAAGAAACGGCACTCATACCTTATAACAATCGAGGTACCTATTATGGCGATGGTGTATTTGAAACATTGCGCTGTTTTCAAGGAAAACCATTATTGTTTGAGGCGCACTATTTCAGGTTGATGTCGAGCATGCGTATTTTAAGAATGGATATTCCAGATACCTTTACACCTGAGTATATTGAGGAGCAAATAAAATCACTGCTTGACGCCAATGATCTTCTAGAAGGCCACGCCAGAATAAGAATGACTGTATGGCGCAACCAGGGAGGATTCTATACTCCTGCAGATCGCGGTGTTCAATTTGTGATTGAAGCGACTTTACTAGAAGGTGGTTTTAGTAACGTCCAAAATTCTGAAGTTGAGCTTTTCAAAGACCATCAAATATGCGCTGGGCTATTAAGCAATTTGAAGTCTACTCAAAAATTGGTGAACATACTTGCCGGTATCTATGCGGAAGAAAATGACTACCAAGACATGCTTCTGATCAACCAGAACAAGATGGTGGTGGAAAGTATTTCCGGAAATCTCTTTTTACGCTCTGGCAATGTTATAAAAACTCCACCACTAGCTGATGGATGCCTTAATGGAATCATGAGAGAACAGGTGATGGCACAACTTAAAATGATGCTCAATTATACGGTAGAAGAGGCTACGATCACGCCTTTTGAGCTGCAACGAGCAGATGAGATGTTTACTACAAACATGATACGCGGTGTTCAAAGCATTCATAAATATCGTAAAAAGTCATTTGCAACTGCGTGTGCAGATGAGCTGATCGAGATATTCAATGACCGTCTATTTAGTTAATTGAAATAGGGCCGCAACTGTATTAAGCTGCTCTTGATTATTTATTTAATACCATTCCTCCCTGACTTTTTACCTGCCGAGCGAGTTCTGTCTCATTCTGTGATATCTTATAAACCATGAGAATAACTATCAGAGCTTCGATGATTGTAAATGCCTCCGTAAAAATGTAGCTTTCTGTAGAGTTGATCATAGAGCTGACGGAATCATCTGACTTCCAAGCATATCTCAAAACAATATTGCTGATCACATTTACTACGATATGTAATACCCACCATACGGTAATTAAGAAAGGAATGATGCCACCACTTTTAATCGTGCCTTTCTTTGAGATAAAATTCAAGGTTTCTGAATGGATTTCAGACATGATTTTGACAGGTTTGTAGAGGTTCAATATGGGAATGAACCAATACCATACAGCAGAAGACTCACTTTCGTTGAGGTTTTTGATCTTTAACCTGTGTAAATTTCCGTAAGCTCTTCTGAACCAATTTAGAAAAACGACTATTGAAATTATGGATATAACCGTATAAAAGATGGCTATTAGGCTTTGTCTGGAATCATTTGCATCCAACTCTTCAAGGGTATAATCAGTTCCTCCTTCAATTCTCTTAAGCAGGTCCAATTCCAATAGGTCAGAGTAAATACTAAGCATACCGCTTAAAATTATAATCCAAAAAACAACTATAAGAATTTTGGCTCTATTGGAATTGTTCCAGATAATCGTGTGATTTCTCTTTGTTTCGGAAAAATGGGTCTCAGTAGTTGGATTTGAATTTGATTTTTTCTTTTCAGAATCATCGCTAGAATCAAAGCTTGGTTGATCTATATGCAGGTCGCCCATGAGATTGGTAAGTTGGTTAGATAGTAAATATAGCCTTATTGGATTAAAAATCGCTTTACATTCACCCCAGATTCTGTTATAATTCGAGCCAAATATATTCCTCTTAATAAGTTAGATGTGTCAATATTTTGCTTGGGTTTCATTAAATTTTGGGACAAGATCATTTTTCCAGTTATATCATAAATCTGCACCGAGTTTTTGACTGATCCGTCGGTCTCAATGGTGATAATATCTTGTGCTAGAGTAGGATAGAGCAATGTTGCAAGAGCGTTAGTATCAGCTACACCTAAAGTTCCGGGAACTTGGGTTATATCGTCAAAATAGAAGGTCGCATTTGTAGATGCATCATTGAGCACATCATAACCTAACATAAGCGTGATGCGATTATAAACAGCTGGATCCCCTGCAAAATCCCAAGTATAGGTTTCCCAGGCTCCAGAGACAGTTGTGAGAATATCTTTTTCATTAGCAAAACCGTCACCTTCATTATGGACTTTAAGTTTAAGCTGTGTTCCCACTGGAGCATCAGTATAGACTTTCATAGACAATCCTGCTTGATTAGAAAAATCCAAGATATTATTAAGAATTATACGGCTCTGAGCCCATGGAGCACCACCGCTTCTAATAAACCGACCCACAGTTGCACTGGGATTTTCATTGTCTACAAATGGATTTTGAATAATATCACTTTCTCCACCGTAAAAATCTCTAAGGTCTGATGTTTCAAAACCAGACTCAAAGTCAAGTGGTAAACTAAAGGATCCTGCAGCTGGAATAACAGGACCAGAAACCAATTCTATGTCATCAAAAAGAATAGTGGATGCAGCTGAACCATCACCCACATTTCCAAAATCAAAAAGCAGTATGAAAATATCATAATCACTTGCCGTGCCGTTAAAATTCCAAGATGCAGTTTCCCAGGCAGCAGTTGTTGTAGTCACGTAATCCACATTATACTTTCCATCTTCATTTTCTAGTTCCAACTTAAGTCGAGTTCCTATAGGTGCTTGGGTGAAAACCTTCATTTGGATGACCCAGTTCGTACTTAGATCGAGGTCTTGATCAAGCTGTAAATAGCTACCAGCCCAGAATTCGCCTCCATTTTTCACAAATTGACCTACCGTTGCGCTGTTATTAGCGGTTGATACTTGAGGATTTGGGATAACGCTCGTGCTTGCTCCGCCAAAACCCCTAAAGTCAGTTGTGACTACATCATTTTCGAAATTTATGGGTAGGCTCGCGGGAACTGGATTAGGAGGACCAGCGATTTGCGAGATGTTATCAAAATAAAATGTTGAGTTCGTGGAACCATCGCCCACGTTACCAAAATCAAACATGAAAACAATTTCATTGAAATCGTTACCAGCACCTGCAAAAACCCATTCTAAATTTTCCCAGGAGCCAGACTGAGTGGTCACAGCATCTGCCTCAAATGAAGAGGTATCATTTTCTAGTTTAAATTTTATAGTTGTTCCCACTGGTGCCGTTGTGTACACATCCATGGATATTTTAGTGAGCGAGGAAAAGTCTAGATTATTGGAAAGCACGATTTTGCTGCCTGCGTAGATTTCTCCACCATCGCGCACAATTCTCGCTACTTGGGCACTTGAGTTTGTAGCATCGCTTAAGGGATTGCTGGTGACTGCAGCGACGCCTCCGTCAAAATCAACAAAACTTGAGGTGTTCACTCCATTTTCAAAATCTATAGGGAGGGTTTGTCCAAAACCAAAAACACCACATAATAGTAGTGATGAAATAAGTGTACAAATTTTCATAAGCTATAAATAACCTTACGAAAATACATTAGAACAACAGCTTTCCTTAAAAAATGAACCCTACACAAACTATACAAAAGATTTTTAAATAGACTTGAGAGTAGGATTAATGCGTAGTCCGAATGTTGAATAAAGAATTTGGCATCACTTTATAGAAAAACTAAGGTTTTTGAGATCATGAAATAGAATTGATCTTGATTGCTGTTTTTACATTGAATTTTATCTCGAAATATATTGTTTTATACCTGCACAAGAAGACGGTCAGAGCTTACTGAACTATAACATCCACATTCACTTCTTGTGAAGCAGATAGTTTAGGAATTAATCTGTGATATGTTATGTTTGGGGCGATGGCTGCAGCATTAGTAGTAATTAGTACCTCTAGATTGAGAATGCTTGTACAACAATTTTGAGTTAACCTATAGTTGATTACTTCAACGCCATTTGGGAGCCCTTTTTTACCAATGACTAGATCATAAACTGCGAAATCTATATCAACATCGCAGGTTCCGGTAACTAAGTCGTCATATTCTTGCTGGGAGCTTATAACAGTAAAATCCTCTGTAAGATTAATGTCTATTTGAAAAGGAGTGTTTATACAGCCATATTCGGTTTCGAGACTATTTGTAATGACTTCTAGATCTCTACAGCCTTGATTATCATCGTCTAGACTGCATGAAAAAAGAAAGGTTGAACAAATAATGAGATAGAGAAATTTGAGTTTCATAGTAGTGGTTTTTATAAAAGATGCAGAAATGTATCAATGGTTGCGCAAATCTTTATTTTAATGTGAGTTCGACCTTATGATTTAGACAAAGTGTTGATTTTCAAAACTTAAGGAAATGTCAAGTCGAGCGCAGTCGAGACTGTTTAAGAATGTCTCATCATTTAATCGTTTTCGACTGCGCTCAAACTGACAACTGAATTATCAATTTCATAATACTTTGATTATTAGACTGATTATAGGTATTCTTAGATTAAACTTGAGTTATTTTAAAACTAGCCACCAGCTTTTCGGGAAATATTTTGTGATGATAATTATATAATTTTGGACTTTGAGTTGAAATTCTTTCTCAGCTAGCAGGCAGCCTCTAGAGGTATGAATAGTTGGAATAAAGGTGTTGACTTTTTAGAGAGCACGCTTTCGCGAAAGCGTAAACACTTAATAACTCCTGTCAATTTATACTTCTTTTATTAAAATGACGCATCGAAATTAGGGCAACCAGAGGACCCAAAGCCAATAAGGAAAACACTAAAACATTAGAGGTTTCTATCCAGAAATAGTCTAGAACTTGTATACTGACAATGGTTATGCTGAAGCCTATACAATTTACCACAGTTAGGGAAGTTCCTTTAAGATTGCGGTCACATTTTTGCGCTACCAGTGTGGAAAATAGAGGCGAGTCTGCCACGACACTCATACCCCAAATGATAAGTGTTATGAGTGCCGAAAGGTTTTGTTCAAAATAAATAGCTAACGGAACAACGATACAACAAAGGCCAGAAATGAGAACGCTCCAACTAGCAACAATGGCGCTTCCATAACTTAAAGAAACTCTTCCCGAAATAATGCAGGCCAGCCCTCCAATTCCTATAATTATAAACGACCACAATGAGCTGTCCAGTTCATAACCAATTTTGCTAAGGTCCAATTTTGAGATAAGCAAAGGGACGAAAGTCCAAAAAGCATACAATTCCCACATATGCCCAAAATACCCTACGGCGGAGGCTCTAAATGACTTTTTAGAAAATGATTTTGTAAAAGAGGCAATGTTCAATCCCCTAGCTGGTTGATGATAAGATCCGTCTCGAACTGTGGTTAATATCATTATCCCACCGATGCTGGCAAATAGAGAGGTGCCAATAAACACATACCTCCATGACAAAGCTACGCTCAAATAACTTATGAGATGAGGTAATGCGGTACCCATGACCAATGCGCCTACGAGCCAGCCCAATGAGCGGCTCAAGTCTTTGTCAAAATGATCTGCCGCTATCTTCATTCCAACGGGATATATACCTGCTAAAAAGAAACCAGTTAGAAACCGAAATGCCAAGATGAGATCAAAAGATTCATTGAACCGTATCACTGCTGCATTACTCAGTGAGCCTATAATAGCACAAACGAAAAACACTTTAGATGGAGAGTATCGATCTGCCACTGCGCCCATGGCAAATATCAAGGTGCCAGCAATAAATCCCAATTGCACGGCTGTAATAAAACTACTCAACGAGTCTGTAGGCAAGTTGAAACTATCAATCAAGTCAAGAACAACAGCATTGCCCGCAAACCATAGCGATGTGCAAAGCAGCTGGGAAACCACGATGACTGGAAGTATATGACTGGATGATTTCAATTAGCGCGCTGGTTAGGTTCAAGACAAATATCAGGCTCTTTTAAGAATATTTAAGACTTGATTGAGTATGTTTTAAATGCAATCTAAAAGAATAAGAAGTTGGCTTATTTCTAATCTAGAAATATTGTTTTGATACGATAAATAACTCTACTATAACCTAAACCTAGGGCTATGCTGTTGTGTATTTAATTAATTTGAAACCAATGTAACTGTTAAAATACTAAAATGTACAACAGGTTGATTAAACAAACTTTTGGAGTTGCAAGCATGTAACTTGGCTTCATTTTGAATATTCTTACAATAAATTTAAAAATCATCAGAGTTTAAAAAGGCGAATCGTGCACTTTTCAGTCAAATCTTTTACGACTTCAAAGCCTGTCGTTGTTTCTCAACTTAGAATTACACTCTATCTTTACCGCATGAAAAAAATCATCTTCCTGGTCGCTTGCGTGATATTACTCTCGTGTAAAGATTCATCAGACAGTTTAAAAAAAGCCGATCTCAAAATCACCAATGCTACAATCTATACAGTGGATAATGAATTTTCTACCGCTCAATCCATGATCGTAGCTAACGGCAAAATTATCGCTACAGGAACTAATGAAGAAATTGAAGCATTAGGCTATAAAGTCGATAAAGAATTAAATCTAAATGGCAAGTATGTCTATCCAGGTTTGATAGATGCCCACTGCCACTTTTATGGTTTGGGCCAACAATTGCAGCGAGTCAACTTAATGGGAACTGAAAGTTATGAAGAGGTTCTAGATAAAGTCATAGAATTTCAAGAGTCAAATAATAAGAGCTACATCATAGGTCGAGGCTGGGATCAGAATGATTGGGAAAACAAAGAATTCCCGACTAGAAAAGAGTTGGATAGCTTGTATCCAGAAACGCCAGTAGCACTTACCCGTGTGGATGGTCATGCCATGATCGTAAACAGTGCTGCACTCAAGCTTGCGGGTATAACTAAAGCTACAAAAATAGAGGGAGGCGAGATCCAACTCATGGATGGTGAGCTTTCGGGAATTCTTGTAGATAACCCAATGTCAATGATTGAGAAAACGTTCCCTACTGAAAGCCGTGAGGAAACATTGGAGTCTCTTATAGACGCCCAAAAAATCAATTTTAGCTATGGCTTGACTACAGTAGATGAT
This sequence comes from Nonlabens sp., assembly GCA_049671565.1. Lineage (GTDB taxonomy): Bacteria > Bacteroidota > Bacteroidia > Flavobacteriales > Flavobacteriaceae > Nonlabens. The sequence continues at coordinate 193,919 of JBATVD010000012.1, forward strand.
GCAGGGTTGTACCGCGAGACGATCGAGATCATAGATAGTTTACAACAGGCTGGCGACCTAAAGATCAAGATATACGCTATGGTAAGCAATACTCCTGAAAATCTGGATTACTACCTTGATAAAGGAATAGTAAAAACAGATCGATTGAATGTGAGCTCCGTTAAATTTTATGCAGATGGAGCTTTGGGGAGTCGCGGTGCTGCCATGAAAGAACCTTATAGTGACCAGCACAATCATTATGGCGCATTATTGAGCAGTGTAGAAGATTTTAAAGCCACTGCGGAGCGTATTGCAAAAACCGATTTCCAGATGAACACGCATGCCATAGGCGACAGTGCAAACTATGTGGTTTTGGACACCTACAAAAAAATACTGGCTGGTTCCAGCGACCGTCGCTGGAGAGTAGAGCATGCCCAGATCGTAAGCCAAAACGATTTTAATTACTTTGATAATAACAATATTATCCCATCCGTACAGCCCACTCATGCAACCAGTGATATGTATTGGGCAGAAGATCGGGTAGGGGAAGAGCGCATAAAAGGAGCGTATGCCTACCAGACTTTGCTCAAAAAGTCAAAACGCATAGCACTAGGGACTGATTATCCCGTGGAGCAGGTAAATCCATTCTTGACGTTTTACGCAGCTGTGGCAAGACAAGATGTTTCTGGTTATCCAGACGGTGGATTTATGATGGATGAGGCATTGTCAAGAGAAGAAACTTTGAGAGGTATGACAATCTGGGCGGCCTTTTCAAACTTTGAAGAAAAGGAAAAAGGCAGCCTTGAAAAAGGAAAAGCTGCCGATTTTATTATTTTGGATGAAGATTTAATGAAGATGGAGATCAATAAAATTCCTGAACTAAAGGTTCAAAAAACCTTCATTAATGGAGAAGAGGTCTACTCAGCGATTTCTTCATGATCCACGCCTTTTACACCTTTATCGTGACCTAATTTCCAGTCCATATATTTATGCAGGTCTGTGTCTATCCATCCAGTGACAAACGTTAGGAACGTCACATCATCTATGAACCCTAGGCCTGGGATAAAATCTGGTATAAGATCAAATGGGCTTACGATATAAAGAAAAGCTGCTCCTATGGCTGATATGGTGAACCACGGTACTTGGGTATAATTCCCTTTTCTGTAATCCTTTACCATCAAAATCATGATTTCATAGACTTTAGTATACTTCTTAAGCAATTTGACACCCCTAAATAATCTGGACATTACAGACTCTTTTGTCATTGCACGATCAACGTCCTCTATGGTTGTATCTTCGGTTGCTTTCATTGCATAATCCTCATCGGGTATTAAAAATTCTTTCCAGCTCATGTTGTAAATATTTGATTAAAATCCTTGAATGATTTGAATTCCAAGGCGTTGCCACTTGGGTCTTTAAAGAACATAGTGGCCTGCTCTCCCGGCAGCCCTTCAAATCTGGTATAGGGCTCTATGATAAATTCTATTCCTTTTTCTTGTACCGCTTTCGCGAAAGCGTGAAACTGTTCCCACTCCAGCACTACACCAAAATGTGGCACCGGGACCGACTTTCCATCCACACCATTGTAGTCTGCCTGACCCGCATTTTCTGAAATGTGGATCACCAGCTGGTGACCAAAGAAATCAAAGTCTACCCAGTGGTCAGAGCTGCGACCTTCCCTACATCCCAAAGTATCGCGATAAAACTCCCTTGTGGTGGTAATTTCCTTAACTGGAATGGCAAGGTGAAAAGGGGTAAGGCGCATAGATTCAATATTATTAAAATAAAAAAGTCAGATTATAAAAATAACCTGACTTTCAGAATTTTCTTGTTAGAGCTCTTATAAAATATGATCCACGATGCCGTAATCCAAGGCCTCGTTTGCATCGAGCCAAAAGTCGCGATTGAAATCCTTCATAACCTTATCAAAGGGCTGTCCACAGTTCTTCTCGTAAAGCTTAGCAAGGATTTCTCTGGTCTTTATAATTTCTTGAGCAGAAATTTCAATATCTGTAGACACACCTCTCGCACCACCACTCGGTTGGTGAATCATCACCCTACCGTGTTTTTGAATATGTCTGTGTCCCTTCTCTCCACCTGAAAGTAACAAAGATCCCATGCTTGCGGCAAGGCCGCTACAAACAGTGCTTACGGGACTTTTTATTTCTTGCATGGTATCATAGATAGAAAAACCAGCTGTCACATATCCTCCCGGACTATTAATCACAAAAGTAATTTTTTCGTTACTTAGAGAGTCTAGATATAATAACCTATCTACACAATGTTTAGCCGTTTTATCATCTACCATTCCCCATATAAAAAGCTTGCGCTGTTCTATATGATTCTGGTCTATTTTATCTTGTAGTTTAAGTACTTTACTCATCAATTTAATTTTGACGTTAAAAATAAGGAATCGAGACCTTTTAAAGTTTAAGTGTTTTCATAATTCTTGTACCTTCTCCCTTCCGTATTCATCTTTATAAATACGCACTAACAATAAAAATGAACTCACTAATAAGGGACCAAAAACCAGACCTATAAATCCAAACAAAGGAACACCTACGAGAACTCCAAATAAGGTAATTAATGGGTGAATATCTGCTAATTTGCGTTGTACAACCAGTCTGAATACATTATCTGTGGCTCCCACCACGGCAATTCCATAAATAAGCATTCCTACAGCATTGCCAGTTTCTCCCTGTGAAAGAAGTAGTAAGCATACGGGAACAATTCCAAGTGTAGTTCCTATAAATGGAATCATACTACCTATAGTGGTGATTACAAACCAAAACAATGGATTGTCAACTCCAAAAATATAATACCCTATAAGCGCAATAACTCCTTGTAGAATAGCAACAAGTGGAATCCCCAAAGCGTTAGATTTTACCAGCTCACGACTTTTTGTGCCTATGGTCTCTATATTATCTTTTCTGAGGGGAAGGTATTCCAGCGCCGCTTTGAGCCATACATCACGTTTTACTAACATGAAGTAAAGTAAAAATAGCATTAAACTTATCGCTATAAATACGGTAAGACTCCCACTTACAAGTCCAGTAAGCGTACCTGAAATATAACTACTTATCTCACTGGAGTCCACCTGGCCAGATAAGTCATAACCTACGTATTGCTCAATACTGTCAATTTGTGACTTGACCTTTTGTTCAATAACAGACTTATTGGAAACTAGTTTCTTGACCCTACTCGTAAATAAAAAACCTATACCCATGATAGGAGCTAGAATGGTAATGGTAGAAATAAAAATAAGTGTAAGGGCTGCGAGGGACGGTTTCCAATTTTTCTTTTCCAGTTTTTTCTGAAAATTCACAAGTAGAACGTATAAGGTAATCGCTCCTAATATACCACCTAGATAAGGCAGCATTTGAACAGAGATCACATAGAAAAACAGAACAATTATTAGTAACGTGAATAATTGCCTAATAATTCCAGATGGTATTTTTTTAGACATTAGTTATTTCTTAAAGCCTCGATGAGTTCTGATTTATCCATTTTGGAACGCCCTTCTATACCCACTTTTTTTGCTTGTTCATAGAGTTCGTCCATGGTACGGTCTTCGTAGTTTTCTGCTTTGCCTCCCTTTTCGCCTGAGTTCTCCGTATTAGCTATGCGCGCTGCTTTTTCTTTGCTGTAGCCCTCATCCCGTAAGGCTTCATATTGGTCTTCGTTTTTAATACTCGGTCGTCCCATTTTTTTGATTTTCAAATTACAACCTTGCCATAAATGGGAGCGTTAAGGATCTAAGAAAGTTAAAGATTAAAATAGAAGAAACCCTGAATACCATGATCGTTAGATTGTGGCTCAAGATTTTAAATTAGATATCGCTTTCGCGAAAGCGGAATATCAAAAACTAAATCTAAGTAATTCAAGAGAACGGAGTCGCTTAATTCAAAAATTGAATCACTCGCTCCACTACCTCTTTTGTGTGCAGGCTATGTCCACCAGCGGGCGATACAAAAGTTTGTGCAGCGGGCATCTTTTTCTTGATTTGATAAAAAGCTTCAATCGGCACTATTTTATCATCTGGATTATGGATGATAAGTGTCGGTATTTTCAATTGAGCGGCAAAGTCGGCAGTATTGAACTCCTCAATTTTAAAATCAAATGTTTTTTGAAGCAACTCATTTAAGCTATTGTACACGCTAGAATTGAAGCCGGTTAAGTTTTGATAACCTCGCATAATTACTTCTAGAGAGTTGGGACTACCTAAAAGAACAAGCTTTTTCAAAAACTTATGGGGTTCATTTGCTTCTTGAAAGACAGTGGCCATGGCTCCTACACTGTGCGCGATAACTATCTCTGGCTCATAGAGGTCCATGACAGTCTTGATTACTCGAGAATACTTAACCGCTGTGAAATATTTACCATCACTTGCACCGTGAGCAGGCGCATCTATCGCAATAATATTAAATCCTAGTTCCTTGAGTGGCTCTATCATATGTTTCCATCGCCAGGCATTAGACTCCCAACCGTGATTCATTAGGACAGTCGGTCCATCACCTTGCCAGTGATACAACATAATCAAACCATCTTTAAAAGCTATGCGCTGCTGGCGTGCAGATTTGAGATATTCTGCTTGTGTGGGATTTATCTTTCCAGCACGTGGGAAACTAAATACCTGCAAAGCCTTATCTGCCGCTTTGTCTTTAGAAAAGACATGCGTGAGATTAAAATAGGCTCCGTACAGACGCGGGATTAACTTATTGATAAGTTGTTTCATTGAACGGTATTACCAAGCCACAAAAACACGCTCTGGCTTAATTCCTTCTGGAATCATGGTTTTTTCTATATCTGCGGTCATGTCATATTTTACCTCACTGGGAAGTTCTTCCTTAATGATAGCAAAATAAAAATTCTGATCGTCTACCCAGATAATGGCATCATCGATCATGTTGTCGATGCCTGTAATATTGTACGCTTTTGAAATCTCAGCGAAGGTGGAGTTTATGGTAATACCTTCTTTGGTCTTGAATCTATCATCTCTCAAAATGATATTTTCAATAGTTGCAGTGCTGTCCAGCGCCTCAGTTGGAGTAAGTGTTAATAAGTGTTTTCCACCTTTTTCAAAGATCTCGATTTCATTGGCTCCGTTGCTAAATTCATCCCCTTTTATAGGATTGACAATACTGTCATTAGCATAAAGACTGTCCAGCTGATATACCTGAGTTTCTTTAGTAATATGACCTACACGATCTTTTTTCCACTCAAAAGGATTCTGCTCATCTTTTGAACAACTGGCAAAGGCTATAATAACGGTGAAAAGTAATAGTAATTTCTTCATGATCTTAATTGAGTTGCAAAATTACAATTGCTCTTAGTATCAGTTTGAATTTAAAGATAAAAATTTTCCCCAGTATTGAAGTTTTCAAAAATTATTAATAAAAAAAGCTGTGTGGTAAAATCAAAGAAGTGAAATCCAATAATGTCGGTTTTTAATATTTTTCCTTTTTAAATAGCTGTATCTTAGCAGTAATGGCACAAAGTTACTCTTTGTTCCTAGATTTTTTAACATTACTAGCTGCTTGTGTGCCTCACAGTACAATTTATTAGTTTCTTTAGTTGTGTATCCTTTTTTTAAATAGCTTTTTATGAAATGTTCTACGTTTTTGGCAATGTTATTCTTTGTTTATGGTTTGAGCAATGAGGTTAATCATGGTCCGAGTTTATCTGACAATAGTTCTGATAGCCTCTTGTCTGCTGATAGATCAAACATAAATTGCCCGCCTATTCAAACCTTACCTTATGTTCAAGATTTTGAGGGGCCATTCCAGCAATCATCATTTACTAATTCTGCTCCAGATTGCTGGTATTCTATTACGGACGGCTTAGGAAGGTCGCAAGTTGTTCAGGCTAGTATATTTGTTGATAATGACTCCAATGCTTTTGAGTTGACTAATTACCTACAAAGCCCATCTGAGGATTATATGTTGATATCCCCTTCTATTTTACAATTAACATCGTCTGGTACACGAATGAGTTATAGTTTAAAAGGTCATGTAGGAACCACGATTCAAATAGGAGTAATGAATGATCCATACAATCCACAGACTTTTAGTGTGTTGAAAACAGAAATGATTGTGGATGCTGAATACCGAGAGTATCAATTAGATATTTTGCCTACCCAAAATTCTCATATTGCATTTAGACACGGTCAATCGGGAAATTTCAGGAGTTTATATGTTGACGATATTAATTTTAATCCCCTACCACAATGTAGAGAAGCAACTAATGCAAGGGTATCTAGTGTATCTTATGATGAAGTGACTTTTGTTTGGGATCAATCCACAACTGGGCAAACACCTCATTACTATAGGGTTACAAACGAGGGAGATTCTCCAACAATTAATAGTCCAGTTGCTTCAGGTGTGCAAGTAAGTAACGCCCCTTTGAGTATAACAGTTAATGGTCTAAGTCCTGATACCAGCTATGATATTCATATTCAAACCATTTGTGCCCTCAATAATTTGAGCGCATGGAGTGAACCCTTTACATTCGAGACTAAGTCTGCACCGCTCAACATTCCTATTTTTGAAGGGTTTGAAAATTCCCAAGCCGGTGACACATTTAATCAAAACGTGCCCGATGGCTGGTCAATTATTAATCAAGGTCATGGTTATTCTTATGTGGCAGACTCTCCGTCTGCATCTAATACAGGTAATAAGTCCTATGCCTTCTTCCATTTTCATGGTCTTGAAAACGCAATTACTTTAATTTCGCCGGAAATAGAAGATATAGCGAGTAATGGTGTTCAACTCGAGTTTTATTTTAGAGGATCTAATTTTAGTAGTGTAGAAGTAGGCTTGATGACGGATCCAGATGATATGTCGACTTTCAGTGCGCTAGATACGACTACCTTAGCAAGTGGGTTTTACTCCCGTAAGTCAATATACATTTATCCGGAAAATGCAGGGTACATTGCGTTTAAACCTAAAGGCACTTCTAATAGGCTTAATTTCATCTATCTAGACGATATCTCTATTTCCGCATTACCAGATTGCAACGCCCCTAATAACATTAACTCGTCTAACATTGATAATACAACTGCTACAATGTCTTGGAGATCGGTAGCTGATGATTTCAATGGGTACGAATGGATAGTTTTACCTCAGGGCACTGCACCTAACTTAAATCAAGCTCTGTTTGGTGGAAACACGGCTTCTGGATCTAGTAGTGTGAATTTAACTGGATTGGATCAAAGTACTACGTATAATTTTTATGTAAGGGCAGATTGCGATAGGTTAGGCATGAGTGACTGGTCTGACGTACACACTTTTAGGACAGATTGTAACTTGGATTATGTAGAGCAACTAGATACATTTGATGATTTTTCATCTGGATGCTGGAATCAGGCAACGGGAACTTTTGATGCTCCATCGACTTTTGGATCAACGGACTGGCAGTCATTGAACTTTGGTAATACGGGTACGGATATTGCGGCGGGTTGCAAGGTTTTGTATGGAACAGCATCAAGCGCTAAGTGGTTAATCACTCCAAATATAGATTTAGGTAACGGCGGAAATTATCAACTTGATTTTAATCTCTCAGCAACTCAATATGATCAGACCAGTCAACTCTTTCTGAATAATAATGACGATAAGATAGGTGTTTCTATTTCCAGCGATGACGGCGCTACCTGGAACAATTTAGTCACTTATACGGGTGGTTCAAGTCCATCTCCTTCCGGGAGCAATATTGTACTTGACTTATCTATGTATCAAGGCAATGTAAAAATTGGTTTTTCTGTAATATCAGAGCGTCCTGCGGCATTTGCTGGACTGACCAGTTTTGATGTGTTTATTGATGATTTTACAATTACCGAAGGCTTGGGCTGTAATGCTCCTCCTAACGTTCAGGTCGCAACGGTAACCCATAATTTTGCTCGAATAACTTGGGATAATGGAGTAGGAGTTACGGACGGTTATGAATATGTATTTACTTCAAATGGAACACCCCCTGTTACTAATTTCAACTTTGCAGCCTCAGGTACGACCGCTAATGGTGTAAACGAAAAATATTTCCGTAATTTGTCTTCTGGCGTCGAGTATGAGTTCTATGTACGGTCTAAATGTGGCAACAGCAATAGCCTGTGGTCTCCGGTTACCGTTCTTCAGACCGTTTGTCTTCCTTCAGTTCTCCCTATAAGTCAAGGCTTTGAGACATTTTTGACTGTAACTCGACCTGATTCCTACGCTCCACTTTGCTGGGAGGTCATCGATAATGGAATAGGAGGAGTGTACCCAAGACCGTTTGACAACACTTCAAATAGTGGCTTTAACCATTATGAATTGAAAAACTGGGATGATGGTATAAATGATCCTAATGGCGATTATATGCTTATCACTCCTAATATTCCTGAGATATCTTCAAATGGCGTTCAAGTCAATTATTATTTAAAAGGTATCCCTAATGATATTTTTGAAATAGGAACCCTTTCAGATCCTACAGACCCATCAACTTTTACGGTTTTGAAGACTGAACGAATTACTTCTTATAACTATGAGGCTTTCTCACTTAATATTTTGAGTAGTTCAGATAATTATGTGGCATTTAGACATGGACAGAATCGAGCATTTTCCTCCTTTTTTATTGATGATATAGTTTTAGGTCCACTTCCCGCCTGCCTAAGCCCTCAAAACCTCAGTTTAAGTAATTTGAGAGATACGGACGCGATTATTTCTTGGACTGCTGAGTCTACGGCCACTAATGGTTACGAATGGGTGGTAATGCCTGAAAACGCATCACCAGATACATCTACGGCAATTTCAACAGGTATTGTGGATTCTAGCACTTACACTACTCAAATCAGTAATTTATTGGGTGAGTCAAACTTTACAGTTTACGTAAGATCAAATTGTAATACTGATGGGTTGAGTGAGTGGACCTCAGGCCTAGCATTTTCGACCCCTTGTGGGCTTCAAAACTCTGATTATATTGAAACATTTGACAGTCAGATCAATCCTTGTTGGGACGAGGCAATAGGTACAGCGACCGAACCAACTAATTATGGATCGTCTTTCTGGTCTTCAAAAAGATTTGGAAATTCGGGCTCTAACAATTCAGCCTTTTTAGCAGCTTCAGAATCCATTAGCTCGCATTGGCTCATAAGTGATCCTGTGAATATCGGCTCTAATGTCTCACATCAATTGTTATTCGATATTGCTCTTACCATAGCAAATTCTCCAAGACCTACAAGTCTGGGCGCAAATGACGAAGTCGGAGTGAAAATCTCTACAGACCGAGGTGATAGTTGGAATGATTTAATAAATTATGATGAAAACTCATCATTGACACATACCGGAGAGACAGTGGTTGTTGATCTCTCAGGATTCTCAAATACGATTAAAATTGCATTTTATTCACGATCGGGTACAGGTCTGGAATTATTTGACTTGTTCATAGATAATTTTAAAATTCAAGAAACGCCTGCATGTCCTTCTACCATCAATGTTCAGGTAGACCAAATAAGTACATCGTCCATGGATATATCATGGAACGATGTGAACGAAGAGAGAGGTGGTTACGATTGGATCGTGACGACACTTGGCGTAAGCCCTAGTATTTCAAATGCCTTGTTCTCTGGTTTGGTAACCACTGGAAATACTATTACATCTGTAACTGGTTTAAATTCGTCCACGGATTATATCGTCTACATACGCACTAGATGTAATGGTAGAAACAGTGAATGGTCTAATGAATTAAGAGTTACCACTCCTTGCACTCCTCTATTTGTACCTAGTAGCGAGAATTTCAATAGTACTGTCTTAGGGGGCGCTCTCAATCAAAATGCCCCACAATGCTGGTCTTTTATTGCAGATCCACTAGGTTCATGTTACGTTAACACACCTAACCCTTTGCAGCAAAATAACTATTATTTATTAAATAACAATAATGACTATGATGGAGACTACATGCTCATTTCACCTTATTTACCTGAGCTTTTGACTGATGGAATTCAGGTGGAGTTTGAAGTAGGGGACTTGCCTGGACAGCAATTGAAAATTGGTACTATATCAGATCCCTTAGATCCTAACACATTTGTTGAATTAGAATCAATAACAACATCCGTGCTTGGTTTTGAATCATTTAATATCAACATACTACAGGGCAACAATCCTTATATGGCATTTAAACACGCAGGTACGTCCGAGCTCTCTACTCTCGTAGCAATTGATAACGTATTCTTTAAACCTTTACCGGCGTGCCTACCGCCAACTAATCTTGTGGCTTCTAATATAACAAGTGACTCCGCAATATTGACTTGGACTTTATCTCCCACTGCATCTACGACTTATGAATGGGTCATCATGCCGCAAGACATGATGCCAGCGTTAAATAATGCATTGTTCTTTGGCGCAGTAGGTATGGGGATTAACACCGTTACAGTGAATGGCTTATCCGGAAATACCCATTATGATTTTTACCTACGATCCAGTTGTGGAGCAACTGAATCAAGTGTATGGACAGCAGTTCAAAGTTTAGAGACTTCGTGTGGAAATTTCCCTACTGACTATTTTGAGGATTTTTCTAATGAATTGGGTTCGTGCTGGCAAACAGCCACGGGTACTGATGTTGTACCTGTTAATTATGAACCATCGGGTTGGGGCGTCTATAATTTTAGAAACTTAAGTGCAGACAATGATGCTGCCAGACTTATTACCATGAATGATCAGCAAGCAAAATGGTTAATAAGTCCATTAATCGATTTAGCGAATGGTCGAATAAAAGAGCTAGCCTTTGATATTGCAGTAACGGCTAGTTCAAATAGTGACGCTGCGACTCTCGAACCTGGAGATCAAATAGGAATCATGATCTTGCCCGATAACGGCATCTCTTGGGATAGAATTTTCACTTACGAATCCAATAATGGACCTTCCCATCTAGGGCTGAATCAAACAATAGATCTTTCGATGTATTCTGGTAACGTAAAAATTGGATTTTACGTTAAAATCGATGGAACCGATAATATTGACAAAGCTGTTTTTATCGATAACTTTAGCGTTAGGGAAAATTTGACTTGTGCTATACCTACTGGTTTGGCAGTAATAAATATTGGCGCAACATCAGCAGATTTTAGTTGGGATGCAGTATCAAGTGAGACAACAGGTTATGAATATGTCGTAATGCCCCAAGATGCACTTCCTGACAATTCTTCTGCGGTCGCTTCGGGTACAACATCCACAGGAATAACAACAGTCAGCCTTTCTTCGCTAGAGTTTAGCAGTACTTATGGTTTATACGTAAAAACAAAATGTGACATTTTAGGTAGTAGTGAATGGTCTATCGTGGAAAGGTTTACTACCGAGTGTCCAGTTTTTAGCGTTCCATTTACAGAGAACTTTGATACCACGGTAGTTTCTTATATTAGGGGAAACTCTTCACCACGCTGTTGGAACTATATAAATGAAATATCAGATCAAGGTATTTATAATTACGTGGTAAGTTCAAGTTTTTCCAATTCGGGCACAAACTTTTACGCTCTCTCCAATTCAGCTGGATCTGAAAATAGTATGTTGATATCGCCGCGTATCAGTAACTTGAGTACTAATGGAGCTTTAGTCAGTCTTTATGTTGCCGGTAGTGCTGGTCAAAAGATTGATATTGGAACCATGTCAGATCCTCAAAATGCAGCCTCTTTTAATTTGGTTCAAACGATGATATTGAACTCTAATTCTTATGAGCTTTTTGAGGTCAATATACCAGCCGCTTCTGATGAACATATAGCATTTAAGAGTCACGAAGATAATAATGCTCTAGGATCTTTGTTAATTGATGATATAAGTTTTGATATTTCACCTGACTGTCCAAGGCCCACGGGAGTTTTACTTGAAGCGGTGGGAGCGACTACGGCGACCGTGTCTTGGTCAGGAGTTCAAAACAGTTCTAATGGCTATGAATGGGTCGTAATGTCCGCGGGCACCATGCCTGACATTGCCACGGCAAGCAGTGCTGGCACGACCTCTTTCGGTGTAGGGTCTTTGTCTCTAACTGGTCTTGTGACATCTACAAATTATGATTTTTATTTAAGGTCGGACTGTGGAACCGCAGGAATTAGTGAATGGTCTAATACATTGAGTTTTACCTCAACGCCGTTAAACGACAATGCTTGCAATGCTATTGCCATCGTTCTTAATAATGTGTCGCAAGGAACAAACTATACTAATGTGGGAGCAACTTCCCAAGATAATGAGCCTAGTGATAATTTCCAGTCTGGAACAGAAAAGTCCGTTTGGTTTAAATTTCAAGCTCCCCCCACGGGCGATGTGCGTATTTCAACAGATTACTTTGGCTCAACGCTTAATGATACTGAACTAGCCGCGTATGATGTAGTAGACTGCGCTGATTTCAGTAGTTATTCCCAATTAGGATTTGACCAGAACGGTGGAGTGGATGTCCGCTTTAATTCAATCTTAAACCTTTATGATCTCATCCCGAACCAAGAATATTACATTCAAGTGGATGGGTACGGCAATGACATGGAAGGTACCTTCGGTTTGACTGTTTCTGAGATTGGATACATTTATGAGAACAGTTCCTGGTATCCTTATGATCCCAGCGGCGTTTCGATGCCCTATGCAAAGATTGAAATTATTAATGGTACCGGTGTCCTGACATCTAGGACCACGGCTCTTGAAGTAATCGTTCAACCAGAAGCCGTTTTAGAAATAATGGGAGATTTAACTGCAGAGGTTCTGTTTAATAGCAGCGCCAACGGAGCGGCACAGCTGGCAGACACAAATGGAAATCAAATCATAGGCGCCACCACAGTTGAAAGATATATACCAGCAAAACGTAATTATAGGTTTTTGAGTTCTCCATTAGATTCTTATGGGGGTATATATGAAAATTGGCAGGAAGAAGGACTCAACCCAGTAGGTTATGGTACTCACATAACTGGTTCTTCTACAGGGGAAAGTGGGTTTGACATAAACCCATCTGGAGCGCCATCATTATTTACGTTTAATAATTTGCAAAACGTATGGGAAGCTGTTGGTAATACTTATTTAAAGCGATTAAATCAAGGAGAGGCCTACCGGATATTTGTAAGGGGAGATCGCAACATAGATCTCGCAGCTAATAATCCCACACCTACAACTACGATTTTGCGAGCCACTGGAACGTTGTCGTCTGGTACTTTTTCCCCTCAACTAGCAACTGGTGCAGATGAATTCAGCTTTATAGGTAATCCATATCAGGCAACGGTGGACTTTAGCTCAGTAATGAAGACTAATCTTAGTAATTATTTTTATGTGTGGGATTCATCGGTTAACGATAGGGGTGTTTATGTTTCGGTAGATTTAAGTGACCTCACTGCACCCTTGCCAGGCAGCTCTGATGCTAGTCAGTATATCGCGCCGGGACAGGCTGTATTTGTTAGGAACACCTCCGCAGGAAATGGGCTCATTGAATTTAATGAATCTGATAAAGCAATTAATGCCTCTCAGGTCACCGTCTTCAACACATTTGATGATTTTTATATCAACACGAGATTATACCGAACTAATGACCTAGATTCTGGAATTTCAGAAAGTGATGCTTTGGGTTTACGCTTTCGCGAAAGCTATACCACTCAAGGTACTGATGAAGACGCTATTAAATTGTCTAATTTGATGGAAAATTTTGCAGTCGTTAATAATGGTTTGCGATCAATAGATAAGCAAAACATTCCCCAAAACGGGCATGAAGTACAATTATATACAGATGGTTATAACGCCGATGATTATTCTATTACGATGGACGTCGGGAATATACCCCTAGATATCAATTTGTATCTTGTAGATGGTTATTTAGAAACGCAGATCGAGGTTTTAGATGGTTTCACTTATCACTTTGATACGGTAGACGAGGGCAGTAGGGATCCATTACGCTTCAGGTTGCTTTTTTCAAATACTACTTTAGGTACAGTAGATCTTGATATGGTAAAAATTAAGGTCTATCCTAATCCCGCAAATGAATTGGTTTATATAGAGATACCTTCCTATGATAACCTCATATTAGCTAACCTTTATAATATGCTTGGTCAACTAGTTTTATCAACAACTGAAGAGCACATTAATATAAGTACATTGAAAACAGGAGTGTACGTTCTTGAGATCAAGACAGAAAAAGGTGTCACATCGCAAAGCATCATCAAAAAAAGTGATGAATAAATGATTTGACAAATATGTAGCGTAAAGTAAAAGTTCGATTTAAGAGGGTATCGCTGGAATTAGTGCATTGGGAGTATGAATAAGAAGCAAGCTGTTAAATTGCGCAAATGGAGCTTTATAAAAATTTTCCGAACATACTGAGGTTAAGTTAGTTGCGTATAATTTTTTGCGTATTACTAATTGAACAATTTGATGGATTTTGAGGGTTTTATCCAGTTAATACTTTCGTTATTCTTCCATAGCAAAAACAGGGAAAGGATTTATTTTAAATTTTGCCACTCCCTTAAAAATAACTGTCCAATTTTGAAAAACTAGAATTTATTTAAACGCCTTCCCCAATATTCCCATCACACCTCTTATAAAGGAAGCACTGGTAAGCACCTTAATGAGCGGATTTTGCCTTGTGCTCCTGCGAGCAGGTCGGGTTTTGGATTTTTCTTTTTTAGATTTTTCCTTGATTTCGTCCTCATGAGCTTTCTCGATTTTCTCTTGAAGAATTTCTTCTGCACTGCGACGGTTGAGAACTTCATTGTACTTATCCACTAGATGGGAATTGTCCAGAAGACCTTGGAGTTCGCTCTTGGACAAAACGTCCATTCGGCTCTCTGGAGCTCTTAGTAAGGTAGCTGCGAGAGCACTAGGTCGCCCTTTTTCGTCCAGCGCACTAATGAGGGCTTCTCCTATTCCCAATGAGGTCAAGACTTCAGCCGTATCGTAGAAATCAGTGAGTGGGTAGTTTTGTGCGGTTAATTTTATGGCTTTTCGGTCTTTTGCGGTAAAAGCCCGAAGTGCATGCTGAATTTTCAAGCCCAGTTGCCCTAAAACCTCTTCTGGAATATCGGTTGGATTTTGGGTTACGAAATAAATTCCCACTCCTTTAGACCTGATGAGTTTTACGATGCTCTCAATTTGCTCCAATAATGCTTTACTGGCATTATCAAAAATAAGGTGCGCCTCGTCTATAAACAATACAAGTACTGGCTGATCGCTATCACCTTGTTCAGGAAAGCTGCTATAAATTTCGGCCAGAAGCGACAACATGAAAGTAGAAAAAAGCTTAGGGCGATGCTGTATATCTGTAAGTCTTAAAATATTGACATAACCATCACCATTTTTATCTTTTCGTAATAAATCATTAACTTCAAAACTACGCTCGCCAAAAAATAAATCGGCTCCCTGTTGTTCCAATGCAATGAGTTTTCTTAAAATGGCTCCTGTAGATGCACTTGAGATCCTACCGTATTCTTTTTGAAATTCGTCTTTGCCTTCTTCTGTGGCATATCGCAAGATTTTTTTGAGATCTTCAATATCGAGCAAGGGCATTTTGTGATCATCACAATATTTAAAGATCACAGAAATGATACCTGCTTGAGTTTCTGTTACATCCAGAATACGTGATAAAAGTACTGGGCCAAACTCACTTATGGTAGCCCTCATGCGTATTCCCAAATCGTCAGAAATAGTCATGAGTTCCACTGGCGATGAACGCTTTTTAAACGGAATGCCGATTTTCTCGTGGCGCTCGTCAATTTTGGTGTGCCCATCACTGGCAGCTGCAATTCCAGATAAATCGCCTTTTATATCCATTAATAAGGACGGTATGCCGTTTTGTGACAACTGCTCGGCAATAATTTGCAAGGTTTTGGTTTTTCCCGTTCCCGTGGCGCCGGCGATGAGTCCATGACGATTCATCGTTTTGAGCGGTATTTTTACCAGAGCATTGATAAGTGTTTCTCCCTCTATCATGGCAGCCCCCATTGTAATAGACTTTCCCTCGGGATTGTAGGATTTTAATATCGTTTGAAACAGGGCGTCTTTTTGACTCATTATGGCATATTTGGAGGTAAAAGTAAAGATTTCTACGACAAACACATAAGCTATACCCGTAAGCATCTCGCTTCAACAATGTATCTTTGCACGATGCTAGAAAAAGAGATCAAAACGGCGGTAGATAAAGGGGAAATGTTACCATTGATGGAAGAGTTCTATACCATTCAAGGTGAGGGTTACCACACCGGTCGAGCGGCCTATTTTATACGTGTAGGTGGTTGCGATGTAGGTTGTCACTGGTGCGATGTAAAGGAGAGCTGGGATCCAGAAAAGCACCCGCCCACGCAAACTTCACAGATCGTGGAAAATGCGGCAAAATATAGCAATACGATAGTTGTGACAGGAGGGGAGCCACTCACTTGGGACATGGGGCCTCTCACGAGTCAGCTCAAGGAAATAGGCGTTCAGGTACATATTGAAACGAGTGGTGCTTATCCCATTACAGGTACTTGGGATTGGTTTTGTCTGAGTCCCAAAAAGGTAAAAATGCCAGTGGCAGAGGCTTATGATGCAGCTCAGGAGCTCAAAGTGATCGTTTTTAATCGTCATGATCTCGCTTTCGCGAAAGCGGAATCCCAAAAAGTATCTTCTTCTTGCAAGCTTTTTTTACAACCAGAATGGTCTGTGCGCGAAAAGATGATACCGCTCATCACAGAATTTGTCATGGCAAATCCAGAATGGCAAGTTTCCTTGCAAACCCATAAATATTTGAATATTCCTTAGAGGTGGGCTCCAAATTTATAGTCCAATCTAATACCGTTTAGTGCTTACTCGGCGATTTTAATAGGCACTTGTGCGATCGTTTCATCCCAACCCATGAAGAGTACAATTTCATCATTAAGTGTGGTAAAATTCACTGAAAAGGCTTCAATAATTGTGGGAGACGGCATGGTGTTGATTTGAGCCTCCAATATATTTTTAGACTCATCATATTGTGTTCCCCATTGTGTGGTTTGAGAATTGAGGATAAAGGTCCAGTTGTCCTCTTGCGGTATCGTATAGATGGAATAGGTGCCCGCTTGGATTTTTTGACCAGCAACGATCATATCTTTATAAAAAGCGATTTCAGTAGCTTCATTTGCTCCGGTTCTCCATACCTCACCGTAAGGAACCAAGCTACCAAAAATTTCACGATCGCGCTTGGAAGGTCGGCTATAAATAATGCGGGCAACGGCAGTATTATCGTCGTCACGTGCCATCACTACATCCAGAGGACTTGCATCGAGATTAGCAAAAAGCTTATTCTCTTGCGCAAATGTGGTTGAAGCGATAAGAATAAATAAGAATACAGAATATACAGTTTTCATAAATCTAGGATTGTTCTTAAAATAACGTCTTAAAAAGCGTAGTGCCTATTAATAATCTGTTAATAACTTAAACCGTGCCAAATCCTCGCAAGCTGCATGAACATTAGTCATTTCGTATATTTGTGTATTACCGATTTTATAGTAAAAATCAATAGGATTTATGAGCGAAGACAATAAGAAGAATTACGGTGCTGATCAAATTCAAGCGCTGGAAGGAATGGAGCACGTGCGCATGCGCCCATCGATGTATATAGGGGATGTAGGAGTAAGAGGTCTGCACCATCTCGTTTATGAGGTCGTGGATAACTCCATAGATGAAGCCCTTGCTGGTCATTGCGACAATATCAAAGTTATTATAAATGATGACAATAGTGTCACTGTTGAAGATGATGGTCGTGGAATACCTGTAGATATACACAAAAAAGAAGGTGTAAGCGCCCTGCAGGTCGTTATGACTAAAATAGGTGCCGGTGGAAAATTTGATAAAGACTCCTACAAGGTTTCTGGAGGGTTGCACGGAGTAGGAGTGAGTTGTGTAAACGCCCTTTCTGACCACCTTAAAGCTACTGTTTATAGAGATGGGAAGGTTTATGAGCAGGAATATGAGCGTGGTAAGTCCATGTATCCAGTTAAACAAGTAGGCGAAACAGATAAAAGAGGTACGGTGATCACTTTTCACCCAGATACCATGATCTTCAAACAATCGATAGAGTATAATTATGATACCCTTGCAACTCGTTTGAGAGAGCTTGCTTTTCTAAACAAAGGAATTAAAATCATACTCATAGATGCTCGCCGTACTGATGAAGAAGGCAATCATATTACTGAGACATTCCAGTCAGAAGAAGGTTTAAAGGAATTTATACGCTTCCTAGACGACACACGCCAGCCCATTATTGATGACGTGATCAGCATGGAAGGCGAGAAAAATGATATTCCAGTCGAGGTTGCAATGATTTATAATGACAGTTATAGTGAAAACCTCCATTCTTATGTAAATAATATTAATACTCATGAAGGTGGAACGCATCTCGCAGGTTTCCGTCGTGGATTGACATCTACGCTAAAGAAATATGCTGACGGTACGGGAATGCTAGATAAACTGAAGTTTGATATTGTAGGGGATGATTTTAGAGAAGGGCTTACGGCGATTATATCAGTAAAGGTAGCTGAGCCACAGTTTGAAGGTCAAACTAAAACTAAACTAGGTAACCGTGATGTAACCAGTGCGGTTTCTCAAGCAGTGTCGCAAATGCTTGAAGATTATCTAGAAGAGCATCCTAACGACGCCAAAACTATTGTACAGAAGGTGATTCTTGCCGCACAGGCACGACATGCCGCTAGGAAGGCTCGTGAAATGGTGCAGCGTAAAACCGTTATGAGCGGTGGCGGTCTTCCAGGGAAATTAAGTGATTGTTCTGAAACTGATCCTACCTTGTGTGAAGTGTTCCTTGTAGAGGGAGACTCAGCGGGTGGTACTGCAAAACAGGGTCGTGACCGTGAGTTCCAAGCGATTCTACCATTGAGAGGTAAAATTCTCAATGTGGAAAAAGCTATGCAGCATAAGGTGTTTGAAAACGAGGAGATTCGTAATATTTATACCGCGCTTGGAGTAACTATAGGAACAGAAGAAGATTCAAAAGCTCTCAATCTGGATAAACTACGTTACCACAAAATTGTAATCATGTGTGATGCCGATATCGACGGTTCGCACATCGCAACCTTAATACTTACGTTTTTCTTCAGATACATGAAAGAGCTGGTAGAACGCGGTTATATCTATATCGCAACACCACCGCTTTATCTTGTTAAAAAAGGTGCTAAAAAGCGATACGCTTGGTCAGATCGAGAGCGTGATGAGATTGCAGAAAGTTTTGGAGGAAGTGCTAATATCCAAAGATATAAGGGACTTGGGGAGATGAATGCAGATCAATTATGGGATACTACCATGAATCCAGAATTCAGAACCTTACGTCAAGTGGGTATTGACAGCCATACAGAGGCAGACCGTATTTTCAGTATGTTGATGGGTGATGAAGTTCCACCTAGACGTGAATTTATTGAGAAAAATGCGATCTATGCTAATATAGATGCATAATCAAATAGTGTGATATCTTTAGCCGCTTGTTCATTTGAATGAAGCGGCTTTTTTATTCTTGTTAATTTAAATGAACGATCATGAAGAGGATTTTATCAATCTGTACTTTAATTTGTGGAGTAATTGTATCGAAAGCGCAGAATAACGTTTCAGAAATTATAGGAGCGGGACTCATTGCCGCGCAAGACTATGCAGATTCCTACGTGCAACCTGCTGGGGAATCATTTGCTTTTAACCTTTCCACTGGTTGGTATGATGATGCCAAAGTACTTGATAAATGGAAGTTTGAAATTTCTCTACGAGGTCAGGCTACATTTACTCCAGATGATAAGCGATCTTTTACTCTAGATCCTTCACGTTACGCAGAACTTATTCAAGAAAACTATGACTCCAGTGGCAATCCACCAGCTCGCATAGAAGTTACATTTGCAGATGGCTCCTCTGATCCTAGGCAAATAGCAACAGCTTTGGGTTCAAATGTACCTTCAGAGTTCCTGCTCATTCGAGCGATGGATGGGACTACAGGTTTTGAAATTGATAGCAGTAGGATAGAATTGGGACAAGGGTTGGAAAGCGAGGGAGTCAACTTTATTCCTACAGTATTTGTACAAGCTGGTTTAGGGTTGGGTAACGGTTTGGAGCTCAAAGCTCGTTTTATGCCTAGGGTTCAGATTTATGAGTCAGAGGCAACATTATGGGGAGGAGCATTGCAATGGGAATTTTCCAAATTGTTTGAAGATGATCAGGGGGTAAGTGCATTTCCTTTAAGACTTGCCTTTCTAGCAGGATATACCACAGTTAATGCCCAATATGATTTTGAAGATGGTATTGTCGTAGCTGGAACAAATCAAACCATTGAAGCTCAAGCCAGTACTTTGACACTAGCGGGAATTGTAAGCACTCGCTGGAAATATTTTAATTTTTTCGGAGGGGTGAATTATGCAAATGGGAGTACACAAAGTGATTTATTAGGAACATATACGATTCAATCCAACTCGGTTATTTACCCTTTAAGCACCACTTTCAATGATCCTATAACCGTAAATACTGATGCAAGTATGCTTATGGGAACTTTAGGTGCTAAGTTATCTTTAGGGTTCTTTTCTCTCCATGGAAGCTATACTTTTTCAGAATTCAGTACGGCAAATGCGGCAGTGGCATTCAAGTTTTAATTCAAAGCTGATTCCGACCCAGAATTCAAATCTCAATATCTTCAAAATTAAGCGTCGAGAATAATAAATAACGCGTTGTGCTAGTTAAAATTATGGATTAACCTGAAAAAAAGATCGCGCATTAAATTGATATACAGTATCTTAAGGGTGTAAAACAAAAAGATTGATATCATGCACGATCTACATGCAA
>JBATVD010000013.1:0-1881 GCA_049671565.1 Nonlabens sp.
CGCTTGCGATCTTCCTGAGCGGTGCTCCATAGCGTGGGACAGCAGATCCATCCGGCATTTTGGTTGGGATGCCACAGAGGTTCATTACGTTAGCTACGGCGCGTGCGGTGTATGCACCACGTGAAAAACCAAACACAAGGATGCGATCACCTGGTTCGTAGTAGGAAATTATTTTTTCGTAGCAATCGATAACGTTTTCATCGATTCCTGCGCCTACTGCGGCAGAAAGCACGTTGCGCACTCGCTGAAACGTCAACCCGCCAACTTCTCCCGCCCCGAGGCCTGCGTCATAGAAGCAAACCTGTTCAGATGGCTTGATCGGGGAGGATGGACCGGGCCTGGCCGCACGATACAACTTATAGACATTTGAGAGCCGTTGGTCTGGCTTCATGCCACCGACTTGTCCGGTCCCATCCGAGAAAATTAGAATGTTCTTCGGCATGAAAATAACCCCGCTTCGTTCTTAATTTGTTCCTCTAAATCGCTATTCGCTGGTTGTCGTAAAGTCAATTAAACTCGCCAGACCAAATCTGGGGATCACAGAGACCTTCACAATCAGCGCCCATGACCAAGAACAGGACGAGCGGGAGCTAGACATCGAACGTGAGAACGAGCGGGACGTGGATCGGGGCAAAGGGCACATCCTTTAATCCACTGTCAGCCTAGAAAAAATCGGGTAAACAGTCTCCAGAATAATATGATTTGGAATTGCGATGCCTTCAGTTTTCTTTTCTTACAGCCATGCCGACGAGGCGCTGCGCGACCAGCTCGAAAAGCAACTGGCAATCTTGAAACGCCAAGGTTTGATCGAGACATGGCACGACCGGCGAATTGATCCTGGCCAAGAGTTTGGCGGTGAGATCGACATTCACGTTGAGAACGATGACATCATACTTCTTTTGATCAGTTCCGATTTTCTTGCATCTGAATATTGTTACGAAAAGGAGATGTTGCGGGCGGTTGAGAGGCATGACCGGAAGGAAGCAATCGTCATTCCAGTCATCTTGCGTGATTGCCTTTGGCACGATACTCCGTTTGGCAAAATTCTTGGAGTTCCAACCGATGGAAAGCCAGTCACGCAGTGGCCTGATAGAGATCAGGCGTTTCGGGAGGTTGCCCAAGCTGTTCAGAAAGCGGCAAAGCGACTTGGCGGTTCAGCGCAATCTCAGGCTTTACCTGAAGCCACCCAGTCGGTTTCACCTATGATGGCCGATCCCGGCATTAGATCAAGCAATCTGAGAGTATCCAAGTCGTTCACAGACCGTGATCGTGACGCCTTTCTGCATGAGGCGTTCGAGTACATGGCCAAGTATTTTGAAAATTCTTTGACCGAACTTGCAGTTCGTAATCCAGAGATCGAAGGTACATTTCGGCGTATCGACGCCAACAGGTTCACGGCAGTCTGTTATCGCGCCGGCAAAAAAGTCAGTGCGTGCACCATTTTTATGGGGTCAGAACATTTTGGTGGAATTGCCTTCTCAGGGAGCGAGAACGCTGCCACCAACGGCTACAACGAGCAGCTTACGGTAGAAGCTGATGATCAGGCCTTGTTTATGAAAAGTCTTGGGATGGGGTTTGGTCGCCAAGAGGATGTTAAGCTCACATTTGAAGGCGCAGCGGCACTATACTGGGACATGCTGATCGAACAACTCCAGTAGAATTACGATTTTTGGTGGGTTTTCATCACGGCTGCGAAACCTGCTTGGAGGGGTTGTGGCGGAATATAACGGGAGCGAGGCCAGTCTCGGGATCCTTCTCATTGAGGACAATTTTCCAGGACCTAAATATTGCTTCGATCGGTGACCTGTCGGGTTTGTAACCTATCACCGGACAGTCGATCTTTTTCTTCATAGGGCCAAAGAACTGAAATGCGCGTAAGCC
>JBATVD010000014.1:0-64296 GCA_049671565.1 Nonlabens sp.
TTTTTTTAAAAAACCACAAAAAAAAAAACGCGACTCGATAGAGCCGCTTTTTAAGGAATCAAACTAAATCTAAAAAGTCACTCCATAACTCAAACTAAAAGTTCTTCCTGGATCTTGAAAAAAGAAAGTACGGTTCTCTGCTTCAAAAAACTCAAACTCACTTTCTCGTTCATCTCCAAGTAGGTTATCCATTTTGAAGGAAATATTATGTTCTGTGTTTTCAGAAGTCCAAGTCTTACCTAGGTTAAAATTAAGACTATTGAAAGGTAAGGTGTATACATCTGGTACGTCTGCACTTGCCACGACCTCTAGAGTCCTACCCTGAACATTGAAAAACAGACCTGTTTTCCAGCCATTTTCTTCTGAATCATAGGTAAATCCAGCGTTGATCAGATATGGCGATTGACCTTGAAGCTCTCTTGTATCATCTACAGTTTCTCCTTCTCTTGCGGTACGCTCCCTGAAACCTAATTCCTGCTCTATAATCTTTTGTTCAGAGCGAATAAGAGAGACATTAGTCTGGAAATTAAAGTTACGCAGTCCTATAAAGTCCAAGGTTTTTCTTACCTCAAATTCCGCACCTAGAACAGTTGCATCACCTAGATTCTGTGGAGTGAACTGATCTGTAGCAGCTTCAAAGAACGTAATTTCTATTGGGTCTTTAAATGTTTTGTAAAACGTACTTACTGCAAAGAAGTCACTACTTTCTGAATATTTTTCTAAACGAACGTCAAAGTTATTGATGTAAGAAGGCTGAATATCTGGATTTCCGATAAATGTGAAACCTAAAATGGGATCAACAATCTGTGCTGCTGAGGCTTCTTTAAAGGAAGGTCTTGCCGTTGTTCTTGCATAAGAACCGCGTAATTTGAAATCCTTATTCTCGTTGAGGTCATAAATAAGATTCATACTTGGGAATAAATCTGCCTTATCAATAAACTGCTCTCTGTCAAAGTTATCGCCCTCCTGAGTACGACCTGTGTAGAACAGATCAAATTTCTCAAAACGCAAACCTACAATTGATTTTAATCTCTCGGTTATCTGAAATTCTTCACTCACATAAGCACTTCCTATGGTAATATTACTCTCGAAATTGTTGGAAATATTGAAATCACTTCTTAGAGCAACACCACTATCCGTTGTTGGATTATAAATATTTTCAGGGGCCAGTATCTGATCAGGATCCCCATTGAATTGAGCTCCTCTTCCCGCATTCTGTAGGATCAAAGAATACTCATCCACAAAGAACTCTCTATTTTTGTAAGTGTAGCCAGCACCAAATTTTAACTTGGCCTCTTCACCAAATAATTTATGCTTCTTGTTGAAATCCAACCTTACCGGAATATTGTATTCACTTAATTCTCGGAATAATCGTTTAGGATCACCTGTTTCAGATGGCTCAATGGTCGGCGTGCCTCCATCAACTCTAAACGGTGTTTCTCTAAAGTCCTTATCATCCACACTTGAAAGAGTAGGTGCGATTTTCCACTCAATTATCCAGTCTCCCTCTTCATTACTGTGATCCCCTCCCAAGAAAAAATTGGTCAAACTGCTTTGGGTATAAACCAATACATCACGTTGTACTTGATTTACCGAGTCGTCTTGATTACTTTGATTGAATAGACCAGCTTGTTGATTTCCATTTTGAATACGAATGGCATTAAATCTATATTTGGAACGTCCAGATTTATAGGTCAAACCGATAAGACCATTCAATATAACGTTATTGGAACCCACATCACCCGTTTGCGTTCTATCCACATTAGGGTCAAATATCGAGGTGTCAGAATTTTTTCTGATTACTTGCCCACTTACCAAACCATCATAGTACCTAGTGTCATTCTTATAGGAAAGAGAAGCGGTAACCCCTAAATCGCTATTATCAAACCTAAATTTATTTCCATAACTCAAACCAAGACTCATATTCATAAAACTCTGCTCTCGCATGGCTGCCATGGTTCTGTCAAATCTACTGGTAAGTTCAGTAACCCTCGCACCATCTTGTTGCACAAGTGGTACGTTTTCCCCTTGAGCCAATGGTGATTCACGTGTTCCGTCATCAAACCCTAAGAAATCCGTACTACCGCCTTCATAAGTAACGTAATCATCATTAAAGTGCATATCTGGATTATACCCTAGGCCAGCGCTGATGGATAGTTGTTTTGAGCTAGGTATATCCTTAGTGATGATATTCACAATTCCTCCCGTGAAATCTGCGGTATAATCTGATGTAGCACTTTTTACTACTTGCAGGTTTTCAAGCGCGTTAGTTGGGAAAATATCTAGTTGAAGGGTGTTTCTATCTGGATCCAATCCAGGAACCTCCATTCCATTTAATAGAGTTTTGGTATATCGATCTCCTAAACCTCTCACATAAACATACTTTCCCTGTTGAACTGATACTCCAGGAACGCTCTTTACAGCCGCTGCCACATCAGATGCACCTTGTTTCTTGATGGATTCACTGGATAATCCATCGAGGACCACGGTGGCATTTTTTTGAACTTCCAGTACCGCTTTGTCAGAATTTTGCCTTTTGGTAACGGTAATTACAACGTCATCAAGAGCGTCTGCTGCGCTGGTAAGTGTAACGGTAAGTTCTGTTACTTTACCAGCTTTGATAACTACATCAGTAACTTCTTTTGTGCTATAGCCTACAAATGTAAAAACTACAGTATAGGTTCCAGGCTCCATATCGATCGAGTATTTACCCTCAAAATCTGTAGCTGTACCATAATTGGTTCCCTTTACTGCAACATTTGCAAATGCAAGGCCATCATTAAAATCTCCATCGATTAATTTACCTGATAAAGTTCCCGTTTGTGCGAAGGAAACCGAGACAAAAAGAAATGTGAAGAAAAGTGAGAAGTACTTCATTTTATATTTATTATTAGTGGTAGTATAAAACTATAAAAATGCCTACCATGCATTAACAGGGTAGGCATTTGATGAAAATTAGCTTTTCTTAAAATCCTAGATTAGCGGTATTGTTTGCATAAGTCCAAGCAAAAGCAGAAGTATCAGCTCCACCTGATGTACCTGCACTTGCCCATGCGGTTGCTTCATCTGATAGCGGTCCATTCAATAAGAATTCTTCATCGATATCATCATCGTTCTCATCGTCGGGATCATCACAATTTTGCGCACAACCTACTTTTTCTACAAATTGTGCAGCTGCAGCGGCGTCATCGTCTAAGTTAAAAACCCAATTTGAGAAAGTAAGGTCGCCATCAATGTAATTTTGGGTAACCGCGTTGTTATCTAACTCTACATCTGAACTGTCTTTAAAACCAGTTGCGTATACGTTGCTAGTTGAGCCTTGAGCATTACTACGGTAGTCTGCGTATTCCCCATTCTCTGTTTCAGTGTTTCCGAACATTGAAACATTTCTAAGAGTGAATGCACCATTTGCTGAACCTTCTGGACCGTCTATCTCTAGTGCATGGTCAGAAATATTACCTAAAACGATTCCTGCATTGTCAATTGTACCAGAGTAAGCTTGATCAATGTCAATTGCATCATCACCTACTGCCCAAACAAATAGATTTGTTGCATTAACAGTACCACCAAAGAACTCGATACCATCATCTACGTTTGCAACCACCTCAATGTTTGAAATGGTAGTACCTGTACCTACACCACCTAAAGTAAGACCGTTGATCTCATTACCTTCACCTATGTTTGTACCACCATGACGTATAGAAACGTAGTTCAAAACACCTGAACTATCTCCGGCAGAAGTTCCACCGTAACGACCGTTAGTATCGTTTGCAGGGATACCCTCAATCTGCACCTCAGCTGCATCACCACGAAAAGATGATGGTGCGCTACCTAAAACGATAACACCACCCCAGAGACCTCTGTCATTTTCATCAAGGTTGGTTCCAGCAGTTTGTCCTACTTGAATGTTATCAGTAATACTTGTAAATATGATAGGCTCTGCAGCGTTACCATTTGCATTGACGGTAGATCCACGTGCAATGATCAGTACAGAGGCATTAGCTCCTTGACCAGGCAAACCTTTAATAATCGTACCAGGCTCGATAAACAATTCTGCGCCATTAGTAACGGTAGTTCTTCCGTTCAAGGTCCAAATACGGTCATTTGTTAATCTGAAGTCAGAGGTTATCTGTCCTGAGATTTCATTTTCAATGGCGTCAGGCCCACCATTGCTGTCGTCGTCGTCACCACAGCTTTGAATCGTCAAAGTTGCTATGGCCAACATGCTTAAAAAGAATTTTTTCATCTTAAATTGATTTTTAGTTTGTTGATGCAAAGAAACTTCAACAATCCTGTTCCTAGGTTAAGGTAGGTTTATCTTAAATTATCGATAGTTTAAATTAATGTTACCTAAGTAAACGCTGCATTAAGGCAATGCCGTTGAGACCTCTTATTTACATAGATTTGTATTTTAAAAACTTTTATGAACTGGGAGCAACTACTTTCTTTAAAGCGTTATGGAGACACTGTAGAACGACCGCGAGCGCAACAGGATGAGCTAAGGCTGGGCTTTGATGTGGATTATGACAGGGTCATCTTTTCGCCATACTTCCGCAGTTTGCAAGATAAAACGCAGGTGATCCCTTTGAGCCAGACCGGTTTTGTGCATACAAGACTTACCCATAGTCTCGAGGTAAGCGTGGTAGGAAGGTCTCTGGGACGCATGGCAGGGAAGCGCTTACTCAATAAATACCCCTCACTCGTAGAAAAAGGCTATAAGCTGCAAGATTTTGGCGCTATAGTAGCTGCCGGAGCACTGGCACACGATATAGGAAACCCTCCTTTTGGTCACAGTGGCGAGAAGGCCATAGGTAGTTTTTTCTCTTCGCCTAGAGGGAGTTTATTACTTGGCTCGCTTTCGCGAAAGCAACAACACGACCTACTCTCTTTTGAAGGAAATGCTAATGGATACAGGCTACTTAACCTATCCAGCCCTGGAACTGCCGGAGGGCTGAGACTGTCCTACGCTACTCTGGGTGCATTTATAAAATACCCCAAAGAGTCCCTGCCCATAAGACCTACGAGACACATCTCCCAAAAGAAATTCGGGATATTTCAGTCTGATGTTAAGCACTTTAAAGACGTAGCCGCTGATATGGGACTTGAAAATAGTAGTAACACCGGTGAGGCTTATAACAGGCATCCTCTTACCTATCTTGTTGAAGCCGCAGATGACATTTGCTATACGATAATAGACTTTGAAGACGGCATCAACCTAGGGTGGATCAGCGAGGATCATGCTCTGGAGCAATTGCTCAATCTCGTGCGGGATACAATGCGCACTGAAATTTATACCAGTCTCAGTTCTACCTCAGAACGGCTTTCTTATTTGCGATCTCTTGCCATAAACACACTGATCAATGATTGTGTGGATATTTTTATGGAAAATGAAGATGCTATTTTGGAAGGAACGTTTTCTACGTCATTAATTGACAAGTCACAATTCAAACCACAAATTGAGGATATATTAGGCATAACCGTATCTCAGGTATATCGTTCTCAAGAAGTTCTGGATAAAGAAATAGGCGGTTATAAAATTATTCAGGATATACTGGAAGCGGTCGTAAACGCGAGCCTCAACGATCTGAATGGAACGGCAAGTAGTTACGACCAACTCATCTTGAGGTCTTGTTATGACCTACGTACCACAGGAACAACAATTTACGAGCGTCTGCTGGAATCTTGTGGTTATGTAGCTTCACTGACGGACAGTAGATCGTTAAAATTATTTCATATATTAAATGGGAAGCTTTCCTAAAATCAAATCAGGTATATTTATATCACATTAAATCTTTATGAAAACTAAATACATCTTCATCGCCATCGCTGGTCTCGTTACCATTTTAGGAATGGTATATTTTATAGATTTCGATCACAAAACCACTGAATCTGAAAACCAGCTAGCTGATATTCAACAGAAAAGACAAAAACATGAAGAATTTATAAAGAACAGCCCATTTTCAAAGACTGTAGGCTTGAGTAAAAAAGAGCGTAAGGCATTGGGGATTCCTCCCAACAGTTACAACGAGCGCATGTGGGAACTCACAATGAATCCTCAACTGGGTTATCCAACACCCTTTGAAGTTGAATCAATAGACATCACTGGCCCGGTAACCAATAGTGTTCCCGGTAACTCTCTAAGACCTTGGGAAGATCGTGGTCCAGATAACGTAGGTGGACGTACTCGAGTAGTTTTTTATGATCCTAATGATGTGGGAGCAGATAATGGCGATGGTGAGGATTACAATCGTGTTTTTGCTGGCGGTGTAGGCGGTGGCCTTTGGGTCAATGATAATATTAATTCCAATGCGTCCCGCTGGTCTCTCGTACCTGGAGTTGCTGCAAACCTCAACATAAGCTCCTATGCCATAGACCCCAATGATTCACAGACTTGGTATCTAGGAACTGGGGAACAGCACACATCTGGCGCAGCTGTGGGAAATGGAGTCTACAAATCAACTGACGGCGGCGCGACTTGGACGAGCGTTAATCTTCCCGTCGCTGGAGGTGGTAGTATTAATGGAACCAATTCTCTCTTTACTTCTGGTCTTTATTATGTTAATGATATTTTGGTATGGGATAATAATGGAACCAGTGAAGTATATGTAGGTATAGGAGCGTCCATTTATTACTCTCCTAATTTCAACATATCCAACCCAACTAATATTTTGGGGCTTCAAAATGCTGGTCTGTATAGAAGTGTTGATGATGGTTCCAGCTGGAACAGGGTCGAAAATGCTAACCTGAGCTATACCTTTTCAGGAAGGACCTTCTACTTTATTCCCAACGATTTTGAAATAGGCGCAGATAACACTTTATATATGGGAAGTATAGGTTCTCCCGCCACTGGCGATGGTGGAGGTAGGATCTATGGAAGTACCGATGGATTGAACTGGAACTTAGAGCGCGTCGTAGGTGGCTCTGATCGAGTGGAAATAGCAGCCTCAGTTTCAGACCCGGATCTTTTCTATGTACTTACCGAGGTTTCTGGTTCTCAGGCAAATGTCTATAAAACCACTGATGGTTTTGCTACTTTGCCACAAATATCAGAACCAGATGATGCTGATTTAGGCATTCCAGCTACTGATTTTGCAAGAAATCAAGCATTCTACAATCTCGTCATAGAAGTTGATCCTACTGATGATCAAACGGTTTACGCCGGCGGTATAGATCTACATAAATCTACTGATGGAGGTGCTACCTGGTCGCAAATATCCAGATGGGATCCCAATCGTGCAAACATGAATACATTAAACGTTTCATTTATTCACGCAGATATTCATGCCCTAACCTTCCATCCTATGGACAATAGCCAAGCGGTAGTAGGTAGCGATGGTGGTATTTCATGGGGAAGTGATCTCGCAAATGCGGCAAATAGCACATCTGCCTTTGAGAACCGTAATAATGGCTACAACGTTACCCAATTTTATTATGGGTCAATTGCGCAAACCAATGTACCCGGTTTTATAGGTGGCGCTCAGGATAACGGAACTCAAACGGTGATAGCTCCCATTGCTGGAGAAAACAGCTTCAACTTTACTTCAGGAGGAGATGGTGCTCACGTGGAGATCGATAGTGAAGATGGTTATGCTGTATTAACTTTTCAATTTAACAACCACCAGTACTGGACCTATCCTGGTTATGGATTTAGATATTGTATAAATCCGTCTGGTTGTGCTGATAATAGTGATGGAGATTTTATCAATGTGGCCGAACTTGATAAAAACAATGACTTTTTCTATTCAAACACTAGATTGAACGGTTCTCAAAATGCCATCGATGTTTGCGAATTATTACCGAATGGATCCAATTGTACTTTACTGACCAACTCTTTGATCAACGGTTCTCGACCCACCACTATGAAAGCTTCGCCATTTAGCACAGGGCCTAACACTACATTGTTTATAGGAACTGAAACATCAAGACTCCTAAAAGTAACTGATGCAAATACTGCGGCTCCCATCTGGGAAAACATATCTGGAATCAACTTCTTGGGATCTGTCTCTGATGTTGACTTTGGAGATACCCAACAGGAAATATATCTGACTATGCATAACTATGGTGTGGAAAATATCTGGTACACTCAAGACGGTGGAGTTAATTGGCTATCTAAAGATGGTAATTTACCTGATATTCCAGTTAAAGCGATACTAAAAAATCCATTGCTGCCCAATGAAGTTCTTATAGGTACTGAAATGGGAATCTATGCCACTGGAAACTTTGACCATGCAAACCCTAGTTGGGTTCCACAAATTAATGGGATGACAAATGTAAAAGTTCTAGATCTCGACCTGCGGACTGCCGACAACACAATTCTTGCCACCACGCACGGTCGCGGAATGTTTACCGGTAATTTTGATACGCTCGGAGTAGAAGATGAAAACCTAGAGGATAATATTAAAGTTTACCCCACACAGATAAAAGACGGTAAAATTTACATAGCTCAAGAATCTATGAATACAAACCTCATGGCGAGAATCTTTGACCTATCTGGTCAGTTAATTCTAGAAAAAGATATTGAGTCCAGAAATAATGTGGAAGAAATTGAAATTTCAAATTTAAAAAGTGGATTTTATATATTGAACCTAAAGGGAGCTCAGATTGATAAATCAGTAAAATTCACGATTCAGTAATCAATACAAGCTTTCGATAAGCTTAAGCACGGTCTCACTATCCATTCCTGCAATTTTATGTAGGTCGGCAGTGGGACCGTGTTGAATAAAATTGTTTGGCAAACCTAGTCTATGAACTTTGCCGTCATAATTTAGTTTTGAAGATAGTTCTAGGATAGAACTTCCTAGACCTCCCTTTAGAGCTCCGTCTTCTATAGTAATCACGTGATCATGACTTTTAAAGATCACTTCAATAGCTTTCTCATCTAGAGGTTTCAAAAATCGTGCATCAAGGTGCGTAACTTCTAAACTCTCATCTGTAATAAGTCGGTGTACAGTTAACCCGATAGAACCTAATGAAATGATCGCGATCTTTTTGCCATTGTTCAAAACTCGTGATGAGCCTATTTCTATTTTCTCAAATTTTTGTCGCCAGTCTAAGGTCTCGCATCCTCCTCTGGGATATCTCATGGCTATGGGCAAATCCAGACCCTGCGATGCAGTAAACATAAGATTGCGTAATTCCACTGCTCCCATGGGCGCCGCAATGATCATATCTGGAATACAGTTGAGGTAAGCCAGATCAAAGGCTCCATGGTGGGTGGCACCGTCCTTTCCCACGAGCCCGGCACGGTCCAAGCAAAAAATTACTGGTAGCTTCTGTAAAGCCACATCATGAATAACTTGATCGTAAGCCCGTTGTAAAAAGGTAGAATAGATATTACAAAAAGGCACTAGACCTTGGGTTGCCATACCTGCGGCAAGGGTTACAGCATGTTGCTCTGCAATACCTACATCAAAAGCTCGATGTGGCATTGCATCCATCATGATTTTGAGTGAACTTCCAGTAGGCATGGCTGGCGTGATGCCCACGATTTTATCGTTCTGTTCCGCCAGTTCTAGTATCGTGTGTCCAAAAACCTCTTGAAATTTAGGCGGTATTTGATTCACTGGTTTAGGTGAGAGATCTCCCGTGTTTTTGTCAAATTTTCCTGGCGCGTGGTATTTTACCTGATCTTGCTCTGCTTGCCGCAAGCCCTTTCCTTTTATGGTGCGCACATGCAACAACCGTGGACCTGTAAGTTTTTTTTGTTTTTGGAGCTCGTTGATCAGAGTTTCAAGATCATGACCATCTATAGAACCGTGATAATCAAAATTTAACGCTTCAAAAATATTGTCCTGACCCGTTTTTTTACCTGATTTTGTTTTGGTGAGGTATTGTTTTAGAGCACCCACACTGGGATCAATTCCTATTGCATTATCATTCAGGATCACCAGCAGGTCTGCGCCACTTACACCGGCATGGTTTAAGGCTTCAAATGCCATACCACTGGCAATACTGGCATCCCCTATCACCGCTATATGTTTACAACTTTTGCCGGCAAGACGACTCGCCATCGCCATTCCAAGAGCTGCACTTATGGAGGTAGAACTGTGACCTACACCAAAGGTGTCATAAACGCTCTCTGACCTTTTTGGAAAGCCTGAAATCCCTCCTAAATCGCGATTGGTATGAAAAATATCCTTTCTTCCAGTCAATATCTTGTGCCCATAGGCTTGGTGTCCCACGTCCCAAACCAGTTGATCCACTGGAGTATTAAATACATAATGTAATGCGATAGTAAGCTCAATGACCCCCAGACTTGCGCCTAGGTGCCCTTCCTTTTCTGAAACGATATCTATGATAAATCGGCGTAGTTCAGTGGCTAGTTGCGGTAGTTCGCTTTCGCGAAAGCGTCTCAAGTCAACAGGGGTTTCAATACGATCCAGTAATGATGCTTGCATACTCAAAGGTACGGCTCGTGGTAGCAATAAATCAGTACCCTTTTGCGGCTTTTAACATGCTCCTTTACAAAACATCATTTACTGCCCGACAAAATTATGGGTAACGCATAAGTAACCGAAACATCTTTACCATCATGTCGTGCTGGGACGAGTTTAGGAAGAAGGTCAAGCACCCTGCGAGCCTCATTTTCCAACTCCAAATATCTAGAATGCACTTTAATATCTTCCACATTGCCAAGCTCACTAATTGTAAACATCGTGTTGATCTTCAATCGTTCTCCTTTTTGAAACTCAGAACTTACAACGGTATCAAAATTCGTTTTTACAAATTGGCTCATTTTATCTTGAAAATATTTCAAAGCCTCTTCTTGGGATTGAAAGTCTGGCGAATTTTGAAATTGAGGTTTTTTGCCAACTTCATAGACATAGTGTTGATTTCGAGAACTTTCGTTATCCAACATTCCCTGTACGATAACAACCTCCCCCAAAGTGGGAGGCTCGGGTGGCGGTGATCCAAAACCTCCAATAATAGGTGTTTCTTCGTCTTCATAAAGTGAGTCTGACTCCTTACCGAAAGAGCAACTTATAATTTCCAATGAATCAAAACCTACTACTTCTATATTATCGATCTTAGTCTTCCTTCCCTGGTCAGAGGTACAACTGAAAAGAGTGGTTCCCATAACTATAAGAAGTGCCAGCATAAATATTCTCGTAGGGCTTTTATGCGATTGCAAGGTATGAGTGGGTATTTTTATAATGACCTGATTCAGATGTGCAGATTTAACCCTACCGCAAACCTGTTGTGATTGATATTGCTTTAAGTAAGCGGCAATCTCAGGTGGTTGCATATCCGTAAAGTCGATTACCGTTTTTTCACATGCACTACAAAACCTACCCTGATCTGAAGGTGTCATGGAGTTCCAGTCCTCGTGGCAGGGCTCTGGTATATCAAAATTGTAGAAAGGATGCATTATGTTGATTTTTTTAAATTTATCAAGAGTCTTGCCCAAAATTGGATTCCTTCAATTTTATCCGCACTTTTAGCCCATAAAAGCAAATCAGATATGGATCACGAGTATTTTATGAAACGGGCTTTAGTAGAGGCAGAAAACGCTTTAGACCGTGGAGAAATTCCCGTGGGTGCGGTGATTGTGATAGATGGTAAGATCATCGCAAAAGGACACAATCTTACTGAAACCCTCACTGATGTTACCGCCCATGCCGAGATGCAGGCCATTACGGCTGGCGCTCATGCTTTAGGCGGGAAATATTTAAAAAATTGCACCCTCTATGTGACTTTAGAACCGTGTCAAATGTGCGCTGGAGCACTTTACTGGTCTCAGATATCGCGTATTGTTTTTGGAGCGAGTGATCCACAGCGCGGTTATCAAAAAATGGGAACTCAATTACACCCCAAAACTGAAGTCATAAAGGGTATTCTAGAGAATGAATGCGCTCAATTAATGCATGATTTTTTCACAAGGAAGCGATCCCTGAATTGAACAGGCGTTTGTAATTGCTTATATTTAAAATTCAAAACCAAAATATGTCCCAAGCCAAAACCTGTCCAGAATGTGGCGACCCAGTGAAAGGAAGGGCAGACAAACGTTTTTGTAGTGACTACTGTCGTAATGTGGCAAACAACAAATTGAACAAGGACAGTACCTCGTTAATGCGTAACATCAACAACCGTTTACGTAAAAATTGGCGTATTCTTAATGAGCTTAATCCGGATTCAAAAACAAAAACCACCCGCAATAAATTGCTCTCCATGGGTTTTGACTTCAACTTTTTTACCAGTATCTACACCACAAAAAAAGGAACCATCTATTACTTTGTTTACAATCAAGGCTACCTCAATACCGATGAAGACTTTTTTCTCATCGTTAAAAGAGACTAATATGATTTACGATTCGTTGAGTTATCAATTGTCAAATCCATAAGCTCGCATACACATGAATTTTTCAGGAAATAAAAACCTCTGGCGCTGGGGAATCATTTTGGGCGGCCTCATTATTACCACCTTGATCCTTTGGAATACCTATCAATTTTTCACAAAGCTTAAAGAGACAGAACGGGCAAATGTAGAAGAGTTTGTGATCGCTCAAAAGGAAATTATAAAAACGAGTGTAGATCTCAATAATGATATAAGTGACCTTACCTTAAAAGTTATCGAAAACTCAATTAACATTCCTATCATAACAGTTAATAAAGATGGGATAATCGATGCTGGAAATATTCCTGATGCAATAAAAAATGATTCTCTGGCAATGCGTCAATTGATTAGTGAATTTTCTGAAGAGAACGAACCAATTGTAGCTGAGTTAGATGGTAAGGCCTTTTTCACGCTGTATCATGGAAATAGTTCTTTAATCACTAAATTGAAATATTATCCTTTGGCTCTGGTGCTTATTTTACTTCTTTTCAGCGCAGTTATTTATTTTTTCTATCGCTCTAATAAGTCGGCTGAACAGAATAAACTCTGGGCGGGAATGGCAAAAGAAAGCGCTCACCAAATAGGCACTCCTCTATCGTCACTAGTGGGTTGGACCGTTATTTTAAGAGATTCTGACGTGGATCCTACTTATGTGGACGAGATGGAAAAAGACATTAAGAGACTGCAAACCATTACCGACCGTTTTTCTAAAATAGGAAGTATTCCAGACCTTGAACCTACTGATATAGTTTTTCAAACGGTAGATGCGACTACTTACATATCCAGCCGATCGTCTAAATTAATTAACTTCAACATAGATGTTCCTGAACAACCCATACAGGTAAGACTCAATGAGCAATTATTTTCTTGGGTTATAGAAAACCTTATCAAAAATGGAATCGATGCCATGAAGGGAAAGGGAGACATCAGCGTATTTTTAAAGGCTGATGTACGTAATGTGTATCTAAGAATTTCAGACACGGGTAAAGGAATTCCAAAACACAAATGGAAGGATGTTTTTAATCCAGGATACACCACAAAGAAACGCGGCTGGGGACTGGGCTTATCCTTAGCAAAACGTATCATTGAAGACTATCATAAAGGAAAAATAAAAGTCCTGGAAAGCAAAAAAGACGAGGGGACGACCTTTGAAATAGTTTTGCCTAGAACAAGCCCGTAAAAGGTAAAAATACCTGTATTTTAAAAACACGTATTTTTACTTTAAGATTGTTTTAAGAATTGCATTACATTTACTAAGATGCATCGTTTAAATAATTTCAAACATTGTAAAAATGAAAAAAACACCTTTAATAGTGCGGTGGGCTATAATGGCTACCATAACTCTCTCTCTCTAGTTAGCTGTGAGGATGAGATCGAAAATACCGAGCAGCCAGCAGAGCAGCTAGTGACCACTTCTGAAAAAGAATCAGAGCAAACTAAATGTGAATTTGAGCCTTATGGTTTGTATTTTGACAACGGACTTACAAGAACATGTGACAATAACATGATGTATTTTCCATCGTGGGAATCTTTTGCTCAAACCTTGGAAAGTCTGGAAGAGCAAGCAGATACTCATGATGATGATTTTCTTAATACCTATGGACATCTAGATGAAGATGCTTTGAATGATATTGAAGATAATATAGGACATCATCCAGATCAACCTTTAATTGATTTTGAAAACCTTCATAGTTTCTGCTCTTTACGGCAGTATGAAGAGGCCGCAGAAGATGCATGGCTTGATGCCTCTGATCAACCTGGATGGTCTATGGATGATTGGGTAGAGAATGATTTTCTAACAGATCCAGTAGAGCAGACGCTCTACAACCCTCAAAATGAAGTGATGATCTGCAAAATGATCTATAAAGAAATGAATGGTGGTTGGTTAGTCATAGACCCCACTCATCCCGATGCCACAAACGCTTTATCAGCAGCAAATGAAGGTAATACCTTTCAAGAAGTGGTTGCTCAATATGGAGGAAGCAAAGAAGAACAAGGAGCCGTAGCTGAAAATTTTCCAACCAATCCCAATTCATGTTTTTATAAAAGTAAAAGTAATGAGAAACTTTGGCTAGATAATACTTATGCCATGAGAAAAGCAAATCAATTTAGAGATAGGACGTTTGACTTTACCGATAGTGGAACTACCAAAGTCTTTAAAGCTTATACTCGCAACTACAAGAAAAAGAGAGGTAAATTAAGAAGACATCGCATCTCCAGTAGTGCTAGAATTTATGGAGATATCTATAAAAAAAATATTGACGCTTCTGGAATAGATAACTGCTTATTTGAAGATGATGAGAATGAGCCAGGTCCTTACAGAAAAAGACGTAGATCAAAAGCAAAATTGAGAATTCCTTACCCTTCTGCTTCCGAAGAACTTGGAACTCTCCAAGACAAACTTTTTTCCGAACACAGACAAAGACCATTTTATGAGACTCTTGTTTTTGAAAACTAGAGTTCAATTATTGCTACTTGCACTTATTATTAGTGCAAGTAGCTTTATTACCGCCCAAGATAACATAGCCGTTGATGTCAAAAGAAATTTTCCTATAGGATTGCGAGTAGGGTTACATAATGATTTTTTTTCCAACACCTCTGAAAATGATTTTATAGAATATGAATATAAGGATAGAGTCACATTTACAGCCGGCTTTGAATTTGAATTACTCAAGAAGAAAAGGTTCTTATTTACAGCTGGACTATTCATAAAAAACATATCTCAAGTTCGCAGCTATAACTTCACTGCCGAGCAACTTGGTAGAGATCGTGGGTTGCAAAGAGAATTTTTTAATGCGCCATACTGGACATATCATTTACCAATGGAAGTGCTTTATGAGTTAAGAAAATCATTTAAAACACCTTTGTTTATTAAAGCAGGTCTAGAATTTCAATATTATGGGTATACCAGTGGTAGATACCGACAACCATTTTTAATAGTCAATGATATAACTAGAATAATTGGAGAATATGAAGAATATCAGAGCCCTATTACCTTTGGAATGAATGCAGGTTTAGCGGGAGACATTTACTTAAAAGATGATAGCAAATTTCGATGGGCTCTTACAGGCCACTATCATTTTCAAACCATGGAAGAAATCCTTATAACTTCTACAAACCTAACCGTTCCTGGAGCAACTTCTACCCATAAATGGACGGGTCACTATGTCAACATATCACTTACCTTTTTTCCTAAAAAAGGTTTTATCTCTTTTTAAATGAAATATCTCTTATTAATTATTATCTCCCTACCCACATTTCTCATATCTCAAAATGAGCAAAAGAATTCTAAGTTACTTTTTGACGACGTTCTACCATTGGGCGTAACTTTAGGCTATCAACAAAATTTTGTAGATAATGATCCTACGATAGGTTATGACTACAACTTAGACTTTAATGATCATTTTATCGTAGGGTTGGACTGGATGTTTGTGAGGACAGGTAAATTTTTGTTTAAGACAGGAGTTTACTATGAGTCTTTCAATTGGGAAGGATCACTTAGAGTTCCAGGATCATTTTTAGGTCAAGCCAGCGATTTTATTGAAAACGATCGTAGAAACCTCAGCTTTTATACCTTTGAGTTAGGCTCGGAATATTTATTCAAATTGAGTAAGAAAGATCAGTTAAGTATAGGTCTATCCATCGATATGAGATGGCTCAACAAAGATGATAAGTTTGCCAGAGGTCGAGTATTAACTAATGAGGAAAATGAAAATCAGCTGTTGTTCATCAATCAGAGTACAAATGATGGTTTTATAGACTATCCAGTCTCAATCAACTATTATAGAAAAACAGAAAATCTGGGTTTATTCAAGATAGGCCTTTCGGGATCAATGTTTGGCAGCGCTGATGTCTACAGTGATCAACTGGAATATTTTGATGCAGAAAATGAAGTTTTTAGAAGATCATTACACACCATAAATAGATCCCATCTACAATTTTCTTTGTCGTGGTTTCCATCCAAAAGCCTATTTTAAATCCAAAACAGTCTCTTCAAATAAATGAAAAGGCTATTTTAATATTTAATGAAGTAGATCTAATCTTACCCCACAGCCTTTAATTTCTGTATCGCGCTTTTGTTAAGTTTTGATTCTGCGTAGCTCTTTGTTACGTGCAATTCCTTTTCTTTATTTCCAGGCATTTCAAACATGGCATCGGTAAGGATGGCTTCACAGAGCGATCGCAGACCTCTAGCGCCTAGCTTATACTCAATTGCCTTACCTACTATGTAATCAAGCGCGCCACTGGTCATGGTAAATTTAATGTCGTCCATTTCAAACAGTTTTTCATACTGCTTCATGATGGCATTTTTAGGCTCGGTAAGAATCGCCCGCAGTGTCTTCGCATCCAGCGGATTCATATATGTCAACACTGGTAATCGTCCTATGATTTCTGGTATCATCCCAAAATCTTTGATGTCTTTGGGAATGATATATTGGAGCAGATTATCTTTCTCCACTACTCCGTCATTTGAAATACTGGCACTAAAACCTACCGCTTGCATATTCAAACGCTTACGGATCACCTTTTCTATTCCGTCAAAAGCTCCTCCCGCGATAAAAAGGATGTTCTCTGTATTTACCTCGATAAATTTTTGGTCTGGGTGTTTGCGTCCCCCTTTGGGTGGTACGTTAACCACGGTTCCTTCAAGCAATTTCAATAAACCTTGTTGAACTCCTTCTCCAGATACATCTCGAGTTATGGAGGGGTTGTCTGATTTGCGCGCAATTTTATCGATCTCGTCTATAAAAACGATTCCCGTCTGTGCCTTTTCCAGATTATAATCGGCGGCTTGAAGTAGTCTTGTTAAAATACTCTCCACATCTTCTCCTACATATCCAGCCTCTGTAAGTACGGTGGCATCTACTATTGCGAGAGGCACGTTGAGCATTCTGGCAATGGTCTTTGCGATAAGCGTTTTA
Source organism: Nonlabens sp. (assembly GCA_049671565.1). Classification (GTDB taxonomy): domain Bacteria; phylum Bacteroidota; class Bacteroidia; order Flavobacteriales; family Flavobacteriaceae; genus Nonlabens. Next base: position 17,256 of record JBATVD010000014.1, read on the forward strand.
CCCGTACCGGTCTGTCCCACCATCATGATATTGGACTTTTGGATCTCAACGTCGTCATCGCCTTGTTTTTGCAACAATCTTTTATAGTGATTGTAGACAGCAACTGACATTACTTTTTTAGTAAAATCCTGGCCTATGATGTACTCATCAAGAAAGTGCTTGATGGCCTGTGGTTTTTTGAGTTCCAGCTCTGCTTTTGATACACCAGAGTCGTCTGTCGTGTGATCTTCCAGTACGATGCCGTGAGCCTGCTCTATACAGCGGTCACAAATATGGGCATCCAGACCTGCGATCAGCAGATTTGTCTCTGACTTGTTACGCCCGCAAAAACTGCATTCTAATTGTTCTTTACTCATAATTTTTGAAGTCTATTGACCTCCTTTTTTACGCTTGGATAGCGCGGTATAGTGGTAAAATAATACGAGGACATCTTGTTTGTGCCTTGCCTGTTTTTAAAATTTCTTTTTTAATGTTCTCGCTTTCGCGAAAGCGGAAACCTCACAAAAAAGCAGACGTCCTTAATATATTTATGAATCCCTTTTCAACACCTCATCAATCATTCCGTACTCCAGAGCTTCATCTGCACGCATCCAGAAATCACGATCAGAATCCTCCTGCACTTCTTCATATTCCTTACCAGAGTGTTTTGCGATAATGGTATATAGCTCCTCGCGCAGCTTAACCACCTCTTGTGCGGTAATTAGAATATCGCTGGCCTGCCCTTGTGCGCCGCCAGAAACCTGATGAATCATAACACGGCTATGTGGCAAGGCACTGCGCTTACCTTTTTCTCCTGCACAAAGCAACACGGCGCCCATACTGGCGGCCATTCCGGTACAGATCGTAGCCACATCTGGCTTTATGAACTGCATGGTGTCATATATTCCAAGACCTGCATAAACGCTACCTCCTGGAGAGTTGATATAGATCTGGATGTCTTTATTTGCGTCAGTACTTTCTAAAAAGAGTAGCTGCGCCTGCACGATATTTGCTACCTGGTCGTTTACTCCCGTTCCCATAAAGATGATGCGATCCATCATAAGACGTGAGAATACATCCATGGCGAGAACATTCATCTGGCGCTCTTCAATTATGTTAGGAGTGAGGTTTGTGGGATACATGGTTCCCATGATCTTATCGTAATAATTTGGGTTGACGCCTTGGTCTTTTACCGCAAACTTCTCAAATTCTTTACCTATGTTCATAAATGTAATATTAGGGAGTGGAAAAATAAAAGGCGTTAACTTCTCTATAAAAAGTTAACGCCTAAAGATATTTAATATTTGAACGCTTAGGCGTCGTAAGCTTCCTTAATAAACTTTTCGTAGGTCACTTCTTTTTTCTTGAGTGACGCATTCTCTTTGAAAAACTTGAGCATCTTCTCGTTTTGCAATTGCTCACTCATGCGCTTCACTTCTTCTTCATTGCTCATGATGCGTGCCACTACTTGATCCACTTCTTCATCAGTTGCATCCATATGACCATATTGAGCCATTTGCTGTCTGATCATGGTACGAGAATACTCCTGAAGGTCTTCAAACTTCAATTGAAGCTCATCGTTATTTTTAACAATGTTTGATTCGATAAGCTGGTATCTCAAGCCTTTTTCAGAACGGTTGTATTCTTCTTCGGCTTCTTCGGCGGTCATTTCTTTCTCACCGTTGTTTGCGATCCATCTTTTTAAGAAATCTGAAGGCAAATCAAATTTTGTGTTCTCGATCAGGCTCTCTGTAACATCAGTCAGTAATTTCTGATCGGTTTGTTGTACAAATTGCTTGCTGGCATCTTCTCTCAAACGTTCTTTGAGCTCTTCCTCACTTTTGATCACGTCTTCACCAAAGAGCTTATCAAAAAACTCTTGATTCAGCTCTGCTTTTTCACGAGTATTAATTTCAGTAATCTCAAATTCCAACGGCACATCGATCCTTTCATCAACTTTTTCTTGATCAAGTTTCAGTAGTGATACTAGATCTTGGTCATTTTCAAAAAGGTTTTTGGTTTTCAACTTCAAGACATCACCAGGCTTAGAACCAATGAATTTCTTCATGTTAGTCTTACCCTTGATGCGATCCGTTTTAAAAGTCGCGTCAGTATTGATTTCCTCATCGTCATTTCTGAAGATTCCAGTCACCTCATCACCTTCTTCAACCTCATTCTTATTGACCAGTTTCCCGTATTGTTCTCTAATGCGGTCGATCTGATCCTCAACAGTTTTATCGTCTACTTTGATCTCGTAGCTGGTAATTTTTTCTCCCTTTAAGTCCACTTCAAACTCTGGTGCAAGACCTAGTTCAAACTCAAAGGTAAAATCCTTAGCGTTTGCCCAGTCTATATCTTCTTGAGCTTTAGGTAGCGGATTCCCAAGTAATTCAAGATTCTCCTCCTTAATATAGGAATTGAGTCGCTCTTGAATCATTTTATTGATCTCATCCACAAGAACGGGAATGCGGTATTTTTTATTCACCAAACCTGCAGGAACGTGGCCTTTTCTAAAACCAGGAATATTTGCAGTTTTGCGATAATCCTTTAGGATATTATCTACTTTCTCTTTGTAGTCCTCTTGTGTGATTTCAAGAGTAAGTACGGCATTAAGCGCGTCAACATCAGTACGTTTGATATTCATTTATAGACTTTTAGTGCTATTTATTTCGGGCTGCAAAATTAACCTTTTTGGAGGTGTAAACAAAGTGTTTAAGAAAATGCATTGTATATGCATATAATGATTAGTGTTTTAGAGAATGGAGTTGGAACTTTATTGAGATTTAATTCTGTGTTTATTAAAGACAGCTGGCAATCTTTATTATTCTTAATTCGCCTAGACTCAATAAGCAGAGGTCTTTTTCCTAAGGAAAATGACGAAGCGTTAGGCGCTCGAGTTACATGTGTGACACCCATTGTCCTAACGGTCATTTCCCTCAAGGGAAAGTTCTCAAAACTCTTGAGCCTCCCTCTCCTTTAGATGGTCATTGAGCGGCGTCGAAATGAGGGCTGGGGAGAGGCTTTTGAGAATAAACTTCTGTAAAAAAAATGATACACTCGTGCTACTTGTGTAACACCCTTTGTCCTAGCGGACATTTCCCTCAAGGAAAAGTTTTCAAAACTACAGAGTCTCTCTCCCGTGAATGGTCATTGAGCAGCATCGAAATGAGGGCTGGGTAAGGATTTTGAGTAAATCTTTCCCTTGAAAAATATTCTCTCGTGCTACGTCTGGGTAACACCCATTGTCCTAGCGGACATTTCCCTCAAGGGAAAGTTTTCAAAAAGCTTGAGTCTCTCTCTCCCGTGGATGGTCATTGAGCAGCATCGAAATGAGGGCTAGGGAGAGGCTCAAAAGTTATTACCTAATCCTTACTCCTTGTCCAGCATTTTATCCAGCAATGAGCGGCATAAGGCCAGCAACAGTGAAAAGATCAAAGCGTAGAAAAAACCATCTACCATAAATCCGTCTACAAACCAGTCTGCGAGCATTATAATGATTGCATTGATGACTAGAAGAAACAGGCCTAAGGTCAAGATGGTTACGGGTAGCGTAAGTACGACCAGAATGGGTTTCACGACAAAATTTAAGACTGAAATCGCAAGTGCCACAAGAATAGCCGAAAAATAGCTGGTAGTCTCTACTCCAGGTAAGACCTTAGACAGCAACACTACGATTATAGCGGTTAGAAGTAATCTGATCAGGAATTTCATAATTTAACTTTAAGGGCTAAAAATAGAAAATCCGCCAGCAGCGCGCTGGCGGATTTTATTAAACTTAACTGTAAATCAATTAATCTACAGAATCGCTAGGTTGTACACTAGGGTATTGGCCTATATTAACCATAGGTAGATTTGATCCGTACTTATCATTGATTGCCTGCATGATGATATTTGCTGTGTACGCATATCCACGAGCAGTAGGGTGTACACCATCAAGAGAAAATGCTCCACCTGATGCAAAAGTACTGCTTAACAGACCACCGTTAAACATGATTCCGCCATCAGCAACTTGTGCAAGAGCTGCACGTGCATCTACAAATGCTAGATCTTTCTCAGCGGCTACGGCCTGAATGATTGAGTTATAGGCAGTTTGAGCTGTACTAACTGCATCCTGCTCATCTTCGTCTAACACAAGATCATCACTTAAAGGAAAGGTTACTCCATTTGCTGATAATTGACCTGCTAAAGTTGCAGGAAGTCCCGCACCAGTAAGTGTAGCAAAAATGGTTTGATCATTACCTCCTAAAAGAGAGGCAGCCCTTAAAGTCATAAGGTCGTCAGCTGTAGCTTGTCGAATTTGGCCAAACTGTGGCGCAAGCACCTGAGCAAGACCAGTGGCTTGAGCAACTGACAGATTTAAGGGAGGGTCTTGAGCTGCTCCGATTGTCTGAATAATAGGAATTAACGCATTAGCAAAAGCAGGGTTTGCTGATAAATCATCTAGATCATTATCCCTCACTACAAGACCACTTGCTGCGGTAGTAGAAAATTGAATCGCTCGATTACCCTGACCGAAAGCTGCAAAAACTTGATTCAAACCTCCATATACTTGATTGAGTAGAGGGATTTGTGGTCCAAAATTGGGATCAGCTGGACTTAATGCTTGTGATGGTACCGTAGTAAAAAATGGGATGCTTGTAACATCTGGAATATTAACCAAAGCACCTCCTGCTCCGTTAGCAGTCATCACATCCACTAAATTTCTATAAACACCATTAAAAGTACCTATATTAGTTATGCTATTACTTCCCTGCAAACCAGGATTAGTCTCTCCTGTTTCATTGTTATCCACTCCAGAACCACCTGAAGTTGCGTAACCTAAGATGTCATTATTCCCAATCCATAAAGTAAAGAACGTAGGATTTGCAGCCGCTGCATCTCCTATTACCGTGGAACTTTCTGAACTGGAAAAACGGGCATAATAAGGATTAGCCGTTCCTTGAGCAACTCCAGCAACTGAGCCGTAACCCTGTGCTCCTAAATGAAATACCCTTGCTCCAGGCACCCCATAGTTATTTAAGGGGCCAGTAAACTTGTTAGTAATATCTGTAGTTGGAGCTGCTCCCGTATAGACTCTGGGAGCAGTCGGATTGCCCATGCCGTCAGAAGCTAGAACCAATCTGTTAGAAGTAATTTGAACTCCGCCAGCAAGCAAACCTCCCGTATTATCATTTACTAAGGGCTGAATAAATTCTCCACCACCTACGAGCTCCATTTGTTGGGCCATGATGCTGGGATAGGAATTTTGTTGTCCTTGTAGGTAAAGTGCGTTATCTGCAAATCCAGCAGTAAGTGAGTTACCCACGGTTACAAAGTTGGAGAAGTCTGCCTCTCCAGCGGTATACAGATCTCCATCTTCTACCGACTCGTCAAATTCATTGTCACAGCTCACGATTGCTGCACCAGCAAACATGAGAGCCATTAATTTTATATATGTCTTGTTCATCATTTCTTTTTTTACATGTTATATGTTACCCCAAGACCTGGAATCAGGGCTTGTGACTTGTACGTACCGCCAAATGGAGCATTAACCGGTACCCCTGGATCTGCATAAAAGTCATAGGACTCGTTGATCTGCTCAAACCTCAAGTAGAGTAAAGAAGCATCGATCGAGAACTTTGAGCTTATGTTATAGGACAGTCCAAAAGTGTACCCATTGGAATCATTACGCGGAGTTTCTGGTGCGAAATAACCAGATTGAACTGGAGATTGATCATGATAAAAACCTGCTCGTAAAGCTAATTTATCAGTTGCGGTATACTGAACTCCGAATCTGTAAGTAGAGGCATCTTTATAGTTTCTTGGGTTGATGGATTCTGAACCATCTGCAAAAACGATATCCAATGCTTCATACTCACTCCAGAATGCTCTGTTGTAATCAAATGCAAATAAGAATTTCTTGTATTCGTAGGAAAAACCTAAAGTAGCTTCTGCTGGCAATGGCAATGTCGCCTCAAAACCCTGAGTGCCATTGCTAGGCGTAAGGGAACTGTTTGGAAAATTCGTAAATGTTGCTGTTCCTTCTGTACTTTCAATGTCAATCAAAGAACGGTAGTTGAACCCTAATTTAAAGTTATCCGTAGGAGTAAACATGATACCTGCGGTCCATCCTATTCCGGTAACGCCACTGTCTTCAATCGCAACGTTAGAACGGTTTCCCTGCTCATCAGTAAGTGATCGGGAAGCGTTTCTATTGAATTCCACACCACCTATCGCGATGATGGGTCCACCACCTAAACTTACTGAGTCAAATAGTTGATAAGAAAGCGTAGGTTGAATGAAAATTGCACTCAATTCAATCTCGTTTACAAGATGTGAGCCAGCCCAATCCGTTGGCCAGGTCACATTACTACCATAAGGTGTGTATACCCCAAGACCTACTGCAAAATCTTCAGTAACCTTATAAGTAGCGTACAAATAAACCGGAGTACCTGTTGGGCTATCCGTTTCGGCAAAGGCGCCGGTCATTTCATTCTGATAGGAAACATCAGAAAAAACTCCAAATCCTCCTGCACTCACACTTAGTCTACTTTCTAAATGTACCAGTCCCGCGGGATTGAAGAAGAGAATGTCTGCGCTGTTTACTACAGCGACTCCAGTATGCCCCATGGCAAGCTGTCTGTTACTTTGTGTGCTTACACGATAACCACCGGCAAAAGCTAGGGTAGAAACCAGGCAAAGCAACACAAAAACTTGTAATTTGTTCATAGTCAAGATTTTGGGTAATATTTTAGTTTGTTATTAAAATCAAATTTAATATTAAATTAATGTTATGCAAGGAAAATATTAGGTATTATGCAAGCATAGCATTTTTATTTTACGAAATCGATAACGAGATTGTAAAATTCTTCTGGCTTTTCTGCATGCAGCCAGTGACCGGCGTTTGGGATTGTTTTTAATTCCGCTTTCGCGAAAGCGTTATCTATCAACAACTTATCTTGATCCATTATATATCCCGAGTTGCCACCACGTATGAACAAGGTGGGAATAGAGATGGATTCAGAATTTTGAGTGTGGATTCCAACTTGATCCTGAGCACTCCCCAAGGTATCCAAATTAAATCTCCAGCCGTAGGTTTTATCTTCTTTGCGATGCAAGCTCTTCATTAGAAACTGGCGGGTTCCAAAGTCCTTTATATAAGGAGAAAGCATTTCATCTGCATCGCCACGTCTTTTTACCTTTGTAAAATCCACCGACCTCAATGCCTTGATGATATCGCTGTGATGTGGAGGGTAGTTTTTTGGAGCAATATCTGCGATGATCAATTTATCAATGAGATCCGGAAACTTCCCAGCGGCAAGCATGGCTATCTTTCCTCCCATGCTATGTCCCAAAAGAATTATTTTCTCCAATTTATGCTCGGCACAGTAATCAAATACATCCTGAGCCATCTCTTCATAGTCAAAGCGATCGCTGTGCAAACTACGCCCATGGTTGCGCTGGTCTAGAATATGCACATTGAAGCCATTTTCAGAAAATTGTTTCCCTAAGGTTTTCCAGTTATCAGCCATTCCTAAGAATCCATGCAAAATAACCATGGGCGTTCCCTCGCCCATTATGAGTGAGTGCAACATCAGGATAGTCTTTTTTTGTACATATTCACGACGTTTTCCAGTCCTAGATAAAGACTTTCTGCAATTAGGGCGTGACCTATGGAGACTTCTTTCAAGTTAGGGATATTTTGGCTGAAGTACTCAATGTTATCCAAAGACAGGTCATGTCCCGCGTTGATTCCCAGTCCCAATTCACTTGCTTTTTCAGCGGCAGTAATATAAGGTTTGATGGCGTTTTCTCGATCCTTTTTATAACCAGTGGCATAATCCTCTGTATATAATTCGATACGATCCACACCGGTTCGCGCGGCTCCCTCAATCATTTCAATCACGGGATCGACAAAGATACTGGTACGTATTCCCATCTTTTTGAAATGAGCAACGGTTTTTGTCAAGAACTGTTTGTGTTTTACGGTGTCCCAGCCAGCATTAGAAGTGATGGCATCCACGGCATCTGGTACGAGCGTGACCTGTGCGGGTTTGACCTCTTCCACCAGTTTTATAAAACTCTCAATGGGATTGCCCTCAATATTCAACTCGGTTTGCACTATTCTTTTCAGGTCACGCGCATCCTGATAGCGTATGTGCCGTTCATCCGGTCGCGGATGGATGGTTATTCCCTGTGCGCCAAAACGCTCAATATCTGAGGAAACCTTTAATAGATCTGGAACATTGCCACCTCGCGCGTTACGCAGGGTTGCTATCTTATTTACATTAACGCTCAAAATCGCCATATCTGTATTTTAACTCAAAAATACAAACTACCTCCACAGGGCATAACTAAAGATTTGGTTAATTTGCAATATGCAATTAGATGATTATATAATAAATGATGTCACTCCTTTATCAACCAGCGACTCGGTAACAAAGGCGCAATCCATTTTCAAACAAATGACCTACTCCCACATTCCTGTCTTGGAAGGGGATATATTTATAGGATGCATTTCTGAAACTGATTCCCATTGCTTTCAAGGAGATGAGACCTTGGAAGAAGTAAAGTATTCCATGACTGCCTTTCATGTAAATGAAAATACGCACTGGCTAGAAATATTAAAGTCTTTTGCCCAGCACCAGTCTAATATCATGCCTGTACTTGATACTGATAATGCTTATGTAGGCTACTATGAGCTTACAGATATCATGGAGTTTTTCAATGAAGCTCCATTTCTCAATGAGCCAGGTAATGTTATCGTCATCACAAAAGGGTCTACGGATTACAGTTTTAGCGAGATTGCCCAGATCGTAGAGTCCAACGACGCAAAAATCTATGGATGCTTTATAAGCGGCCATAGAGATCACTTAACAGAAATAACGGTAAAGGTCAATTCTACAAACTTAAGTGCGGTACTTCAAACATTGAGAAGATACAGTTATGAAATTCTAACTGCAGATGAAGATGACTTCTATCTCGACTCCTTGAGAGAGCGCTCTGACTACCTTGATAAATACCTTAACATATAATGATGAATAAGCTAGGCGTTTATGGTCAGTATATTCAAGACGGTTCACTGGAAGTCGTTAAGTCCCTCTTGCAGATCTTTGAGGATCGAGGTTGTTTTATTTCAATAGAAGAAGGTTACCATGAAATGCTTAAGGCAGAAGGCGTCGCCACTCAAATAGACAGCTTCAAGAACCTAGATGCCAGCTACGATGCCCTCATAAGCATAGGAGGTGATGGTACCATACTTAGAGCAGTCGCATTTATAGGTCGCGATGATATTCCCGTAGTAGGAATTAACACTGGGCGACTGGGCTTTCTCGCGACAATAAAAGTGGAGAAGCTGGAAGAATCAATGAAAGCGTTGTTCAACGGTGACTATAGGTTGAGTAAACGTAGCCTGATCACGGCAAGTTCAAATCTAAAAGATGAACAATTGAGCCTTCAAAATTTTGCCCTAAATGAGGTTACCGTAAGCAGGATGAACACCACGAGCATGATCCAGATAGAGACTCAACTCAACGGCGAGTTGCTGACCAACTACTGGGCAGATGGTCTAATCGTCTCTACACCTACCGGATCCACCGGATATAGTTTGAGCTGCGGCGGCCCAGTCATATCGCCCACAACTCAAGGTTTTGTAATCACGCCTATAGCTCCACACAATCTAAACGCGAGACCCCTCGTTATTCCAGATGATACGGAGATTACCCTTAAAGTAAGCGGTAGGGAAAATGAATTCCTGACCTCGCTTGACAATCGTATTTGTTCTTTTCCCAATGATACGGTCATCACCTTAAAAAAAGCAGATTTTACAATAGATCTGGTAGAACTAAAACAACAATCCTTTATTAAAACCTTACGCCACAAGCTACTTTGGGGAGAAGATAAGCGCAACTAAGCAATAATTTTGATTTTAGTCTGTTTTGAATACCTACAATAGATGGTTTAATCTTTAGCTAGGGAAAGAGATATGTTATATTTGCACGTTTTAGAATTTTCATGCGGTACGTGGTAATGATAGTTGCTATGGGTTGTTTCGCTTTCGCGAAAGCGCAAACCTATGAGTTAGGAATATTTGCGGGAGGATCCAATGTAATAGGAGATGTAGGGAGCACACAGTTCATAAATCCCAGAGGTTTTACAATGGGTGGTGTGGCAAAATGGAATCGTAGTGACAGACATAGTTTCAGGGCATCCCTTATAGGTAGCTTTTTAAGGGCAGATGATGAGAACAGTACCGACAACTCAAGACAGTTGCGTGGTCTAGAGATAGACAACAAGCTCATTGAGGGGTCTATAGGACTGGAATATAATTTTTGGGATTATGAGTTGTACAGCGGTAAGCAACAATTTACACCTTATTTATATTCTGGGATCAGTGTTCTTTATTATTCCAACACTAAGCTCAACCCTAGTGGCACGAGTTTTAGATTTGATGGATGGTCTACAGATTTTGCGATACCCATCGCGTTGGGGATGAAAACAAACATTTCTGCACACTGGACTGTCGCTGCAGAAATAGGAGCACGTTACACCTTAACTGATAATCTGGACGGAAGCAATCCAGATGGTGGAGGCGCTACACAACCCAGGCTTGGGAATCTAAATAACAATGATTGGTTTGTGTTTACGGGTCTCACCGTGAGCTACACCTTTGGGCGTAAACCGTGTTATTGTAACTTTTAAATATGACTGAAAAAAGACTTGACGATAAACGTATCCCCCAGCACGTAGCAGTGATTATGGACGGGAACGGTCGCTGGGCTAAAAAGCAGGGGCTCATGCGCGTGCGAGGTCATGAAAAAGGTGCCAAAGCCGTAAGGCAGACCGTCACCACATGTGCAGAACATGGAGTCAAACACCTAACTCTATACGCTTTCTCTACTGAAAACTGGAAAAGACCCAAACTTGAAGTAGATACCTTAATGAAGCTATTAGTGAGCAGTCTCAAAAAAGAATTGCCCACACTTCAAAAGAATAACATTGCCCTTAGAGCAGTTGGAGCTCTCGACCTTTTGCCTAAAACAGCCCAAAAAGAGCTGCAAGAAGTGATTAATGCCACAAAGGACAATAGTCACATGAATCTAACTCTCGCATTGAGTTACAGTTCAAGAGAAGAACTGATCTCTGTTATCAAAAATATAGCAGGTCAAGTCAAGGAAGGCGCTCTAAATCTGGAAGATATAGATGCTGAAACCATCAACAAGAACCTTTACACCAATTTTATGCCTGATGTAGATCTGCTCATACGCACCAGCGGCGAGCAACGCATCAGTAACTTTCTTTTATGGCAAATAGCCTATGCAGAATTATATTTTACCGAAGTGTTATGGCCTGACTTCAGGAAGGAACACCTCATTGAAGCATTTCAAAACTATCAAGACCGAGAAAGAAGGTTTGGAAAAACAAGTGAACAATTATAACGCAATGACAAAACAGCTAACCAAAAGCCTACTCGTCACAATCATTTTTCTAGTTGGATTGATCTCCAATGCGCAGACATCAGATTCGCCTATAGGGGAAACCTCTGTAAAATACCGCATAGGAGAAATCAAGGTGACAGGAAGCCAGTCGTATAATGAAAATACCGTAAAAGCCTTTACTGGCTTACGCAAGGGTATGGAAATTTATGTACCAGGAGAAAAACTAAGTAAGGTCGTCAAGAAAATGTGGGACCTGAAGTTATTCAGTGACATACGCATCTTTGCTACTCGTATAGAAGGTGACCCTACAGATGGTCTTATAGACACGATAGATCTTGAAATCTATATTGTAGAAGTACCCAACTTAAGGAACGTGGAAATTACCGGATTGCGCAAAGGTAAAATCAAGGATCTTAAAGAAGAGCTTAAACTCAATACGGGAACCAAGGCTACTGAAAACCTCATTACCAATACACGATCTTTTATAGAAAACAAATATCGTAAAAAGGGATTTCTGAATGCTAATGCCTTAGTACGTATCAGAGAGGTTACTGACTCTGCCGTAGACAATCAGGTAGATATGAAAATAGACGTGAATAGGGGCAAAAAGCCCAAGGTGTCTTATATCAACTTTGAAGGTAACGAGCTCATTCCAGATAAAAAATTGCGCAAGGCCATGAAAAACACTAAACAGCGCAATATTTTCAGGATTTTCAAAAGGTCTAAATATGTAGAGAGTGAATACAAAGAAGACCTAGAATCTGTTGTGAACAAATACAAGGAAAAAGGCTTCAGGGATGCGCGTATAGTTTCTGATACTCTTGTAAAAATAAGTGATGACCGGGTTGGAATCAATATTGAAGTTGAGGAAGGAAACAAATATTATTTTGGTGATATCAAGTTTGTAGGTAACAATGTCTACTCTGATGAATTCTTGAAAAGTAAGCTCAAAATTGATAAGGGAGATGTATATAATGGAGTAGCATTTGACGAGCGCATTAGCAATCCCATGGATCCAGACTCTGACGATATATCCAATCTTTATCAAAACACAGGTTACTTATTTTCATCTGTGAATGCTGTAGAGACCAAAGTTGAAAATGACACCATTGATTTTGAAATACGCATCGTAGAAGGTAAGGAAGCTTATTTTAACAACATAAGCGTTTCTGGTAACGATCGTACTAATGATAATGTAATCTACCGCAACATAAGAACAATCCCTGGAGAAAAATACAGTCGCCAGAAAATTATCAACTCCATTAGAGAGCTGGGTGCCTTAGGTCTTTTCAATGCTGAAAAAATCAACCCACAACTCAAAAACGTGAATCAGCAAGAAGGTACGGTAGATGTTGAATATGAACTAGAAGAAGCTGGTGCCAGCCAGATCGAGCTACAAGGTGGTTACGGCGGTGGTGGCTTTGTAGGAACGCTGGGACTGCGCTTCAACAACTTCTCCATACGCAACCTGTTTAACGGAGAGGCCTACAAACCAGTTCCCATGGGAGATGGCCAGACGCTTGCTATTCGTGCCCAGGCCAGTACTATTTTTAGAACCTACTCGCTCAATTTTACGGAACCTTGGCTAGGTGGTAAAAAACCCGTTTCCTTCAACGTTTCTCTTTCACACAGTGAACAGTATCGTGTAAATCCGCAAAACTTTAGAGAAGTGGATAGAGATCAGCGATTTTTGATCACCGGTGGTACCATAGGGATTGCAAAGCGTCTGGAATGGCCAGATAACTATTTTCAGTTTTCACAAGCTCTTTCAGTCCAGCATTACAACTTGAAGAATTACCAGACCAACCTTTTTAACTTTCCTAACGGTTTTAGTAATAATATTGCATACACGCTTGGACTAACTCGTGACAATGTAGGTGTAAATCCCATCTTCCCTACTTACGGTTCTCGGTTTTCTTTGACAGCAAAAATGACCCTGCCTTACTCCCTGTGGAACGGAGTGGATTATGAAGGATTGGACGCGAATAATCCCGACCTGTCTAATGAATATCGAACTAACGGAGTGGCAGACCTCGCAAAGATTGATCAAGAACGTTTTAGATTCCTTGAGTACTATAAGATCAAGTTTCAGGGAACTTGGTACACGCAACTCTATAAAAAACTGATCCTTCAGACAAATACTGAATTTGGTTTTCTTGGAGCCTACAACAGTGATCGTGGACTAGTACCATTTGAGCGATTCTTTGTAGGAGGTGATGGTCTTGGAGCTTTCTCGCTGGATGGACGCGATATCATCAGAATGCGTGGTTATGAAAACAGTTCACTTACTACCAGTGCAGATGGTGATACCGTCTATAACAAGTTCAGTCTTGAATTGAGGTACCCTATTACACTGGAGCAGGCAGCATCTATTTATGTACTCACGTTTGCAGAGGCAGCAGGGTCTTATGAGAGGTTCAGAACCTACAATCCATTTGATGTTCAGCGATCTGCTGGAGCAGGATTGCGTATATTCATGCCTGCATTTGGATTGTTGGGAATCGACTTCGGTTATGGTTTTGATCAAACACCAGGTGCTTTAACTAACGATCCCAGCGGATGGCAAGTTCACTTCATAATTGGTCAGCAGTTTTAGAATGGCACGATTATTTCAAATATAGATTCACATGAAAGTTACAAAGATTTTAGTTTGTATAATGATGGTTCTTGGTCTCGCTTTCGCGAAAGCGCAACGTGGAGCAAAAGTAGCTTACATCGATATGGAGCGTATCCTAGACAGTCATCCTGAGTATCAACAATCGGTTCAACAACTGGACAAAAAATTAGCTAAATGGAAAAGGGAGATCGATGCTATGCAGACAGAGATCGATCGTTTGAACACCAAACTTAAAAACGAGCGAGTTCTACTGACCAAAGAGTTAATTGAGGAAAAGGAAGAAGATATAAGGCTAAAAGAAGAAGAACTTGCAGAATACCAAGAAAAAAGATTTGGCGCGCAAGGAGACTTTATTCTTCAAAAAGAGCAACTTGTCAAGCCTATACAGGATCAGGTCTTTAATGAAGTACAAAAAATCAGTGCTTTAAAAAAGTATGATTACGTCATGAATGCAGATGAGTCTAACCTACTCTTTGCCGCTGATCGTCACGATATTACTGATCTAGTACTTAAAGGAATAGAACGTTCTGGAAAGAAGGGTGCGGCTGCTAGACAGGCTAAGGAAGAACAGCAGGAAGAAATAGACAAACCTTACCTATCAGTTGAAGAGGCAGAGGCCAGAGATGAAAAAGTCAAGAAGAGAGAAGCCATACAAGAGAGAAATCTAAGTGCAAGAGAAGAGAAAATAAGACAGAGAGATTCTGCTCGAGCGGCAAAAAGAGCAGCATATGAAGCTCGCAAGGCAGAAATTCAAAAAAGACGCGACAGTCTAAAAGCTGCTAGAGAAGCAGAACGAAAGAAAAAAGAAGAAGAAAGAGAAAACAAGAATTAGACCTATGGGTATATAAGCAAAATGAAACCCCTTATCTTTGCACCCGTTTAAGAAAAATTATACTTTGAATAACAATAGAAAAATGAAACAAATAAAAAATCTTATTGCCGCAATAGCTATTCTATTTGCCGGAATGTCAACAGTAAATGCTCAAGCAACTGCCACTAAAGTATGTCACGTTGCTTCACAAGAATTGGTGGAGTCCCTACCTGAGGCTATTGCTGCTGAAAAGCAATTGAAAAAACTAGGCAAAAACTACGAGACTAAACTTGCTGAAATGGATCGAGAAATCCAGACAAGATATCAAAATGCACAACGTGAGGCTCCTAATAAAACTGATGAGGAGAATGAGCGTGTGATTGGAGAAATAAGACAAGGCCAGCAAAAATTAGAAGAGTATCTTCAGAACTCTCAACAAGCGATGGCTCAAAAACGTACCGATCTTTTAAAGCCACTTTATAAAAAAGTACGTGAAGCTATCTTTAAAGTAGCTCGTGAAAAAGGTTACGAGTATGTTCTTGACTCAACTACAGGAACGGGTATCATCATGGCAGACGGTTACGACCTCACGCCAGATGTAAAAGCAGAATTGGGTGCTCAATAAAGTACACTCCAAATAATCTAAAACCGCTATTATGTAGCGGTTTTTTTGTGCCCTAAAAAACCTAAAAATATCCGTGAGCTACGCTTTTACTGATTGAAGTCTTGTGGCGAAAAGAAAAAATCATTCTAGTTAAATTCTGTTCCTAAAATCTCTAGAAAATTAAAATGCCTTGATAAATATCTTAAATTGACACACAATTTATCTTTTGCAGAAAATTTATTTTACTCTTTCAAGACGTGTATTCATGCGCTCAAATTATAAAGTTGTTAATTGGCTGACACTCGAGCGATCTTGAATGAATCAATAAAATTCAGAACAAAAAAAGCCCGATCAAACGATCGAGCTTTCTTGATTCTAAAAAAAATATCTTCAGAAACTACTGGATAACTCTTACGTTAACAGCGTTCATTCCTTTTTTACCTTCTTTTTCTTCGTATTCTACTTTGTCTCCTTCTCTTACCTCATCGATAAGTCCAGTTACGTGCACGAAGCAATCTTGATTTGTTCCATCTTCAACGATAAATCCGAATCCTTTAGACTCGTTGAAAAATTTTACGGTACCTTCTTTCATTGTAATATAATAAGTTAATTAAAGCACCAAAGTTAGGATAATAAATAAACATACACATTGAATAACCAACTTATTTTGAATAATTTACAGTTTGGTAACGATTACGACTTTGTTGATGGAGCTCCAGCGATGTATGGAAATGCACCTTTAACACTACGATCATACATGATTATACTTCCTGCTACTGACACGTTCAAGCTGCGTGGAGTGTCAAATTTTATCAAATGGTGGGAGCTTTCCATGGCTTCATTGCTCAAGCCATGATCCTCTGCTCCCAATAAATACAAACAATTGCGAGGATGCACAAAATCCTTAAGCATGGTCGCTTTGTCGTCCAGCTCCACTCCTACAAGCATGGCTCCTTTTGGCAGGTGCGCATAAAACTCTTCAAAAGATTTATAATGAAAATAAGGTAAGGCCGCGACCGCATTATGAGTGTCACAAGCCTGTTTGGAATAACGGTTACCTATAGTGAATATAAAACTCGCGCCCAGATTCTGTGCGCTACGCCAGAGCACACCTAGGTTTTCGGGAGTTTTTCCATTCTGAATCCCTATGCCGAAGTAACCTGGTTTTAAATTTTCCATAAGCTAAATATAAAACAGATCAAAAGTTTACTCCAAGACTATGTTTCAGAAAATAAATTATATCAAAACAGTCTCTTTTATAAAATCAAATAAAACAATATCTAAACAGCTATGTATGCCTACGAAGTTTGGGTTACAGCTTTCTAATTTTTCATATTTGTAAAAAACGTATTTTGCAAATTATTATTCTCAAATTACCTAACCATGTTTACTTTCAATAAAATAACTCCTTTATTCTTTGTTTTCCTTATTTGTGTTTCATGTTCAGATGATGATATAACTGTGGAAGAGCCTATTGAATTAACCGAGCAAGTCAAGGTTTATGAAAAGGATCTATTGAATGATGATCTAGTTCTAGCGATTGTAAATGGCGAAAATCAGGCATTTATCATTGATAAAGCTGGTAATAAACTCAAGGAGTTCGAATTTACCAATTCGCTGGGAAATGATCTGGAAATTCTACCAGATGGCAGAATGCTGGGAATCTTTAAAGATCCAGCTGCGCAAATCACATTTGGTGGTTATGGAGGTATAGCCAGATTGATAAATCCTGATGGCTCCATTGATTGGGAATATACAGTGAGTGACGAAGATGAAATTTTACACCATGATATTGAAATGCTACCCAATGGTAATATTCTGATGCTCATTTGGGAGCGGATAGATGAACAGTCCCAAGAAGAAAATGGAAGTTTCAATGGAGATAACATATATCCTGAAAAATTGGTAGAGATCAATCCAGTTAATAATCAAATTGTTTGGGAATGGCGCAGTTGGGATCACATCATTCAAGACGGAGATCCATCAATTGACAATTATGGTATCGTGAGCGATAATCCGCATAAGCTTCATATCAATTATCGTGTAGCGACAAACGGTGATGTCATGCATGCCAATGGTATAGATTATGACGAAACTCGAGATGTAATATTTATGAGTGTTAATTTTTGGAATGAAACTTGGGTCATCGATCATAGCACTACAACTGCAGAAGCCTCAAGTGGTTCTGGAGGAAACTATGGAAAAGGAGGCGATCTGATTTATCGATTTGGTAACCCACTGGCCTATGACAATCAAGTGGGTGAGGTACGCGTGGATCGCAATCACTTTCCAAACCTACTTGAAGATGGAGTTCCTGGAGAAGGAAATATTCTGCTGTATGTAAATGGAAACACGCTTGAGCAGTCTACTATTCTAGAGTTAAAAATGCCTGAGCCATTTCAACTTTTTCCTAATACTGATAATGAACCGGAGCTTGTATGGTCTTATGAACATCCTGACCTTTATGCACGATTTATTTCTGGAGCGACACGATTACCTAATGGGAATACCTTAATCTGTGAGGGTGACTACGGATTTTGGGAAGTTACAGCTGATAAGGTTATAGTTTGGAAATACGAAGGAGAAGATCCAGACTTGAATTTCTGGCGGGCATACAATTATGAAAAATCTGATGCGCGTCTTGAGTCTTACAGTTTGGAAAATTAGTATTTGAAATATTTATCGTTAAGCAAAAATCTTATCACCCTCTAGCACTGCAATCGCAAGATGCAGTTTGCCATACCCAATCTTACTATCAAAAGCATCATAAATAGGTTTCACAGCATTTGTTTCTTTGTGGATTTCCCAAAGCTTTTCCAGTTTATCCAAATCCACTTCTTCAATAAAAGGCTTTACCTCAACATCACGATGGGATAGGTAGCGTTTGCCTAGATGCGAGAGAATGGTATCTGGTTTTAACTCTCTTTCAGCTGCAATTTCTTCTACCGTCTTGCCGTTCCAGAACAGCTCCACACTTTCAAGGACCGTATCACTCAATCCACGTTTTTTAGTTCTTTTGGTTTTTTTAGCAGACTTCTTATTTTTAATTTCAGAACGATAAATGAAGTCATTCGTACGGATTTCCTTAAAATCGTTCAGCAACTTGAGAAAAATGGAGCCATAACGATCGTGCTTTCTAGATCCCACACCATTGATATCGGCAAACTCGTTGTCATTTAGTGGCAGTCTAGTTGCCATGTCAGTAAGTGCCGCATCGTTAAAAATAAGATAGGGAGCTACTTGCTCTTTGCTCGCCAGCTGGGTACGCAACTTACGTAAAGCTTCAAAAGCATCAGTATTTATATCGCTGGGCAGGCTTTCAAGTGCAGATTTCGCCTTGCGGCCCTCAATTTCTTCGGGCGATGGAATGACTGCGAGCTCTACCTTTCTTCCTTCAAAAAGCACTTCATGGGATTGGGGTGTCAGCTTCAGGTGGTTCTGCTCGTGAAAAGCTATTTCCAGTAGTCCCTGATTGATTAATTGGATAATGTATTGTTGCCAGTCAGTCCATGAGACATCCCGACCCGCGCCATAGGTTTTTATGGTGTCAAAACCACTCTCTGCCACGGCGGCATTATTTGCTCCTCTCAAAACATCAATCAGCAAATTGAGGGAAGCGCGCTCTTTCATTCTATACACCGCACTAAGCGCCATTTGTGTGATTCTTGTTGCATCAAAGAAATCAGGTTTGTTGAGGCACACGTCACAGTTGCCACAATCTTCATCGAGATACTCATTAAAATAGGACAAGAGCATCTTTCTACGGCAGGTCAGCGCTTCGGCAAACTGCTTCATGCGATCCAGTTTTGCTAGCTGCACCTCACTATTCCCGCTTCCTTCGGCAAATTTGCGCAGTTGGATCACGTCTGCATAGCTATGGAACAACAGTGCTTTTGATTCCAGACCGTCGCGACCAGCCCTTCCAATTTCTTGATAATAGCCCTCTATATTTTTGGGCATATTGTAATGGATCACAAACCTAACATTTGATTTATCGATTCCCATCCCAAATGCGATGGTCGCACACACGATCTTTATCTTGTCATTTATGAATTGCTCTTGTACGCTTTCGCGAAAGCGGTGATCCATCCCAGCGTGGTAAGCAGCGGCAGAGAAACCGTAACTATTGAGTTTGCTTGCAATGCTCTCACAGGTTTTTCTACTCAAACAGTAGATGATACCAGATTCATTAGGAAATTTATTGAGAAAACGGCGCATCTGCCCCATGCGGTTGGTTCCCGGGCGCACCGTCAAGCTTATGTTGGGACGATCAAAGGACGCCACGTATTCACGCGCGTCTGAAATGTTAAGCTGGTCTTTGATATCCTGTCGCGTGGCACGATCTGCAGTAGCCGTGAGGGCGATGACACTCGCCTTGGGAAATGAATTTTTAAGATACGCTAGCTGAGTGTAGGCAGGCCTGAAATCGTGTCCCCAAGTTGAAATACAATGAGCCTCATCTACGGCTATCTGGGAAACTTGAATAAGACTCAGGTGATTTTGCAGGAGCGAGATACTTTCGGGAGCGACATATAGCAGCTTGATGTTGTTTTGTTCTAGGTCCTTAAGTAGTTTTTGCTGATCTTCGGCTTCTTGCGAACTGTTGAAATAGCCCGCTGGGATTCCATTTTGACGCAAAGCATCTACCTGATCCTTCATAAGAGCGATAAGTGGCGATATGACCAGAGTGACTCCATCCAGTAAAAGTGACGGTAATTGAAAGCACATGGACTTTCCTCCTCCCGTGGGCATGACAACCATAAGATCCTTGCCTGAAACTACATCTTCAATAATTTTTTCTTGAAGTGGTCTAAAGCTGTCGTAACCGAAGTATTTTTTAAGGAGATCGATCTTTTGCATGGCGTAGATGAGGTGTTAAGCGTAAAGCGACAAAGTTAAATCAAGTAAAACATAACCATGACAGTTATGCCAGTTTAAAACAAAAACTATGTCTCATTCTCTATCACTACGTGACCCGATTCTCTTTAGGCTTCCAATATCTCTTAATTAGAAATAGAAACAGAACAACAAAGAAAAAGATCCCTAGACAGACAAGATATTCATTGTTCTGATCTGTTGTCTTAAGTTGAATGGGCTGTGCATCTCCAGAGAGTAAATATGCCGCCCAGAAATAGGGATGAGATGCCTTTGCCGATTTTGATGTATTGATATAATTCAACTTTGATTTTCTCAAAGCAACGGATTTACTATCTCCATTTCTTAAATGTTCATAAAAACCTACCATGAGTTTGGTAGACTTTATATCAGGTATTTGCCACAAAGTAGTGACGGTACTGGGGCAACCAGCAGACATAAAAGCTTGTGATAGACTCATCACTCCTTCTCCCGGCAGCATTTTGCCATAACCGGTGTTGCAGGCACTCAAAACCACGAGGTCAGCATTAAACTGTGAGGAATATATTTCTGAAATTGTGAGGAAGCTTTCTGACAATGTAGAATTGTTTTCAAACAATAGTTTAGAGAACAAGGGATCTTCATCGTCCAGAAAAGTGTGCATTGCAAGATGTAGAAGCTGATAGTCTGGTGCTATTTCCTTGAACTTCTGTTTTGTGGCTTGAGTATTCACAAAGGATTCTCCGCTCAATATGTGTTGAATCTGCTCTACCTCCTTTACCGTTCCAGGCAGGCTTAGAATATCAAATTCTTTATTGTTCTTTGATCTGGTGGCGAGTGAAAATTTTTTACCTTGATCCTTTTTAGTTTTATACGACGGTGCAAATCCTACCCACAGTTTAGTTGATCTGTTTCGTTGTAATGATTTTTGCTGGCTCCAGAGAGTTACCGAATACGCGTAGTGAATATTAAAGTCCTGTATGAGATAATCGTCATTCCTAATAAAAGCCTCAAAGGGAATCGTACTTAAATCTTTATCTGGAATTATTAAAACATTTTCAAAAGAATGATTCTGTAGATTCTTAGGAATCAAATTATCGCTTAAAGCAGCCCCTGTTTTCTTGAGAAGTTCTACCTCACCACTTGGGTCTTCAACCTGTTTTCTGAAAAGTGATATTTGCTCCACCAACTCCTTCTTGTTATCAAGTTTTGTTGCGCTAAAGTGATTCTTGCTTATCTCATATATAAATACGCTTTCCTCCCGAATGTAATAATTGAGAATAAGGGTTTTATTTTGCACGAGGTTCTGTATTGACTCAATAGGAGTAGGTTCCAGATCATGTTTAATCTTGAAGTAAGACGGGTGATCTCTTTTGAATAGGTTTATAAGATCCCTATGTTCTGTTTGTAAATGAACCAACTTGTCGTAGTCGCTATTCACGACAGTATCCTTGGAAAGGTCATTATAAAGTTCGTAATAATATATTTTGTCCTTGAGCCGTGTAATAGATTCTTGTAGCTTTCGATCTTTTTCAACGAGGTCTTTTGGCACTGTACCTAAGTTTTTCACCCTATAATTATTAAAATTCAATAAGGTGGTATTGAATTTACCCGTTTCTGAGATGAGATAGGCTTGCTCTAAGTAGTTCTGTTCGTTAGTTAATTCATGTAGATCAAAAAGAATCTCTTGCTGCCTGTCTATTGCTTGATTGAACTTGCGTTTTGCATAGAAAGATCCCGAGTCAAAATTTTGAACATTTTGAAAAAGAAGAATGGATTCATTTATATTACTTAGAGCAATTTTTAAAACTTCTATTTTTTTCAAAGAATCTGTACTCAGTTGGCGGGCATATCCGTTGAGGTATTTTGCGTGATTGGATAAGCTTGTTGCCGCATTAAAGGTAATAGGCATCGAATCATGGCTATAAGCCTTTATATAATTACGAGGGCTACGATCACTTTTATAGGACTGATTATATTCCACTGAAAATTGATTGTAGATCAGGGCATTCTTAAAATCTTGCTTATTTGCATAAATGGAAGCAAGAACATTTGTCAAATATCCGAATAGTGGAGAGTCCGCTTCTGTTTTAAAAATCCTTTTCAACAAGTGGATTGCTTCTTGATCCTTTCCCATTGAAGAAAGTAAGCTTGCCTTTTGAATGGGTAATTGAATCTTTTTGATCCTGTAATTATGTTTATGGGCGATATCAATGGCTTTGTTGATATGTTCCACGGCTTGGTTGTGGTTCTTCCTATCTCGATAAATGGAAGATAAAATTCCATAAGTATTCATCAGATCGTATTCCAAATCTTGTAAATTTTGATCTTTCAACTCCATAGCTTCTTCTAACCATATCAAACCTTTATTTAAATAACTAAGAGCTTCATCGTACCGTTCAAGGTTTTGATATTTTCTTCCCAATTCCACAAATGAGCGGAATGGGTTTATATCCAACTCTAGTTTAAGATTCAGACCTTTTTTCAAATAGTTGATACCTTCTTCTGAATCTAATGCAGAACCCAAGTTGTCATAACCTATAGCCAGAAATTCAGGACGTTCATTTGCTACTTCTTCCCAATTATCGACAGCTTTTAAAATGTATTCGTGAGCTTCATAATATCTAGACTGGGAATAATAATTTGTGCTCAAGTTATTATAGGTAAGTGCAAGATCATGATGGTTCCCTCCTACATGCTCATAGCGTCGAGCGGTTTCATTCCAATAGTAGGAAAGACTGTCAAATACTTGTAAAGCACTGTATGCGTTACCGATGTGATACAATTCTTGAATAGTTTTCAAGTTATACTTACCCAATGCATCGTTATAAATTTCGTAAGACCTTTTAGAATATGGTAAAGCTTCCTCCCAGTGACCGAGCTTGCCATTCACTATTGCGTAATTACTCCATAATGACGCCTTGAGCGTATCATTGATGACATTCTCCTCCTGCGCGTCAAGAATTTTTTGATAAACACCTAGAGCTTCAGGCCACTGTTCTTGGTTCACTAAAACATCGGCCTGCTCCATTAGATCACTCCACCCTTGAGGTGTCTGTGAAATCATGTTTGTGCTTGTAAGTAAACACCACAGCAGTAAAAACATCTTTTGATGATTCTTTAAAATGTTTATGAGTAAGGTTGGCAAAAGATTATTAACATATTAATCGTCATAAAACTAATGTTTTATCTAATAATATTGAAGAAGCAGCGCTCTCTGAGCACACAAAATCGTTGTTTTACAAGAAATGAGGATTTGAAAAATTATCATCGCAAATATTTTCAATACAGTACCCTTTAATTGGGCTTTAAAAACAGCTTCTCATTTATTGTTATATTGCCTTTACATAAGCAATAACAAAGCTTTGCTTGCTATTAAATCGAAGACCTCATGAAATTTGTATTTTCAACACTTTTTTTTCTTTGTTCAATTCAAGTGTTTACTCAAAGTTTGAATGAGTATAAATATTTCATCGTAAGCAATCAATATGATTTTCAGAACGAAGAAAACCAGTATCGACTCAATGATCTCATGGTATTTGAACTCAAAAAACGTGGTTTCAAAGCATTTAAAAGTAATCAAATACACCCTGAAGATAAAAATACGGGTGTATGTAATACGTTAAACGTCAATCTAGAAGAGTCTGGAATGCTTACCAGAAGGATCATTTTTAAATTCGTGAATTGTGATGGAGAAACGATTTTTACCACTAAGGAAGGAATAGGAAGGCAAAAAGATAATCCTAAGGCATATTTCTCAGCAGTCAGGGATGCAATGACATCGCTAGACAAGTTTGATTATAATTATACCCCAACCGCAAAGATCCAGCAAGAAAAGCTCACTTCTCTTGATCAAATGGAATCAAAATCACAACCGATCGTTTTAGAACCTCAAATACTTAAACAACCTATTGGTAAACAATCCATTGCAATTCCAAATCATGATATTTATAGAGAGATCAAGGACAGAGATTATGCACTCAGAATTATAAGCAATACAGAGATAAAAATCCTAAAAAACGGCAAGCAAATAGGAACTGGTAAAAAAACTTCCTCAGGAGCTTACCTGATCAATTCTGACAATTTTAGCGGAGTTGGTTTTCTAAAAGATGATATTTTTACTATTGAATATGAAGTACAAGGCGAACTCAAAAAACTCATTTTTAAAAAGAACTGACCATTTTTAAAACTAGTAGCCTCGCAAGGAATCGAACCTTGATCTAAAGTTTAGGAAACTCTTATTCTATCCGTTGAACTACGAGGCCGTTAGCTGTCCCTTCGACTAAGCTCAGGGCAAGTAGCAAAAGTATTTTGAATCAGATCTACTGCAAAATTAGTTCTTAATTATTTTCAAGAGTTAATCTTCATTACGACTTTTCGCTCTCCTTATTACTCCTTCTAGACCCTAACTTCCTAGTTGCTGTTTCCTGTTTCCTGTTTCTTGTTTCTTGTTTCTTGTTTCTAAAATTCACACATGCTTCCCCACCTCAAATCCATGTTTGCCTAGAAATTGACTCCCACTTTCTATGGCATCACTTTCTAGTGTGGTTCCCATAGAGTCGTTCCAGCGGTTGAGGTAGCCAAAAAGCGAGATCACACCCAGCATCTCCACGATTTCTCCATCCTCCCAGTGTTCATGTAACCGATCTTGAATTTCCTGATTTACAGCATTAGGCACTTGACTTGCTGCTAGTGAAAAATCCAATGCCGCTCGTTCTGCATCGCTAAATGCGGGATGGGTGCGGTACTCCCAGATGTTATCCAGTTGCTTCTGCTCTGCTCCGTAGCGTTCTGCTGCTCTGATGGCGTGCGCCTGACAATAGCGGCAACCGGTCGAGTTACTGGAAACCCAAGCAATCATTCTTTTAAGGGCGCTAGTTACCCGACCCTCATTTGCCATGACCGCTTTGTTGAGATTGATAAACGCCTTTGAAATCGCGGGACGTCGCTGCATGGTTAAAACCGAGTTGGGACAAAAACCCAGCGTTTCATTAAAGAACTCGGCAAGCTCAGCGGTTTCTTTATCGTGGCTGGCATCCAGTGGTGTGACTAGTGGCATATTTTGATTTTAGTTCTTGAAAAATACAGATTAATTTCTATTCATAAAGGCAGGTTTAAAACTACCCTTTTAAAAATATCTCCACCTATTACGTTATAGTATA
The DNA here is from genome assembly GCA_049671565.1 of Nonlabens sp. Classification (GTDB taxonomy): domain Bacteria; phylum Bacteroidota; class Bacteroidia; order Flavobacteriales; family Flavobacteriaceae; genus Nonlabens. The sequence continues at coordinate 42,700 of JBATVD010000014.1, forward strand.
AATTGAATTCCAAAACTTATCTAAAGTCTTGTGAATCTGCGGACTGAAAATACTAGATTTAAATTTAGTGTCGTCTCATACCCATTCAAAACCCAATAAATGCCACGTAATTTTAAAATCGTCATCGGATTTATATTTCTAGCAATCGCCGCTTTTTTGGTGCCGATTTTGGATACGTTAAGCGATCTGGTCAGTTACGATTTCCCTATATTGAGATCACAGCAGCGCAACATCATTATCGCGATCATGGCGTTTCTAGCCATATTAATATTAAGGGTCGCAAAGCGCCATTTCCTTAAGCGATACGATATCAATCAAGAAGATAATCTACACGCTAGAAAAGTCTATACCCAAGTAAACGTGCTTGAAAAAGTCATCATTTTTATCATTATTCTCGTTACGGTAGGATTAATTTTGATCTCATTTGAGAGCATTAAAGAAATCGGTGTGGGGCTGTTTGCATCGGCTGGAGTGGCGGGAATTATTCTGGGACTTTCTGCCCAGAAAGTGGTGGGAGCCTTACTAGCCGGAGTCCAGATCGCGATTACGCAACCCTTTAGAATAGATGATGCCGTGGTGGTCGAGGGCGAGTGGGGCTGGATCGAGGAGATCAACCTAACTTATGTGGTCGTGCGCATCTGGGATAAGCGCAGGCTGGTACTTCCATCTTCGTATTTCATAGAAAAACCATTTCAAAACTGGACTAAAAACAGCGCCGACATTATTGGAACCGTGTTCCTATATACTGACTACACCGTGCCGTTTGAATCCCTGCGCCAGGAATTGACTCGACTGCTGGAAAGCACCGATCTATGGGATGGGAAAACAAACGTACTTCAGGTAACCGATACCACTCAATCGACCATCGAGGTACGTATCTTGGTAAGCGCCCGCAACTCGCCCACAGCTTGGGACTTGCGTGTGTTCATCCGCGAGAAGATGATCACGTTCATCCGTGAGAACTATCCAGACAGCTTCCCACACACGCGTTTGCTCTTAAATGCCGACAAGAATTTTACCGACCGTCCCGACCTGCAATAAATTATCTTTGCAGGATTATGCGCTGGACCCTCAAACCACCTCCAGATCCTGAAAAAACACAACGGCTATCGGCTGAGCTCGGTATAGACGATAATCTGGCTGGATTGCTGGTGCAGCGTGGTGTGGACGCTTTCGCGAAAGCGAGATCCTATTTCAGGCCCTCACTGGAAGAGCTTCACGATCCGTTCTTGATGAAAGACATGGACGTGGCGGTAAAACGCATCCAGAAAGCCGTGGGAGAAAATGAGAATATCCTCGTTTATGGCGATTATGACGTCGATGGAACCACCAGCGTCGCGCTCATGACCACCTTTTTGCAGAGTTTTTACCCTAATGTTTCCAGCTATATCCCAGACCGTTATACAGAGGGTTACGGTGTGAGTTATCAAGGGATCGACTACGCGCACGATAATGGTTTTGCGCTAGTTATTGCGCTGGATTGTGGGATCAAGGCGATTGATAAGGTAGCTTACGCTAAAGAAAAAGGCATCGACTTCGTGATCTGCGACCACCACCGTCCAGGTAAAAACATTCCTGATGCCGTGGCTGTACTTGATCCAAAACGTATCGATTGCTCCTATCCCTACGATGAACTTTGCGGCTGTGGCGTGGGTTTCAAACTGTGCCAGGCCATCACAGAGGCTAACGAATGGGAATTTGAAATACTCATTCCCTATCTGGATCTTGTTGCCACCGCGATAGGTGCAGACATCGTTCCCATTACCGGCGAAAACCGCATTCTCGCCTACCACGGTCTCAATGTCATCAATGAAAGTCCGCGGGCGGGATTCAAGGCCATCATCGACCAACTCAAAAAAGACAAACTCACGATCACCGATGTTGTTTTTATCATCGCTCCACGTATCAACGCCGCCGGCAGAATGAAACACGGTCTGCATTCGGTGGAATTACTCACGGCAACTGAAATGGAATCGGCCAAACAATTTGCCATCGAGATCGAGAACTATAATGCTGACCGTCGCGAGACCGATCGCAACATTACTCGCGAGGCACTGGATCAGATTTTGGATAATAAGGAAGAAGAATGTTTTTCTACCGTGGTTTTTGATCCTACTTGGCATAAAGGCGTGATAGGGATCGTGGCCTCCCGCTTGACCGAAACCTATTACAGACCCACGCTGGTGTTTACTAAGAGTGGAGACCGGCTGGCTGCAAGCGCTCGCAGCGTGACGGGTTATGATGTGTATGATGCGTTGGAACAGTGCTCTGAGTTTATTGAGCAGTTTGGCGGTCATAAGTATGCCGCGGGATTGACACTGGAAGAAAAAAACTTTTCAGCATTCAAAGCCCGATTTGAAGAAGTGGTTTGTGCCACCATCCAGAGCAAACACACCGTTCCCGAGTTAAGAATAGACCGCAAGCTCTCACTCGATGCCGTCACGCCTAAATTTTTTAGGATTTTAGAACAAATGGCGCCCTTTGGTCCTGGAAATATGCGACCCGTGTTCATGACCGATAAAGTCATTGATACTGGTTACGGCAAATGCGTGGGAAAGGAAGAAGAACACCTTAAAATAAAAGTGGCAAAAGATAAAAAAGACCTCAACGGTTTCAACGCTATCGGTTTTAATCTAGGCGACAAATGCAATCTGATTACCGATGGTAAAGAATTTGACATCGCTTACTCGCTAGACTTGAATGAATGGCAGGGAGTAAAGAGTATTCAGTTGAGGTTGAGAGGGATAAAGGAGTCGAGTTAACGCTTCTAAAACGTGACATGGTAGAGAAGTACATTAATTCATCAAGCAGGATTTAAGGTTTTAATCTTCTTCAAAAGTCTCAAGCCTAAATCCATTCCCATCAAAAACCCCATACGTATAATGCCCGATCCAGTCGCCGAGGTTAAAATAGGTGCTGTTTTCGCCTACTTTTATTTCCATAGGCATGTGGCGATGGCCAAAAATGAAATAGTCAAAATGCTCGGTTTCCAGTTTTTTCTTGGCGTATTGTGCGAGCCACTCGTTTTCCTTTCCTAGGAACTTGGCGTCTTCCTCGCCGCTGATCAGCTTGTTTTTAACGGACATGTATCGAGCGATTCCCACACCTATATCTGGATGTACCCACCTAAAACACCACTGAAAAAATGGACTGATAAACACTTTTTTCATGCGTTTATAGCCTTTGTCGCCAGGTCCCAAACCATCTCCGTGACCTATAAAAAACTTCTTGTAGTTAAATTCAAAAACCTGGGGTTTGTGGTACACGGGAATACCCAGCTCTTCCTCAAAATAGCCAAACATCCATAAATCATGGTTTCCCACAAAAAAATAAATAGGGATGCCGCTATCCGCAATTTCGGCTAATTTGCCTAATACGCGCACCTGGTTTTTAGGAACCACGGTTTTGTACTCAAACCAAAAATCAAAAAGATCTCCAAGTAAAAAAATCGCCGCCGCATCTTCTTGAACCATATCCAGCCATCGTAAGAATTTCTTCTCGCGAGGCTTGCTCAATTCCTGTGTAGGCGCACCCAGATGGTTATCACTGGAAAAATAAACTTTCTTGCCCGCGGGTATCTGCATAGGGCAAATATAGGGATTGGGAGGTTTGAAATGATCTCGCTTTCGCGAAAGCGAAACACTTATACCAACTCTACAGCCAGCAATTACTTCAACGCTTTACCATCTTCTTTATAAAGGTTTTATTACCGTCTGTAATTTTCAGAAAGTAGATTCCGGGATTCATGTCCTGTGGAAGATATATTCTGTTTTCGCCAGCGTTGACGAGAGTCTTCACAATCAATCGGCCGTTTAAATCGAACAGTTTTGCGTCTATTAACGAGGAGGTCATCTGCGTAATCTGTAGATCGATATAGTCGTTGAATGGATTAGGCGATACCGTTATAATGGCGCTGGCATCCACATTATCGTTGGATGCCAAAACTCCTGCGCAAACCACCTCGATCTCTTGTATGGAACACCAGGGACCTGTATAGGTTGCCGCTCCAGTTACGGTAAACCTGACATAACGTACAACTTGGGGGCTAATCATATCTGTTATAACAGGAGTGGACTCTGTGTTGCCACTGCGATCCAGCATCATAGAAAATCCTGATGTGGAGGATGTCGTGGAGCCCTCGACCGTATATTGGTAATCTCGATTTTGGTAAGGTCGCATATTGAAACCTCCTACGTTTAGTTCCGTCCCTAGATCCACCACCACAGACTGCGGAAAGGAATTTGCCGACCATCGATTATTGAGATCGCCGTCTACTAGGTTTGCCGCCTCATTTCCTGTTTGCTCACTGCTTATTTCTAAAAGGTTTTTGTTTAATGCCAGATTAGTGCCCGTGATACAACTGGGAGGGCTCAGTACATTTACCAAAATGCTATCGGTAAAACCGCCATCAATCGTAGTACCGGTAACCGACACAGCTCCAGAGGCGATTGCAGTAATCAAACCCATGGGATCCACACTAGCAATGGACGCATCGTCGGTAAACCAAGTAACATCTACATTTGCGGCATCACTGGGCTGAATTGTAACCGATGGAGTAAAGATGTCTCCCACGGCAAGATCAATCTGATCTGGAGTGATATTGATACCAGTAACCGCAACTGGAACACAGATGGTGGAATAATCCACGAGCTCACAACCAGAATTAATGGGATTTGCCTGAAAGTCCAAAAAGCAAGAGCCTACACCGTTTCCTACTTCGCTGTCTGAAATGGGAGTGGGATCTGTAGCAGCACTGCTCGCTGAAAGTACCTCGTGAGCTCCCACATCTTTAATGGAACTTAATCTTCCAGCCCCCTCAATATCTTCTACAACCTGCGGATAATTTCCCATTGAGCCGTTGCCAGCGGGACCGTTATCGAGCGGTTTGAAGATTTCTCCGCTTGCGCTCATCTGAGGATCTGCGGTTGAGTTTCCAGCAGTTGGTATACCAGCGGCCGAGCCATTAAGAATATTACTACTATACGTCATGCCGCTTCCTATGCTGGAGATGTCGCCGCTTACTAAAGTCCCTCTATTACTTGAAATAAGATTGTTTGCGATAGTTCCCTGCGGTGTATTCGACCCTCTTGAACCGTTAAAATAAATAGGGTCGTCGCTGTCATAAATGGTGTTAAAGGCGATAAGTACATTACTCACGTTTTGGTAGCCGTTGCTTGTTCCACCAGAGGAAGTATTCCCACCCATCAGGGTAATACCGTTATTGAAAGTTGCCCCCGAATTGTCAAGTTCCTGCATGTAGTTGTTTATAATTACATGATCTTGGTCTGAAACTCTGATCCCGCCTGATCGGTCTTTGTTCTCCCCCAAAAAATAATTGCGCTCCACGAGAGCCTGCGCTCCATGACGCAATACCAGCGATCCACGTGAGCTACGAAACGTATTGCGCCGGTAGGTGTTTCCCAGGCTTTTGTTGGAAATGATCTCATTCTCTCCGTTGACTTCCTTAAAATAATTGTGTTCCACAAGGACTCCGGCGTTTGTGTTTTGGTCGTCACTGGTTCCTATCCGTATCGCTTCTGAATCGCCCGAATTGACCCTGCCGTCCTTATCGGTAACGTTGAAGAAGTAGTTATTTGTAATTTCATGGCCCGCTACGCCACCGGTCTGATATCTCAATTCTACTAGAATAAAAACTCCCGTACTGTTTTTATTGAGAAAAGAGCAGTTTTCAATTTTGTTGTTGGAGCCGTAGAGTGTGATCCACCTGCTTTTATCGTCGCCAGCGGTTACAAGATCGTTCCAGGCGCAATTTCTTATTATGCTATTATTTGCAAACAAGCTGTTAGACCCTCCCGCCCTAAATTCTACATGGTTGTTTTCTCCTATTCCACCATTCCAGTAAAATCCATCCATGATTATATAATCTCCAGATATCTTGAGCGTCGAGCTGCCAGTGAAGACGACTCCTCCCGAAGTTTCTGCTTTTAGAACAATAGGATTTCCTCTAGTACCGTTACTTGAAAACCTAATGTCTTGATTGCTGTAGGTGCCATTAGCCCAGGTCACTATATCGCATGGCTGGAGAGAAAGTGCGTTGAATTGGGCGGCTGAACTTACAGTAAAGTTTCTTGCATCTGAAAGTGAAGATCCCAATAAGCAAGCAACTAGAAATAGAAAGAGTGATTTATTCATTATTTTAAATTGGTCAACCAATTTAAGCTAGAAAAGTCTATTGACCTAATTTTAAGTGTATAAGGGTAAAAGAAATGAAGTCAAGCTTCCTATTCAAACTGGATCTGGAAGATCAGACGTTTGAGTTAGTGTCTGAAAAATCCGTTTGCTCAACGGTCATTTCAACATCCTACAACTTGAATTAGTAGCCTCCAACACAATCGTATTACTCAAACACTCTAGTACTTGTTTGAGGTTATTCTATGGGTGCTTATGAATAATAATTAAAATGCCCGCGAACTTACGTCATCAGGCGACAACTTGTCGGGAAGACAGGATTACAAAAGTGATCCTTTTACTTCACATTGTTTGCGAATAGATGCCTGAAATGCTAGCGCATTGTCAGACATTTTTCGTGTCTCACTTATGCTCGCACTCTGCGCAGCAACGTGATTCACAAAAAATGCCCAAGGACTGACGTCCTCAGGCATCTACTTGTCGGGAAGACAGGATTCGAACCCCTGAAAACTATGGTTTAGGTCACCTTAGCAATATCTATGTTATAACTCTGTTTTATAGTGGTTTAAGTCTGCTTATTTCGACAATTGAATGAGTTTGAATTCTATAGTATGTAAATAAATTCAATTTTTTTCGGCATATATTCGGCATAATCATATCTTTACCGATATATTTTTCATCTGTGCGCTGTAAGTTTTTTATACTCAAAAGTAAGTCCCCCTACCCTTCTATACATGTAAGGTTTTGGGATAGCAATCGAATTGATCAAAAATGCAACACCGGGTTAAAAGTCCATAAAAATGATTGGAATCCTAATAAACAAAGAGTTAGGCTCAAAGTTGATAGTGAATCAAAAGATTTTATCAACACCCAATTGAACCTATTAGAAAGAAAGATAACAGACTGTTACATTCTAGATTACAATAGCAAAAAGTATATATCCAGAAACTGGTTAAAAGCTCAAGTTCAGGAATTTTTTGGAAGAGCATCTACTAAAGACGAGTCCTACAAGATATTCTTTTTGGATTGGGTAACGAAATACATCGATGAAGCAAAGAATAAGCTTTATCGAGGTAAACCAATAAGTCATAGAACAGTTCAAGATTATAAGATTACCCTGTCAAAACTTAAACTTTATGAAAAATCACTTTCTGTGAAGCTGCGTCATGAAGACATCGATTTGAAGTTTTACCGAGCCTGGGTCACATTTCTTAGAACGGAGGAGCGCTTGAGCGATAATAGTATAGGGGGCCATATTTCTAATATTAAAATGTGGGCAAAGAATATTGATATTGAGGGCTTACCTATTTCGAAGGAATATCGCCGTTCCGAGTTTATGACAATCACTGCCAAAACCTACGATGTTTATTTGAACGAGAAGGAAGTTGAAAAAATAAAAAAGGTTGACTTGGAAGGTAACGAACGATTAGAAAACACAAGAGATCTATTCATTATTGGCCTGCGGACTGGATTGCGGATTTCAGATTTCATGATGTTGAATTCACTCAATCTACAGAAGGATCAGATTGAAACAAAAACGAAAAAAACTGGTGAAGATGTTATCATCCCTATGCACCCTGATGTTAAAGATATAGTGAAAAAACACCAGGGATTACCTAGAACAATTTCTGATCAAAAATTCAATAGGTACGTCAAGGAATTGTGCGGCATCGCCAAAATCTCACAGCCTACACAGGGTTCAAAGATGATCACAGAAGAAGTGGACGGTAAACGCATGACTAGAAAAAAGACTGGAATTTATCCTAAAAATGAACTAGTATCATCACATACCTGCCGCCGCAGTTTTGCCACAAACCTATACGGCAAACTACCTAACATGACAATCATGGCAATAACTGGACATAAAACAGAGGCCCAGTTTTTAAAATATTTGAAAACAAGCAAGCAAGAGCATGCTGATAAATTGAAAGAGTTATGGAAACACCTGTAATAAAAGCATTTGATAAATTTATTAGATATTTCGATGTTTATGGAAATACATGGGCTGGACTAATTCCTAATATCGATTTAGAATCTAAGGATACTCTTAAAATTATCGGGCAACTTATTGATCATGGTATAGTTGAATTAAGACCAGAAGTAAGTGAATTTGAAGTAAACGATACCACCATTAATTATGAAAAACGCTTTTTAAGATCTTATAGCTTTAATCAAGATTTGCTAGAAAGTGTTTACTCATTCATCATAGACTCTTTATTCAAAGGTGGTGTTTTATCTAAAATAATTAGCATTGAAGCTAATACTAAGTTCAATCTCAAATATTTACCCTCCAAAAGGTTGAAAACTGATAGAGTAACGCGTAAGATCAATAGCGCTTTTGAGGATGTGCGTAGTGACGATAGATTTAATCTCGTATTAAATTCCTTTTTACCTTCTATGGAGCACGCAAAACAGCAAAGGATCGGTAAATGTGAAATTCTAAGAGTTCTAATGAATCTAGACTTAATACCCGAGAAATTAGACGAATGGCACTGGATTATTATCAAATTTTTAAAAGACCCCCATCTACTACAGAATTATGATTTTACATTTACTGATATTCTCATAAAACTAGAAACATTTCATTTTGAAATTGAATATTATCAAGAGATTATATCAAATATGAATAATTTGATAAAAAATAATTACTTCGATATTGAAATTAATACTGAATTAAAAAACAGAGGTCATTCAATGAATGATTTGAGCTTTTTAGATTCAATAACAACCCTTCTGAATAATGAAGATGACCTTGTTATTTTCGAAGAGATTTTAAATAAATATACAAAAAGAACAAAATCGTTTTTCACTATATTGTTTAATACAATAAGAAGAGATCCTAAAATTGCTCACCTATTTATTGACACAAGTCCAGGTAGCTATATAAAGATCGTAAAAACTTGCTATCCACAACTTGGTTTTGATAGGGTTCCTACTCATTCTAGTAATTTGGAACTAAAAAACATCGTCATATCTGAAGCCTATAAGCAACTGAATATTGCTTGATCGCACTAATCGCACTAATAAAGCAATTTCTTAGCACTCAATAATTTTGGCAAATATCTGTTAGATGCGAAATCTTTGGATCGAATTAAAAACGATTCAAACATGAAACATTCTATCGTCCAAATACAGGACATCACACTCGATGAGTTGCAAAGTGCAATCACACGCAACATTTTAAAAGCTCTGCCAGCAATTCCAGATCGGGAATTAAAAGAAGCAGACAAATTATTAACCAGGGAACAGACCGCAGAACTCCTTTCCATAAGTCTTGGCACTTTATGGAGTTGGACACGCAAGGGTATTTTGGTTAGCTATCGTATTGGTAATAAGATCATGTATAAGCAGACTGAGGTCTATGCTTCATTGGAGCAAATTAATCATACAAAAAGCTAAAAGTTATGTTTGAACAATTTGCACCTAGAAGAGATCAAGAGCATCTAGAGAACATAGATGACTTGTTGATTAAAGTAATTGAAAGTTTAGAAAACCTTCTATCACCTTCAAAAAAACACCAATTTCAAAATACGCTAATTACAAAGTGTATTCAGCGATTAAGTATAGTTAGAAGGAGATTGTGTTCTGAGGGATATATTGATGGAATTCTTCTTGAAGAAATTATAAGGGATTTGAAAAAAAGAGATCCTCAGATTGGTAATGTGCTCATCCCAATTACTAAAGGTAGATTCCATCGTGGTGGAAAATTAGTTCCATACAACTATGAAGTTTTAGGCAATCCATCATGAACTACCTACGCATAGGAACGGACTATTTTAAGAAAGTACAGGTTCCACTCTCAGAGATTGAAAATTACGAGTCGATCGTGAAATGGAGTAAACGGGAGATTATTCAAGACCATGGTAGAAATTATCTCAAATCAGTACCTAAATATGATGGGTTTTGTAACATTCCTAGTCATTTACACTTCAAAGCTGAAATCAATGCTTTCTACAACCTATACCATCCTTTAGGTCATAAAGCGGAAAAAGGAGATTGGCGAACTATTGAACAACTGCTCAGGCATATTTTTGGAGATCAGTTCATAAGGGGTTTGGACTACCTAACGATCATTTACCGCGAACCGACTCAGGTACTCCCCATTCTAGCATTAGTCAGTGAAGAGCGCGAAACTGGCAAGACAACTTTCCTTCAAGTTATGAAGCTTCTTTTTGGTAAAAACTTGACCATTAACACCAATGAAGATTTTCGCAGCCGGTTCAATTCTGACTGGGCTGGAAAGCTGGTCATTTGTATTGATGAAGTTTTACTGGACAAGCGTGATGATAGCGAGCGATTGAAAAATCTCTCCACTGCCAAAACCTACAAACAGGAAGCTAAAGGAAAAGATAAACAAGAGATTCCATTTTACGGTAAGATCATACTTTGCTCTAATAATGAGGATAATTTTGTTTTGATTGATAATAATGAGATCAGGTACTGGGTACGTAAGGTAGATAGTCTTAAAGAGGAGGGTAAAAAAGTTGACCCCAATTTCTTAAGCCGGATTGAAAACGAAATACCTGCTTTTGTTTACTTACTTGAAAACAGGAATATTGTAACGCCTAAAACCTCCCGAATGTGGTTTACCAAAGAACAGATCCATACCGAAGCCTTAGAAAAGCTGATAAAAGGCACTACCTCCTCTCTACTCAGAGAGATTCTAGAAGTGCTGAAAGATCTTTTCGTGATTTCCGAATCCGATCAACTCAGCTATGGCGGTAGAGACTTGGTTCTGGTTCTAAAAGAAAATGGAGTTAACACCACTACCCGCAAAATCAACGATACTCTTAGAAATAAGCTGAAAGTGGAGTACAAAAATGGTTCTTATGAAAAATTTACCGTGAAATTCAATGCGAGTAATGAGCGTTACTTGGACTCTATTACAGAACGTGGTAGGCATTTTGTTTTTGAGCGATCAATAATTGATAAATTTTAGTTGTGATGTTGCACCTATTTCCTAAAACCACTGCTCACAACAACTTTATCTTCAACAAATCTGCAACACGACTGCAACACGACTGCAACTCTAGACATTTTTTGTTTTGTTGCAGTTGTGTTTTGAGTTTGTTTTCAGGTAAACTCAACCACCACAGATAATTCGAGAGACTTGCAACAATCAACGAAAAATCTTCAACCATCTTGTTCATTTCAATAAGCTAAGAACTTCATCTATTCTTTGTTTCCAAACCTCTGGAGTGTCAACATGATTCATTCGATCCAATTCTCTATAGGTCAAATCCTTATTGTAAAGCATCAAAATTTTACGATGAATACGCCAGTCATACTTTGATAAGTTTAGTTTTTCCTTATTTCGACTAAACCCTTTACCAAGTGATTTTACAAGTTTGGAGTCATAATCGATTTTTTTATTAAAGATTATTGCTGCCCTTTGTGTATCGATACACACGGTAACTTTGTCCCGATAACCTATACAGGTGGCCACAATACCTAATTCTTCAATGTGTTTTGGTTCAAATTGTTTATTTAAAAAGTGCTGATTCAGTAGAACACAATATTCCCTTACCAGTTGCTCTCGTGACTTTACAATATCGATCTTAAAACCATCACGTACTGTGTCAGACGACTTTTTCTCAAAGATACTTCCATTAAAAATCTGTTGGATCTCATCTCTAAGATTTTGAGAAGTCATGACCTCATTATCTTCATCATCAAAATCCCAAATATTTGACAGAACTCCCATTTCCCGATTGTTAGCAATAGAGTAATCATAAAGGTTGAGTGAACCAATGATCACCTGCTTGCCATCATAATACATTTTACAATGCACATTGGGATGGTGCAGAATATTGATATTATCCAATTCATTTAAGCGATCAAGTTCTGACTGGTGAACTTTCTTCTCACGGTAAACTAAGGTAGTTTCTACACCACGACTATTAGCTTTTTGCAACGCCTCAAAAATCTCGTTGGTCATTTTGATATATGGAACAATGATGACCAACTCATGATCGCAATCATTGATCATTTCAAGTATGGCATGGTAAAATAATTGGGTGTTGAGGAATTGGGGCATGATTGAAATTACTATAAAATTAGGAGGATTAAAACTTCTCGCTAACTCTTATTAGCTGCTTAAGTAATAAAAATTTCTGACTATCCATTAAATGATTATCTACGTCAAGTTTCTTTAACTTATTACTTGCCACTTCCATTTTGCGAAGCATCGGTTTTACATAATTTAAATAGTGATTAAAATATGCACTTATGTCATTTTCATCTTTAGCTAACTTGTAGCCACTGCGACCAGCTGCTGTTACTACTAAAATGCCATCGTATCGCAAATCTCTTATCAAAGTTCTTATTTGTTCAACAGTAATATTCTTATGAAGCCTTGCTAAACTTCCCTGAATTGAGTGTACATCGACTAATTGATTGGGGTTAATTCTGAAACAGAAATACAGAAACTTCAATAAATCTACTTTGGGATCTAATTTAGAATTTTGATTGATATATTGAATTACATCATTGATTACAAACCGTGTAACCAATATTGAGGTCCTGTTTGTGGTTTTACTTATTGTAGGTACTTGGTAACGATATGGGAAATATTCTGGTGGCGTCATTTTACCTATTAAAACATCAACAATATCTGTGGCTTCTTTAACGTAGTGTGAATGTGCAAATACTCTCCCTAGAGAACCAGCTACTAAGTCTGCTAACTGCACCAAAACTTCATCTTTATCATCAACCATTTTATAGTTGCTGAACAATGATTGGATACTTAAATTTTTATTCAAGTATGAATACATTTCTTGCTTGTAATCTTCAGAAATAAGTTCGTCAACGTAGATCTCAAAAACCTGATAATCTGAAATGATATTAGAAGCAAATATCTTTTGAAAGTATTTATAAAACACTTCCTTAATCTGCAAACCTTTGCTTTTAATCTTGGATTTATCGACAACAACAGTATATATTTTGAAATCAAGATTATTACTTAAATATTCAAGAGCTTTAAGGCGCTTTTTAATTTTACTCATCGCCCTTGATTTGGATCTTATTCTCTGGCCTTGAAAATAATTGTTAGAGATATGATCCCTAACTTCATAAGCCTTTCGAAGATTTTTTTCAGAAACTACAATTGCAGAATATACAAAGTGGGAAACCTCATTCTCTGCTTGTAGGTTCATGGAACTTGTACCAAATTCATCGCCGTAGATATAAACCTTTTCTTCCATTCCTAACTTTTCTCAACAATCTCAATCTCCTCCTCCGTCAACCCATACAACTCATAAACCATCTGGTCGATTTCTTTTTCAGTGGCGGTAATTTGAGATTGTAGGTCTTGGGCTTTTTTCTTGTTTTCCTCAAAGATCTCCATCCACTCAAACTCATCTTTTTTAGTGAGTTTAGGCAGTTCTTCTACCCCATCCTTACGACGCTGGCGGTTTTCTTTATTAATGGCTTTGTTTAATTCCTTTATGAATTCGCCGAACTCCAATTCGTGCCAGTTTTCGAGTTTGCGGGAAGACTTACTGATTTTAAGAGTTTGACTCAGGAAATTAAGGAAATTAGAATTAACCGCGTCATAAATTTTGTAGCTACCTGTGATACTTTTAACTAAGTCAATTATTCTAATGACAGAAAGTTCGTCAGGTATACCAACCGGCAAACTCTTAAGTTCGCTTACTTTTATTTTAGGAAAAAGATCATCTTCTTCAGAATAAAACTTTCGAAAATAAAATCCATACAAGCGACTATTCAATAGACCTAAATAAAATTCTAAATCAATTCCTTCTTGGTCTGGAAAATGAGTGCAAATGTAAAGTGATTGATCCGCGTAGAATTTGTTTTTATCTAAAACAGCGAAAAAATAATCGCTAGTAATTTGGCGCAGCAAAATTTTTGGTTGCTCAAAATAATGTTCTGCTTTTGGTGACATTAACCACTTACCCCATTTTACATAGCTTTTTTCCCAGTCTAATCTATATCTTTTTACACCTTTTCCTTTCAACTCTTTTTTGAATTCTGGATCGAGTTTATCATTAGAATGGTAAATTTTATTTTTTACGTCATCTTTCGTTAAAGGTAGTCCTACTAGATTTGACCCGTAACCCGCTTGATATGGCTTGATTCCATCGATATGTCAAGTAGTTCTTCCAGCTTAAATTTGGCGCTTTGAAGCTTTTTAATAATGGCATCTATAGCTTCATTTTCGGCGAATGACATAATAAGGTTTTGGCTCGAAATCCAATAATCTTGATCAAAATCATAGAGTTCATTAAGCTCCTGTCCTACCTGAGTAAATCTTTTACCCTCTTCATTTGTAATTATCAAGATAGCCGTTTCCACATTGGCATCCTGAAATATTACTTTTCTATTGAAGTTAATAAGTAAATTAACATCCTTAGAAAGAATAAGTTTCCTTAATTCGGAGGCATATTTGTTAGATAACCATGCATTCGGAATGATATAACCAACTTTACCTAAAGGTTTAGTCAATTTACTTAATGCCTGTTCTGTGAATAAATAATAAACTTCCGCATGACCAATTACTGTTTTAAAGGTTTTTCGGTAATAATTTACTTGTTTACGATCTAGCTTTGCTCCATAAGGCGGATTCCCAATAACCACATCAAATCCGCCATTTTTAATAACCTGCGGAAACTCCGTTTCCCACTTAAACGCCTTGTCGCCAGCGACCGCCTTACTGTCAATCAAACTATTGCCACACTTAATATTACTGCTCAAATCGTTGAGCTTGCGGCGCGGCTGCGCCGTCCGTAACCAAAGCGACAGCTTTGCAATCTCCACGCTTTCCTCATTGAGATCCACACCGTAAATGTTGTTTTCAAGAATCGTATTTTCTATGTCTGGAAACACGAAACCTGCTCCCAATAATTTAGCTTTCAGCTCATCGATATAGCCATGTTCCTTGATCAAAAAGTCCAGAGCTTGGTTTAAAAAAGCTCCACTCCCACAGGCGGGATCGCAAATGGTAAGCGATAGCATCCACTCGCGGTAATCGTCCAGAATCTGGATCAGCTTTTTGAGGGTTTTCTCCTGACGGTTCTTGCGACCCTTAAAATATTCTTCCTCGGCAAAACCCAGCTCTTCCTTTTTCTCGGCGCATAGTTTTCCTACCGTGTTTTCTACGATGTATTTGGTAATGTATTTGGGGGTGTAAAACACACCATCTTTTTTGCGCTTGCTGGTCTGTTTGTCAAAGGCACCGCCCTCGATCTCTGCATTTACGCTCTCGATCTCATTGAGTGAATTCTCAAAAATATGACCCAGTATATTGACATCTACCTTACTGGCAAAATCATAATTGGACAGCTTAAGCGTATGCGCGTAAAGCAAATCATTATCTATTTCCAGCGCGTCCAATATTGCATCTGGTTTAAAAAGCCCACCATTGTAGGCGTAGATTTCTGCACGTTTAGGCGTTCCCTTACGACCCGTGTCCAAGAAATTGAAGTATTGCTTGAACAATCCATACAACGGTCGCTCATCGCCAAAATCCCAATCATCCTTCCATTTATTCAATATCTGCAAGGTAGAATTAGATGGCAACAGCAATCGATCCTCCGCAAAAAAGATAAACAGGAAACGGTCTATCAGTTTTTGAGACTTTTTAAATAGAGTGAGCTTTACGTTTTTCTCTAGTCGTTTCAAGTCCTCGTCCCGATATTTATCGGGATCGCCCACTTCGACTCCGCTCAGCGACCGGGTGGAATTATCATCATTCCCCTCATCAGGTAAAGGAATGGTTCTGGAAATCAGCAACTTACCTCGCACCGTTTTTGAATTGCGCTTGATCAGGTCGCGATACAGCTCCCGTTTAAACAGCGAGTAATCCTTATAGAACTCCTTGGTAATCTCCTCCTCCTCTGCCAGCGATTCCTCTTTGATCTTAAGCGGCACATCATTAAGTATATTGTCTTTATAAAGGCACAGATACAGTAGTTCAAACCGCTTTCGCGAAAGCGAGAACAGATCAAACTCCTCAAACTCCGTGGCATCGTTGATATAAAAACGCAGCTTCTCAAAGTTGGACGTGATCACATACACACAGTCTGGCTGGTTGTTCTTATAACCAAAGGCCTGCTGGCGTATGCTCTCTAGATCTTTGGTTTTGGTTCCCTTGAGTTCAATGACCGCAACTGCATTACCATTTTTGAGTATGGCACCATCTGCCTTTTTTGAATCGGTAACGTTCTTGAATTCTGTAGTGAGGTTAAAATCGGGCTTGGGGCTTAAGGTGTAGTCCAGCACATTTACAAAAAGCTCATCAAGAAATTTGGCTTGGAACTGCTCCTCTTTATTGGCGCGTATGTTTTCCTGAATCGTGGTATTATGAAAATACGTCTGAAATTTCTTGTAGGTTCTATCAATAGATTTAACATCCTGTTGCGCGAGATGCGACTTGAGTACAGAGGTTTGAAATAATGCCATGAATTACTCTTGGTTAGCGGCTCTAAAATACTTAAAACCGCAAGAATTCTAAGAGTTCCATCTAAAATAATGATTTCAACACCCTACAAGCACCGACGCAACACCTTGTTGCAATAGGGTGTTATAATAGGGTGTTGAAAACTAAAAACGGAACAATAATAGCTCTATATATCATGACTCTGTTTTAATCTAAATTGTTATGCATATAGTTAATAGAAAAGGGCATTTGGCAATGTTTTAGAACTTATCAAATCAAGTCCCACATCTTGGAAAAAACTCAAGCTTTTTTTGAGGTTGAGAAATGATTTCATGGATAAAAATGTAATACTAGGGAATATATAGAAAACATAATAAATAAATCACATCACGCTTACCTACAGCGAATTGCACAATTAGCTATATCAATAAAAATAATTATAAAAACACAATTTATATCTTTTTACGAAATGAATTTTAATGTAACTTTACTATGAAAATAAATTCACTTTCAAATGTCGAGAAATAATTTTTTATTGGTTGCCGTTAGCTTAATGGAATTCTGTATGGTATGTGGCCAAAACAACTCTACCTCTCAAGGTTTATACAGTATACCTGAAATAATTCAGCCCTCTCCAACAGTAGCAGGATTGATGAAAATAGAAGAAACATCCGTTAATTATTATACAGGACAGCCCAATATCGGAGTTCCGTTATTCTCAAAACGAATAAATGGTTTTAATTATCAATTGGGGTTGTCTTATCAGTCTTCAGGCATTAGAGAAATAGAGCATTCTGGTTGGGTGGGTACAGGCTGGTCACTGGAATCTGGAGCTGTGATTTCTAGAACGGTTATGGATTTACCAGATGAAATCAATAAAAACGGTTCATCTGGAACTGCTATGAGAGGTATTTTCCACAATGATTTTTTCGATTTTTTTGATCTTGACTTTGACCCATCCCAACAGGGGTATAATGATTTAATTATTGGTAGCGATACCTATAAATATAATAAATTTCTTTATGATGCTCAATGGGCTCGTTTTACAAAATTTGATTCGCAAAGAGATATCTATCAATTTAATATTTTTGGTCGAACTGGAAGGTTTGTTTTTGTAAAGGATTTTATTGATGGGAATTTTCAAATCGTACCTAAAATAATTGGAGAACATCAGTCTTTGAAAATCATCCCAAACTTTGTCAATGCATCTAATAGTCTAAATTATTCCAGAGTAATCCAAGACTTTGATATCATAGATGAATCTGGAAACAGATATAAGTTTGATGTCGTGGAATATACTACAATGACAAATTTAAACATCATTGATTATCACAGAATCGGTACTGGATCGGTTCTTCCCGGTCAAAATGTAATACCCGCATTTCCATCGGCATGGAAGTTGAGCAGCATTAGAAGTTCCAATGGTGGAGAGTTTCTGAACATATTGTATCAAGATGTTGATGAGAGACCTGTAGTTGAGACAAATAAAGTAACTTCCGACTTGGATTGGGAAAACTGGCAAATCGCAAATTCTATGGTTCTGAACGACGGTTCTGACTGTCGGGAAAATATTTTATTTTCTTCCATGATGCCTAGGACATTTGTAAATAGACAGTATAAAACAATATCATCCAAAAAAATAGACTCCATTATTTTTAGGGATGGAACGTTTTTGAAATTTGAAATTGATCTATTGCATCCTGAATATCAAGGTGCAAGATTAAATGCTATCAAAATTTACAAGAACCGGAATGAACTTCAATATGATTTTAGCTTTAATTATATTTCGGACTTAGACAACGAATTGTTGTTTTTGGAAAGTGTCGACAAGATATCCGATAATAATAGCTATAAATATGATTTTGAGTACAATACACCAGATGCATTAAACAAGTATACAGAAAAGAAAACAGACGATTTTGGATATCATCATAGTAACAATTCACTTTACAGAACTTCAATAATTTCAGGTTCTCTGAAAAGTATTTCCTATCCAACAGGAGTTAGAAGGGTTTTTAATTGGGAGCCTAACACATATAGTTTTGTAGGAAGCGATTTGTTGAGTTTCAATGAGATCTTCAAGAATCCAGATAATTATGATGTTCAAAGATCATACTTAACCTATATTGAAGGTAATTCAACTCAAAACAATCAACAGACTTTTGAGATTGATATCGATCAAGAAGTAACTGTTTCCTACGCGTTTCAAGAAATTTCAGATGCCGGGTCAGCGCCAGGTTCTGGATCACAAACTGAAATAGAATACATGTTGAACTGTATTCCGATAATATCGGATGTGAATTTAAATATTGACAATCAAAGAGACACAAATAGTTTGTTGTACCATCAAGGTTACGACGGTAGTGGTATCAATAAAGTTTTTTTAAAAAAAGGCTGGTATAAATTAGGAAATAGTGTAAACCTAACTTCACCTAACTTACCCAATGATACTTTGAACATTCAGATTGAGGGGAAAAAATTGAAAGAAGGAAATCTGAACTGGTTTGCATATGGTGGTGGGGTAAGGATAAATTCGATAAATGAATACCAAGAACAAGAGTTGCTACATAGGAAGCTATTTAAATACGGTCTTGAGACCATTCAAGACTTACCTGACGATCACCCTGAGGGTATTAGCACTGGGCATAATTACTCAAGTGGTTCTTTTGATGGTATTCGTGGATTAACCAAGCATTATAAGAAGAAAATAAGACCTTTAGTAGGATTGATAAATACTATTATCTCGCCAATTGAATACCAAGTAACCGAATATATGGATGCTTCCCAGGCCCAACTAACACAAGGAAGTTATGTCGGCTATAAAAATGTTGTTGTGTATAATAGAAACACAGATATTGATCCAACGGATAATACCTCTATAACAAGTGGTGTTTTAAGAAGTCTCGATATCGGTTACACCAAATATGAATATGATTCTCCCATAGACTTTCCAAGTTATCCATGGTATTATGAGGAGGCATCATATCCCTTTGAAGAAGTACCCAGCAATGAATACCTAAAAGGACATCTTAGAACAGAAGGAATTTATGACAATCAAGATAAAATTATGAAAGAAACTGAGTACTCATACGTTCACGATTCTATAGACACTAGAAAAATAATTGCTCAAAAAATTGATTTTATCTTGGATGAAAATAAATTAGTAGAAGAGAATTTGTTTTTAGATTACGACCACCCTCAGTGGTCTAGATCTTTTTATCAAGATTTTGATCATTATTTTTCTAGAAGTAATCCGGTAGGTGGATTTGGTTCTTGTGTTTTCAACGGTGCCGGTATAAGCTCAACCGATATATTATCTACAGCTAATCCAGGTTACATAGTAACGGGTTTATCCTCTGAAGCCGCTCAGATTATTGATATATACAATTACAGGACACAAGTAAAAAGCATAGTAACTAACGAATATTTCTATAGTGGCGATGGTTCTCAAAGCAGTACACAAAACAGCTTGAATTATAGTTATAATCAAAAAAATTATTTACCCAGCAGAACTATTCAAACTAATAGCAAAGGTGAAACATTGACCACTAAAACCTTTTACACAGTAGACTCAAATAGTTTACCTGACATATTTGACTTGGGAGAAAGATCTTTACTTTCAGAAATGATAGGTTTAAATCAATTAACAGTCCCTATACTCAAAGAAACTTTCCATAATAATAAACTAACCTCTCGTGTCAAATACAACTATAATAATTATGGCCTTAATAATTATCAGATCAATACAACTTCTTCACAAAAATCAGAAACAGATCCTAGGGAACCGCGCCTCACCTACCACCGCTACGACGCCTACGGCAACCCACTGGAGCTGAGCAAGGCAGATGGCACGCACATCAGTTATTTCTATGGTCATGGGGGCACACTACCCATAGCCAAGATCGAGGGGCTAACCTATCAGGAGATCGCCAACATCCTGACCGGTGGCAACATCAACACCCTGTTGGATTATGATGAGAATAACATGTCCGGACCATCTGGCCTGAACAGTCTAAGGAATTCCTCCACGCCATCCAATCCCTTCATGGTTACCACCCTGGAATATGAGGTTGGTGTTGGCATTGAGAAGGTCACCGACCCACGTGGTAGAGAAACCACCTATGAGTACGACGAGTTCCACAGGCTCAAGCATGTCAAGGACCACGAGGAAAACATCCTCTCAGAGAACGAATACAAATACGCCACCCAAGACTAACCAGCCATGAAAAAGTTCACACTAGCCTCCGTACTACTAATTTTTTGCTCCATACTTTTCGGGTCTGCACAGACTGCAAATACCAATTATGTAAAAACCAAGGCTTTCAAGGTTAGGACTACTGATGGTATCAATGATCTCGATACAGGTACCGACATGGCTCAGGACGACAAATCCACCGCGATACAGTACTTTGATGGTCTGGGCCGGCCGCTACAGGCGCTGCAGATTAACGCGGGTGGCAACCACCAGACCATCGTACAGCATTTTGAGTACGATGGCTACGGCCGCAAGGTAAAGAACTACCTCCCCTACCCGGTTGCTCTTGGATCTAACCCTTTGGATATGGTGGATCCATCAGATCCAGTAACTGGTTTTGATCACTATTACCAAACCAACTATGCAAATGATTTTGATCCCAACTTTAATTCAATTAATCCTTACAGCGAGACCGATTTCGAAGACTCACCCCTCAACAGGGTGTTGAGACAGGCAGCACCGGGAAGCGACTGGGCCAAGGGAAATGGTCACGAGGTCGAGATGGACTACCAAGCCAATACCGCTGCCGATGCCGTTTACATGTTCAGTGTCTCTTTGCCCAACCTAACATCAGCAAATGCTCAGAACAATCTAGGCAAATACGAGCCCGTTCTAGAATATGATGGAATCTATCCTGCGGGACAGCTCTATAAAAATATCGTCAAGGATGAGAACCACGTGTCTGGAAATGACCATACAGTGGAGGAATTTACAGACAAGCAGGGACGCGTGGTACTCAAGCGCACCTATGAGGGTGGTGATCCGCACGACACCTATTACGTCTACGACGATT
>JBATVD010000015.1:0-31119 GCA_049671565.1 Nonlabens sp.
TAATTTTAGCATCGGAAACCATAAGAGAGTTTTTAGTTAATTAATTGTATTACAGGACATTAATATACTAATTATCTCTCTTTTTCCCTATAGCTAATCTCGTTTTCTTACGTCGAACTCACGTTAATTTAAGGTATTAACTAAAGCAGGCAATAAATAAATTACAGCCAACATTAAAGTTAGATAAGAATTAGCGGCATTTCAAAGAGAGAAGATCAATTGGTTGAATCAGTCTTCTTCAACCAATTGATCGTCTTTCCATATGCCACTGTCTTTCAACTTACCACGTCTATTGTAATATTTTCCACGCCCGTTGCGCCTGTCTGCTTTCCATTCTCCTACATATTTTGACCCATTTTCCCAGTAATAAGTTCCAGTTCCCTCGCGCTTATCATCTACATAGTCGCCCTCATAGCGCTGGCCATCGTCCCAAAGAAATTTTCCAGAACCGTGTCTCATATTATCTTTCCAAGTTCCTTCATAACGGCTTCCAGAGTCTAGAATAGCAATCCCATATCCATTTGCCTTTCCATTCTTTACTGCGCCGACATAATGCAACTCAGTACCTTTAGTTGTTTCAAAATCCAAATAGTTTGTCGCTGGGTCACTTTGTGCTTGCTTCCTCAATTTGTAAATTGTAGCTTGAGCTTTATTCAACTCGGCGAGTAATGAGTCCTTCTCTGTTGAAATTGAATCAGAAATTGGCTCATTCAAATTCAATTCCCTTAATTGCTGTAACTCGTTTTCCCTTTTAACTATTGCATTTGCCATGGTATAGCGCAGTTCTATAGACTTCAATTCATCTACAGAAATATTAGATTTCAATTCTCTGGAAAGGTCTGCGGCTTTTTGATAATTTTTCTCTAAGATAAGAGAGTCCACTGTACGAAATCTATCTGAGGCATGTGTGGTTTCTTGATTCACTTTGCTTTCTTGACTTTTCTGAGTTGCAAGCTCCTCTTTTAAATCACTCACTTGACTGCCGTAATATATGGCAAATCCTGTGGACAAGCAGGTGAGTACCAATAATACAAGAACTGAAACTTTTGATTTGGCATTGCTCATAATATCATTTTAATCCCTGAAATGCACTTCAGGTTGTCTGTTCTTTGCTTTACGGAAATCTGGCGAAAAGTATAAATGCATCCTGAAAGTCCATCCTCGTTTCCAAATTGCAGGATTATTCAAGGTTTGACCCTGATTGTACATGACACCAGCCGCCACGGTGATTTTAGGAGAAAATATATAGCCAAAACTAGTGTGAAGCCTCAAATCCTCAAGCGTACTTCCCACTACCTGTTTGCCACTCTGCAAAATCATCTCTGCCTCAGGTGCTATATAAAAAACATCAGATTCAATTTTGGGTTTGTTGATAGGAATCTTGAGCCTAAACATATACCGGTATCGATTTCTAAAAATATAATCGCTCTCGTTTGCAAAATCCTTACTCCAGCGATGTTCTATTCTAAAGCGGTGATAGGCCACCGCCCTACCCACGTGCATAGCCAGCTGATATTGGTGCCATATGCGATACTCAGGTAGTACTACATCGCTACTGCCATTTTCAGCGGTATTGTAATTGAGACGCAAAACACCTCCTAAGGCAAAGTTGATCTTTTCATCATAAATATACCCCAGGGCGTGCCTATTATAGATTTGCCCTATTTGTCCCACAAAAGGTGTATCCTCAGTTTCCTGAAATCTAAAATGTGTTTGCGCCACCCAAAATAGCTTTTTAGAAATTCTTATGTTACCATAAGTATTGAGCCATAACTTGGAAACTGGTTCCTTGAAGATTGTCTCCTCTGGCAATATAATCTCATCCTGCGCGAGCAATGTGTTTGATACAAATAAAGCAACAAGCATCGATAGAAATTTTTTCATTGACTGGCGTCTTTATGATTGATTGAGTTTTTCTTCAGAGACTTGTTTTATGCTCTTAAACAAGTGTACAAAACTATCCAAATAAAATACAGCCCTTCTAAAAATTAACTTAACACCCACGATATTAACCATTAATCCCGCTATAAATAATGAAGGTAGTTGGGAGTTTACGCTTTCGCGAAAGCGTTACTCCGCACGTAGAAATTGATTATCGTCACATTCAAAATCGTTTTTAACTGATCATCAAGTATCAAATACTTTTTATACCTTAACTTAAACCATGGTACAAATGACAAGTCTAACATGAAACTACAATCAGGATTTTGAACATAGAAAACAATCTCAAGTGCTTGATGTATGAGTTTATAAAAGAAAATGAAAGTTTAATACTTCTTATATTTTTCACGCTATTGTGCAGCAAGCTTTCATTTTCACAGCTAAGTACGAAGCATTTCATACCACCCCTCACGGCTGCTGCTATCGGCAACGCAAACCCTGAAGAACAATACCTCTATATATCTACCCCCAGTGCCACCGATGTAAATTTTACCATAAGGCCGGTAGGACAGTCCCAAAATTCAGAAATTAGGGAAACCGTACGCAATGATGACTCACAAGAAGTCTTTCTAGGTAGTGGCTACGGGCAGCTTTTCATCAATTCTGGTGCAACCAGTACCATCTATACAAACAAGGGGTATATTATCGAATCAGAACGGCCCGTCTACGCCTCATTGAGAGTCATTGCTGGAGACGGTGCTCAGGCTGGAGCGCTTGTAAGTAAGGGACTGTCTGCGCTGGGAAATACTTTCAGGGTAGGATGCTTTACAAACGAGAACCCGCAGACTAACTATTTAAACTTCTTTTCCATAATGGCATCAGAAGATGATACAGACATCACCATAAGTGATTTACCTGCTGGGCTCATCATTGAAAACTATAATGGCACCACTCCCTTTATCATAAACCTTAATGAGGGAGAAAGCTACACTCTAGCAACTAATAGTGCTGAATCCACCCTCAATCGAGATGGCATCATAGGAGGCCTTATCAAATCCAATAAACCCATTGCAGTGAATATAGGATCAGCAAACGGTAGTTTTCATGACGGTAATGGCCGTGATTATGGCATCGACCAGATCGTAGACCTTTCCAAAACGGGCAGTGAATATATTTTTGTAAGAGGTGACGGTAGCGATGGCTGGGAAAACATTCTCATAGTTGCCCATGAGGACAATACCGCCATAAGTGTCAATGGATCGTCTCCCTTGACTACCATAAATGCTGGAGACTATTATCTTATCGAGGGAAACCTTTATTCCACCACCGACAATATGTATGTCCAGACGACTGCTGATGTCTTTGCGTATCAAGGAGTGGGTGGCGCCATAGGAAGTGAACCCAATCAAGGCCTTTATTTTGTACCCCCATTGAGTTGTGAGGCGATAGGTGACCTAGACAACATTGCAAATATTACCAGAATAGGGAACGTTACCTACAATGGTGGTGTTTCCATAGTCTCAAAATCAGATGCAGTTGTGACCATCAATAGACAGGCACTGTCCAATTTTTCAGTTGTGGGACCAAATATCGTTCAGGGAAATGCAGATTATGTTACCTATAAGGCATCTAACCTAACAGGTAATGTTTCCATTCAAAGTACGGATGAACTCTACTGTGCGTATTTCAATATTAATGGTAGCGCTACTTCGGGTGGATTTTATTCTGGATTTCCCACAGCTCCAGAAATAAGTTTTGACACGACGTTTGCTTCCTTGGGAAACTGTTTGCCTAATATAACCTTGAATGCAGAGAATACAGCAATCTTTGATAGTTTTGAATGGTTTTATGATGACGGCTCAGGCTTTGTGGCTACTGGAAACTCAAGCAGAAATCTTACACCCACATCGCCGGGAACCTATAAATTAATCGGCACCATTAGCTGCTCTGGACTGGTTCTGGAATCTTTGGAAATTCCCGTAAGCATTTGCCCATCAGACATGGATGAGGATGGAATTATTGACAATCTGGATATCGATAAGGATAACGACGGTATTCTGGATTGTGTGGAATCCAGCGGAAACGCAATTATAGACCTTACTAATATCAATTCTCCCGACATTCTTTTTGCTGATGGTAGTAGAGATACGACTATTGCCTCAGCAACACTATCTACCAGTAATAATTCTGTAGCTCCAAATACGTTTACAGGTACAATGAATGGAGATTTAAGCAGTACCGTTCCAGCTGTCGTCAATGGAGAATCAAGATACAAAATCGACTTTACAGAAACCATTAACATTCAATTATTAGAAGATGCGGCCTCCACTAGTACTGCAAATTCTGGCGAGACCTATATAGTGCGTATACTGCCTTCTGATAAAAACATCACTTTGCAAAATCCCAGTGGCAGGTTGCTCGTAGACTCAAATTTTGATGGGATTTATGAAACTGACGTTGAGCAGATTTCAGGATCGGAAATAAGATTTCAAATAAACCCAAATCCAAGAGGTAGTAATCCATATAGGTTTATTGCAGATCAGATCAGTAGTTTGGAAATAGTGCACTCTGTAATTAACACCACGACCACCTCAGTACTGAACGCAAACCTTTCTCTTGCGTGTTTTAAACGAGATTTAGATCAAGATGGGGTCTATGACAGTCTGGATAGGGATAGTGATAATGATGGGATCCCTGATGCGATTGAAAATTTGGGAACCATAGAAAACCTGTCTAATGTAGATACAGATCAAAATGGTCTCGACGATATTTTTGACATTAATAGCAGTCTGCTGGACTTTGATATGGACCTCGTTCCAGATTATCTAGATCTGGATAGCGATAATGATGGTATATATGACATAGAAGAGTCTGGGAGTTCATTAAACGATGTTAATCGGGATGGAATAGTCGATAATAGCAATGCAATAATTGGGGTGAATGGTTGGGTCGATACGGCAGAGTCTAATCCCGACAGCAATGAAATAGGCTATGCGCTTAGAGATTTTGACTCTGACAATTTCTTTGACTACATAGATCAAGATAGTGATGCTGACGATTGTAGTGACGTTACCGAGGCTGGGTTTTTAGATTTAAATGATGATGGCTTTTTAGGCGATAGCACTATCATCGTTAATCAAAATGGTGTGGTTACCAGTGGTTCGGATGGCTACACAGATCCTGATTCTGATTATCTTGACGCCGCTCGCATAAATATTGAAACTCAACCTTCTGATATCAATACGTGTGAAAATGACAATACCCAAATTTCCTTTACTTCAAATGCAGATGCAGTTCAATGGGAAATATCTACCGATGGAGTAAGCTGGAATGATTTAACTGACACCGCAAATTATAACGGAGTTCAAACTGAGGAATTGCAAATAGTAAATACTCCGCTAGGTTTCAGTATTAATCTATATCGGGCCAGACTTAATAAAGCAGGAAATTCCTGTACATTTTATACCGACGAAATTATCCTGAGCGTTAATGCGCGACCAGTTATAAACCCTTTAATACAACTTATACAATGTGATGACAATACAGATGGTATCAGTACTTTCAACTTAATAGAGGCTAATTCTGAAATCATTGCAAATACAGGAGACTTCATCTTTAATTATTTCACGTCAGAATCCGCTGCGATTGAAAATGATTTTACCTCAAGTTCCTTTATCGACTCCCCCACCAGCTATATTAATTCTGGAAATCCATTTAGAGACTTTCTTTGGGTAAGTGTTGAGAACAGCGATGGATGTAATAGCGTTGCAAGGATCAATTTACTGGTGGCAACCAGTCAGATACCGGTGGGTTCCATAAGCGAGGTGCTGAATACCTGTGATGATCTGCTGGATATCGACGGTAACGATACGATTGATAATGATGATGGCGATGGAATATCCACCTTTAATTTTCAATATGTCCAATCCATCATTGAAAATTTCTTTCTACCCCAAACGCCAGATATTTCATTTTATAGAAATGAACTCGACGCCCTTCAGGAACAGAACCGCATCATGGATATTTCCAATTACAGGAACATAGGGTATCCAGACCGTCAGAACATTTTTGTGAGGGTGGATAGTGAAATAAGTAATGATTGTCAAGCCCTGGGTAGCTACATAACTTTAATTGTAGACCCAGTACCTTCATTCTCGCTTGAAAACGAGCAGACGGTATGCTCTGCAGGTAATATTAAAACGATTGATCTTGAACCTATTTTAGATAATCCAGCTGACGTGTACAGCTATACGTGGACGTTAAATGGTCAGGTCATTTCCACAAGTTCTGTTCTACAGGTCTCTACTGAGGGGATATATGAATTTACCGTTACCACCACAGATGGTACAAACTGTTCAAAAACGCGCAGTGTAACAGTTACGGCATCTGAACTTCCAGAGCTTGTGCCTTCCGATATTGTGATTTCTGACGGTGCAAATGGTAAAAATATAAGCCTGAACAATACATCAGAACTATTGCAAGGTAATTTCAACTTCTCGCTTCTGGATGAGGATGGAAATATAGAGCGGCCGCAACAAAGCAATCCCTCATTTGATAATGTGCGTGCGGGAACCTACTCCTTTATAATAACAGATTTGAATGGATGTGGAAGCATTGCTTTACCAGTATTGATAATAGGATTCCCAAAATTTTTCACACCTAATGGAGACGGCTTCAACGACACATGGCAAATTCAGGGACTTGCATCAGGTACACTCAACCAAAATACCATATTTATATTTGACAGGTATGGTAAGCTATTGGAAGAAATAGCGCCAGATGGCAATGGATGGGACGGCTTCTCAAAAGGCAACCCACTTCCCTCCAGCGATTACTGGTTTGAAGCTCGACTTGCCGACGGCACGATCCTCAAGGGACACTTTTCCTTAAAAAGATAGTTTTTCACACCTGTCGTGTTGAACTAATCCTATGGAAAAGCTGGATGCTCACTACAATTTTTACGCTTTCGCGAAAGCATAAAATCAAAATATACCCTGCAAAAACTTTTAATCTAAAAACTGATATAAGTCATCAAATGTTTAAATCATCGCCGTTATCTTTATCATATCATTTTAAACAAAGACCATGAAAAACATCGTTATTCCAGTTGACTTTTCAAATCATTCAGAAACAGCACTTAAAGCTGGCGCTTCTCTAGCAAAAAAACATGGCGCAAAACTGCACGTGCTTCACATGCTGGAGCTCTCAGAATCCATCATATCATCCTCCAGTGAGGGTCGCAATAATGAGATGATGTTTCTCTTACAACTGGCTAACAAGAAGTTTGAACCTTTTCTTGACAAGGGATATCTGGAGGGCGTTGAAGTTGAGGCGATGGTAAAACATCATAAAGTATATGCTGAAGTTGACGCCATTGCCGCCGATCTAAATGCAGACTTGATTATCATGGGATCCAGCGGCAAATCCCGAGAATCTGGTATTTTTTCTACAGGTTCCAACACCTCAAAAATGATTAGAAACAGTGAAACTCCAGTTCTCGTTATCAAAGAAGGTCAGGAATACAATTTTAACCATGCGGTACTAGCTACTGACTTGAGTTTAGAAAGCATCAAAGCTTATGAAAGAGCAAAAAAACTCTTTCAAACTCTAGGCTGTGATTATAGATCTGTTTTTGTCAACCGACCTGATAGTAGCTTCTTAAGTGACACAGACTTTATTGAACGTGCTGAAGAATATGCCCACGCAGGCGGGCCTGAAGAGGTCATAAATGTGAACGATTATTCTATAGAGGCCGGTCTCCTTGCATTTAGCGATCGCAATAACGTGGACTTGATCGCAGTGAGCACCCACGCCCGCAAGGGAGCAGATTATTTCTTTAACGGGAGCATCTCAGAAAGTGTTGCGCAGCATTCTGACTTGCCGGTGCTGGCGTTTAAGTTGTAAGATATAGTATCAAGTAAAGTAAGAAGCCACCTTAAACATTTGAGGTGGCTTTTCTTGTGTTGGTTCTTACACGTTAGCGACTAGAAATGAGCGGTGTGGAAGTGAATTACATCTTCAACTCACTACATCCATTGCAGAGATGTCTAGACACAAAACTGTATTTGAATAAAGATTTACCTACTCCTGTAACTCGTACTCAAAATTCTTTTGGTAGTCGCTCCATTTTTTGCCCGTATTGATGGACTTGTAGGTATCGTCAGCGAGCATGGTAATGTAGATTTCCAGCTTTCTGGCATCCATTTTTCCGGGTACGGGATTGATGATGGTTCCTTGCTCGTCAAAAAATACCAGCGTGGGGTATTCAAAGATCTTGATGAACTCGGCAAACTGGTGCGGCGAGCGGTCATTGCGCCGCTTCATGGGGTTTGCGTAGGTTGCTCCCTTATAATGGATGACCTCATTGCCCTCTGCGTTAAAGGCCACTGGATAATAATTCTCGTTGATGTAGGCTGCGATATCCGCTTTCGCGAATGCGTACTTATCCATCCATTTACAATTAGTACACCAGTCAGTATAAGCTTTTAGCAGAATCTTTTTGGGCTGCTTCTCTTGAGCCGCAAGTGCTTCATCCATCGTCATCCAGTTGACCTGGGCAAAACCATAACCAGAAACCAGCAAAAATAAAAAAACAATCTTCTTCATAAACCAAATGTAATAGAACTACCCTAAAGCAAAAAACGCACCGAAATGGTGCGTTATTGTTTGAAATGAGTAGATTATCTGATGCCGTGCATCTTTTTGATCATCCATTTATTGATGGCAATCATAATCACTCCAGCTCCTAAAGGAATAGCAGTAAAAATCAAAAAGAATGTTGACATGCCATATTCTTCTACGATAGGATCTAGATACGATCCAGTAACTCCTGCTAAAAAGTTTGCAATGAAGTTTGCTACAAACCAGATTCCAAACATAAGCCCTACAAGCTTGACAGGAGCCAGTTTACTTACATAAGACAAGCCTACTGGAGAAACACAAAGTTCTCCAAGGGTGTGGAACAAGTAGGCAAGTATTAAGAAGATCATGCTCACTGAAGCTGTTTTAGCACCAAGAGGAATTCCCATAGAACCATAAGCTAAAATTCCAAATCCTAAACCTAAAAGGATCAATCCAATTGCAAATTTGACCGGACCTGACGGGTTGAACTTACTTTGCCAAATTTTAGAAAATAACGGTGCAAATGCTATGATAAAGAATGAATTTAATATGCCAAACCAAGATGCCGGAACCTCTGGTGCGTCATCAGTAAATTGCTGAGTCAACATATAAATAACGATTACCCAAATTATCAAGAAACTGGTTCCTAAAAGGATATTAGATAAAGCAAATTTGCTATAGGTCTGTTTGAATAACATTCCTAAAACATAGGTAATGATAAGCATAGGAACTACTACTAAAATTGTATTTACAATTTTGAATGTATTACCACCAGCACCTTCTAGTACTCGGTCGGTATAATCGGCTGCAAAAATGGTCATGGAACCACCTGCCTGCTCAAACGCCCACCAAAAGAATATTGTGAAAAATGCAAAGATGCTTATGACCATTAGTCGGTCTGCGGTTACCTTAGAGCTTTGTGCGTCTTCAATAACATCTTCTACATCTTCCTCGATCTTTTCAACCTCATCCCCTACCTCATCAATGAAGTCTACAGATCCTTTAGGCGATAGACCAATTTTCCCGAATATTTTTTGCGCATAGTAGAATTGTAACATCCCAAAAAACATGAATATTCCAGCAAGGCCAAAACCATAATGCCATCCCCACGCATCTGATTCTCCTATATAGCCACAAAGAAGAATTCCCAAAAATGCTCCTGCGTTGATCCCCATGTAGAAAATGGTATAGCCAGCATCTTTTTCCTTTCCCTGAGACTTATAAAGTTGTCCAACTATT
The DNA here is from genome assembly GCA_049671565.1 of Nonlabens sp. Classification (GTDB taxonomy): domain Bacteria; phylum Bacteroidota; class Bacteroidia; order Flavobacteriales; family Flavobacteriaceae; genus Nonlabens. The sequence continues at coordinate 9,742 of JBATVD010000015.1, forward strand.
GAAGAAATATTAGGTTTAAATAAACCATTCCCGACAATTAGCAAAAGCAATCCCAGGTAGAAAAAGTTTTGGGTCAATCCCTCCAAAGCCATTGAGGCATGTCCAAGAGTCATGAGCAAAGCTCCGATTACGATGGCATTTCTATAACCTGTAAGTTTATCGGCTATCAACCCCCCAAAAATGGGAGTTACATATACTAGACCTGTATAAATTCCGTACAAAAACAATGCATCTGCACGCTCCCATCCCCAACCTTCATCAGTTATGGAAGAAACGAGAAAAAGTACCAGCAAGGCTCGCATTCCATAGTAGGAAAAACGCTCCCACATCTCTGTGAAGAAGAGAACAAACAGTCCAGCTGGGTGTCCTAAAACAGTTTTTTGATTGGTTAAAGAACCACCATATTTGTATTCCATGTCAGTTTATAGTTAATTAAAGGTTTTCCTTAATAAAATCAGTCATCTTGTTATAGAGATGAATGCGGGTATTGCCACCGTAGATACCGTGGTTCTTGTCTGGGTAGATCGCCCAATCAAATTGTTTGTTTGCTTGTACCAGAGCCTCGATCATCTGCATGGTGTTCTGCACGTGGACATTATCGTCTGCACTACCGTGGATGAGCAGGTATTTACCCTTAAGCTTCTCCACATGGTTGATGGGACTGTTCTCGTCATAACCACTGGCATTTTCTTGCGGTGTGGTCATGTAACGCTCCGTATAGATGGTGTCGTAATACCTCCAGTTTGTAACTGGAGCCACTGCAATCGCGGTGCTGAATGTGTCGGCTCCTTTCAGGATACAGTTGGAGCTCATAAAACCTCCATAACTCCATCCCCATATTCCTATGCGATCAGCGTCGATGTGATTCATTGCGCCCAGCTTTTTTGCCGCTGCGATCTGGTCTTCTACTTCAAACTTACCCAATTCTTTTTGAGTCACTTTTTTAAAATCGGCTCCTTTAAAACCGGTTCCTCGACCGTCAATACAAACCACGATGTAACCCTCATTTGCCAGCATGCTGTGCCAGTAGTCATTTGCGCCATACCAGCCGTTGCGCACCTGCTGGGATCCTGGACCGCTGTATTGAAACATCAACAACGGATATTCCTTACTCTCGTCAAAATCGGCAGGCTTCATGGCCCACATATTTAGGTCATTACCATTCACGTTTATCGTACTGAATTCTTTTTGAGCCAACTTGTAATCGTTGAGCTTCATTTTGAGATCGTTGTTGTTCTGGATCTCACGCAGTCTCTTACCGTTTTTGGCATCGTTTAAGGTGTAGACTGGCGGAGTCGTTGCGCTGGAATAGGTGTTGATATAATAACTGAAATCAGAACTAAAAGACGCCGAGTTGCTTCCCGTCTCATTATTTAATTTGCGCTTTTTCTTGCCCTTTAATGATATGGAATAAACCCCTCGGTTGATGGAACCGTCTTCCGTACTTTGGAAATAGATGCGTTTTGATTTGGGATCATATCCATAGTAGCTCGTCACATCCCAGTCTCCGCTAGTGATTTGGCTTTTCTCTTTACCATCCTTGTCATAAAGGTAGATGTGGCGGTAATTGTCTTTTTCACTCGTCCATAAAAAACTTCCATCCTTTAAAAATGTGAGGTCATCAGTCACGTCTACGTAGGCGGCATCTTTTTCTGTAAATGCGATTTCTGCGTTTCCATCCTGATCTACATAATAAAAATCGAGAACGTTTTGATAGCGGTTCAATACCTGCGCGGCAAGGCGACCATCTGGCGCATAATTGATTCTAGCGATATAAAATTCTTCGTTGCGATTGAGATCGACTTCTTTACGCTTTCGCGAAAGCAGGTCAAATATATGCAACCCGACCACTGCATTCTTCTCTCCAGCTTTAGGGTATTTGAAAACGTAGGGAGACTGATAAAGATCCTTGCCGTAAACATCCATGGAAAATTCTGGAACCTCAGTCTCGTCAAAAGACATAAAGGCAATCTGCTTGCTGTCTGGGCTCCACTGGTAGGCGCGCACAATCGCAAATTCCTCCTCATAGACCCAATCAGAAACACCGTTGATCAATTTATTGACCTCTCCATCATCTGTTGCTTGAACCGTGACGCCGGTATCAAGGTTCTTGTAATAAAGATTATTCTCATATACATAGGCCACCTTTTTACCATCTGGGGAGATCGCGGCACTGCGTACTAGGTTTTCGCTAAGCTGAGTAAGCTTTTTAGTTTCCAGATTGTAGATATGCACCATGGAATTTGCACTGCGTCTAAAGATGGGCTGGCGTTGCGATACGATCAGCATTTGCTTCTCGTCATCACTCATGCTGTAACTTCTTATGGGTAATTCCAGATCAGAACTGCTTACCAGCGTTCCCGTTTTCTCGCCGCTCAAATAGCTATACTTATCGATGGATTGCGTACGGTCTGGATTGTAATTAAGGACAAGGTATTCAGAACCGTTGTTCATAGAGCGCAAAGATTGCAAGCCCTCCGTGCGAAACTCGCCCGTGTAAATATCTTCTACCGTAATGTTTTTCTGTGCAATTGCCGCGGTAGTTGCCACGAGAAAGGCAAGAAATAGAATGCTGTTTTTGATCATTTATGGATTTTGTAACGTAAGATGCCAATTTTACTAAAAAAAAGCCAATTAATGGCTGGTTTTGGGAAGAAATACGGCACACAAAATCGCAGCCATGATTGTATATTTGTGAGTCTGATAGGGTCTATCAACTTTCTTTCAGATTTAAGTGTATCTTTAATTTTACACAGCGTGATTTTTATGACAGCAACAGAAAAATACTTGGTTGATACGTATTCAAATCTATTTGAGGGTCTGGATCGACTCACAAAAATTGAGCTGTTGGAAAAACTTGCAAACTCTCTTAAAAGATCCAATAAAAAGAAAGCTACAGATTTCTATAAATCCTTTGGTGCTTTTGGCTCTGATGAAACGCCAGAAAAAATTATTGCCGAAATAAAAGAAAGCAGAAAGTTTAATAGGGAAAACATGAGCCTATAATTCCTATGCGTTATCTACTGGACACTAATATCTGTATTTATTTTTTGCGAGGAAGACTTGATCTTGATGAAATTTTTAGGGAAGTAGGGATTGAAAATTGCGCAATTTCAGAGCTTACCGTTTTTGAATTGAAATTTGGAGCAGAAAATAGTGAACATCCTAAAAAATCTCATCAAGCGGTAAATCGCTTTATAGCTGGCCTTACCATAATCCCCATATACGGCGTAGTAGAAAAATATGCACAGGAAAAAGTCAGGCTGCGCAAGAATGGAACTCCATTACATGATGAGTTTGATCTAATCATAGGATTAACCGCCGTGGTCAATGATCTCATTGTTGTAACGGAAAATTTAAAGGATTTTAAAAACATCAAAAATCTTAAAACTGAAAATTGGTATCGAATAAAATAATAAAATTCGATTCAATTTATCTTACAAAAATCAACTATGTCCAAAACCGTTACCGGCTTCTCAAAACTCGACAAATCAAAAAAAATTGACTGGCTTTCCCAAAACCATTTGGAAAACAACCCGCAGGCTCGTATGGTTCTGGAAAGCTACTGGAATAATGACACCCAGCTTCAAGAATTGCACGACGGCTTTAGTGAAAATACGATTTCTAATTTTTACCTGCCCTTTGGACTGGCTCCCAACTTCCTAATTGATGGCGACATACACACCATCCCAATGGCGATAGAGGAGAGCAGTGTGGTGGCGGCTGCGAGTAAGGCGGCAAAGTTTTGGCTGGATCGAGGTGGGTTCAAAACCGAGATCAAGGGAACGACCAAAGTAGGTCAGGTACACCTCGTCTATAAGGGATTGACGAGTGAGATGGAAGCTTTTTACGCTTTCGCGAAAGCGGACTTACTACAATCTACAGAAACCATCAACTTCAGCATGAAATCCAGAGGTGGTGGGCTGCTCGCCCTAGAACTTGTAGATAAGACCAAAGGCCTGGAGGGATACTACCAGTTGCACGCGACATTTGACACGCGCGATGCGATGGGCGCCAACTTCATCAACACGATGCTGGAGCAGTTTGCCAGCACCTTGAGATCAAAAGCCATGGAATATCAAGGATTTTCAGCACCCGTTCCCGAGGTGGTTATGAGCATCTTGAGCAACTACGTTCCAGACTGCACGGTAAAAGCCACCGTTTCCTGTACGATTGACGAGCTGGGAACCATAAATGGCGTCACAGGAGCAGACTTTGCCCTGAAATTTGTTCAAGCCGTAAACATCGCACGAGTGGAGCCGTATCGGGCTGTGACCCACAATAAAGGCATCATGAACGGCATAGACGCCGTGGTCATCGCAACAGGAAACGACTTTAGAGCCGTGGAGGCGGGAGTTCATGCCTATGCCTCAAGAGATGGTCAGTATCGATCACTCACAAACGCTCGAATAGAAGAAAACCAATTTATTTTTGAGGGCGAGTTTCCCTTGGCACTGGGAACCGTAGGTGGTTTGACATCCCTGCACCCGTTATCAAAACTTGCTTTGCAGATACTGGGAAATCCAGATGCCCGAGACCTCATGCGCATCACAGCCGTTTGCGGCCTTGCACAGAATTTTGCCGCGCTGCACTCTCTGGTCACTACCGGAATACAGTCGGGACACATGAAAATGCACCTGACCAATATGCTGGAACAAATAGGTGCTGATGAGTCTGAAAAAGAGCAGCTAAGAGCAGAATTCAAGCAAAAAACGCCTAGTTTTAGTGCATTGAGGGAGGCGCTACAGAATCTAAGAAAGTAATCGTGTTATTCTCAATCTCAACAAGCGCAGCGAGATTAAGCACCTAAATGATCGTAAAAGAGGAAATTACTTATATCTAGATAAGTTATGGAGACTCTGAATATCTCCTTTGGTCGATTTCAGCGTGACAGAATTAATCTTTTGTATTACCGCTTAAACGCAGCGAGTCCCGTATAAATGTCGGGACAGCATCTAATCGTAGATGATATAATTGTTCAAATCCAGTCCAGTTTTTCCTTAGTCAACTCATGCTCCACGTTTCCCGTATGCTTGATGGCGGCGGGTTCAAACAGCATCACGTGGACTTCTTCTATTGCGATGGGCTTATGCTCTACCCCTTTTGGAACTATGAACATCTCGCCCTCTTTTAAAGTAATTGCTTGATCACGTAATTCAATAATTAACTCGCCCATGATCACATAAAACAGTTCATCTTCATGCTCATGAGCATGCCATACAAACTCACCATGTAGTTTTGCAAGTTTCACGTGCTGTCCATTGAGCTCGCCTATGATTTTGGGAGTCCATTGTTCCGTAAATAATTCCAGCTTATCTTTTAAGTTGATCTTCTTCATTTTCTAGAGGTATAATTTTGGCAGATACACCATATTTCTTCTCAAAGTTAAGTGCAATTTCTTCAAAAATCCAGGGCTCTGGATTGATCGCTAAATGACGAGTGATCATTGAATAGCTTTGTAGATTAATCAGCGTTTGACCTTCCTGATCGCTAAGGTCATATTCAGAATATTCACTTAGTTTTTTATCAATTAAAAGATTGGGGCTGTACCAATTTCCCGTATACAATTTGAATCCCAGATTTTCAGGCGCAAGATTAAAAATCGACAACAATGGCAAAATCCAAAAGAATACAATTAAGGATCCTTGCACAATACTAATATTGGGTACTAATTCATTAATTCCAACTTTTGATTTGAAAACAAACAACAAAACAGCAATCATTGCAAAATTCCATGGCCAAACAATCAGGTTCCAATTGAGCCTCATCGGACCGAGTTTCCAAAGCAAAATTAGATGCAAACCAATTAATCCTATACAGCAAACCTTCCTAAGCTTTTTGAAAAGCAAACCGATTCCCAAGAGGATTTCTATTCCAGCGATTAATCGTCCAGCAGCGACACTCGGCTCAAAGGGTATCGAGTAAAACCAGATATACTTTAAGACATTTTCAGCAAAATGACCGTTGAACTTATGAATGCCACTAACGATATAAATCCCTACTGCGATAATCAGAAAGCACTTTTGTAGGGCAACAGTATTTGCCCAATAAAAAGAAATCACAGCAAACAACCCCAGATAGCAGAAGAAATAGGGAGTCAATCTATTAATATCAAGAAGACAGAAAACCACGTAGAAAACAAGCAATAAAATAAAAAGCAGCTTTTTACGATCAAAATAAAAAATAGCTAGCGGTAAAAGAACAGTAATAGATGTCACGGTAAGATTCATAATCTCTGAATCAATATCTAAAGGCAAAACCCTGAACAACTCATCTTGGAAGAAAAATGCCTTATAGCCTATAGCGAAAGTAAGCAACCAACAAATAACCACGGCTAAATTTAAAAGTTGAACCCTACCATAAGATCTGATCGACAAGTTCATAATTCTAAAGCATTAAAAACGGGAAACTTACATTTCCCGTTTTAAAACTACAACTTTCTAGTAATTATCTATCGTAGGAGTGTTTATACTCCTGCCCAGAGACAATTTTCAAAATATCTTTTTCCAATGATTCACGAGGGCGCTCTACGTAACGGCCTATCTCTTCTCCGTCTCGGTAAAAAATAAATGTTGGTACTCGGATAATGTCATATCCAGAAACTAGATCTTCTGGCTTGCGTTTGCTGCGATCTACAGTAATCATTGTCAGATCATCCCTATCATAATTAGTGGCATCGAGTAGTTTGTAAAACTTGGGGGTTTCTCTTTTAGAATCTCCGCACCAAGTTCCCATATATGCGCGTACCTCAACATCCTCCATATTCTCCTCGATCGCTTTAACAATTGCTTCATCTGGATTGTAGGCCTCGTAGCGAGGATTGAACCAAGTGCTGAAAGGTGCTTGCATAAAAGCATCTTTCTGCTGGATTCCAGTCAAGTTTCCCGAAGCATCTTTCATAACAGTTTTAGGAGGTACTGGCGGCTCAGGTTGCACCGGTTGTTGCGTTCTGGTCTGCTCTGCTCTTGGGGTACTCATGGAACCCGTTTTGTCTTTAGTTGTGCTGCACGCAACCATAGCGGTGGCAGCAAGTATCATTAGTATCTTTTTCATAGTGCTAAATTAAAGGTTTTTGAGTCATTTCTTCTGGCTGCTTCACTCCTATTAATTTTAGGATGGTAGGAGCAATATCTCCCAAAATACCATCTTTTACTTCTTTAAGGTCTTTATCAACCATAATGATGGGTACCGGATTTGTCGTGTGCGCTGTATTCATACTTCCATCGGGATTCTGCATGACTTCACAATTTCCGTGGTCTGCAATCACAATCACGCTGTAATCGTTTTCTTGAGCTGCGGTAATCACTTCTTTTGCCGCTGCGTCCACTGCTTCACAGGCCGCCACCGCTGCTTCCATAGATCCTGTGTGCCCCACCATATCAGGATTGGCAAAATTGAGGCATATAAAATCGGCTGATTGTTTATTGATTTCTGGGATTATGCTGCTTGAAACGCAGTCTATTGACATCTCTGGTTGTAGGTCATAAGTTGCAACTTTGGGCGAGTTGCACATGATGCGCTCTTCGCCCTCAAAAGGATCTTCCTGTCCGCCGTTAAAAAAGAACGTCACATGCGGATACTTCTCGGTTTCGGCAATACGTGTTTGGGTTTTACCAGCTTTTGAGATTACTTCTCCCAACGTATTTTTAAGATTGTCTTTTTCAAAAATGACTTGAATGCCTTTGAAACTTTCGTCGTATTTCGTCATCGTAACGTAATGCAGGTCTAGTTTATGGATGTTTTGCTCGTGGTAGTCGTTTTGACTGAGCATCTGTGTCAATTCCCGACCGCGATCCGTGCGGTAATTAAAGAAAATGACGACATCGCCATCTTCTACTGTCGCAACTGGTTCAGTTCCATTAAGCACGACGATAGGTTCAATAAATTCGTCTGTTTTACCATCATCATAACTCTGCTGAATGCTCTCCACCGCATCGTGCGTGGGCGCTCCCAGACCATTGACGATAAGATTGTAGGCTTTTGCTACGCGCTCCCATCGCTGATCCCGATCCATGGCAAAATAACGCCCTACAACGCTCGCCAGCTGTGCAGAAGTTCCTGACATATGCTGTTCCAGTTCTTCGATAAATCCCTTTCCAGATTTTGGATCCACGTCGCGACCGTCTGTAAATGCATGGACAAATACCTCTTCCACCTCATGTTCTTGCGCCACGTCCAGTAATGCTTTCAAGTGATCAATATGGGCGTGCACTCCGCCATCAGAGACTAATCCTAGTAAATGGACTTTTTTTGATTCCGCTTTCGCGAAAGCGAGAGCCTCCACCAGCACTTTCTCATCTTTGAGTGTGTCGTCCTTAATGGCTTTATTGATTTTTGCCAAGTCTTGATACACAATGCGACCCGCGCCCAGGTTCATGTGACCCACCTCGCTGTTCCCCATCTGTCCCTCTGGGAGCCCGACGTGCTCGCCATCGGTGCGTAGCGTTGCGTGTGGATAGTTGTCGTAAAGGCTGTCGATAAAAGGCGTGTTTGCCTGTGCGATGGCGCTGACCTTGGGATCCTGGGTAATCCCCCAGCCGTCAAGGATCATCAATATGGTTTTCTTATTCAATGGAAATCTCGTTTAAGCCAACAATTTACGAAAATCAGATTAGGTCTTTAAAAAGATCATGCTAAATGAGGTCTGGTAATTACGCAACCGATTGAGTTTTTATCTGATTGCGAAACCTCGGAGGTTTGGATTATCATTGAGTTCTCGATTTATAAATCTTGAAAAGTTCTTTTTAATGGATGGAATGGTTTGAAAACAGATTTACGGATTGTCGCTTCGTATCAAATATGCCACAACGAAAACTTGGTGTGTTGAGAGTTAAATTTTTATGGTTAGACCTGCTAACTATTTTGTCGGCATGTCACGTTAAGTTCTCTATTTCTCAAGTTTCTTTTAAAGCGAAACCTCGGAGGTTTATTTAAATAAAAGTATTGTATTTAGATATTAGCTTGTAAATATTTCTTCGGTCGACTTGATACAACCTCTGAGGTTTAAGAAGCCGTAAACAATCTTATAATTATATAAAACCTAACTCTCAGAAGCAATCGCCCTCGCAATCATATATCCACCCGTCCATGCATTCTGAAAATTAAAACCACCGGTTATTGCATCGATATTAAGCACCTCGCCCGCCATATATAGATTTTCATGCTTGCGTGAAGCAAAGGTTTTGAATTTGATTTCTTTAAGATCTACGCCACCAGCGGTAACAAATTCTTCCTTGAACGTACTCTTTCCATTTATCGGGAAGATGCTTGCGGTTAGTGTTTTGGCAAGTAGATCTAAGTCTTTGTTGGAACAGTCTGCCCATGATTTTTCAGATAAAGTTGTCGTGCTAATCAAATATTGCCATAGCCGTTTAGGCAAATCAAAAGGACAATCGTTCTCCACTTTTTTCTTACTGGAATTACGCCGACCAACAAGGGTTTCTAGTGCATTTTCATGATTTATATAGTTCAGCCAATTGATGACCAAATCAAACTTATAATCTACTTCATTTAACTTTCTCGCTCCCCAGGCGCTCATTTTGAGAATGGCGGGACCAGAAAATCCCCAGTGGGTAATCAGCAACGGGCCGTCGGATTCTAGTTTTAAAAGTGGGATCTCTACTCGAGCCTCGAGCGCAATACCTGAAAGCGAAGTGATCGCTTTGTCCACAATATTAAAAGTGAATAGTGATGGGACGGCATCCGTGATGGTATGACCTAAATTCTTGAGTAAGTCCCAAATTTTGGGACTGCTGCCGGCAGCAATTACTAAATGATCTGCTGTGAATAATTGATTTTTGGTTTCAACGCTCCACTTTTTACCCTTTTGATCGACAGAAATGACGTTTTCACTCGTCTTGATTTGAATATTATGCTTTCGCGAAAGCGACATAAAGCAATCTACAATACTTTCAGAACTGTTAGATACAGGAAACATTCTGCCGTCATCTTCAATTTTCAATTCCACGCCTCGTTCTTCAAACCAAGCGACGGTATCTCCTGTCATAAACGAATGAAACGGCCCCAGCAGCTCTTTCTCCCCACGCGGATAGTTCATCGATAGGCTGAGCGGCTCAAAATTGGCATGGGTAACGTTGCAGCGACCGCCACCTGAGATGCGGACTTTTTGCAGAACGTCTTTGCCTCGTTCCAGTATTGCGATGGAATAATTCTCAGTTTGTTCGGCAAGGTTGATAGCCGTAAAAAATCCCGCTGCGCCGCCGCCTATGATTAGGGTGTTGAAGTGGTTAGTCATTTGAAAATGTCGGTATAAAGGATTGCTGTTTCAAATGTATCTGATGTGTCGCAATAAAATTTTTTCTACCATCAAATAATCGAAGAATTAAATCCCGTTCTACTAAACTGGGACTTTCATCTATAATATCATGATAGGAGGTCCATGGATATTCAACTACCTGTTCAACAAACCCATCTTTAACCGGATTTGTATGAATGTAAAGAACTACATTTTTAAGATAGCTCTCATTTTCAATCAACTTTCTCTTGAATGGTTTTTTAAACAAACTTCCCGATCGATTGTAGGTTTTGTTATAAGCTTTAGCATATCCAATAAATAAATTTGCAAACGCCCGTGAAATCTTATCATCTGAAACTTCTTTAGTTTTTATAATGAGATGAAAATGATTTTTCAGCAAGGCATAAGCCAAAATCTCACAAACGGGTTCCAAATGCTTTTCTACCTTGTTCAAAAAGAACGAATAATTACGCTGCTCCTTGAAAATATTTATCATACCATTAGCCTGATTGTAAATATGATAATATCTGTCTCCCGTGATTTTATCCATGATAGCAAGTTACTATAAAAGATTACTTATCGATACTTTCAAAACATTCCAAGACGAAAAATTGGCATGATGGGAACGAAAATCTTAATCGTTGGACATGCCAACTATCTGTGTTGGCATGTCTTTTTAAACTCGAGATTTATAAATTATTGAACAAAGCCTATTAAAACCAGATGGACTGAGGACAACATAAAATCATCTACTCCGTATCAAACATGCCAAGACAAAAACTTGGCATGTTGGGAACGAAAATCTTAATCGTTGGACATGCCAACTATACGTGTTTGTCTTGTTAGGATTGAGATTTCTATTTATGGTAAAATATTTCCTAAGAATGAGGGAATTGTGACAAAAAGTTTAAGGTCACAACTCCATATCAAAAATAGCAGGACAAAAATTTGGCATGTTGAGAGTGATTTTCAATATTCAATACAAACATTTTTAGGCTCCGTAAAAAAGTCAAGTGCCTCAAAACCGCCCTCGCGACCTACTCCGCTGTCTTTGACTCCGCCAAATGGTGTGCGTAAGTCTCTGTTCAACCAGGTATTTACCCAGACGATACCCGCCTCGATTTTGTTACTCAAGCGCATGGTTCTGTTGAGATCACTGGTCCAAAGCGTTGCGCTCAAACCGTATCTTGTTCCGTTTGCCAGTGCGAGCGCCTCTTCTTCGGTTTTGAATGGCATGATGGTCACGATGGGACCAAATATCTCCTCTTGATTGAGTTTGCAGTCGTTGGACTTAACTTCGATTACGGTAGGTTCCAGATAGTAGCCGTTTTCAAGACTGTCTACGGTTACTCGATTTCCTCCTGCTAGGATTTTGTATTCTTCTGGATTCGCTTCTGCGAAAGCAATATAACTTTGCACTTTCTCTAGATGATCTTTGCTGACCAATGCGCCGACCTTTGTATCGGCGGCCTTGGGATCGCCTACTTTTAGCTTTGAAACTCGGTCGACGAAATCGGTTTTGAATTGCTTATAGATTTCTTCCTGAACAAAAATACGACTACCACAGAGGCAGATCTGACCCTGATTTGCAAAAGAAGATCGCAACGTAGTTTCTAGCATCTTATCGTAATCACAATCGGCAAAAATGAGGTTAGGATTCTTACCGCCCAGTTCCAATGATAATTTCTTGAACATGGGAGCAGCTTGTGCAGCGATTGCCGCACCCGTAGTAGTTCCTCCCGTAAAACTGATGGCCTTGATGTTGGGATGTTTCACAATGGCGCTACCACAACTCGTGCCCGATCCATGAACAATATTAAGAACACCAGCGGGCAATCCAGCCTCGCATACAATGTCTCCTAATAAATAAGCCGTCGCCGGAGTGACCTCGCTAGGTTTTGCGACCACGCAATTTCCAGCGGCGATGGCGGGAGCAATTTTCCAGCTAAATAAATACAAGGGTAGATTCCATGGCGAGATACAACCTACAACACCTATGGGTTTCCGCAGCGTAAAATTGATAGTATTTTTACCCACACTTTCATGCGATTTACTGGCATATTGGGTTATGGCATTTCCGTAAAACCTAAAATTTGATGAAGCTCGCGGAATATCGACCGTCTTTGCAAGCCATAAAGGTTTACCATTGTCTTTTGATTCGGCGGCGGCTAGTTCTTCCAGCCGCTCTTCAATAAGATCTGCGATGCGCAGCATGATCTTGCTGCGTTCATCAATTGTAGTTTCTGACCAACTGGGAAATGCTTTTGCAGCAGCCTGATAGGCACGCTCCACATCGTCCTCGCTAGAATTAGGAATTTCTCCATAAATCTCTCCAGATGCTGGCTCATAATTATCCATCCACATTCCCGAAAGCGGGATATGGTCTTGGTTATTGATGAAGTTTTTTATTTCCATAAATTCTTTCGCCTTTCAGTCGCCACTAATTTGCTCTTCAATTCCATAGCCATTTTCTAGTTCTAATATAGATTTGCGCAGCATCAACCCGTTTGCTCCAGAGAGCAGGTAGTCAGTTTCTTTTGAGGAGTAGACTGGACTCGGTTTTCTAATCTTTGAACTATCGTTTCGCATAAAATCTAATTTATAATGGCTTATAAGCCATCGCCTTAATTTCAATTAGCAAATGCGGATGTGGCAATTGGTGTACAGCTACTGTCGTACGTGTAGGACAGTCAAAGTCAAAATACTGCCCATAAGTCTCATTATAACCACCAAAATCATTCATATTAACCAGAAAACTGGTCACATCTACCACATCTTTTAGCGAGGCGCCCTCTGTTTTTAGAATGGTATCAATATTTTCCAAAACTGCTGCGGTCTGTGCCTTGATGTCTAGATTAGTCGTTCCCATCTCATCGACGGCAACGCCAGCAAATGTATTATCCGCTCTGCGGCTGCTAGTTCCGGAAACAAATAGAAAATCTCCCACACGTTTTATATGTGGATATTTACCTCTCGGTTTTGCTTTGTCTTTTAGTACTGCCATTTTAATTCTCTTTTTTCAATCCAAACCTCCGAGATCTTTTAGACCTCGGAGGTTTAGATTATCGATTCTATTCTAATTCTTTTAAATCAAGATTCTTTTTGGAAGCGTGAATTATAAAATTCTCTTTCCCATCAAATAAATCTAATACAAAATACCGATCAAGAAACGTCTCGCCGTCATCTGTTATTTCATGATAAGAACTCCACGGCCATTCTATGACTGAATCCCTAAATTCATGATGAACAGCGTTTGAGGTTACGTAGGCAATGACATTTTTTAAATAGCGCTCATTTTGGATCTCATGTCTTCTGAACTTAGACCTGAACAAGCTGCCTGTGCGATTGTACTTTTTATTTATCGCTTTCGCGTAAGCATTAAAACAATTTGAGATTGCTCTAGCCGCTTTATCCTCATCGACCGCATCTTTCATTCTCAAAACTATGTGAAAATGATTGTTCAACAAACAATAAGCATAAATGTCAAAATATTCTGGGAAATACTTCTCCACCCTACTCAAAAAATAAGGATAGTTCTGCTGTTCCCTGAACAACGACTCCCGATTATTTCCCTGATTGTAGATGTGATATGTTTTTCCAGATTGTAGTTTTGACATCGTATTTATCTACCTAAACCTCGGAGGTCTCAGAGACCTCCGAGGTTTGAAATTTATATTTTACCCTCGCAACCACATGACCTCGTTGGTCTTCCGGTTGATTTTTTCTAATAATTCATCTAGATCATCTTCCTCATGAATCTCATTTTTCTTCAACAACCACAAAATTGCCTTGTCTTGCGCACGGCCTTTGATCAAGGCGTCGTGATAACTGACTCCTTTTGCAGGGAACGTGACTTGTGAATATTTTGATTGATATTCCGCTTTCGCGAAAGCGGACTCAAGACGCATCTCAATCGTGCGTTTTCTCTGAAAATCTGGATGGGCGACCGAATCGCGCATCTCGACAAAATTATCCAGTGCCAAATCAGCAATAGCGTCGGCATCTGGTTTGCGCTGTTTCGAAAAATCCCTAAAAACATCTTCCCAATCATCAAGGGCATCAATCATTTGATCCAGCACCGCGACATCCTCAAAACTGGCATTCATACCTTGACCGTAAAATGGAACAATGGCGTGTGCCGAATCTCCCAAAATCAAACTCTTTCCATAAGCGGTCCACGGAGAGCAGCGTACCGTGCCCAGTGGTGGCGCAGGATTTTCCTTATATTGCTGTACCAGATCAGGAATATGTGCAATCACATCTGGAAACTCAGCCTTGAAGAATTCTGTGATCTCTTCCTCCGTATTTATCGAGTCAAAAGAATAGCCCTCGCCTGAGTATTGCATGAATAAGGTCAACGTGAAGCTACCGTCCAGATTAGGCAAGGCGATCAGCATAAAACCACCACGCGGCCAAATATGCAGCGCGTTCTTATCAATACGCCAGCCTCCATTTTCGGCGTGGGGGATGCTCAATTCCTTGTAACCATGAGGCAACCAATCAATACTGTTTGAAAACAAAAAATCGCGCTGTTTTGCCATCGCCTTGCGCACGACAGATCCTGCTCCATCAGTACCAAAAAGCAAATCTGCTTTCCAAATTTTTTCCGAATCGGTTTCTGAGTCGTGATAGGTAAGGGTTGCGGTTTTGAGATCAACAGCTTTGACCGCATCATCAAAGTCGATCTGCACGTCGTCATAGCGATCTGCCTCGTCTAGGAGCAATTTATTCAACTCTTCTCTTGATATGGAATTGATGTATTCTCCCTCGCGACCACTGTATTTGGATAAAAAAGTATTTCCCTCTTTATCGTGAATCAAACGCCCGTGCATGGGAATGCAGAGTTCCTTGACTTTATCGCCTAGACCGACCAGTTCCAGACCTTTCAGTCCACGATCTGAAAGGGCAAGGTTGATGGAGCGACCGCCATCGACCACTGCTTTGCGCATATCGGGACGCTTTTCCAGTATATCGACGTGATAGCCGCGTTGAGCCAGTCGTAATCCCAACAGTGAGCCACAAAGACCTGCGCCTGCGATAAGGATTTTTGTTTCTTTATTTGATGTTTTCATAGTAGAATCTCAAAGTTACGGATTCTCTAATCGGTATTTATGGAAACTTTGAAATAGAAAAAGCCCCAAGAATTTCTTGGGACTTGATTCTATAAAAAATGAATGACTTCATACCTTAGTAAGTATTATATTTTTGGGCACCCGCAATGCCTGTTTAGCACCTAGGTCTCCATTTGGATTGTAAAACTCCCTTATCACTACAGACCATTCAAGCTGTTGAATGAGCCCAAGACTAATATCATTAACCTCAGAAAACTTTAGCCTTAGTGCATACGTGGTCCATTTACTCCTTATGGGATCTTCAAAGAAACCACGTATGTATGTAGAGTCACGTATATCAAACATATCAATATGATAAATATCATCAGAACCTTGCGAAGTGGATGGGTTGGTTAGCGTATTGATGACCTCTACACCATTTTCTTCATAAATGATATTTCCCACGATCACATCAGAAACATAACCAAGGTCCTCGTAATCCTCAATTTTTTGCAGAACAAGTCTAAATCTGCTGGTTGCATCTGAATACTCCCAGGTACCTTCAAATTTATCGAAGTTATTATTTGTGTCTTTAAAGATCATTCCTTCGATTGTAGATGAGGGCACTCGCCCTTCAATGGGATAAATCTGGGATTTACAACTAAATAGACCAAAATAAAGGAACATTAAAAAGCAATATTTTTTCATAATAATGAGGATAAAAGATTATTCACAAGGTATAGGGTCACCGAGACTTGAATCGTTAGGGTTGGTAAGGTTATTACGATTTAAAGTCAATCGCTTCAATTCAGACAAGCCTTCTGACGTTGTATAAAGATGCAATCCCATCTTTTCCAGTTGTTCCAGTGCAATGCGTTCTCTGGCATCTTGCCCATCAGCTCTTGATAAGAGTTGTTCGTAATCATCCTTCTCAGCCTTTCTATCTGCGACCGTCATACCCAGCTGCTGCTGATGCAAAAGATAGTTATTTGCAATAGAAGAATTGGGATCTTTTTTTATCATATAGGTAAAAATGGTATCTACATCTGCTGCAATGAGAATACTGGTCATTTCACTCGGATCTTTACCCCTACCACTTACAACGACCACATCCCGTAAAAAAGCCTCTAGATCTGAGTAAGAAAACATGGGCACCAACTCACCGTTATCTCCTCCAAAATGGGTATGTATAAAGACTCTTCTTATAATATCATTTGGAAGGTTTCTTGGAGGCACACTTGGTACATTTGTAGTTCCTCTCGCTTTGTACTTAGGTAATGCAACTCCATTTAAATCCTCGGTAAACTCGACTATTCTTTCAAAGTCGTCCTCATCTACGTTTCTGCGGAGGAAGTCAATCTCGCTTCTAATGGAGGTACTGCCCAGCATTTTTCTTAGGTATTCACACTCAAGATCTTCCGGCTCCGTCAGGTCTAGATTGGGAACTAAATCCACTCCTATACTTGCTGGATCATCGTCCTCATCTTCACCGGGATCATCCGGCTCTCCACTATCACTTTGCGAGCCACCGTTGTTACCTCCAGCCGACGGGTTATCGGGCAGGTAGGAATCGCAGGGTATCTGCTCCACGTACTGTGTTTCAAAGTAGCCATCTTGCCAATCTAGATGGGCTCGATACTCTCCATCAGTACATTTCTCACCAGGAGAATGATTACCTCTCAGACCACAATTGACCTCAACGATCCCACCTGGAATCCAAACACTTTAAAAAGTACCTCCACCACCCTTACACCTCATTTGTAGTAAATTTCTCAGGTCTTGGCTAAAGAATCCCTCGATTCTCACGTTTGTGGTATCAATAGTTACCGAGTCCAGCATCTTATAGGTTACCAGATATTGATGGGTCAGGCTGTCCCTCAGCCGTACTAACATCAAGTTTTTCAATTCGTCCGGTTCATCATCATCTTCTGGCAAAACCCTGAAGATGTAGTTTTTATAATTCGTACCTTCTGTAATCAAAACGTTTGTCGTATCAAGGATAAGCTCTAAGCCAGATTCAACGCCCCTTGAAGCGTAAGAAGAACTAAAAGCAAGTGACGATGACCTCTCAAAAATTTCGGGTGATGAATGTGACAAACTGCTCAGCGAGGTATGGGTAAGTTTCATTTTGGCTTGATCCTGTGGAATGGGAACATCCTCGACAAGATCAGGCTGACAAGAAACCATCAATAATAAAACAAGCAGGAAAAAAAACCACCCCAATACATAGGTGCCTCGAATTGGAAGAAATTTGTTTCATGAACTTGGTTGGTTAATTATTGAATTGTCTAAAGTTACATTATTTATTTCACATATTCAAAGCACAAAAAAAGCCCCAAGAATTTCTTGAGGCTTTGAATAATTTTAAAATTTAATTTTTAAAGATCAAAGGCAGACTTTACCTGATCCACAAAATCAAGTTTCTCCCAGGTAAACAGCTCCACCTCTTTTTCCACACGACCGTTGTAGGGCGATTCAAAAACCAGCGTTTCCGTGCGCGGCTCGCGGCCCATATGACCGTAGGCGGCGGTGTCTGAGTAAATCGGGTTGCGCAGTTTTAATCGGGACTCAATCGCCGCTGGGCGCATGTCAAAGATCTCGGCAACTTTATCTGAAATTTCTCCATCAGTCATGTTTACGATGGAAGTACCGTATGTGTTTACTAAGATAGAAGTAGGTTCCACAACTCCTATCGCATAAGAGACCTGTACGAGGACTTCAGATGCCAGTCCTGCTGCGACAAGATTTTTAGCGACGTGACGCGATGCATAGGCTGCACTACGATCTACTTTTGAGGGGTCTTTCCCTGAAAACGCGCCTCCACCGTGAGCTCCTTTGCCACCATAAGTGTCCACGATAATTTTGCGACCGGTCAGTCCTGTGTCTCCGTGCGGCCCTCCTATCACAAATTTGCCCGTAGGATTAATGTGATACGTAATTTGATCGTTGAATAATTTCTGCGCGTATGCTGGCAATTGTTCCTTTACTCGAGGGATCAAAATCTCAATGAGGTCTTTTTTGATCTGTGCGAGCATTGCATCATCATCTTCATTAAATGCATCGTGCTGCGTGGAAATTACGATCGCATCAATGCGTTGCGGTGTATTATCATCACTGTATTCAATGGTTACCTGAGATTTGGCATCGGGACGTAAATAGGTAATCGCATCATTCTCGCGACGCAATTTTGCCAATTCGATCAATATCTTGTGTGAAATATCCAGTGCGAGCGGCATGTAGTTATCCGTTTCGGCCGTTGCGTAACCGAACATCATTCCTTGATCTCCTGCGCCCTGCTCTTCCTTAGTCTCACGATCAACGCCCTGGTTGATGTCTTGAGATTGCTCGTGTATCAAAGAAATCACACCACAAGAGTCTCCACTAAATTGATATTCTCCCTTTGTGTAACCTATCTTGTTAACCACGTCTCGCGCTATGGTCTGTACATCTACATAAGTATTTGACCTTACCTCTCCGGCAAGGATGACCTGTCCTGTAGTAACCATAGTTTCACAGGCCACTTTTGATTCTGGATCAAAGGCTAGGAAATTATCGAGTAATGCGTCGCTGATCTGGTCAGCAACCTTGTCTGGATGTCCTTCACTTACGGACTCGCTGGTAAATAGGTATGACATTTTTGTTGTCTTGCTTTCGCGAAAGCGTAAAAAAACATCACGCTCTCAGATTATTATAAAATTTTAGCAAGAAAAAAGCGGCTGTAATTGCGGTTGCATAACACTGTTTAGCGTTTGTGTTCTATACTAGAACGAGGTCGCAAGCAGCCAAATCTTTCCTCAATCGATTGCAAATGTAAATAATCTCATAGAAATTATGCCCTCAAACCGACCAAATAAAATAGATGGCTCTTGTATTTAATCGCAATTATTCCTATTGCCGTCCTTAATTCTAAATTAATTGGAAAAGATGCAGTTACTCACGACCTTTGTACCTTGAATTTGAAATATGTCAAATAAAGCCATTGAAACGGATATATTAATTATAGGTGCTGGACCTACGGGATTGTTTGCCGTTTTTGAGGCAGGCCTACTGAAATTGAAGTGTCATATTATTGATGCTTTGGCGCAGCCAGGCGGTCAATGCTCTGAGCTATATCCTAAAAAGCCCATTTACGATATTCCTGGATTTCCAGAGATCCTTGCGGGAAATCTAGTCGATAATCTCATGAAACAAATTGAGCCGTTTCAGCCTGGGTTTACATTAGGTGAACGCGCCGAAACTATTGAGAGACTGGAGGATGGTAGTTTTATCGTAACCACAAACAAAGAAACAAAACATCATGCTAAAGTGGTAGCTATTGCTGGGGGGTTGGGCTCATTTGAACCACGCAAGCCCAACTTTGATAATTTAGAAAAATTTGAGGATAAAGGACTGGTATATATGATCAAAGACCCAGAGGTTTACTGCGATAAAAAAGTCGTGCTCGCCGGTGGTGGTGATAGTGCCCTGGACTGGTCCATATTCCTTGCAGATGTGGCTAGTGAAGTAACTCTGGTCCATAGAAGAGAAGAATTCCGTGGAGCACTGGATAGTGTTGAGAAGGTTCAAGAACTGGTAGAAGAAGGAAAAATCAGGTTGATTACTCCGGCAGAGGTTCTAGAGATCAGTGGAGAAAATGAGGTGCAATCTGTCTCAGTACAGCAT
Organism: Nonlabens sp.; assembly: GCA_049671565.1. GTDB lineage: Bacteria > Bacteroidota > Bacteroidia > Flavobacteriales > Flavobacteriaceae > Nonlabens. The sequence continues at coordinate 29,710 of JBATVD010000015.1, forward strand.
AACGACGAGGCAAAACGCATGGAAGTGATCGATTGCGATGCATTTATTCCGCTATTTGGTCTTGCTCCTAAATTGGGACCCATCGCTGACTGGGGTCTGGAAATAGAAAAAAATGCCATCAAGGTAGACAATACTTTAGATTATCAAACAAACATTCCTGGCATATATGCCATAGGCGACGTGAATACCTATCCAGGTAAACTAAAGTTGATCCTTTGCGGTTTCCACGAAGCGACGCTCATGTGTCAGAGCGCTTATCAGCGTATTTTTCCAGACAAACGCTATGTCATGAAATATACCACAGTGGGTGGCGTGAGTGGTTTTGATGGATCACAAAAAGTGGCTGAAAAAGCTGTGGTTAAAAAAATAGCTAATAAGCAACACTAATGAGTGATATAAAAATGACCATCATTGATCGAGAAGGAGTATCTCACCAAGTAGATGCACCCACAGACATGAACATGAATGTTATGGAAGTGTGCAAAGCTTATGAGCTTCCAGTTCAGGCAGTATGCGGAGGAATGGCGATGTGTGCAACCTGCCAATGTTATATCATAAGCGAGCACGATATTTTAGAGCGTAATGATGATGAACAAGCGATGCTTTGGGAAGCAGAAAATGTAAAAGACAACTCACGCTTAGGATGTCAGATTCCCATCACTGAAGATTTGGAAGGCTTAGTAATAGAGCTTGCTCCCGAAGAATAGGAAATCCCAAAGATGCTTGCTGATAATTGCTGGCTATTAGAATATTTGACTCATTCAAAAACAGAGTATCATTATATTTTAGGCACTAATTGGAAGTAAAAATCTCTCAATAGATTTTCCTAAAATTTTAACTATGCTTTTGTAAATTGTGATTTCCAGCTCTTAAACGACGTGACTAATTACATCAAAATGCTGGTTTTTTGATAGTTATGGTTATAAATTGAACGCATTGTTATTTGCAAATTGAGGAAAAATCTTGCATTTTTACAAAACTAATTTTACCAAAAATTATGAATGCTGTCAACCGTAATAGCAATGAAAAACATATTGTAATTGCGATAGGTGCCAGTGCTGGAGGATTGCAGTCGCTCACTCATTTTTTTGAGCATATTGAGGACGATAGTTTCTATACGTTTGTAATTATACAGCACTTATCTCCAGATTATAATAGTTTCACAGATGAGTTGCTTTCTAAATCTACTAAAGTTTCGATTTCAGATGCTGTGGACGGTGAGTATTTAGAAAAGCAACATATCTATGTAGTTCCCTCTTCCAAAAATCTGGTTTTACAAGATAAAAAAATGAAACTTGTAGATAAACCTAAAGGGAAAACCCTCAACCTACCAGTTGATATTTTCTTTGAGTCGCTTGCAATTAATTTTAAACAAAATGCAGTAGGGATTATAGTGAGCGGTACTGGTAG